>NZ_JBFASO010000003.1:339263-830798 GCF_040677775.1 Micromonospora sp. NPDC053740
AGTTAAGGCCTCGACACGCCGGTCGGGGTGGCAATAACTTCATGATCAACAGGGTCGGGGTCGGCCCTGGGGGTGGGTGGGGTGGGGGTGGGGGTGGGGGTGGGTTAGTTGGTGGTGGGGCGGGTGGTGCGGCGGGAGGCTCGGGTGCGCCGGCTGTCGGGGGCCGGGTCCTCCGCTGCTGCTTCGGTGGGACGGTCTGGGTCCGTACGGGGGGCCGGCACGTGCGGTGCGGCGGTGGCCTCGCCGGGCAGTGAGCCTGCCCTGGGTGCCTGCGGTGCGGCGTCGGCCCTCCTGCGCCGCGCTGCGGTGCCGGCCGTCGACGCTGGGGTGCTGGCCGTCGAGGCCGCGGTGCTGGCGGTTGACGCTGAGGTTGTGGCAGCCGAGCCGGAGACCGGCGGCGTGGGCTCGGTCTCGGCGATCGGGGCCGGGTCGGCCGCCGCGTCCCGAGTGACCGCACCCCGATCGGCGGGGCGGCTCTGCTCGGCCGCGTGGTTCCGTTCACTTCGCTCGCCGAGGCGGGCGGCCAGCACCGAGCCGCCGATACCGGCGATCACCGCGTACGGGGCGATCAGCTGGGTGGACAGCTGCGCGGGGCCCAGCGTCGACCAGTGCGGCAGGGTGGTCAGGTAGGCGAGCGCAACGAGCACCGGACCCGCAGCGCCGGAGGCCGCCGCACCCACGCGGTGCCCGACCGAGCGGGCGGACCGCCGGGCGGCCAGTACGCCGATCAGCAGCGCGGGCACCAGTGCCAGCAGCGCGCCGGGCCAGTAGAGCTGGCCCCCGATCCAGTACCGGGCGTGGTCCGGGTCGAACTGCCAGGTACCGAGTTGCGCGCCGGTCAGACCTCGTCCGACGCGTACCCCGTCGATCACGGAGATCACCGCGAGCAGCCAGAGCCAGGCGGCCGTCACGGTCACGTTGACAGCGGCGGCGCGGGAGCGAAGCGCCCAGATCGCGACGAGGACGCCGATCAGGATGCCCAGTGTCGCCTGCACGGCGGCCGTCCGTTGCGGAGCGCCGGTGTCCGCGCCGGTAGCGACCCGCGCGGGTACCGCGATCAACAGCACCGTGACCAGCCCACCCAGCCCGGCGCCAAGCGCCAGGGCCACCCGGCGCAGCAGGCCATTGCGATCGTGGACCGGCGGCTCGGCCGCCGGTGGTGGCGTGCCCGCCACCTCCGGGCGGGCGGTGTCGACGGCCGGTGAGGGCCCGTCAACCGGGCTCTCGTGCTCCGGCCTCCGGTCGTCGAGCTGTGGGCCCTCGTGGCGGGCACCATCGCCGGGCGACGTTTCCGGAGCGATCACTGTCTTCGCGGGGGCGTTGCGTTGGTGCAGCCGCTGCGCGCAGACCGCGCCGAGGACCGTCGAGCTGGCGGCGAGCCAGGTGGCCCAGGCGAGGCCGTCCGCCCAGGCTGTGTCTGTCGCACCGGCATCGGTCGGCGTCCAGGTGATGACGCCGAGCCCGTAGCCGAAGCCCAGTTGTGCGGCACCCGCGCCGGCAGCGACCCCGATCGCCGTCGCGATCGATACTCCCCAGCCCTGTCTGGCCATGCCGGGCAGCGTAACGTCCCGTCGTCGGCGCGGCGAGTCGCAAAGACCCGCCGGTGTGGACCGCCGGTGCGGGCGGGTTGGGCGGCGGGCGGTACGGTCGCCGGTGATGAGGCGGTGGGCGTTATGACGGATACGAACACGGGCCAGCAGAATGCCGCCGGTGGCGGTGCGGGCCGGGCCAGCGTCGTGCTCGGTGGTGGGTTGGCGGCGGTGCTGCTCGCCGCCGTGGGTGCGACCGGCGGTTGGTTGCTGGCCGGCGAGGACGACGCACCCTCTGGTGATCCGCTGGCCGTCGCGACCACTGCTGGCGCGTCGACCACCCGGGCCACCGCACCCCGACCGAGCACCGGGCGGCCGACACCGTCGGCGGTCCAGACCTCCGCCACCTCGACCAAGGGGGCTGGCCTGACCGTGCCGCCGGTGATCGGCGACGACTTCGAGCAGGCCCGGGAGACGCTGCGCAAGCAGCGGCTGGGTTGGCGGCTGGTCTTCGGTGGTGGCGTCGGCCGTACTGTCGAGAGCACCACACCGGACGTGGGCACCGAGGTCGTCCGGGGGACGACTGTGCAACTACAGGTCGCCGGGCCGGCACCGGCCGCCGAGGTGCCGGACGTGGTCGGCAAGAGTTGCGCCGACGCCGCCGACGAGTTGGTCGACGAGGGCCTCTACCCGCGTTACCTCAGCGGACGTACTGGAAAGGTCAGCCGGCAGGAGCCCGCCGAGGACGGCCCGGCCCGGTGGAACGACCAGGTCAGCATCTGGTGTGGCTCCGACGGCCAGCCGACCGCGAAACCCACGCCCTGATTCCAGGCCGGCGGGTTCGAGCCTACCGGCCCCTGCCCGCCGCACTGTCCCGCCAACGGCCGGCGCGGCTCGGCACGCTGATCCCCGCTGATGGCGGTGTGGGCGACTAGGTTGGCGGTCGAGGGCCATGACGCCCGTCCGGGTTCGGGAAAGGACGTGCGATGAGCGACGACCGCCAGGAGCCTCCCGCCGACGATCACGACGACGACCGGACCCGACCGCTGCCCTCCGCCGCTGATCGGCCGGCCCCGACCGGGTCCGCCGCCGACGGACCGGACGAGACGGCACCGATCGATCGGACTGTTCCGGCTCGTCCCGATCTGTCGCCCGACCAGACCATGCCGATCGACCGGTCCGCCGGCACCCGGCCGGGTCCGCAGGCCGACCGGACGGCGCCGATACCACCGGCCTGGTCCGGTCGGGCCGAGGTGCGCTCGCCGCGACCGGATGACGCCGGCGGTGAGTGGTACGTCGAGGAGCAGGGTGGTCGGCGGTGGTGGTCGCCGATCCTCTGGGGCGTACTGGCGCTGCTGCTCGCCGGCCTGCTCGGGGGCGCGCTGTGGGTGGTGCTCGCCCAGCAGGATGACGACCGGGACGAGCGTGGGCCCACCCCGTCGCCTCCGCCGACCAGTGCCCCCAGCGCCGTGCCGACCAGCGCAGCCCCGACATCGGCGACGCCCACCAGTGAGTCGCCGAGCAGTTCGCCGACCACTGACGCGCCGGACGAGCTGCCGGTGCCACCGCTCGCCGGCCTGCCGCAGGCCACCGCCGAAGGGTTGTTGGCTCGGCTCGGCCTGGCCTACCGGGTGGTGTACCGCCCGTCGGAGCTGCCACCGGGGACGGTGGTGGGCACCGAGCCGGAGGCGGGCACGTCGGTGTCGACCGACGACGAGGTGTTGTTGATCATCTCGCAGGCCGAGCCGCCGACCGGGGCGAGCCCGACCACACCGAGCCCCACGGTGACGAGCACGCCGTGACCGCTGGTCACCACATCCGGCGGCGGGTGCCGACGAGGCCGATGCCGGCCAGCGAGATGGCGAGGCCGAAGATGCCGGACCAGAAGAGGGAGCGGCGGATGTCGGTGGCGCTGTGCCCTGCCGGAGCGGCCTCGGTGAGTTCCTGACGGCCGTCGGACTGGCCGCCGGCACCCAGGCCGGACACCGGCCCGGTCGGGTCGGCGCCACCAGCCTGGTCGGCCGGGGAGCCGGTGTCGATCCAGCCAGGTTCCTCGTAGACCGACTGACCGTCGCCCGTCGGCGGGTCCGAGTCGAGCACGGTGATCTCCGGTGCGGGCACCGGTGCGGTCAGCCGGGTGGACGACATCGCCGGGTCGCGGACGAGGACCAGGAGTGCCGCCATCGCCCCGAGGAGGGCGAGGAGTCCGAAGGCGTAGGCGATACGGGAGCGGTGGTGCCGCCGCAGGGCGGGCTGATTGACCATGACCATCCCAGGGTCAGGGTCCTGGACGAGCGGGTGGAACGGTGCCGGGGTGGGCGTACCAATTCTATGGCGACTGCACGCCCACCGGCGGCGGTTCGGGTCGGTCAGCCCACCCGGAGCGGGGTACGCGCGACCGGGCGGCGGGCCCGCACGGTGTGCGGGCGGGGTTCGGGGGCGGCCTGCAGTTGCTGCAGCCCTTCCCGCTGGACGAAGATCGACCGTCGGGTGACAGCGTCGCCCGCGGCGTTCAACTCGTAGCCGTCGAGCCAGAGCCAGCCGTCATAGGTCGGCCAGTCGAGCACCCGGATCACCCGGAACTTGATCGGCCTGAGGAACTGGACACTCGCCGCGCGTGTCACGTGCAGTACGTCACCGGTGCGGGGAAGCACATGGGCTCCTGGGGAGGATCGGCCGGCGGTCGCGCCGGCGGTGCCTGAACGGGGGACGTCTCGGCCGGTGACGGGGTCGTGCCTCGTGGACCGGTGGTGCGGATGGCGGTGGTCGGGCCGTACCCCGCTGGTGACGTGCCGCCACCCGACCACCACCCGGTTGCTTCCGGGAACCGCGCCCGCCGCCGCAGCTTGCCGGCTTGCAGCGGCGGGGTCCTTACCCCGGAGCAGGTCGCGTTGTCGTCGGCCGGGCCCGCGCCGTGCCCGGCTTCCCCGCGGCGGTGGGGTCACCACTGCGAGGGACCGAACGGAGACGCTGAGTGATCCGTGCCATACGGACAGAGTGCATCAGGGACGTGCTTCATGCAAGTTGCACGTCGACTTTTGCCGATACGTGAGCGTGTCGCGCGAAAGGCCTATTGAAGCCATCCGCGTCCGGGCGGCAGACTGGGGGCCGGTTTCGCCCGTCGCGGCCGGCCGAGGACCGGCACCACCCCCTTCGTCGCGAACGCTCGCCGGTCGACGGTCGCGCCCCCGGCGGGTGTCACCCAGTGGCGCGTTACCGGAGGTAGCCCGAGTGGGGTCGAGCAGCCAGCGGCGGGGACCAGTGACTCACGGGTTGCGCGATGAGTGAGCGGCGCAGTCCCACCATCAGACGGCGACGGCTCGGGGCCGAGCTGCGTCGCCAGCGGGAGTCCGCCGGGATCACCATCGAGGTGGTCGCCGAACAGTTGGAGTGCTCGGCGTCGAAGGTCTCCCGGATCGAGACCGGGCACACCACCGCCACCCCGCGCGACGTGCGGGACATGCTGCGGATCTACGGCGTGGTCGGCGCCGAGAGCGACGAGCTCGTGCAGATCGCCCGGGAGGCCCGCCAGAAGGGCTGGTGGCACCCCTACAGCACGGTGCTCGTCGGCGCTTACGTCGGTCTGGAGGCGGCGGCCAGTTCGATCCGGGCGTACGAACAGCAGGTCGTTCCGGGTCTTCTGGAGACCGAGGAGTACGCCGGGGCCATGATCCGTGCGGCTCGGCCGGACTTCACCGCCGACCAGGTGCATCAAAGAGTGCGTGTCCGTTTGGGCCGTCAGTCGTTATTGACCCAGGACGATCCGGTCGATCTGTGGGTGGTGCTCGATGAGGCGGTGGTAAGTCGGCCGGTGGGCGGGGACGAGGTGATGCGCGGCCAACTCAAGCGGTTGGTTGAGGTGGCCGAGTTGCCGAACGTGACGCTGCAGATCCTGCCCTTCGAGGTGGGTGCGCATGCCGGCATGGACGGCACGTTCACGATCCTCAGCTTCCCTGAGCCCGGTGATCCGGATGTTGTGTACGCGGAGAACGCCACGGGTGGGCTCTTCCTCGAGAAGAGCGACGAACTACAGAAGTACAGCTTCATCTTCGATCACATCCGCGCTGCGGCCATACGTCCGGAGGAGTCCGTCGCACACATCGCAAAACTGGCAGAGGAGCCGTTGTGGAAATGGCGACCAAAGGGTTCCCCGTGGACCTGACGCAGGCAGCATGGTTCAAGAGCTCGAAGAGCGGGCCGAACTGTGACAACTGCGTGGAGGTGGCGTACGTGACGGGGGCGGTCGGAGTGCGGGACTCGAAGGACAAGGCGGGCCCCGCCCTGGTCTTCGCACCGGGTGACTGGCACTCCTTCGTCGCCGGCACCCGGGGTGGTGTGTTCGGCGCGGTCTGACCGACTGGTCAACACAGTCCCCGTCCGGTTCGCCGGACGGGGACTGTGTCGTCGCCGCGGTTGGCGCGGCCGACTGTCGCGGCGCGGCAGTGACCGGCGAGGTTCCGTCGGGATTCCCGTCGCCAGAGCGTCCCCGTCTCGTTGAACCGGTCGGTACGGCACTGGTCGACGACCAGCCGCACCGACCCGCAACCGAGCGAGTAGGCGAGACGGATGACGACGATCGGTTCAGACAACCTCACCACCGGTCCGGCGAAGCCGGAGCGGTTCGGTGGCAAGTACCGCGGCGCTCGTCGGGACACGGTTCTGACCGAGGTGGTCTCGACCGACCAGGAGTTGAGCGGGCGGGAGGGTGCTTCCGAGACGACGGATCCTCCGCTATCGCTGCCCTCACTGGACCCGAACCCGCTGATCGAGCCGTCGTTCCCGCCGACGGGCTGGCCGATGGAGCGGCCCGAGTCCCTGGCGGACCACCCGTTGCTGCGTGGCCTGCTGATGGAATTGCCGCCGAAGGGCACCGTGCCCTCGCAGGACTGGCTGGACCGCTGGTTCGAGGCGACCAGGTCGATCCTGGAACTGCTATACGTGCAGAGCGCCAGCCGCCCGCGTTGACAGTGCGACGGCGGGCTGGGCCCGCTCCGCGAAGCGGTTGTGCCGCAGTGCGTGCCGGACCCCGATGGCGATCACCGCGAGCGCACCCACTGTGATCGCCGGCCCGGTGACGCCGGGGTCGGCTCCGAGGTCGGTGCCGGCGGCGGCGATCAACGCCGGCACCGTGGCCAGGGCGGTGACCTGTAGCGGCAGCCCGACGAGCGGGTGGGCCGCTGCGGCGCGCAGCCCATGTGGCGCGGGAGTGGCGGGGGCACTGGCGAACGCGCCCGCGCCGGCCCACAGCCGGCGGATCCGTCGTACCGAGCAGACAGTCGCCACGAGCGCCGGGCCGGCGGCCAGGGTGAGCCCGGCGGCGGCCCGGTCGACCGGCTCGGTGCCGGCGCTGAGCAGTCCGCCGCCGAGCACGGCCGCGGTGAGCGCAACGCCGCTGAGGGCCAGCACCAGCAACCATCCGGTACGCCGACGCAGCATGCGGGTGTTGCGCAGCCGGGGAAGGCCGTCGGCAACGACGCCGGCGGCCAGCCAGACGGCGGCAACCGGGAGCAGGATGGTGAGCTGACTCTCCATGTTCGAGAGTCTTTCCCGAATCCCGGTGAGGCGAATCCGGGCGCGTCCCCCGTTCGCCCCGGACGCCGGGCCCGTAGGGGGTCATCACTTCAAGGTTATGGCCGTTTCGACATGTTCAACTGCCCGACGGCTGACTTACCCTCAGCTAGATCGGCGAGTGTCGATTGATGTTGGGACCGGTGGTCACGTTCCACTGCCGGTCAGAGGGAGGTAGGAAATGGGTCTTCCACGAAGGTCCGTACTGATCGGGGTGGCCGCGGCGACAGTGCTGGCCGTCGGTACCCCGGCCCTGGCCGCCGAACCCGTGGGTGTGGTTCGGGCCGCCGGCGGAGCCACCGCCGTGCCGGACAGCTACATCGTCGTACTCAAGGACAGCGCGGTTGCCCGGGACCGGGTCGGCGACACCGCGAAGCGGCTCTCCGGCCGCCACGGCGGCACTGTGGCCCGCACCTACGGCGCGGCGCTGCGCGGCTTCGAGGTCACCGTGAACGCGAGCGCGGCGGCGCGGATCGCGGCCGACCCGGCTGTGGCGTACGTCGAGCAGAACCACACCGTCTCGATCTCCGGCACGCAGGCCAACCCGCCCTCCTGGGGCCTCGACCGGATCGACCAGCGCAACCTGCCGTTGGACAGCTCCTACACCTACCCGAACACGGCGAGCAACGTGCACGCCTACATCATCGACACCGGCATCCGGTTCTCCCACAACGACTTCGGCGGCCGGGCCACCTCCGGCTACGACGCCGTGGACGGCGGGTCGGCCGACGACTGCAACGGGCACGGCACGCACGTGGCCGGCACTGTCGGCGGGTCCACGTACGGGGTGGCCAAGGGCGTCCAGCTCGTCGGCGTACGGGTGCTGAACTGCTCCGGCAGTGGCACCAACGCCGGTGTGATCGGCGGCGTCGACTGGGTCACCGCGAACGCGATCAAGCCGGCGGTGGCGAACATGAGCCTCGGCGGCGGCGCGAACAGCTCACTGGACAACGCCGTCCGCAACTCGATCGCCTCGGGTGTCACGTACGGCCTGGCGGCCGGCAACGACAACGGCGCGAACGCCTGCAACACCTCGCCGGCGCGTACCACCGAAGCCATCACCGTGGGCTCGACGACCAGCTCGGACGCCCGGTCGTCGTTCTCCAACGTCGGCACCTGCCTGGACATCTTCGCCCCCGGCTCGTCGATCACCTCGGCCTGGTACAACAGCAACACCGCCACCAACACGATCAGCGGCACCTCGATGGCCACCCCGCACGTGGTCGGAGCGGCGGCCCTGGTGGCCAGCGCCAACCCGAGCTGGACCCCGGCTCAGGTCCGCAACCAACTGGTGGCCAACGCCACGCCCAACGTGGTGAGCAACCCCGGCTCGGGCTCGCCGAACCTGCTGCTCTACGTGGGCACCGGCAGCACCCCGCCGCCGCCCACCGGCTGCACCGGCACCAACGGCACCGACGTGTCGATTCCGGACGCCGGCTCGGCGGTGACCAGCTCGATCACCATCTCCGGCTGCGGTCGTAACGCCTCCTCGACCTCCACAGTGGCGGTGAACATCGTGCACACCTACCGCGGTGATCTGGTCATCGACCTGCTCGCCCCGGACGGCAGCTCGTACCGGCTGAAGAACAGCAGCACCTCGGACAGCGCCGACAACGTGAACGCCACCTACACGGTCAACGTGTCAGGTGAGGCCGCCGACGGCATCTGGCGACTCCAGGTGCGGGACACCTACTCGGCCGACACCGGCTACATCAACACCTGGACCCTGACCGTCTGACCGGTCCCTGACGACCGAGGCCCCACCCGGCACGCCGGGTGGGGCCTCGCGTCGTACAGATCGGGCTCAGACCGAGAAGGTGGCCGGTCGCTCGGTGGCCGGGGCCGGCGGGCGGGCCTTCCACAGGCCGATCTTCTGCGCGGCGAGCCGGCTCAGGTAGGCCGGGTTGAGGATGACGTAGCGACGCCAGAGCCGCTTCGGCTCCAGACCGAGACGCCAGAACCACTCAAGACCGGCGCGCTGCATCCACGGCGGGGGCTGACGCAGCAGCCCGGCGTGGTAGTCGAAGGCCGCGCCGACCGCCATCAGCGGCATGTCGAGCAGCGGCCGCATGGCGTACGCGAAGACCTCCTGGCGCGGGCAGCCGAGCCCGACCAGCACCAACCGGGCGCCACTGGACCGGATCCGGTCGGCGATCTCGGCGTCCTCACCGGGTTGGACGGCACGGAACTTGGACGGCTCCACCCCGGCGATCTTCAGCGCCGGGAACATCCGCTCCAGGGCCGGGATCAACCGGGCGAGGGTCTCCTCGGTCGAGCCGTACAGGTAGACCGGCAGCCCTTCGTCGGCGAAGCTCGACAGCACGTGCAGGGTCAGGGTCGGCCCGTACACCCTGTCGCTGAGCCCGGCGTGGTGCAGCAGGTTGAGCGCCCACCGCACCGGCTGCCCGTCCGGCGTGACCACGTCGAAGGAGTTGAGCCGCGCGTTGTGCGCAGGGTCGAGCACCCCGGTCATCACACCGTGCACCGCCAACGCGGTCAGCGCGAGGGGACGCCGCTCGTGTGCCGCTGTCACCACCGCATCGGTCGCCGTGGCGTAGTCGGTGGCGTCGACGAGGACGCCGAGCACGTTGCGCTTCGTCCGGGCGCTCATGGCTGGGCCACCCACTTGTCCACGTTGGCCTCGTAGATCTCCCGCAGGATCATCGGCACGTCGTAAGTGATCTTCCAGTCCGGATACTGCGCCTCGAACCGGGCCATGCTGCTGACGTACCACTGGTGGTCGCCGGTGCGGTTCTGCTCGACGTAGTTGATCCGCGCCTCGCGGCCGGTGATCTCCTCAGCGATCCGGAACGCCTCGATGTGCGAGGTGTTGGAGTGCCGGCCGCCACCGAGGTTGTAGACCTCGGCGGATCGCGGGGCCCGGAAGAACGCCTCGAACGCGGTCAGCACGTCGTGCGAGTGGATCGCGTCCCGGACCATCTTGCCCTTGTAACCGAAGAGGTTGTACGTCCGGCCCTCCATGACGCAGCGCATCAGATAGGCCAGGAACCCGTGCAGCTCGGCCGCCGAGTGCGCCGGGCCGGTCAGCGTGCCGCCCCGGAAGCAGGCGGTCTTCATGTCGAAGTAGCGCCCGTACTCCTGGACCATCACGTCCGCGGCGACCTTGGAGGCGCCGAAGACCGAGTGCAGCGAGTGGTCGATCGACATCTCTTCGGTGATGCCCTGGTACCAGCGGTGGTCCTCGGGCAGCTCGTACCGGGTCTCCAACTCGATGAGCGGCAGGCTGTTGGGCCGGTCGCCGTACACCTTGTTGGTCGAGCAGTGGATGAACGGCGCGTCGATGGCGTGCCGGCGGGTGTTCTCCAGGATGTTGAGCGTGCCGCCGGCGTTCACGTCGAAGTCCGTGTACGGCTCCTTGGCTGCCCAGTCATGGCTCGGCTGGGCGGCGCTGTGGATCACCACGGCAATGTCCTTGCCGTACTTCTTGAACACCTGCTCCAGGCCGTCCCGGTCCCGGATGTCCACCGCGAAGTGGGTGTACGCGTTACCCAGGTCACGGCCGAGCCGTTCCAGGCTCCACGAGGTGGAGCCGTCCTCGCCGAAGAAGTACCGGCGCATGTCGTTGTCGATGCCGACGACATCCAGACCGAGGCCGGCGAAATGCCGAACCGCTTCGGAGCCGATCAGACCACCCGACCCTGTCACCAACGCGACACTCACACGCCACTCCTGGTCCATTGGAGGCAGAATCCATCGGAGCATAGCGTGACGTCCAGCACGCCCCGATATGACGGAAGGGCCCCGCATGAAGCGGAGCCCTCGTCGGTGGTGGGGATGGGGGGAGTTGAACCCCCACGCCCTTTCGGGCACACGGACCTGAACCGTGCGCGTCTGCCATTCCGCCACATCCCCGTGGCACAACCCGGAACACTCTAGCCGCCCGGCCCCGCCGTCTCCAACGGGCCTCGGGAATACTACGCTGTCCCTGACGCTCGCCACGAGCGATTACCGTTCGTGGCGGACGAAAGATTAGCACGACAGTCCCGGCCCTTCCGAACGGGTCGAGACCAGCCGGCCGAGCGGCGTGTGAGCTGCGCGCGCGCCGGCCGGATACCATCATGTCCTCGGGACCCGAGGAGGAGCCGGTGAGCGTGCTGCAACGCTTCGAGAAGCGTCTGGAAGGCCTGGTCGAAGGGGCCTTCGCCAAGGTCTTCAAAGGGGTGGTCCACCCCGTGGAGATCCTCAACGCCATGCAGCGGGAGGCCGAGGCGCACAAGGCGATCCTGGCCGGTGGGCGCACGTTGGTGCCCAACCGCTACGTGATCGATCTCTCGCCGTTCGACCACACCCGGCTGGCGCCGTACGCCGCCGCGCTGGCCCAGGAGTTGGCCCAGTCGCAGGCGGAGTTCATCGGCGAGCAGGCGTGGACGGTCTACGGCGACGTGATCGTCGAGATCGAGCGAGGCGAGGGTCTGGACACGGGCATGTTCCGTGTCACGGCCGAGGTCTACACCGGCGGCGAGGTCGCCCCGGTGTCGGCGCCCGGCTATGACGCCGGCCCGCCCGCCTACCCCGCGTACGACCAGGGCGGTGGCTACGGCCCGCCGCCCGGGCACGGTGGCGGTCGCAACGTGCGGCTGGTCTCCGGCGACGGTCGCACCTACCCCCTCCAGATGGGGTCGACGGTGATCGGACGCGGCGACCAGGCCAACCTGCGTCTGCCCGACGTCGGCATCTCCCGGCGACACGCCCGGCTGGATTTCGACGGGGGCCAGGTCGTGTTGACCGACCTGGGCTCGACCAACGGCACCATGGTGAACGGGCAGCGGGTCTCCGCCGTCGCGCTCAACCCCGGTGACATGGTCCAGCTCGGGACGACGACGCTGACCTTCCGCGTGGACGGCTGACCCGCCTTGCCGGAACTGGTCATCACCGTTGCCCGGTTCGGGTTCCTGATCCTGCTGTGGATCTTCGTGTTCACTGTGGTCGGCGTGATCCGCCGGGACCTCTTCGCGGGCGCCCGGTCGGGTCGTCTGGTGGCCGCGCCACGCGCGGTGGGCGCCTCGACGGGGCAGGCGGCCAAGCCAGCGAAGGTGAAGCGGGGCAGAGCGGCGCACCAGCTGGTGGTGACGGCCGGTCAGCTGGCCGGCACCAAAATCACTCTCGGTGAAGCGCAGATCACCATCGGTCGGGCTGAGGACTCCACCCTGGTCATCACCGACGACTACGCCTCCGCGCGACACGCCCGGCTCGTGCCGCGTGAGGGGCAGTGGTACGTCGAGGACCTCGGCTCGACTAACGGCACGTACCTCGATCGCGCTAAGGTCTCCGGACCAACCCCCGTCCCCCTCGGCGTGCCGATCCGGATCGGCCGCACTTCCCTCGAATTACGGCCATGACTCTGACCCTGCGCTATGCGGCCCACAGCGACCGCGGTCTGATCCGAGACGGCAATCAAGACTCCGTCTACGCCGGGCCGCGGTTACTCGCCGTTGCCGACGGCATGGGCGGTATGGCCGCCGGTGACGTCGCCAGCAACATCGTCATCGGTGCCATGGCGCCGCTCGACGAGGACGTCCCGGGGGACGCTCTCGTCGATGCGTTGCGTTCGGCAGTGGGCACCGCCAACCAACAACTCCGCGACACGGTGGACGCCAACCCACAGCTGGAGGGGATGGGCACCACGCTGACGGCGACCCTCTTCACCGGCAGCAAGCTGGGCATGGTCCACATTGGCGACTCGCGGGCCTACCTGCTGCGCAATGGCGAGTTCGCGCAGATCACCAAGGACGACACCTACGTCCAGATGCTGGTCGACGAAGGCCGCATCAGCGCCGAGGAGGCGAGCAGTCACCCGCAGCGGTCGCTGCTCACCCGTGCCCTCGACGGTCGGGACATCGATCCGGAATACTCGGTCCGCCAGGTCATGCCCGGCGACCGGTACCTGATCTGCAGCGACGGCCTGTCCGGTGTGGTCAGCGCCGAAACCATCGGCGAGACCCTGCGGGAGTACACCGACCCGCAGCAGTGCGTCGAGCGGCTCGTGCAGCTCGCGCTGCGCGGCGGTGGGCCGGACAACATCACGGTGATCATCGCCGACGCCACGGACCAGGACATCGTCGAGGCGACCCCGATCGTGGGCGGCGCCGCCGC
This sequence comes from Micromonospora sp. NPDC053740, assembly GCF_040677775.1. Taxonomy (NCBI): domain Bacteria; kingdom Bacillati; phylum Actinomycetota; class Actinomycetes; order Micromonosporales; family Micromonosporaceae; genus Micromonospora; species Micromonospora sp. NPDC053740. The sequence continues at coordinate 352,475 of NZ_JBFASO010000003.1, forward strand.
CCGGGACCGGGGCATGGCGACCTCCGCCGACGACTCGACTCCGGCGGCCCGAGCCTCGGCGCTTTCCGCGCCGCGTCCGGCCGCCCCCGAGGAACCGGCGGCCTCCGACGATGACGCCGACCGGCCGAAGCGACGCCCGGTCCGGACCGCCGCCATGGCGCTGGCCCTGCTGGTGATCGTCGGCGGTGCGGCGTTCGGTGGTTGGACGTACACCCAGCGGCAGTACTACGTGGGAGCCACCGAAGAGGGCCAGGTTGCCGTCTTCCGCGGTGTCCAGGGTCAGATCGCCGGGATGGATCTGTCCAGCGTGCACCGCCGCAGCGGCACCCGCCTGGACGACCTCACTGTCGCCGCGCAGGACACCGTCAAGGTCGGCATCCGAGCCAAGAGTGAGCCGGACGCCGAGCGTCAGCTCGCCGAGCTGACCAGCGACACGCCGAGCAACCCCAACCTGAAGCCGCTCTGCCCGCTCGACCCGACCGCCGCCGGGGTCAACACGCCGACGCCGACGCCGACCCCGGTCGGCTCGACGCCGACCCCGAACGGCAGCCCGAGCGCCAACGCGTCGCCGACCCCCAACGGGGTTGTCAGCGCAAGCCCGACCGCCGGTGCCACCACTGCACTCGGTGGGGCCGGCGCGACCACCACACCCGACGTCACGCCCTCCGACTCGGCCACGCCGGCGCTCGACCCGGCCGGCTGCCGGTCTCCTGAGTGAGCGTCGGCTGAGATCCTGAGGACTCCACCCGTGACCGTAGCGGCCACACCGGCACCCTCGCCCGCCACCGCGGGCGAGCAATCCGGCGTACGCCTGGCGCGGTCGCGCCGCAACGCCGAGCTGTACCTGCTGTTGCTCGCGATGGTGCTGGTGGCCGCGTACGGGGCGACCGTCGAGGCGAACCTGCTGGACACGGTCACCTCGGACTTCTGGATGCCGGCCGCCGCGCTCGGCGCGGTCTTCCTCGGCCTGCACCTGGTCATCCGGTTCCTCGCCCCGTTCGCCGATCCGGCGCTGTTGCCTGCGGTGGCCCTGCTCAACGGGCTCGGGGTGGGCTTCCTGCGCCGGATCGACCTGGGCGACGCCCCGGTGGCCGAGCGGGAGAGCCTGGCAGTCTTCGCGGGGCAGGGCGGACGTCAGCTGGCCTGGACGCTCGGTGCGGTGATCCTCGCCGCCGGCCTGCTCGCGATCATGCGTGACCACCGGTCGATCTCGCGGTACGCGTACACCCTGGGGTTGGCCGGCATCGTGCTGGTGATGATCCCGGCGGTGCTGCCGTCGAGTATCTCCGAGATCAACGGCGCGAAGCTGTGGGTCCGGGTCGGCAGCTTCTCCATCCAGCCGGGTGAGTTCGCCAAGTTGGCGCTGCTGGTCTTCTTCGCCTACTACCTGGTCCGCAAGCGTGAGGTGCTGTCGCTGGCCAGCCGGCGCTTCCTCGGCATCGACTTCCCGCGTGGCCGTGACCTCGGGCCGGTGGTCGGCGTCTGGCTGATCAGCGTCCTGGTGCTGGTGTTCGAGAAGGACCTGGGCACCTCGCTGCTCTACTTCGGCATGTTCGTGGTGACGCTCTACATCGCCACCGAACGGGTCAGCTGGCTGCTGATCGGCCTGGTCCTCTTCTTCGGCGGCGCGTACCTCGCCTACGTCCTCGGCTCGACTGTCGGCGGGCCGTTCGCCAACTTCTACGTGCGGGCGGAGATCTGGCTCGACCCGTTCGCCGACCCGACGAACAAGGGCTACCAACTCGTGCAGGGCCTGCTGGCCCTGGGCACGGGCGGCCTCTTCGGCGCCGGGCCGGGCGGCGGTCAGCCGGAGATCCTGCCCGAGGTGCAGAACGACTTCATCTTCGCCGGCATCGGTGAGGAGATCGGCCTGTTCGGCCTCTCCGCGCTGCTCGTCGTCTACCTGCTCATCGTGGAGCGCGGGCTGCGCGCGGCACTCGCGGTACGGGACTCGTTCGGCAAGCTGCTCGCCGGCGGTCTCGCGTTCACCCTCGGTCTCCAGGTCTTCGTGATCGTCGGCGGGATCAGCAAGCTCATTCCGCTGACCGGTCAGACCACCCCGTTCCTGTCCGCCGGCGGGTCGTCGCTGATGGCCAACTGGCTGCTCATCGCGGTGCTGCTGCGGGTCTCCGACGGCGCCCGCCGACCGGTGACCGGAGGAGGCGGCGGCAAGGCGGCCCGTCCCAGCGGTGGCCCGCCCGAGCAGCTGCACGGTGCTCCCACGGAGGTGATCAAGCCGTGAACGCACCCCTGCGCCGCGTTGGCGTCGTCGTCATGGTCCTGTTCGGTCTGCTCTTCGCCAACCTCAACTGGATCCAGGCATACAAGGCGGATGAATACCGGACCAGCGACTACAACGGTCGGGTCCAGGTCGCCGAGTACGACCGTAAGCGCGGCAACATCGAGGCTGGCGGCACGGCGGTGGCCACGAGCAAGGAGACCACCGGCAACCTGAAGTTCCTGCGCACCTATCCCAGCGGCGCCAAGTACGCCCATGTGCTCGGCTACAAGCCGGTCAACCTGGCCGACCAGGGCATCGAGCAGGTGGAGAACGACTTCCTGGCCGGCACCAGCGACCAGCTGATCGGCGACCGGTTGAAGGACATGTTCACCGGCGACGACACCGGTGGCGGCAACGTGCTGCTCACGCTCTCCAAGCGGGCCCAGGACGTGGCGTACGACCAGTTGCGCAACAACGAGGTCGGTGCGAAGCGGGGCGCGGCGATCGCCGTCGACCCGCGTACCGGTGCCATTCAGGCGCTGGTCTCCATGCCGAGCTTCGATCCGAATCCGCTGGCCAGCCACGACACCAACGAGGCAGCGGCGGCGTACAACAAGCTGGAGAAGGACCCGGATGAGCCGCTGAAGAATCGCGCGCTTGGCGAGACGCTGCCGCCGGGTTCCACCTTCAAGATCGTGGTGGCTGCGGCGGCGCTGGAGAACGGCGTCACCAAGACCACCCAGATCCCGGCCGGTTCCAGCTACACCGCGCCCACCTCGGGCACCCCGATCCGCAACGCCGATCCGTCGATCTGCCCGACCCGGCAGGTCACCCTTCTGGAGGCGGTCACCGAATCGTGCAACACCGGCTTCGCCCAGCTCGGTGTGCGGCTTGGCGCGGAGACCCTCAAGGAGAAGGCCCGGCAGTTCGGTTTCGAGCAGGAGGACCTGACCGTCGGCCAGCTAGGCGAGGGCGGCCTGCCCACGGCGGCCAGCCGGACCGGGACCATGCAGAACCAGGACGGCAGCACCGACCCGGCCGCGCTGGCCCAGTCCTCGATCGGCCAGAACAACGTTCGGATGACCCCGCTCGAAGGCGCCATGATCGCCGGCTCGATCGCCAACAACGGCAGCCAGATGCGGCCGTACCTGGTGCGGCAGCTGCTCGCGCCGGACCGGACCACCAGCTACTACACGGCAAAGGCGCGGGAGCTGCGCCAGCCCGTCGAGCCGCCGGTCGCCGCCGACCTGCGCGAGATGATGGTCAGTGTGGTCCAGAACGGCACCGGGCGGAAGGCCGCGATCAACGGCTACACGGTCGGCGGCAAGACAGGCACCGCCCAGTCCGCCCCGGACCGGCCCGACCACGGCTGGTTCATCGGCTTCGCCCTGGACAAGAACGGCAACCCGGTCTCCGCGGTCTGCGTGGTGCTGGAGCAGGCCGGCCCCGGTGGTAGTGGCGAAGCCGCTCGGATCGCCGGTCAGATCATGCGGGCCGCCATCGCCGACCCAGGGGGTCGCTGACATGCTCAGCCCCGGCGTGCAGCTCGGCAACCGATACCGTCTCGACGAGCGGATCGCCAGCGGCGGCATGGGCGACGTCTGGCGCGGCACCGACCAGGTGCTCGGCCGGACGGTCGCGGTGAAGAGCCTGCTCCCCGCCCTGCTCGACGACCCCGACTTCGGTGAGCGGTTCCGCCACGAGGCCCGCACGATGGCCACCATCAACCACCCCGGCGTGGTGGACGTCTACGACTTCGGCAACGACCAGCAGATCGCCTTCCTGGTCATGGAGTACGTCGAGGGTGACGCCCTGTCGTCCACGTTGAGCCGGGTCGGCCGGCTCACCCCGGCGCGGACGATGGCCCTCGTCGCGCAGGCCGCCGACGCGCTGCACGCCGCGCACGAGAAGGGCATCGTGCACCGCGACGTCAAGCCGGGCAACCTGCTGGTCCGGCCCAACGGCACGCTGGTGCTCACCGACTTCGGCATCGCCCGCTCCGACATGGTCGGCCAGCTCACCGCCGCCGGTTCGGTGCTCGGCACCGCCTCGTACATCTCGCCGGAGCAGGCCACCGGCGGCGTGGCCACCCCGGCGTCCGACGTGTACGCCCTCGGCGTGGTCGCCTACCAGTGCCTGGCCGGTCGGCGGCCGTTCGAGGGCGACAACCCCCTCGACATCGCGATGCGGCACGTCCGGGAGACGCCACGGCCACTGCCGGCCGACATCCCCCCGCAGGTGCGCGCCCTTGTCGAACGGGCGTTGGCGAAGGATCCGGCCGCCCGCTGGCCGAGCGCCGCCGCACTCGCCGGGGTCGCCCGTCAACTCAAGGCCGCGCTCTCCCAGCAGGCCCGGGCCGCCGGCAACTCCGGGCCGGTCTCCGCGGCGCCCGCCTCACCCGCCGCGCCCGGTCGGGCCCAGGTGCCGCAGGCACACCAGATGCGTCCGCCGACTGCCCGCCCACCGGTGGCCGGAGCGAGGCCGACAGCGATCGCACCCGCCCAACAGCCACGCCCCACCGCCGTCACGCCGGCCGTCCAGCCCGTCCGGACACCTGGCGCACCGAACGGCTACCCGCGCGGTGCGGCAGCGGTGCCGTCCGGGCCACCCCGGCAGGAACACCCGCCGGCGTACGTCCGGCAGGCCGGCCCGGCGACACCGTCACCGCAGCCCCAGCGGTCCCGGCCTGGAATGGTGCTCCTCGCCATCCTGCTGGCCGTGCTGGTCCTGCTCTGCTCTGGCGTGATTTCCTACAACCTGCGGAAGCAGTCGCAGGCCGGTGTATCCGCCGGGCTGGCGCCGCGCACCGTGACGTCCGGCGCGCTACGACTCGACGGGCGCGACGATCCGACCCGGACGTCGTACCGTCGGGAGGTACGACTCCAGCCGGGCGACGGCGGGGCGACGACGAGCGAAGGACGACAGACGCGATGACAGCGCAGGCCCGCCTGCTCGGTGGCAGGTACCAGGTCGGCGAGCTGCTCGGCTATGGCGGCATGGCCGAGGTGCACCGTGGTCGCGATCTCCGGCTCGGTCGGGACGTCGCGATCAAGATGCTCCGCACCGACCTCGCCCGGGACGCGACGTTCCAGATGCGGTTCCGCCGGGAGGCGCAGAACGCCGCCTCGCTCAACCACCCGGCCATCGTGGCGGTCTACGACACCGGCGAGGAGACTGCGCCGACCGGTGAGACGCTGCCGTTCATCGTCATGGAGTTCGTCAATGGGCGGACCTTGAAGGAGGTCCTCGGCGCCGAGGGGCGACTGCAACCGCGCCGTGCGCTGGAGATCTGCGCCGACATGTGCGCCGCACTGGAGTTCAGCCACCGGCACGGGATCATCCACCGGGACATCAAGCCCGGCAACGTGATGCTCACCCAGACCGGCCAGGTCAAGGTGATGGACTTCGGCATCGCTCGGGCGCTGGCCAGCGGCGCGACCACGATGACCCAGACCAGCGCGGTCATCGGCACGGCCCAGTATCTTTCACCGGAGCAGGCACGCGGCGAGGCCGTCGACGCCCGCTCCGACGTGTACGCGGCTGGCTGCGTGCTCTTCGAGTTGGTCTGCGGGCACCCGCCGTTCGTCGGGGACAGCCCGGTCAGCGTCGCGTACCAGCACGTACGGGAGACGCCGCCGACGCCGAGCGACATCAACCCGGACGTCACCCCGGCCGTCGACGCGATAGTGCTCAAGGCGCTGTCGAAGAACCCGCTCAACCGCTATCAGAGTGCTGGCGAGATGCGGGCCGACCTGCTCCGCGCCGCCGCCGGCCGGCCCGTGCTGGCCACACCTGTGCTGCGCGAGGCGGAGACGGTGGCGATGGCCCCGGCCGGCGGTGGGGGCGGCTATCCGCCTTCCGGCCGTGGGCCGCAGACCGGGCAGATCCCGGCCCGGGTGGGCGACCCCCGCCAGCGCAAGGCGTCCTCCTGGCTGATAGCGATGTTCAGCGCGGTCGGCGTACTGGCGGTGATCGCCCTGGTCGCCGCACTGCTCTGGAGCCAGCAGAAGGGCAACGACCTGAAGTCGGTGCCCACCCTCACCGGCAAGACCCGGGACGTGGCGATCGCCGAGATCCAGAAAGCCGGTCTGTCCGCACAGGTGGGTGACCCGGTGCTGGCAAGTGACTGCACCGAGGGCACTGTCGTTCAGCAGAACCCGCTGCCGACCACCCAGGTGAAGCAGAACGGCACTGTCACCATTCAGATCTGTGGTGGGAAGCCCGAGGTGCGCGTTCCCGCCGGGCTCAAGGGCAGCAAGCGGGAGAGCGCTATCGCCCGGCTCACCGAGGCGAAGCTCAAGTACGACATCAACACGGTGAACGACGAGGCGAGCCAGGACGAGGTACTGAAGGTCGAGCCGCCCGAGGGCGAGAGCGTCCCCGAGGGCACGAAGGTCACGCTCACTGTCTCGAACGGCAAGGTCCGCGAGGTGCCGGACGTCGTCGGGTTGAGCCAGGAGGAGGCCACCCGCGTCCTCCGGAACGCCGGCTTCACTGTCGTCGTGCAGGACGGGCCGGAGGTTCCCGCCGACCAGGCGGGGAAGGTCACCGACCAGAGCCCGAACGGCAAGGAGAAGAAGCCCACCGGCACGAGGGTGACCATCAAGGTGAGTCAGCCGGAGCCGGAAACCGACCCGACGCCCACAGGGACGCCGACGACCACGCCGACGGGCACGCCGACCACTCCCGGCGGTGGGGGCGGCATCGGTCTGCCGATCCCGCCTCCGCCGGGCCGGCCCCAGGACTAGGCCACCTCCGGGCATCGGCATGACCGAGGCTGAATCGTCGGCGGTCGGGCCGGTGCGGCGGTGGCCCCGACACCTTCGCCGGCTGGCCGTCGCGGGCCTCGTCGTCCTGGTGCTGGCCAGCTCCCCGTGGCTGTGGACGACGCTCGCCGCACGCGGCCACCTGTACGCCGTCGCCGACGCGCCGGCCGCCGACGTGGTGATCGTCCTCGGCACCGAAGTGGCACCCGATCGGCAGCGACCGGGGGATCGTCTCGCCGGCCGCCTGGACACCGCCGCCGAATTGGTGAACAGCGGGCGGGCCACTGTCGTCCTCGTGTCGGGCGACGGCGGAGGCGCGTCAGGCGACGAACCGGCGGTGATGGCGAACTACCTCGCCGAGCGCGGCGTCGACAGGCGTCGGGTGGTGGCCGACCCGTTCGGCCTGGACACCTACGACAGCTGCGCGAGAGCGAGGGAGGTGTACGGCGTCGAGCGGGCCCTGATCGTCACCCAGTCGTACCACCTGTCGCGGGCGGTGACGCTGTGCCGGCAGCTCGGCGTCGACGCCGACGGGGTGACCGCCCGCTGCGATGGTTGCGGTGCCGCCCTGCTCGCCGAGAAGTCGGCTCGGGACTACTTCGCCAGTGGCAAAGCGGCGTGGGATGCGGTGCGCGACCGACCGCCCGCGGTGCGTTCGCCTGCGAATTCCGCTGTCCAGGACGCGCTGCGTGGCTGACCCGACCGGCACCGGCTCCCGACGTCAGGGTGCCTGAGCCCTGACGGTCCGGCCCCCTCAGGTGGTGGCGAAGGCCGCCAGACGACGCGCGTCCACCTCGGCGGCCAGCGCGGGTGCCCGCTCCAGCGCCTCGGGGTGACCGCAACTGGCCAGCCAGTTGGCCAGCATCAGGTGACCGCCCTCGGTGAGCACCGACTCCGGGTGGAACTGGACGCCCTCGATGGGCAGCGTCCGGTGCCGCATCGCCATCACCACGCCGGAGCCGGTCCAGCCGGTGACCTCCAGCTCGTCGGGGAGCGTCTCGGGCAGCACGGCGAGCGAGTGGTACCGGGTGGCGGTGAACGGGTCGGGCAGACCGGCGAGTACGCCGACCGAGTGGTGTCGTACCTCGGAGGTCTTGCCGTGCAGCAGCTCGGGGGCGCGCGTCACTGTCGCCCCGAAGGCCTCGCCGATCGCCTGGTGACCGAGGCAGACGCCGAAGATCGGCAGCTGGCCCGCGTACTCCCGGATGACGTCCAGGCAGATGCCGGCCCGATCCGGGCTGCCCGGACCGGGCGACAGCAGGATGCCGTCCGCGCCAACAGTGCCCACCTCGGCGACGTCGATCTCGTCGTTGCGACGGACCTCGCAGTCCACGCCGAGCTGGCCCAGATACTGCACCAGGTTGAAGACGAAGGAGTCGTAGTTGTCGATCACCAGGACGCGCATGGTCACCTGCTCGGGGAGGGGGGCGCGGGGTTGTTCTGGTCGGTGTCGTACGGCAGTTCGTGATCGTCGCCGGCCGGGGTCTCCCCGGTCACCGGATCGCCGCCGCCACCAGTCTCGGCGGGTACGCCGGACTCGACCTGCACGTCGTCGAAGGGCAGCAGGGGCTCGGCCCATGGGAAGGCGACGTACCACAGCAGAGCCACCGTGGCGGCCACCAGGAGCACCGAGCCGGTCAGCTTTCCGACCACGCCGAACGGCAGCTTGCGCCAGATGAACGCGTACACCGGGTCAGCCTCCCAGCTCCGCCGGACGGCCCGCGGACTTGGGTTGGGTGCGGTCCAGTTCGGCGTGGATGATCAGGCGCTGGTAGTTGTCGAACTTCGGGTTGCACGTGGTGAGGGTGAGCATCCGCTTGGTTGCCTTCTTGTTCGGCTCGCCGGGCACCGGCGCCACCACCTCGACCTGGGTCGGCCGGACGATGCGGGACTGCGACACCCGGTAGACGTACCAGTCGGTCTTGCTCTCGACCACGATCGGGTCGCCCTCGTCCAGCTCGTCGAGCCGCCAGAAGGTGGCCCGGTTGCGGTGGCCGGCGACGGAGAAGTTGCCCACCTGGCCGGGGAGCGCGCTGGTCGGGTAGTGGCCGGGGGCGAAGCGGATGTCCTGCTGGGTGACGCCCTCGACGACGACCCAGTTCTTGTCGAGCTTGGGGATGTAGAGGCCCGCGAGAGGCTTTCCGCGTACCGGTGGGGAGGGTTTGACGCTCGGGCCCACCGACGGGGCGACAGTCGGGTCGTCGGTGGGACCCCAGGCCTGGGCCAACTCGTTGTTGAGGTCGTTCTGGTGGGCGTCGACGATCGCCGACTTGCCCCAGACCTCGTAGCCGGCGAAGAGCAGGACCACCAGGCCGAAGGTGATCAGGATTTCGCCGGTGACGCGGACCCCGGTGCGCAGTCGCGAACCGAACGACGGACGGGTCAGCTCGGAGTAGACGCTCTTGTAGCCCTCGCCGGTCTGGTGCGGCCGGAGTTGCACCACCCGCTCGCCGCGTCGGGGTTGGGGAGGTTCGGCGGAGTTGGCGCCGGCCGGTTCATCCGGGACGGCGGTGCGGGGGACGGCACCCATCAACGCGGTCGAGTCCATGGTCGGCGGCCTGCTGGCAGGAGTGGCGGGCACGGCCGGAATCAACGCGGTGGCGGCCGGATCGTCGCCGCGATCCCCGCCAGCGCTCGGCGGGACCCGGCTCGGCCCGGTCGGCGGGACCCGATTCGGCCCGCTCGGCGGGAAGCCTTCCGGTCCGGCCGCTGCGACGCGGTCGGGGGCGGCCGGGGAGACCGGTGCGGCCGGGGAGCCGGTGGGTCGGCCGGGCCGAGCGGTGACCTGCGGAATGTACGCGGTCGGCGAGTCGGCCAGCGGCGGCGTCGAGGGCCCGGAGGAGACAGGCCGGCTCGGTGTGCCGGAGGCCGCCGGCCGGGTCGGCATCGGCATCCCGCCGGGTGTGGCCGGGCGGGTCGGTGCGGCACCTGGCGGGTTGCCGGTGGTCGGCGGTCGGGTCGGTGCGGCACCCGGCGCGGTCGGTCGGGTGGACGAGGCGCTGGGTGCGGGGGGTCGGGTCGGGGCGTTGCCTGGGGCAGCGGGCCGAACCGGGCCCTGGTTGCTGGCGGGTGGTCGGTCGGGGGTGGTCGCGGGGGGAACCGCAGGACCGCCGTGTGAGCCTGGCCGGGCGGCTGCGCTGCCCGGCCAGGGCGGCGGCGCTTCGGCACCCGGGCGGCCCGGGGTCCCGTTCGGCTCGGGTCGGGTCGCGCTCGGCGGCTGCTGCTGGGTTGGCGGTTGCTGCTCGGCTCGTGGCGGTTGCAGCACCGGCTCGGGCCAGTTGCTGGCCGGGGTCGGTCGGCCCGGTGCCGGCTCGGGCCTGTCGAACTTGGGCAGAAAGGCGGTCGGCTCGTCGGTCTGGTCCCGGTGTCGCCCGTCGCGTTGCTCGTCCGGCCCGCTCACTTGGGCACCGTAGCCGAGCGCAGGGCGGTGGAGTCCTCAAATGCGGGAACTCGCACCGTGGAGGCCGTCTCGTTGTAGCCAAGCTGGTAGTCGTCGACCGCGTCCTTGAACAACCGGACTCCCTGAGAGCTGGCGAGGGCCTGCTGGAGGGCAGCGGGATCGCCGATCGCTACGATCTTGAACGGTGGGGAGTACACCCGGCCGTGCAGTAGCAGGGTGTTACCGACGCAGCGTACCGCGCTGGTGGTGAGCACGCGGACATTCATGATTGACATGGCCTCCGCTCCGCCGGCCCAGAGCGCGTTGACCACCGCCTGCACGTCCCCCTGATGCACCACCAGGTCGTCGTTGCTGGCGTCCGACTGCGTCTGGTCGAGCTGGGGCGCGTCGTTCAGCTCGACGGTGACCCCGGGCCCGCTGAGGGCGGTGAACCCGGCGTTCTGGAGGCTGCCCTGGGCGCGATTCTGCTGAGCCTTGATCGGCGCGTCCGAGCCGGCCAGCGTGTTGGTCCGTTGTTCGACCTCGCCACGCAGTGTGGCGGCGCGGCGCTCGCTGGCGGCGACCTGTTCGCGGCGGTCCTCGATGAGCTGGTTGAGCTGGGGTCGCCGGTCCTCCCGGAGAGCGGTGCCGCCTGCGGTGGTCGCGGTGGTGGTGAAGAGCAACCCGGCCGCTGCGGCGATCAGTGGCACCCCGATCGACCAGCCCGGACGGCGTTGGCGCGGTCGCCGGGGCAGCAGCCCGGCGGCGGCCCGTCGGAGGACCTTCTGCCAGGAGGTTGCGCCGGATGTGTACTCCACCGAGCGTTCCTTCCGCGTGTCGGGGATCGGTCCGTGCCGGCTGGGCCGGTGATGCGAACAGTCCCGCCTCTTTCGGTCACTCCGTGCACCGGCCTGACCCCATTCGTGGTCCAGGCGGCCAATCGGGACTACGCTAGCTCTCGAACATTATTGGCCATGGACCGTCGCCCCCGCGCCCGGTTGTCAGGCCGGACGAGGTCGTCACCCCTCTGGAGAGCGCCGTGCCCAAGTCTCAGGTCCGTAAGAAGAAGGTGTACACCCCGCCGACGGACGTTCGTCCGACGACGACGGCGTCGTCGCGCAAGCCTAGCCCGGTGTGGTTGCCGATCACCGCGGTCGCCTTGATCGTCGTCGGGATCGGCTGGCTGGTTCTCTACTACCTGTCCGAGCAGGAGTACCCGGTCATGGCGTGGGGTTACTGGAACCTCGCCGTCGGCTTCGGTGCGATGGTCGCTTCGCTGGCGTTGCTCTCTCGCTGGCGCTGATCCGGGCAGACCGCCGCGTCGGCGGTCCCACGTCACCCCGTCGAGCCCCTGCCCAGCAGGATCGGGTGGGGCCCCCTATGGTGTGCGCAGGCAGCGCGGCCTACTGCGAGATGACTCACGTTACCGCCGGGTAACCTTCGCGTAGGCTGCACTGCATGACCGAGCAGAGCGAGGTCATCAGGCAGCAGACCGGGGAGGCCAACTCGATGGGCAGCGTCCAGATCGTCACCACGATCCTCGCAGCCGCCATCACCGCCGTGGCGGTGTGGCTTGCGGTGCGTGCGGTCCTGAAGATGGTGGCAGTCATCCGGCTCGGGCAACCCGCGCCGGAGCGGTTCTCCGACAAGGTCGCCCGCGCCAGGACGATGCTGGTGGAGACGGCCGGCCATACCCGGATGCTCAAGTGGGGCGTGGTGGGCGCCGCGCACTGGTTCGTGATGGTCGGTTTTGTCGTGCTGTCGCTGCTGGTGCTCGAGGCGTACTTCGAGGTGGTCACCACCGACGGCGGTCTGCCGATCATCGGGCACTGGACGATCTTCGGTCTGGTCACCGAGATCATCGGGGTGCTGGGTCTGGTCGGCATCCTGGTGCTGATGGCGATCCGGCTGCGCAACCGGCCGACCCGCCCGGGTGGGCGGTCCCGGTTCACCGGCTCGACAATGTGGCAGGGCTACTTCGTCGAGTGGATCGTGCTGCTGGTCCTGATCTTCGGCTTCGTGATCCGGGGCTTCAAGGTCGCCACCGACCACTTCGAGTTCCCGTTCTGGGCCACCCCGGTCAGCCACGCGGTCGGTGCGGTGCTGCCCGACTGGGCGGACGGCGTCAGCGTCGCCGCGGCCATCAAGATCATTATTTCGATGACCTGGCTGATCGTCATCTCCCTGAACGTCACGATGGGCGTCGCCTGGCACCGCTTCCTGGCGTTCCCCAACATCTTCTTCAAGCGGGAGCCGGCCAGGCCGGCCGGCTCCGGTCTCGGCGCGCTGCGCCCGATGACGAGCCAGGGCAAGCCGCTCGACTTCGAGGAGGCCGACCCGGAGAAGGACCAGTTCGGCGTCGCCCACGTCGAGCAGTTCAGCTGGAAGGGCCTCCTGGACTTCAGCACCTGCACCGAGTGCGGTCGCTGCCAGTCGCAGTGCCCGGCCTGGAACACCGGCAAGCCCCTGTCGCCCAAGCTGCTCATCCTGAGTCTGCGCGACCACGCGTATGCCAAGGCGCCCTACCTGCTGGCCGGCGGCGGCAAGGACCTGACCGGCGAGGAGAAGGCCACCCAGGCCCAACTCGCCCACCTGGACGTGCTGGCCCTCGCCGAGGCCGACAAGCCGTTGATCGGCACCGCCGAGGAGGGCGGTGTCATCGACCCGGACGTGCTCTGGTCCTGCACCACCTGCGGTGCCTGCGTCGAGCAGTGCCCCGTCGACATCGAACACGTCGACCACATTGTCGACATGCGCCGCTACCAGGTGCTCATCGAGTCGAGCTTCCCCTCCGAGGCCGGGGTGATGCTGCGCAACCTGGAGAACAAGGGCAACCCGTGGGGTGCCCCGCAGAACACCCGTGAGGACTGGACCAAGGGCCTGGACTTCGAGGTGCCCCGGGTCGGCGAGGTGGACGACTTCGAGTACCTGTTCTGGGTCGGCTGCGCCGGCGCGTTCGAGGACCGGGCCAAGAAGACCACCCGCGCGGTGGCCACGCTGCTCAACGAGGCGGGCGTGAAGTTCGCGATCCTGGGCGAGGGTGAGACCTGCTCCGGCGACCCGGCGCGACGGATCGGCAACGAGTTCGTCTTCCAGATGCTCGCCCAGCAGAACGTGGAGACGCTGAACGAGGCGTTCGAGGGCCGCGAGAAGGCGAAGCGCAAGATCGTCGCGACCTGCCCGCACTGCTTCAACACACTGGGCAACGAGTACGGGCAGCTCGGCGGGGAGTTCGAGGTGGTCCACCACACCCAACTGCTCGCGCACCTGGTGTCCACCGGCAAGCTCACGCCGGTGCAGCCGGTCGACGGTGGCGTCACCTACCACGACCCCTGCTACCTGGGTCGGCACAACCGAGTCTTCGCGGCCCCCCGAGAGGTCCTCGGCGACGCCATCGCGGGCGACCTGACCGAGATGCCGCGTAACAGCGAGCGCTCCTTCTGCTGCGGCGCCGGTGGCGCCCGGATGTGGATGGAGGAGAAGATCGGCAAGCGGATCAACGTGGACCGGGTCGAGGAGGCCATGGCCACCGGGGCGAAGACGGTCGCCGTTGGTTGCCCCTTCTGCTCGACGATGCTCAGCGACGGGGTCAACGGCAAGGGCGCCGGCGAGCAGGTCGAGGTGATCGACGTGGCGACCGTCCTGCTGCGCTCGGTGAAGCCGGCGGCCCCGACCGCTGAGCCGGAGGTCGCGCCGACCGCAGGCTGAGGCGTACCCCCGGCGGAAGCTGAACCACGACGGCGGCGGCACCCGTGCCGCCGCCGCTCGTTCAGCTGGTGGTGGTGGTGACGATGGCCGCGGTGGTCGCGACCATCAGCGCGGCCTGCATCTCGTCGATGGCCTTCTTGGCCGCGGCCGAGGCCCAGTCGGCCGTGGCGATCTCGTCCATCCGGGCCTTCACCCGCTCCTTCGGCAGCTCGCGGAAGAGCTTGCGGTCCAGGCCTACCGCCCGGGTCAGGGTGAGCAGCGCCGCCGTCCGGGCGTCGACCGGGCCGTTGCCGGTCAGCGCCACCGCCATCCGCTCCCGGACTTCGGTCTCCACCGCCGGCGGGGCACCGGTCGGCGAGGGATAGCGGGTACGCGGGAAGACCAGCAGCACCCGGTCTGACTCCCGGCGCAGCACCCCGGTCTCCACGAGGCCGTCGAGCACCCGCTCCGGCAGGCCCTTGGCCAGCTTGCCGATCCAGTTCTTCGGTTTGCGGGGCCGCCCGGCGGCCAGCATGGTCAGGGCCTCGTCCAGTAGCGGCACCCCGATCGCTGTGGGATCGGTCACCACGAGGTGCTTGTCCGTCACCTCCACCCGGCCGGCGAGCGCCAGTTCCAGCAGCACCGCGCCGGCAAGGCCGTAATCGAGTTGTGGGCGTCCGAGCCGATTGGCGCCGTCGTCGTCGTACGCGAGCAGGACCAGTTCATCGGTGAGCAGCAGACTGTCCATGCCACCACGCTAGCGGGGGCCCGCCGCCGGCACTCCCGTGTCACAATCACGCACATCGACGGACTTTTTGTTCTAGCGCTGCTGCCGCTGATCGGTTTCGTGCTGCTGACCGTCGGCAACGCGTTCTTCGTCGCGGCCGAGTTCGCCCTGGTCACAGTCGACCGGGCGGAGATCGACAGGCGGGCCGCCGCGGGCGACCAGGCCGCCCTGACGGTACGCACAGCGTTGCGCGAACTCTCCTTCCAACTCTCCGGGGCGCAGCTCGGCATCACCATCACCGCGCTGCTCACCGGCTACCTGGCCGAGCCGGCGCTGGCCCGGCTCTTCACCCCGCTGCTGCGCCCGCTGGCCGGAGACAGCACCGAGCGGCTCACCCCGTTCATCGCGTTGGCCCTGGCCACGCTGATCTCCATGCTCTTCGGCGAGTTGGTGCCGAAGAACGCGGCGCTGGCCCGGCCCATGCCGGCGGCGCTGGCCACGGCCGGCCCGATGCACACCTTCTCCCGGACGTTCGGTTGGGTGATCCGCGGGTTGAACGGCTCGGCGAACCGACTGGTCCGCGCGCTCGGCGTGGAGCCGCAGGAGGAGTTGGCAAGCGCCCGCTCACCGGAGGAGTTGGGCCTGCTGGCGGGCATCTCGGCGCGGGCCGGCGCGCTGCCCACGGACACCGCGATGCTGCTGCGTCGCACCATCCGCTTCGGTGACAAGCGGGCCGCGGAGGCGATGACCCCCCGGGTGGACGTGGTCGCGCTGCGCTCCACGGCCACTGTGGCGGAACTGCTGGAGGAGTCGCGGCGGACCGGGCGGACCCGGTTCCCCGTGTACGAGGAGACCCTGGACCTGGTGACCGGTGTGGCCGGCGTGCCCGACGCGTTGGGCGTGCCGCTGGCCGACCGCGCGTCGACCCGGGTCGGCTCGGTGGCCCGCGAGCCGGTGTACGTGCCGGAGAGCCTGAACCTGGACGGTGTCCTGGCCGCCCTGAAGGCGGCCGGGGCCGACCTGGCCATCGTGGTTGACGAGTACGGCGGCACGGACGGCGTGGTGACCGTCGAGGACCTCGTCGAGGAGTTGGTCGGAGAGATCGCCGACGAGTTCGACCCGGCGAGCGTGGACGACAACGGGTCGGCCGAGCTGACAGTGCCGGGCGGTGAACGGACGGTGCTCGTCGACGGTGTGCTCCGCTCCGACGAGGTGGCCGAGCAGACCGGTTTCCGGCTGCCCGAGGGGCCGTACGAGACGTTGGCCGGGTTCCTGATGGCTCAGCTCGGGCACATCCCGCTGGCCGGTGAGACGGTCGAGACGGACGGCTGGGAGTTCACGGTGGTCGAGGTGGAGCGGCACCGGATCGAGCAGGTCCGGGTTTTGCGCCCGGCGGATCCGGACGACGATGACTGAGCTGCTGGTGACGGTGCTGTTGCTGCTCGGCAACGGGTTCTTCGTGGGCAGCGAGTTCGCGCTCATCGCGTCCCGCCGGACGGTGATCGAGCCGCTGGCCGCCGGGTCGAAACGCGCCCGCTGGGCGTTGTCGGCGATGAACCAGATCCCCCTGATGATCGCTGGCGCGCAGCTCGGCATCACGGTCTGCTCGTTGGGTCTCGGCGCGATCGCCGAACCGGCGCTGGCTCACCTGCTGGAGCCGCCGTTCCACGCGGCCGGCCTGCCGGAGCGGGCGGTGCACCCGGTGGCGTTCGTGCTGGCACTGGGCGTGGTGGTCTTTTTGCACACGGTCGTCGGTGAAATGGTGCCGAAGAACATCACGCTTGCCGGTCCGGAGGTCTCCGCGCTCTGGCTCGGCCCGGCGATGCTGGCATTCTGTGTGGCCACCAAACCGTTGTTGCTCGCGATGAAATGGGCGGCCCGACGGGTGCTCGCGTTCTGGCGGATCGAGGCGTCGGAGGCGGTGAAGACGGTGTTCACCGCCGAGGAGTTGGCCGGGTTGGTCTCCCAGGCGCGGACCGAAGGGCTGCTCGACGCGGAGCAGCACGCGCGGATCACCGGAGCGCTGGCCCTGCATGCCCGGACGGCGGCCGACGCGCTGCAACCGTGGTCGACGGTGGTGACGGTGGCCGAGGACGTCTCGCCGGCGTCACTGGAGGTGCTGGCGACCCGGACCGGCCGGTCCCGGTTCCCGGTGGTGCAGCGGTCGACCCGTCGGGTGCTCGGCTTTGTGCACGTCAAAGACGTGCTCGGGTATGCCGGGCAGGGCCGCCGGTCCCCGGTGCCGGCCGACGTCTACCGGCCGCTGGCGGTGGTGCCGCCGGACCGTACGCTGGCCGATCTGCTGCTGGCCATGCGTCGCGAACGGCGGCACATGGTGCTGGTCAGCGACGGGCGGCGGCCACTCGGCGTGGTCACTCTTGACGATGTATTGACCGCAATCGTTGGGTGATGGACCAATACCCTTGGTGTGCAAGCGGTTGCACGACAGTGATGGTTACCGCGCTCGCCTTGATTACCGCCCCGAGCTTCCCTAATGTGGGGCACCGACCGCTGTGGGTCGTCTGCCTCGGCCCTTCCCTCACGCGAGGCGCCCGGCGGTCGGTTGCAAAGGAGTCGGTGCCGGTGGCAACCATGCCCCCTCATCGTCACGACCTGAATGCGTCTGCTCGCTCTGGTGGCCTGCGTCGCGTCGCGCACCGGGTGCTGATCCTGGTCGCCGCGGCGGCCGTCGGCGCCGGTCTGCTGACCGCGCCGGCACATGCCGCGCCCACGGTCGACGAGATCGAGGCTCAGATCGACAAGAAGTGGGAGCAGTTGGAGCCCACCATCGAGCAGTACAACAAGGTCCGGGCGCAGCTGAAGGTCAACCGGCAGAAGTCGGCGAACCTGCAGAAGAAGATCGAGCCGCTGGCGTTGCAGAGCGAGCTGGCGCTCAACCGGGTGGGCGACCTCGCCTCCCGTTACTACATCTCGGGCCCGTCGCACGACATCGGCGCGCTGCTGGTCAGCGCCAAGCCGGACACGCTCACCGAGCAGCTCACCATCCTCGACCGGCTCGCTTCGCAGGAGCGCAAGGAGGTCGAGGGTGTGCTGGCCGTGCGGGCCAAGTACGACGGCGAGAAGCAGAAGCTGGACGCGCTGATCGTCACCCAGACCAAGCAGCAGAATGAGCTGGCGGCGAAGAAGAAGCAGATCGACGGCGAGATCAAGCAGCTCGAGGCGTCGATGCCCAAGACCACTGTGGTGACCGCGGCCTGCCCGACCATCAACGGGGTGGTCAGCGCGGCGGCCCGCACCGCGATCAAGACCGCCTGCGGCAAGGTCGGCAAGCCGTACGTCTGGGGTGCCACCGGCCCGAACTCGTTCGACTGCTCGGGGCTGACCCAGTACGCCTACAAGGCGGCCGGGATCTACCTCACCCACCACACCGGCGACCAGTGGAACGAGGGCAAGGCCATCTCGCGGGGCGATGCCCGCCCCGGCGACCTGGTCTTCTTCTTCTCCGGCCTGAGTCATGTCGGGCTGTATCTGGGTAACAACCAGATGGTGCACGCGCCACGTGCCGGTAAGCCGGTGCAGGTGTCCAGCATCACCACAATGCCCATCGCCGGGTTCCGCAGACCCGGCTGATCCACCTCGCGCGACACGACGGCCCCCGGTCACCGACCGGGGGCCGTCGTGGTTCTCAGCGGGGCGCGCCCACCGGGGACGGCAACAGCTGCACGTCGGCGAGGTCGACGTACATGATCCGGTGGCCGAACTGGATCTGCGCGTACCGGTTCTTGCCGCGGATCACCGTCCAGTCGCCGGGTGAGGAGCCGTCGAACGTGCTGGCCCGGTAGTACTCGCCGGCCAGCACCGCGCCGACGGCGTACCGCTGCCCGGCGGCCAGGGTGTACTGGAGCGGCGAGATCGCCTGGTAGGGCACCCCTTCCGGGTACGCGGACTGCTCCGGGTACGCCCGTCCGTAGACCGGAATGGTGGTTCGGCCGGGCTTCGGCGTGGCCACCACGCCGACTGTCCAACTGGCGGTCGGCGCGGACGCCGGGTTGTGGAACCAGGCCCGCTGCCCGAGGTACCAGATCGCCGTCCAGTCACCCTGCCGCCCGGCCAACGCGTACGTCTGCCCGGCGGATGCCCGGGCCCCGTGGTCGGACACGGACATCGTGTTCGGGGTGCCGTCCGGACGGAGCGCGATGTCGTTCACCAGCGGCGCGTCCGCCGACGGTGCGCTGCGCAGCACCACAGCGGAGGAGCCGCGTGGCGCGCAGGGCACGCCCGCTGTGACGCAGTCGGTGAACGCCGGCTGGTTGGTGGCGTAGTCCGGGTCGATCCGGACCAGCCCGGTGGCCGGGGTGCCGGTGTCCAGTCGAGGCGCGTGCAGCAGGTCGAAGTAGTGCGTCCAGTCCCAGTACGGGCCCGGATCCCAGTGCATCCCCCGCACTGTCGAGGGAATGGTGCCGGGCACGTTGTCGTGGCCGATGATGTGCTGGCGGTCCAGCGGAATGCCGTACCGCAACGCCAGGTGCCGGACCAGCTTCGCCGAGGTCCGGTACATCGCCTCGGTGTACCAGGTGCCCTGCGCCGCGAAGCCCTCGTGTTCCAACCCGATCGACTTCGCGTTGACGTACCAGTTGCCGGCGTGCCAACCGACATCCTTGGTCTTCACGTGCTGGGCGATGTGCCCGTCGACCGACCGCAGCGAGTAGTGCCAGCTCACGTAGGTCGGATCCTGGACGAGTTGCAGGGTGGTGGCCCAACTCGCCTCGGTGTCGTGGATGACTATGTACTCGATCTTCTGCCGTGCGGGCCGGTCGGAGAGGTCGTGGTTGCCGTAGTCCCCGTCGCCGAACGCCTCGTAGGGCGCCGGGATCCACTCGCACGAGATGCTGCGCGGGCACTCCACCCCGTCCGGGCGGGCCAGGCGGCGCAGGCCCAGCCGGTCCAACCAGGAACGCTCGGGCCGCACCGCGCGGGCCGGCAGGCTGACCCGCTGGCCGTCGTCGGTCACCCGGGCTTCGCCCGCGCCGATGGTGGTGAAGACCTCGTCGGCGAAGGCCGCGGCGGCGTCGGCGCTGTCCGCGCCGGAGTAGCGGGCCACCGCGCCGTACCAGGCCGCCGGGTCGGTGTCCGCGCCGACCGGCGCGCCCAGATCCCTCTGGTACGCGCTCAGCAGCGCAGCCCCACCCCGGATGTTGAGACCCGCGTCGGTGCGCAGTGCCTCGGGGGTGGCGCCGGTCAGCGTGGCGGCGGCGTCGACGGTCTGCAACGCGGCGGTGGACGGCGCGGGTGCCTCGACCGGCCGGGGCGCGGGCACCAGTGCGGAACGGGAGTCGTCGCCGCGCGGGTCCTCGGCGCCGGCGTCGTGGTGGCCGCGCTCGGGGAGGGCGGCCACGTGCCGGGCATCGGTCAGGTGCATCGGGCCGTAGCCGCCACTGGTGCTCGGTGTGCCGGCGTTGGTGTCCCAACGGGACTCCAGGTATGAGACGCCGAGCAGCACGACGGCCGGCACGCCGTACTCGCTGGCCGCTGCGGCGTACTGCTGCTGGCGGTCGGTGGTGGGCGCGGCTGCGGCCGGGCCGGCGGAGAGTGGCACCGTGGTCGCGGCGGCTACCACAGTGGCGGCGAGCAGTGCGCGCCAGCCGGCCGACAGGGTTGGATGGTGCATCGAACCCCCTAGATTCTCGCGGAGTGAGGTCAGGTCACCATCGCGCCGTCCGGGAGGTCAGGTCAATACCTTTCCATCTATCGAAGCTTGCAGAAAGAATTCTTCACACACGGTCGGTGACGTCGTCCAATCGGTACGGAGTGTCACTGCCGCACGGGTTGCGGATTGGTAACAGGCGTCTCTACTCTGGTCATTCGTCGGGCCGACAGCAGCTCCGCCCAGCCCGGGCGGTAACGGACCGACACCGCCGAGTCGTTTTCGAGCGAGCCGGGGACCCAGGTCCCTCGGGGTGAATCCGCAGCCACTGCGGTAGGGCGCCGACTTCCCGCCCGAACCCGTCAGCTAACCCGGTAGGCGGTCAGGAAGAAGGAGTACGAGACCCCGGTGGCACTCCATGCCCCGCGGCCGTCGTCCGACCGGTCGGCATCAGCCGGCCCGGCGTCGATCGTGCCGCGCCCACGCTGGTCCCGCTTCACCACCGCTCTCGCCGCGCTGGCGGGCATCGCCGTCGTCCTGACCGGCAGTGCCACGGCGGCCCACGCCGACCCGTCCGTCGCCGAGATCGAGCGCCAGATCGACGCCGACTGGAACAAGCTCGAACCGATCATTGAACGGCACAACGCCACTCGCACCGACCTCGCCGCGAAGCGCAAGCAGGCAGACGCCCTGGCCGCCCGGATCACTCCGCTGGAGCGCCAGGTCGACGCCGCGATGGACAAGGTCAGCGCGCTGGCCGTACGCGCCTACAAGGGTGAGAACGTCTCGACCGTCAACGCGGTGCTGGGCAGCCGGTCGCCCAGCGAGGTGGTCGGCCAGCTCGAAATGCTCGACCGCTTCGCGCACAACCAGCAGAAGGACGTACGCCAGGTGGCCGACCTGCGCGACCAGTTGGCCGCGCAGAAGGCGCCGCTGGACGAGATGGTGGCCCAGCTGACCCGCACCGAGGCTCAGCTGGCGGCGAAGAAGAAGCAGATCAACGAAGAGATCGACCGCCTGCAGAAGCTTCGCCTCAAGGTGTACGGCAACGGCGGCGGCGGTCCGCTGCGCCCGGCGCCCTGCCCGGGTAGCTATCCCGGCGGCGCCGCGGGCACCGCTGTCAAGTTCGCCTGCGCGCAGATTGGCAAGCCCTACGTCTGGGGTGCCGAGGGCCCGAACTCGTACGACTGCTCCGGGCTGATGCTGGCCGCCTGGGCGAAGGCCGGCGTGTCGCTGCCGCACAACGCCGCCGCCCAGAGCCGGGTCACCAAGAACGTCAGCAAGGGCGACCTGCGCCCCGGCGATTTGGTCTTCTACTACAGCGACATCCACCACGTCGGCATGTACGTCGGCGGCGGCTGGGTGGTGCACGCCTCGCAGGCCGGTCAACCGGTCAAGATGAAGAAGGTCGACGACGGGCCGATCCACAGCTACGGCCGTCCCGGCTGACCCCGGACGACCGAAGGGCCCGTCGCGATCTGTCGCGGCGGGCCCTCGTCGTCGTGGTTCTAGCGGGTGGGCCAGGTGCGCCAGTGCTGCCAGGCGCGGCTGGGTGTCGGCCCCCGCTGGCCCTGGTAGCGCGAGCCGTAGACCACCGAGCCGTACGGGTGCTCGGCCGGCGAGGAGAGTCGGAAGATGCAGAGCTGCCCGATCTTCATGCCCGGCCAGAGGGTGATCGGCAGGTTCGCCACGTTGGAGAGTTCCAGCGTCACGTGACCGGAGAAGCCCGGGTCGATGAAGCCGGCTGTGGAGTGCGTGAGCAGCCCGAGCCGGCCCAGGGAGCTCTTGCCTTCCAGTCGGCCGGCGAGTTGGTCACCCAGCGAGATGACCTCCAGCGTCGAGGCGAGTACGAACTCCCCCGGGTGCAGCACGAACGGCTCACCGTCGGGGACCTCGACCGCCGAGGTCAGGTCGTCCTGCTGCATTGCCGGATCGATGTGGGTGTAGAGGTGGTTGTTGAAGACCCGGAACAGCCGGTCGAGTCGGACGTCGATGCTGGAGGGTTGGACCAGGGTGGGCTCGAACGGCTCCAAGCCCAGCGTGCCGGCCTTGATCTCGGAGACCAGGTCGCGGTCGGAGAGCAGCATCGGACCACCATAGCCGCGTTGCCAAAGGTGGCCGGATTCGGTGGCGGTGACCAGCGCGTCGAGGTCGCTGCTCGTACATTTGTTCGATAGAATGCCCACATGGCTTCCTGGTCCGAATTCGCCGCCGACGAGCCCCGACTCGCCGACGGGATCCGCGTTCTCCTCCAGCAATACGGGCCGGGCTTCGGCTATCTGGCCACGGTCCGTGCCGACGGCGGGCCCCGCGTCCATCCGGTCTCCCCGGTCATCAGCGCCGAGGGGCTGTTCTGCTTCATCATCGACTCGCCCAAGCGCCGCGACCTCGAACGTGACGGCCGTTACGCGTTGCACTCGTTCCCTGCGGAGGAGAGCGACGACGAGGCGTACGTGGCGGGGAGCGCCCGTCCGGTGACCGATCCGGTCCGGGTGGCGCAGCTGGCGCAGACCGCCCGGGCCGAGCCGCAGGTCGACTGGCGGCTCTTCGAGTTCACGGTCGACGTGGCCATGCTCACCCGCCGCGAGCAGCACATCGCGGGCATCCCGGGCCTCGCGCCGGGTCGGCCGGCCGTTCGGGTCTGGCTCGACCCAAACGCCCCGTCGGCGGTGGCGGCGCCCGTCGCCGTCCCGCAGGCGCGTCCGACCCGCCTCAGCCGTGACGTCCAGTGCACTGCCGCCTGACCACGGCCGGAAGATCATCGGTGCCGGCTCCGTCGTAACGGAGCCGGCACCGGTCGTACGCACCAACCCGGCCGCCCGCGGTGATCAACTCGACTTCATGGAAATCGCGCTGTCCCAGCGCCCCGGATGCCCCGACTTCCAGAAAGCCGAGTGGATCAACCCGGACGAGGGGTACGCGGACAGCCGCGACCGGCGGGGGTGCCTGGGTGCAGAGGCTCGACGACTCGGGTACAGTGGTGCCGCTTGCGGGTGTAGTTCAATGGCAGAACATCAGCTTCCCAAGCTGACAGTGCGGGTTCGATTCCCGTCACCCGCTCCACTGCGAAGGCCCTGGTCAGGACATGAGTCCCGGTCAGGGCCTTCGACGTTCCTGGGCACGAGGACCCGGCGGCTCAGCCACGGGAGCAGGGGCCGCGCCTCAGCTTCACGCTGTGGCCGCTGCGAGTCCCGTACCAGCCGACCCAGGCTGTGTGCTGCCCAGTGGAAACTCGCAGACGGTGCGCCAAGGACTGATGTCCGGTGTTCCGGCGATGAGCCGGACCCTGTCGATGGTTGCGTTGATCGGCAGGTGCGCGGCGATGGTTTCCGCGGCGTGGCTCAGCGTGGGCTTGGCGGCGTCGTGACCGATGGTCAGGTGCGGCACCACGTCGCTGTGCGCTCCGGCATACGGGGGCGCCTCGGGAAACTGCTGCCACACCGCCGTCGTGAGCTCCCGGAACGGACGATCTGGCTGCGGAGCGAGCCAGACGACCGTGTCTCCAAACCAGCCGACGTTCGTCAGTGCGACGTCGAACCGCGGTATCCCGACAATGGTCTCGCGCAGCACCGCCATGACCTGCTCATCGATCTGCTGCGGGGGCAGGAACGGGTAGAGGACTGTCACGTGCGCCGGCACGCCCCACCCGGCGGCCCGGTCGAGCGATGCCCGGAACCGGCCCACCGCCTCCTCGGCCTCGGGTATCGGCACGATGAGGGCCGTTTGTGTCGGCTCCATAACCTGCGGCTTCCTATCGGTAGTCGGCGAAGATTCGACGTTGCACACCATCGACGGTGATCGGGCCGCCGTGGGGAATGATCCACTGTGGTTTGGTGTGGCCGAACGGGACGCCGACGCAGACGACCGCCTCCGGGTTGTAGCGGGTCACCACGTCGACGACAGTGTCGCGCTGCTGCTCGCGAAGGAGCGCCCGTTCCGCCGCGGGGGGTCGACGGGTGTGGTCGGAGACGGGCGGACGGGCGACCAGGACCGCGTCGACGGCGCTGAGGAGACCGCGTTCACCAAGTGAGCGGACGATCCAGCCAACCTCGCGGGCGCGGAGGAGTTCCTCCGACGTCTCGATGATCAGCACCCCGCCGTGCAGGACCTCCGGGGGAAACGGGAAGCGTCCCGCCGTCAGGATCCACTGGATGACTTCCAGGCAGCCACCCCAGGTGGGGCCGGTGACTGCGCGGGACGGCCCGTACCAGCTCCACGGCTCCGTCGGTTCGCGCTCTCCGTGCGACTTCAACGCCTGCGGGTCTGCCCAGTCGATGCCGATGTCCTCGGACTCACCCGGGTCGGTGATTTCCAGCCGTTCCCCGGTGAGCAACGCCGCTCGCAGCGAGCGCACGTGGATGTCGTCGACGGCAGGCCCGGGGCCGAGGTGAACCTGGGAGGACCCGCCGTAGAAGCTGGCGATGCCGAGGCCCCAGAGCCAGTGGTGCAGGTTGGTGTTGTCGCTGGTGCCGAGGAACGGTTTCGGGTCGGCTCGGGCCAGGTCGCCGTCCAGGTGGGGGATGACGGTGATCTGGTCCTCGCCGCCGACGACGGCGAGAATGCCGCGTACCTGGGGATCTGCGAAGGCGGCGTTGATGTCCGCCGCCCGTGCCGCCGCGCTCGCGCCCACCTGGCGGGTGGTGGGATATTCGACCGGAACGAGGCCGGTCAGGTCAGCAAGCCGTCGCATGGCCTGCTCGTGGATTCCGGGATAGGCACCGGCCGCAGCGAAGGACGGTGAGAGGACCGCGAGGTGGTCCCCCGGGCGTGCCTTCCGGGGACGAACAAGCTCATGCTTCATGTCGAGATCCAACAGCTGCGTGAGCCCGTTCGCATCTCATTTTGGGGCGGCTGTGAACGCGCACGCCTGTGGCGTTTCAGCACCTGCGTACTGATGGCTGGATCGTTCTCTCGGCGGCGAAGTAGGGCTCGGCCGCCTCCAGTCGGGGCACCTCCACGCCCAGCCTGCGCGCCTCCGCCAGGGTGTCGCGGCAGACCGCGCGCAGCTCCTCGGGGTTGGCGTGGGCCTCCATGACCAGGCGCATCGGCGGGAAGTGCCTGAACAGCCAGGCCATCGCCGGTGCTGCCAGCCAGACGGGCGCAGTGAAAGGAAGCAGCTCGCTGCGGTGCCGCCGCAGATCAACGCCGCGAGCCTCGACGAGCCGCAGGAGTTCGCGGGTGGCAAGGATCGCTTCGCGTACGTTGCCGGACGTCAGCTTGGACAACGAGCCCGACTTCAGGCTCTGCGTGTGCAGGCCCGCGTTCTGAACGAAGTGGATCGACAGCCAGCCACGGAAGTCGTCGTTCTCCTGGAGCCTGAACCCCGCCTCACGAAACACCTGGCGCACGGCCCGCTCGCGCTCGGTCGGCGGCCGATCGAGAGTGCCGAAGAAGACCACGGGCAGCAGAGCCCCACGCAGCACACCGTCGTCGCCGAAACCACCGCCGGCTCCGGGAAAGCCCCAGGCCACCTGGTCGGCGGGGAGGTGTTCGGTCGCGGTCAGCGGCTCGACCCAGAGGTTGTTGAAGACGAGCACGGTGGCTCTGCCCGCGCGCGATCCCAGGAAGGCGGTGGCCTCCGCGAAGCTGTAGTGCTGCACGCTCAGCACGATCAGATCGAAGTCGTGGTCCGGCTCCAGCGACTCGCGATAGCGCACCGGCCACCTCTCGGCGACCCGCTTCCCCCACGGTCGCCGTCGGGTGTCGAGCAGGTCAAGGTCAATCGCATTGCCGTACGCAGCGGCCCGCCCCGGCCGGACGTAGAACTCGACGTGGTGTCCGGCCCGTTCCAGGGCCCATCCGTACATCGCGCCGATGACGCCCCGGCCGAACATCAAGATCTTCACGCGGCACCTCGTACCCTATAATTGGAGATTGTCTCCGATTCTAAAATATGGAGATAGTCTCCACTTGTCAATGGAGCCCCACGTGACCGATGCCAAGCCACTGCGCGCCGACGCCCGCCGCAACCGCGACGCCCTGATCGCCAAGGCCCGCGAGCTCTTCGCCGACGGCCGCTTCGACCTGCGCTTCGACGACTTCGCCAAACTCGCCGGCGTGGGCACCGGCACGCTCTACCGCCACTTCCCCACCCGGGAGGCCCTGGCCGAGGCGGTCTACCGCGAAGAACTCACAGCGATGTGCGACAGGGCCCGCGAGCTGCACGCCACCCTCCCCGCCGACGAGGCGCTGGAGTCCTTCCTGCGTGGCTTCGTGGACCACCTGCACGGCCACGAGGGCCTCGCCCGCACACTCGCCACGCTCATGGCCACCCAGTCGGGCGCACTGGCGGAGGGTGCCCAGGCCCTGGGCCAGGTCATCGACGACCTCCTGGCCGCCGCCGTCAACGCCGGAGCCATCCGCGACGACGTGGGCGCCGGCGCCGTCATGATGGCCCTCCACGGCATCTGCGCGGCCTACGACCACCCGACCTACCGAACGGACGCGGACGGCGTCATCACCCTCGTCCTCGCCGGCCTCCGCCGCGGCGTACCTGCTCGGTGATTGATCCTGATCCAGGTCTTGGGCCTGCGGCCGTGGTGGCCCCGTTCGATCTGGATCAGGTCGGCCTCCTCCAGCACGGCGAGGTGTGGTGGTTCCTGCCGGGCCTCGCCAGCGGCTAGGGTCCGGCTTGGAGGTGGTCCGTGTTCACCGAAGCCTTTCCGATCGTGACGACACCTGACCTGCCACGACTGATCGCGTTCTACCGGGACGTGGTCGGCTTCGAGCTGACCTACCGGTTCCCGGACGAGGGTGCCCCGGAGTTCGTCGCGCTGCGGCTGGGCAGCAGCGAGCTCGGCCTGGCCGCCAACCCGGAGGCTGGCGGGCCGGCCGACTCGCACCGCTGGGAGTTGTGCGTCTACGCCGACGACTGCGACGCAGCCGTGGGCGCGCTGTGTACCGGTGGAGCGACAGTCACCGAGGAGCCGGTCGACCAGCCCTGGGGTGAACGGTCCGCGCGGGTCACCGACCCCGACGGCAACCGGTTGCTGGTGCTGGCCCGGCTCTAGACGAACGGGCTGCCGCCAGGGCTGTCATCGCCTCCAGAACAGCAGATGGGTGACTCCGCTGGGGCTGGGCACCGATTCGAGGTGGAAGCGGTCGAGCAGTTCGTCGGGGCTGTCCCACAACCGCTCTCCCCGGTGGAGGTCGACGGGCGCCACTGCGATGTGCATCGTGTCGACCAGATCGGCCTCGATGAACTCGCGGATGGTGGCGACCCCACCACCGAGGCGTACGTCCCGACCGTCGGCAGCCTGTTTCGCCTCGGCCAGTGCCTCGGCCGGGCTGACATCGCGGAAGTGGAATGTGGTGTCGGACAGGCTGAACGACGGGCGCACGTGGTGGGTGAGCACGAAGACCGGCGTGTGGAACGGTGGGTTGTCCCCCCACCAGCCCTGCCAGTCATGGTTCTCCCAGGGGCCACGCTGGGGGCCGAACTTGTTGCGGCCCATGATCTCCGCGCCGATGTTGCTCTCGGCGTCACGGGTCAGGTAGTCGTCCAGGCCACGGGTGCCCCCCGGCTCGGTGCGATACACGAAGCTGGCGGTGGCGGCACGCCAGGAGAACAGCGGTGTGGGGTCCGCGTGACCGAAGGGCCGTTCCAGGCTCTGCCCCTCCCCGGTGCCGAACCCGTCGCGCGAAACGTTGAAGCACTGCACCCGCAACAGTTGCGCCATGGTGTCTCCCTCTTCCTTCGATGGGCAGTGATTCAGTTCGCGGTCACCGTCGGGCCGCCTCCCCTGCCCCTGTCGTCGAGCACGAGCGGGGCGCGACCGCGCACCGCGTACCGGATGTGGGTCACCTGTGGGGTGGCGAGGACGCGGGTCGGCGTCAGCTCGACTCCCTCCCGATCGCCCAGGTCGAGGTCCGCGTCGAAGAGCCGCAGGCCGGTGCCGAGCACGACCGGTACGACGTGCAGTTCCAACTCGTCGAGCAGGCCGGCCTTGAGCACCTGCCGGACCAGGCTGCCGCCCCCGGCCACCGCGACATCCTTGCCACCGGCCGCGGCGCGCGCCTGCTCCACGGCGCTGGCCACGCCGTCGGTGACGTAGGTGAAGCTGGTGCCCCCTCCCCGCTGCAGCCGCTGGCGGGGACGGTGGGTGACGACGAAGACCGGCGCGCGAAACGGCGGCTCCTCACCCCAGGGGATCTCACCCCCGTCGGCCATCCGGCGTCCCATCACGTACGCGCCGGCCGCGCCGAACGACTCGGCGATCACCTCGGAGTTGGTGTCCTGCTCGCCGCCGGCAAAACCCTGCCGTTCGCGCCAGGCCGCCGCTTCGGTCGCCCACCGGGTGACCCGGAAGAACTTCGCGCTCTCCGCCGAGTCCATCCAGTTGCCGTTCCCGTCGAACTGTGGGCCGGCGTAGAAGCCGTCCACCGACACCGACAGTTGTGCGGTCACCTTCGTCATCGCGCTCCGATCCTCTCCTCGGGCGACACCCCGCCTGGGTGCCGCTCCCCGAGGGGTCGGAGCCGAACGTGATGTCCCTACCGGGAAGAAGTGTGACGCGTGCCACTTGCGGGCTCGGTCAGGTACCACGTCCCGGCGTGTTCCGGGTCGCGTGACCAGCGCATCCGGGGCTTCTCCTCCGGGCGGGGGCTCCAGTCCCGGTAGGGCGAGAGGGCCACCCGCCAGGCGATCACCGCGAAGAAGTAGAGGCCGGGGCCGACCAGCCAGAGCAGGGCGTCGCGTCGCCGATAGGAGGCGTAGGGCGCGAGCCACGCGGTCGCCGCCATCGGCATCGCGACCGCACTGAGGTCGGCCACCGGCCCACGGCCGAATCGAGCCTCGATCAGCTCGCGGAGGATGAGGGACGGAACGACCACCCCGACCAGCAACGCCACCGTACGGATCATGCGGACCCGGCGGGCCCGGCGATCCGGAGATACGCGGGCAGCAACTGCTTCGGTGGGCATCCCCGGAGAGTACGGGCCGGCCGCATCTGTGGATCTAGGACTGCCGGTCGGGGATGGTCGCCTCGATCCGCAGACCGATACCGGTCAGACGCCGGCCCTGATCGATGAATCGCCTGGTCCACGAGGTGCCGGGGCGCGGGCGGCCGGCCCGGCTAGGGTGGTGATCATGCGGATTGGCATCGTGATTCTGCCGGACCAGCGGTGGGCGGAGTCGCAGCGTCGCTGGCGGCAGGTCGACGAGTGGGGCTTCGACCATGCCTGGACGTACGACCACCTGGGTTGGCGTGACCTGGTCGACGGCCCGTGGTTCGACTCGATGGCCACGCTGACCGCGGCCGCCACTGTGACCTCGCGGATTCGACTGGGCACTCTCGTGGCGTCGCCGAACTTCCGACACCCGGCCGCGTTCGCCAGGCAGATCACCACCCTGGACGACGTCTCCGCAGGCCGGCTGCTGCTCGGTCTGGGAGCGGGTGGCAGCGGCTTCGACTCGGCGGTGCTGGGTGGTGAGACGCTGCCACCGCGTCAGCGGGTCGACCGGTTCGCCGAGTTCACCGAGTTGTTGGACCTGATCCTGCGGGAGGACGGCGCCACCTGGCGGGGCGACTGGTTCGCCGCTGTGGATGCTCGCAACAACCCCGGCTGTGTGCAGCAGCCTCGGGTGCCGTTCGTGGTGGCCGCCAACGGGCCACGGTCGATGCGGTTGGTGGCCCGCTTCGGGCAGGGGTGGGTGACCACCGGCACCGGTGACGACAACGACCTGGCGGGTTGGTGGGCCAGTGTGTCGGCGCTGTCAGCGCGGATGGACCGGACCCTGGACGAGGCCGGCCGCGACCCGGCCAGCCTGGACCGCTACCTCTCGCTGGACGCTGGGCCGGTCTTCTCGCTCAGCAGCGCACAGTTCTTCGCCGATCAGGTCGGCCGGGCCGCCGAGTTGGGCTTCACCGACGTGGTGACGCACTGGCCGCGCGCCAGCAGTTGGTACGCCGGTGACGAGGCCATCCTGGTGGACGTGGCGACGCGGTTGCTGCCACAACTACGCGGCTGAGACCGCCACCGAACCGGCTGGGGCGGCCGGTCAGGTGCCGAGGTCGCCGCTGGCCACACCGCCCTCGCCGCCGGAAACCAGGCGGAAGCGCAGGCAGACGATGGGGGTGTCGCCGTCGACAGGGGTGCCGAGCCGCGCCCAGTAGGTCGAGTGCCCGGCCCGCCACTCCTCGATCGAGCGGTCGCCCTCGCCCTCGGCGTGGGCGAAGTCCCAGGGCACGTCGGCGAAGCGGACCACCTCGACTCCGGTGATCTCCACGACGCCGGCCAGTGCGTTGTCGTCGTCGACAAGCGCCAGGCGTTCGCCGACGTGCTCCAACTCCTCGCCTTCTTCCGCGTACTCGGCGAGCCGGCCGGCCGTCGCTGTCTTCACACCGGCCAGCACCAGGGTGTTGAGGGTTGCCCGCAACTCACCGGGGGTGCCGAGGGCGAGGGCGCGCAGTTCACCGATCCGAGGCCACATCCTGCCGAGGCTAGGCCAGGGCGGCCCGGCCCGCCGCCGCAATACCCGTCGCCCCGCTCAGATCAGTTGGCCGGCGTAGCCGGGTGCGGTGAGGAGCCGTTCGTCAGCACTGGTCGCGTACGCGTCGAGGATCGCGTCGGCGAGCTTGACCACGTGCTCGTCGCCGTGGCGGGCCGCGCGGGCGAAGACCTCCGCCGGTGTTGCGGGGGTCACTGTCGGTGGCGCGATGCCGTGGGCTGGGGCGTACACGGAGGTCATGGCCGCCGTCGCGGCCCAGGCCGCGGTGAGGCTCGGCGCCCACAGGCCACGGTCCAGTGCCGGCAGGGTACGCAGCACGGCGGTCGGGGCGGTGACCGCGTGCACCAGCATGACCGGCGCGGTGTGCCCGAAGCGCAGGTAGTTCAGGCCGGCCCGGTGCACCAGCGTGGTGAGCCCGCGCTCCGCCTCGGCCGGGCTACGCGCGGGGCGCAGCGTCGCGAGTGCCGGCTCCCATCGGGGTACGCCCGGCAGTTGGTCCAGCCGATCCCGGACGCCGCCGGTCTGGTCGTCGATCCGGGGCAGCCCGGCCAGCGCGGCTGCCACGTCGATGTCGTCGGTGTCGGGCTGGTCCGGATCGCCGCTGAGCAGCCGGTCGGTGCCGGGGATCGGCTGCCAGCGGGCCGCCCAGTAGCCGAGGGCCTGGCCCAGCTCGGTGAGCCGCTGTGGGTTCTCGTCGTCCGGGTCGAGCGCGCGTACGGCGTGCCCGACCCGGATCACACCGTGCGTGGCACCGGCGGCGATGCCCGGCAGCAGCCGGGGCCACCAGGTGCCGAGCACCGCACGCCACTGGTGTTCGCGCAGTTGCCGGTCGAAGTAGGCCAGCCAGTCGCCGGCGCGCTTCGGATCGCCCAGCGCCGACCGCCAGTCGTCGATCGGGTGCAGCCCTCGGGGCAGTTCGTCGAGGCGGCCGAGGTAGTCGTCGAGCCACCGGTGCACCCGGTGTGGGTGCCCGTGTCGGACCAACGCCTCGACGGCCATCGGCCCGTGGTTGGAGAGCCAGCCCTGATATTCGGGGCCGGTGCGGTGCAGTCGCTCGTACGCCTCGTCGAGAACTCCGTCACTCATCAGCCGATCGTCGGTGCTGAACCTCGCTTCAGGTCAAGCGGGCAGATCCGCGGCGTCGATCAGGCCGGTGATCCGTAGGTCGGCAGCGACCTCGGGCGGGCAGTCCACTGCCACCACTGCGGTGCCCAGCACCTCGGCGCCCCGCGCGGCGCAGATGTCGTAGAGGGCGCGTAGCTGCGCGCCGGTACGCACCCAGTCGTCCACCACCAGCACCCGGTCGCCGGGGCCGAGGTGTCGGTCCCGCACGGCGAGGTCCACCCGTCGACCCCGGTAGTCCGGTGGGCTCTGCGCCCAGGTGAGCGGCCCGGCCGGCAGTCGTCCGTCACCGGCCTTGTGGGCGGCCACGAAGCCGACGCCGAGGGCGGTGGCGGCCAACGGCCCGAGGAGCAGCCCGGTGACGGCCGGCGCGAGCACCACGGTGGGCCGGGCGGCCCGGTACGGGGCCACCAGGGCCGGCCCCAGCTCGGCCAGCACCGCCGCGTCCCGCCACCAACCGGAGATGTCGCTGACCAGGTGACTGGTGTCCGGGCCGGGGTCGATCCACTGGAACAGGGCGGCCAGGCGTTCGGTCAGATCGGCGGGCATCCGCTCATCCTGCGGCACGGGCGGCGGGCGCGGTGGCACCCGGGCCACCCGGCCCACCCGGGGTCGGATGATCGGCTACACGTACCTGTGCAAATACGGGCATACCACCATGATCACGTTGACGTCGGAAGTACTTCTCTCGTTACGGTCCGACCCGGTTTGTTCAGACGACGAAAGGACCGGGCCGGTGGTAGGCAAGCACTCTCGTACCCGCATCTTCTCCTCCCCGGCGGGCATCGTGGCCACCGCGGCGGTCGGCGTCGCCCTCGCCGTCGGAGGCACCGTAGGTGCCGTGCAGTTGGTTTCCGGCTCCGACCAGTCGGGGCAGGTTGCTCTCGACCTCACCCCGACCACCGCCGCGAGCAGCCTCACCCCCAGCTCCCCGGCCGTCACCCCGAGCGCCAGCGCCTCGCCCAGCGTCACCGCCAGCCCGTCGGCGACCCGGTCGCAGCAGGCCGCCTCCCGGGGCAGGGAGCGCACCTCGTCGCCGAAGCCGAAGCCGAAGCCGACAGTCAAGAAGACCACCGCCGCGGCGAAGGTCCTGGACAGCGGTTCGTGCGGCGCCTCGTTCTACTCCGACGGGCAGCTCACCGCCAACGGCGAGTCGTTCAACCCGAACGCGCTGACCGCCGCGCACAAGACGCTGCCGTTCAACACCAAGGTCCGGGTGACCAACCCGGCCAACGGCAAGTCGGTGACGGTACGGATCAACGACCGCGGCCCGTTCATCGACGGCCGCTGCCTGGACCTCTCCCGGGCCGCCTTCGCCAGCATCGCCTCGGTCGACGTGGGTGCGCTCACCGTCCGCTACGAGGTCCTCGGCTGAGCGGGACCGGCGACGCCGATTCGGCCGGCCGACTGGGCCGGCCGGACAGAACCTCCTCGGACGACGGGTCAGGTTCATTCACCGGTTCACGTGGATCAGGCAAACTGTCAGTCGTATCCACGCGACTCCTCCAGTCGGGCCGTCGCCCGCTGAGCCCCGGATCCCGCGCCGGCCTCGGCGCGGCCCTCGCTCTGCTCGCGATCGTGTCGGCGGTGGAGGCGGCGGACGGCCGCAAGGTGCACTACGTCGCGCTCCTGGCGGCCGCGCCGGTTCTCGCCGCCGCCCTGGCGTCCTGGCTGGTGGTTCTGGGGGTGGGCGTCGCGGCGACGGTGATCGGCGCCGGCTTCGCGCTGGTCGCGCCGAAGGTCTCGTTGGTCACCTCGGTCAACGTTGTCGCGGTCGCGCTCGCCACCGGCATGGCAGTGGCGGTGGCGTGGGTTCGCCAGCGGCAGGCTGAGCGGATCGTCGAGCTGACCAAGCTCGCCGCAGTGGCCCAGCAGGCGGTGTTGCGCCCGCTCGGGCCGCAGGTCGGCACGCTCTCGGTAGCGGGACGCTACATCTCCTCCACAGCGACGGCGGAGATCGGCGGCGACCTGTACGAGGCGATCGACACGCCCTACGGCGTCCGCATGATCATCGGTGACGTGCGGGGCAAGGGTCTGGACGCGGTCCGGCTGGCCAGCATCGTCCTCGGTTCCTACCGGCACGTGGCGTACGAGCGGGCCGACCTGCGGGCCGTCGTCGCCGACCTGGACCGCGCTGTGGCCCGCAACGTCGGCGACGAGGACTTCGTCACGGCGGCACTGGTCGAGGAGCGTGGTGGCACCCTCACGATCGTGAACTGCGGGCACCCGCCACCGCTGCTGCTGCGCCGGGGTGCGGTGATCCCGCTGGAACCGCCGGCCCCGGCGCCTCCGCTCGGGTTCATGCCGGTGGTCCGCCCCCGGGTCGAACGCCTGGAGCCCGGGGACCGGCTGCTGCTGTTCACCGATGGCCTCGGCGAGGCGCGGCGCGACGGCGAGTTCTTCCCGACCGCCGACCGGGCCTGGCGACTGCTGGGCCATGGCACTGTCGCCGACGGGCTGGCATCGCTGGAGACCGCCCTGGTCGAGTGGGTGCACGGTCGACTCGACGACGACATCGCGCTGGTCCTGATGGAGTATGTGGGTGCCCGTACCGGCGCTGCCGTCGCCGTCCCGAGCTGGGAGGTCGGCGCCGCCGAGAGCTGAGCGGCCGACCTCGCCCGCGGGTGTGTAATCGCCGTCACTTGGGTGATCCGCTTGTCGCTGCCTACCCGCGAGTAATACAGTCGGGGTTACTGATCGGTAACACCTGTCCGGAAGCGGGGCCAGCGAGCATGACCCACTACAAGAGCAACCTCCGGGATCTCGAGTTCAACCTGTTCGAGGTCTTCGGGGCGGACCAGGCGTTCGGCCAGGAACCGTACTCCGAACTCGACGCCGACACCGCCCGCAGTTTCCTCTCCGAGCTTGATCGCCTCGCTCGCGAGGACCTGGCCGCCAGCTACACGGACAGCGACCGCAACCCGCCGGTCTTCGACCCGGCCACGCACACCGCGCCGCTGCCGGAGTCGTTCAAGAAGTCCTACCAGGCGTTCATGGACTCCGAGTTCTGGCGCCTGGACCTGCCGCCGGCGCTGGGCGGCACCAACGCCCCCCGCGTCCTCTGGTGGGCCCTCGCCGAGCTGGTGCTCGGCTCGAACGCCCCCATCTGGATGTACGCCTCTGGCCCGTCCTTCGCGCACGTGCTGCACGTCGAGGGCACCGAGCGGCAGAAGGCGTGGGCCAAGCTCTTCATCGACAAGCAGTGGGGCTCCACGATGGTGCTCACCGAGCCGGACGCCGGCTCGGACGTCGGCGCCGGCCGCGCCCGCGCCATCCAGCAGCCGGACGGCTCGTGGCACATCGAGGGCGTGAAGCGCTTCATCACCTCCGGTGAGCACGACCTCAGCGACAACATCGTGCACTACGTGCTGGCCCGCCCGGTGGGCGTGGAGGGCGTCGGTGGCCCCGGCACCAAGGGCCTGTCGCTCTTCGTGGTGCCGAAGTTCCACTTCGACGAGACCACCGGCGAGCTGGGTGAGCGCAACGGCGTCTACACCACCAACGTCGAGCACAAGATGGGCCTGAAGGTCTCCAATACCTGCGAGCTGACCTTCGGCGAGCACGGCGTACCGGCCAAGGGTTGGCTGCTGGGCGACAAGCACGACGGCATCCGGCAGATGTTCATGATCATTGAGTACGCCCGGATGCTGGTCGGCACCAAGGCCATCGCCACCCTCTCCACCGGCTACCTCAACGCCCTGGAGTACGCGAAGAACCGGGTGCAGGGCGCCGACCTGATCCAGCAGGCGGACAAGACCGCCCCCCGGGTCACCATCACCCACCACCCGGACGTACGCCGCTCGCTGCTGCTGCAGAAGTCGTACGCCGAGGGGCTTCGTGCCCTTGTTCTCTACACCGCCACCTGGCAGGACAAGGTCGCCATCGCCGAGGCGGCCGGCGACGAGAAGGCCACCAAGCTGGCCAAGCGGGTCAACGACCTGCTGCTGCCGCTGGTGAAGGGCGTCGGTTCGGAGCGGGCGTACGAGATGCTCGGGCACGAGGCCCTGCAGACCTTCGGCGGCTCCGGGTTCCTCCAGGACTACCCGCTGGAGCAGTACGTCCGCGACGCCAAGATCGACACCCTATACGAGGGCACCACCGCCATCCAGAGCCTCGACCTGATCTTCCGCAAGATCGTGCGGGACAACGGCAAGGCACTCATGGCGGTCGCCGGCGAGATCCAGGAGTTCATCTCCTCCGAGGCGGGCAACGGTCAGCTCAAGGAGGAGCGGCAGGCGCTCGGCAAGGCCCTCGGCGAGGTCCAGAACATCCTCGGTGTGATGACCGGCTGGCTGGGCGAGGCGCAGGGTGGCGACACCCGCGCCCTCTACAAGGTCGGGCTGAGCAGCCGGCGGTTCCTGCTGGCGATCGGCGACCTGGTGGTCGGCTGGCTGCTCCAGAAGCAGGCAGAGGTGGCGCTGAAGGCCCTGGCCGGCGAGGTGTCCGCCAGCGACAAGGCGTTCTACACCGGCAAGGTGGCCGCTGCCCGCTTCTTCGCCCGTGAGGTGCTGCCCCGCATCGGCGCCGACCGGCGGATCATCGAGGGCACCGACCTCGACATCATGGACCTCCCGGAGGAGGCCTTCTGAGCAGGCCACGGCACGTTTGACGGTTCCGGGTCGCACCACCCGGCACCGCGCGACGGCCGGTGGGGCTTCTGCCCCGCCGGCCGTCGCCGTCTCCGCCCGGCGGCGGCACGTATTGGCCGAGCCCGGTCGGGTATGCCGCTGGCGTGGCGGGTAACCGTCGCGTGACCTCGAAAGGGAACGCCCAGAGCCACCGCACGGGGGAGTGCAGCGCACATGGGTGTAGGAAGCGGTATTTTTCTCATCGCGATCGGCGCGATCCTGACCTTCGCGCTGAGAGCCAACGTCTGGTGGATCGACGTACGCGCTGTCGGCTGGGTGTTCATCCTGGCCGGGCTGGCCGTACTGCTGACCACTGTCTGGTTCTGGCAGGACCGGCGCAAGCGGGCTCGAACCCTCATCGTGGAGGAGAACCGGCTGTCTCATCCGACGGCGATGATGCCGCCACCGCCGGACCCGCCGCCACCAACAGCGCCGCCGTCCTGATCCCCGCGCAACGCGTACCCCTGAGCCACCCGTCGGATCGGCGGGTGGCTCAGTCGCGTGCGGTGTGTCGAGCCGCGAGCGGCGCTCCCGCCCTGCTCAACTCCACCCAGCCGGGTGGGCAGCGGTGCACCGCCAACTCGGCGGTGCGCAAACCCTCGTCGCCCACTCCCTCGGGATCGAGGAACGCGGAGAGCAGAGAGATGCCCGGATTGTGGGCAATGAGCAACGCCGTGCGGGCCGCCGGATCCACAGTGCGGACCAGCGACAACAACTCCTCGGGATGCGCGTCGTACGCACCCGGCTCATAACGGACGGTCGGGCGAGGACCGGTCGGGCCACCCTCCGGCGGTGAACCGGTCATCCCCATCGCCACCCCGTGCCAGGTCTGGCGGGTGCGTCGGGCCGTCGAGCAGATCACCACGTCGGGCAGCAGCCCCTGGTGCGCCAACCACGCCCCAGCCGCAGCCGCGTCGGCGTTCCCGCGTGCGCTCAGCGGCCGTTCCGCGTCGTCCGCCGCGTCGCTGCCCTGCTCGGCCTTCGCGTGCCGCAGCAACACCAGAGTCCGTGTGTCGGGGTCGGCGTCCGTCATGCCCCCAGCTTGCCCGATTGGCGATCTCCGTGCCTGGGTAAGTCGATGGATGCCGCACCCCTACCGACGGCCGCGGCGCGACGTACGCCAGGTTAGAGCCGAGGAGCGAGACATGGGCATTGGTGGCAGCATCTTCTTGATCGCGCTAGGCGCGATCTTCGCGTTCGCAGTGGAAGCCGACCTGGGCTGGCTGGACCTGTCAGTCGTCGGCTGGGTGCTGATGCTCGCCGGCGTCGCCGGCCTGCTCGCCACCCTCTACTTCTGGAGCAACCGCCGCCGCGCGGTGGTCGCCGCGCCGGTGCGCGAGGAGCGCGTGGTGGCCGACCGGGTCGTTCCGGTCCAGAACGACCAGGTCGTGCAGGAGTACCGCGAGGTGCGTCGGCCGGGCCGGCCGGTCTGATCCTCGCCCACACACTCCGGGGTCCCGCAGCGTCGCGGGGCCCCGGCTTGCGTCCGGGCCGGGCCTCGGTGCCCGCGCGCCCTCGCGGATCTTGAGGTGGGTGCCCGATCCCGATGATCGTGCTCGATCCAGGAAACAGGGCTCTCGGGGGCGAACGAGGCCACTACATCCTGGATCGAGCACGATCATGGAGCGTCGGCATGGACGGGTGTGGGCCGCGCCCGTTCGCCCCGGACTGCTGGGTCAGGCGAACAGCGCGAAGTAGATCGCGATGTGATGACAGAGCGCCGCCAGCAGCGTGCAGGCGTGGAAGAACTCGTGGTGGCCGAAGACGGTCGGCCACGGATTGGGGCGGCGCAACGCGTAGAAGACCGCGCCGACGCTGTAGATCGCGCCACCGACGATCAGCAGCACCAATGCGGCGACGCCGCCCCCGTGCAGGATCTCCGGCAGCATGGCCACCGCCACCCAGCCCAGCGCCAGGTAGAGCGGCGCGGACACCCAGCGCGGCGCGTGCGGCCAGACCACCTTGATCGCCACGCCGGCCAGCGCGCCGCCCCAGACCAGGGCCAGCATCACGGTGGCCGGCCGGGGCGCGAGCAGCATCGCGCAGAGCGGTGTGTACGTGCCGGCGATGAACACGAAGATCATGCAGTGGTCCATCCGGCGCATCACCTGGTAGCCGCGCTCTGACCACACACGACGGTGGTACAGCGCGCTCGTGCCGAAGAGCCCGCAGACCGTCAGGCTGTAGATGAGGCAGCTCACCAGCGGTGCCCACCCCGGCCGGGTCGCGGCGATCGAGCAGAGCACGATGCCGCAGACCACTGCGACGAAGAAGGCGTACGTGTGCAGCCAGCCGCGCATCCGGGGCTTACCGATGTCGACCGGCTTCAGGCGAAGCGGGGCGGAGGTGGTCACCCAGTCAGGTTACGGCACCGTAGGTTACTTGTAAGTAGTGGCGTTGGTGACACCCGGCACCGTCAACGTGAACACCGGATCGGCACGACATCGGCGAGGATGAGCGGATGCGGATCCGACCCGTCGGGGCGCACGCCCTGCTACTCGACTGCACCGCCCCCACCGACACCCCCGAGGCCGTCGCCGACGTCCCTGAGGCCGCGTTCGTCGAAGCGTGGCGGGCCGAGCTGTGGCGGCGTCGGGAGCGGGGCGACCTGATCGCCGTGGAGATCGTGCCAGCGGCCCGGACCGTGCTGCTCGACGGCCTGCCCGACCCGACCACAACGGCCGAGCAGCTGACCCGATGGGCGTCCGCCGTCACCGCCGCGACCACCCGCTCCAACCAGGCCGACGCCCACGCCACAGCCAATGTCGACGCCCAAGATCAAGACCACAACGCCTCAGCCGAAGACGGAGCCGACGACGCGGCGGACGTGTTGGTGCCTGTCACCTTCGACGGGCCGGACCTGCCGGCGGTGGCGGAACACTGGGGCGTGGACGTGTCGGCAGTGCGACACCGGTTGACCAGCACCCGGTTCCGGGTCGCCTTCTGCGGATTCGCCCCCGGATTCCCCTACCTGACCGGGCTGCCCGCCGAGTTGGCGCTGCCCCGGCTGGCCACGCCCCGTCCCCGGGTGCCGGCCGGCTCGGTCGCATTGGCCGGCCCGTACGCCGGCATCTACCCGGGCGCTTCCCCGGGCGGCTGGCTGCTGGTCGGTCGGACCGACCTGGTGCTGTTCGACGTGGCAGCCGACCCGCCGACCCGACTCGGCCCGGGCACCAAGGTGCGGATGGTGGCGGCGTGACCCACCCGGCCGCCATCGAGGTGCTCCGCGCCGGTGCGCTCACCACAGTGCAGGACCTGGGCCGGCCCGGCTGGGCGCACCTGGGGGTGCCCCGGTCCGGCGCCCTCGACCCGGCTGCCCTGCGGTTGGCCAACCGGCTGGTCGGCAATCCGGAGCACGCGGCCGGCCTGGAGATCACCCTGACCGGCTGCACCCTACGGCTGACCCGGGCCGCCACGGTGGCGGTCACCGGCGCCGAGGTCCCCGTCCAGGCGGGTGTCCGGCCCGGTGACACCGGGCGCCCACTCAGCGTGCCGGCCGGAACGGTGCTGCGGATCGGTCCTGCCCGGCGGGGCGTACGGAGTTGGCTGGCGGTGGCGGGCGGCATCGAGGTGTCACCAGTGCTCGGTAGCCGGGCCACCGACACCCTCTCCGGGCTCGGCCCACCTCCGTTGCGGGACGGCGACCTGCTGCCGGTCGGTGATCAGGTCGGCACCCCCGCACCGGTGGACCTGACCGTGTGCCCCACGCCGCCTGAAGAGCTGCACCTGACGCTGGGCCCCGGTCCTCGCGAGGACTGGTTCACGCCAACAGCGTTCGACAGGCTCTTCGGCAGCGCGTACACCATCAGCCCGGTGAGCAACCGGGTCGGCGCGCGGCTCGCCGGCGCGGCGCTGCCCCGCGCGGTCGCCGGCGAACTCCCCAGCGAGGGCATCGTGCTCGGCGCGGTGCAGGTGCCGGCGGACGGGCAACCCCTGATCTTCCTCGCGGACCATCCGACCACCGGTGGATACCCAGTCATCGGGGTGGTCACCGACGTGACCCCGCTCGCGCAGGCCCGGCCAGGTACTACCGTCAGATTCCATGGACCTCAACGCTGACCTGGGCGAAGGATTCGGCATCTGGCGACTCGGTGACGACGAGGCGCTGCTGAGCCTCGTCACCTCCGCCAACGTCGCCTGCGGCTTCCACGGCGGCGACCCGTCCACCATGCGGCGGGTCGTCGAGGGCGCCGCGCGACGGGGGGTCGCGGTGGGCGCGCAGGTCGGCTACCGGGACCTGGCCGGCTTCGGCCGGCGGCACATCGCGTACGACTTCGCCGAGCTACGCGACGAGGTGACCTACCAGTTGGGGGCGCTGGACGCGTTCTGCCGGTTGTTCCGCACCCGGGTCCGCTACCTCAAGCCGCACGGCGCGCTCTACCACGCGGCCAGCACCGACGAGTCCCAGGCGGCGGCCGTGGTCGCCGCCGTCAGCGGTTACGACGCCGAGTTGCCCGTACTCTGCCTTCCCGGCTCGACGCTCGCCCAACTCGCAGTGGGCGCGGGCCTGCCGGTGGTTGCCGAGGCGTTCGCCGACCGCGCCTACCTGCCCAACGGGGCGCTGGTGCCGCGCGGCACCCCCGGCGCGGTGATCACCGACCCCGAGCAGGTCGCCGAACGGGCGGCGCGGATGGCCACCGAACGCAGCGTGGTGGCGGTCGACGGCACCGTCATCCCGTGCTCGGTCGACTCGATCTGCGTGCACGGCGACACCCCGGGTGCGGTCTCCGCCGCCGAACTCGTCCGCGCCACCCTGATCGACGCCGACATCACACTGGCCCCCTTCGCCTGATCGGAGGGGCCCGCCGGGCCCCTCCGATCAGGTCAGGCGTCCAGGCCGCGAAGCACCAGCGGCAGCCGGGTCACCGCGCCGTCGACCACCCGGACCGGTACTCCCCAGTCCTGCCGGGTCAGGTGGCACGCCGCGTGCTCGACGTCCGCGTCACAGGTCGCCGCCTGCGCTGTCACCTGAAGCACGCCCGCGGTGACCTCGCCGTTGAGCACCAGCCGGCGGGACAGCTCGGTGCCCGTGCCGGCACCGTCCACCAGCAGCTCCGGCGGGGACGCGGAGACCACCAGCCGGGTCGACGGCCCGTACGTCTCGTCAAGCTTCTGCCCCGGCGCCGGGGTGAAGACGATGTCCAGGGTGACCTCGCCCGCGGCGACGTCGGTCGGCTTGCGCTCGGTGCGGTGCCGAGGCCCGTCCACAGTGCTGGCACCCGCCGCCGACAGGGCACCGGGGGCGAGCCGGGTCAACCGGTGCGCGGCGGACTCCACCACCAGCACCTCACCGGACGGGGTGAGCACCAGGTCGCTCGGTTCCGCCAACCCGTCGGCGACGGTGGAGACCTGGTTGCTGGCCGGGTCGAAGCGGCGCACCGCGCCGTTGTACGTGTCCGCGATCAGCACCGAGCCGTCCGGCAGCGCGCACACGCCCAGCGGATGCTGGAGCAGCGCCGACTCCGCCGGACCGTCCACGTGCCCGAAGTCGAACAGGCCCTGCCCGACGGCGGTGCTCAGCACACCGTTCTCGACGAACCGGACGGAACTGGTCTCGCTGTCGGCCACCCAGAGTCGGGTGCCGTCGGCGGAGGTCGAGAGCCCCGACGGCTGGGCCATCCACGCCTCGGCCAGCGGGCCGTCGCGCAACGCCTCCACCGTGGTGCCGGCGTACATGCCGGCGGTCCGCTTGATCGGGTCGAACCACCAGAGCTGGTGGATCCCGGCCATCGCGATGATCAGCTTGTCGTCGTACCAGGCCAGGTCCCACGGGGAGGACAGGTCGACGGCGAACGCGTCATGGGCGTGGTCGTCGACCTCGGCGCGCCACTGCCGCCCACTGCCGGCCACCGTGACCACCTCGCCGGACTCCAGCCGAACGCCGCGCAGCAGATGGTTGACAGTGTCGGCCACCACCAGGTCGTAGCCGGCCACCTCGGCGACGTGCGTGGGCAGCAGACACACACCCTGCGGCTCGGAGAACGTCGCCGCGGCGGCCGGCCCGTCCGCCCGGCCGCGCTCGCCCGAGCCGATCCGACGCACCGGCGTCTCGCCGTCCGGGTCGATCTCGACCAGTGAGTGCCGGGCCGAGTCCGAGACCAGCAGGTTGCCGTTGGGCAGCTGCACCGCCTTACCCGGGAAGCGCAGCGCGGTCTCCGGTGCCGGCGGCGGGACGTACGGGCCGTTCCCCCGGTGCAGGGTGCCCTTGGCCTCGTGAGTGGCGATCAACTCGTCGATCAGTCGGGCCAGCCCCTCGGCATGCCCCTCGCCGGCCATGGTGGCCACCACGTAACCCTCGGGGTCGATCACCGACAGGGTCGGCCAGGCCCGGGCCGCGTACTGCTGCCACATGTCCAGCTCAGGATCGTCGAGTACGGGGTGGTGCACCCCGTACCGCTCCACCGCGGCGGCGAGCGCGTCGGCGTCCTTCTCGTGCTCGAACTTCGGCGAGTGCACGCCGATCACGACGAGCACGTCGCCGTACTTCTCCTCCAGCGGGCGCAGCTCGTCGAGCACGTGCAGGCAGTTGATACAGCAGAACGTCCAAAAATCCGCGATGACGATCTTGCCGCGAAGGTCGGCGAGCTTGAGGTCGCGTCCACCGGTGTTCAGCCAGCCCCGACCGCGCAGTTCGGGAGCCCGTACTCGTGCGCTCATGCACCCATCGTGCCTGACCATCGGCCCGCGTCCGGCCGGAGGGGGCGAGATTCGGTACCACCTGCGGGTACGACGACGGCGGGGTCACGGTTGCCCGTGACCCCGCCGTCGGTGCAGCTACTTCGTGGCCGGCTTCAGGCAGAGCACCCGGTTGGTGCCCTCACCCGGCAGCACCACGTGGGGCTGCGTCGTGTCGGTGCACTTCTCCTTGGCGTCCACCTTCGAGACGATCGTGAACGCGCCCGCCTCGCCGCAGTCCGCCGCCGAGGCGCCGCCCTGCCCGGACTGCTTCACGCAGGTGCCGACCGCCGGGTCGAAGGACGGCGTGTCCTCTCCGCCGACCTTGCCGAGCAGCAGCAGCAGGCCGAGCGGCACCGCCAGGATGAGCATCGCGGCGATCAGCACTGCGGCCAGCACCCGGCCGTTGCGGACCTTCGGCGTCGGTGGCTCCACCTTCGGTTCGTCGGCGTCCGGCTTGAACGCGTCGAATCGGCCCTGGTCCTTCTGGCCGGCCTCCTGGCCCCAGGACGGCGCGGACTGCGACGGTGGCGGGAACGATGGCGGGAAGCCCCCGCCCGGCACTGGTTCGGTCGCCGGCCCGCCGAAGCCCGGCGCGCCCGAGCCCGGGCCGCCGAAGTTCGGCGCACCGAAGGTCGCCGTTGCGTTCGCGGTGCCGGCGGCAGGCGCCCCGGGGCCGCCGAACTGGTCCGCCGGCGGCTCGGCACCGGAGTGCGGGCGGGTGCCGTTCATCGGCCTGTTGTTGCCCGGGGCGTCGACGAAGGACGGCACACCCGGCGGGAACGCCGGCGGCGCGGACGGGGCCTCGTTGAACGCGTTCGGTGCGGGCTGCCGGTCGTCGAAGCGCGGATCGGCCGGGGACTCGCCGCCCCAGCCGGGCCCAGCCTGCCGCTGCGCGTCGTTCTGCCAGTCGGGTGCGGACTGCTGCCGCTGCGCGTCGTTCTGCCAGTCGGGAGCGATCTGCCGCTGCCCCTCGTGCTGCCAGTCGGGCGTGGCCTGCCGGGGCGCGTCGTTCTGCCACTCCGGAGCACCCTGGCGGTCGGTGCCCGAGTCGCCCTGGAACGCCTCCGGCTCCGGCTCGGCCTCCGGCTCCGGTCGTGCCGGACGGCCGTACACCCGAGGTTGCGGGTTGGCCGTGCCGGTCGGACGGATGGCCTGGTCGGTCGGGGGCATGACCCGGCTGGCCAGCGGCACCGAAGCGCTCGCCGTGGCCCGGGCCGCTGCGCCAGCTGCCGACTCGGCGTCCGCCACCGGTACGACCGCGCGGCCCGCTCCGGACTCCGGAGAGGTACGCGGGGCGGGCACCACAGCGCCGCTCGCGGAGACGTCCTCGGGGCGGCCACCGTACTGCGCGGGGGCGTCCGGGGTCTCCCGCTCGGCGTAGGCGGGCTGCTCGGGGATCGGAGCGAACTGGGCCTGGGGCGCGTAGTCGGACGGCGGGGCGGCAGCCAGGCTGGCGCCGGGGACGCGCTGCTCCTGCGGAGGCAGCGGCACCGCGTTCGCCGGCGAGATGCCCGGCGCGGGCCCGGGCTGGTAGGCCGGTGCCTCGTCGCCCCGGTCCGCCTCCCAGCCTCCACGGGACTGGGCGGAAGCCTCGGCCTCCGCGCGAC
Source organism: Micromonospora sp. NPDC053740 (assembly GCF_040677775.1). NCBI lineage: Bacteria > Bacillati > Actinomycetota > Actinomycetes > Micromonosporales > Micromonosporaceae > Micromonospora > Micromonospora sp. NPDC053740. The sequence goes on from NZ_JBFASO010000003.1 coordinate 397,345, forward strand.
CCCACACCTCACCGGGGGCCCACGGCTCGGCCGCCGGCACGCCGCCGGAGTTGCCCTGGGCGGCGTTGTCCGGGCCGGCGGCCCAGTTGGGCGCGCCGCCGCTGGTGGGCACGCTGGCGCTGGCCCGGGCGGGGAGGTTGCTCGGCTCCGCCGGGGTCCACCCTGCCTGCTCCGGCCGCTCGGTCGGCTGCTCCGGTTGGGAGAGCACCCAGTCGGGCTGCTGCGGACGGCCCTCGGCCTCGCCCCAGGCGGCCGGCTGCGCAGGCTGGTCCTGACGTGCGTCGCCGGCGTCGTTCCACTGTGCGGGCTGCGCCTGCTGCTGCTGCGCGGCCCACCCGCCGGAGTTGGCCGGATCGTCCTGCGCTGGCCAGTTCGTCGTCGGGGCCGGGACCTGGGCGGCGCCACGGGCCGGGCTCGGCTGGGCGGCCTGACCCCAGCCGGGGGCGGGCTGCTCGGTCGCTTCGGCGGGCTGGCCCCAGGTCGGTGGCGACTGCTCCGCCGGCGTCCACACCGGCTGGTCGTCGCGGGCGGCGCCGCCGGCGGGCCAGCCGCCGTTGCCGGTGGCCTGGTCCTGCTGGGCACCGCCGGACCAGCCGGCGGCCTGCGGCGCGTCGGCTTGCGGAGATTCGGTCGCCCGCCAGTCAGCTGCGGGCGGGTTGGCCTGCGCCGCGCCGCCCCAGCCGTTGGCCGGGTCCTCCTGGGCGGGCCAGGCGGCGGTTGCCGGGGGAACCTGCGCGGCGCCCCGTGCGGCTGGTTGGGCCTGCACCCAGTCCGGCTGCTCGGCGGGGGCGTTCGGGGTCCAGGTCGGTGCCTGTGCGCCCTGCTCGGCGGGGGTCCAGCCCTGCTGCTGCGCGGCCCAGGGGTCGGGCTGTGCCGGAGCCTGCGCGCCGTCGTTGCCGGACCACCCGGCGGGCTGCTGCTGCGGCGGCTCGCTCGCGCCACCACCGGCGGCCCAGGCGGGCTGCGCCGGGTCGTTGGGCTGCGCAGCGGCGGCACCCCAGGCGGGGGCTGTGGGCTGCTCGGACTGGGTCGCCCATGCCGGCGCCGACGGGTTTGGCCGCGTCGGGGGCGGGGGCGCCCAGCCCAGGTCGGGGCCGGCGGCGTTCTGGCCGTTGTCCGGCTGCGCCGGGCGGTCGCCGTACGGCGCCGGTCCGCCGGCGCCCGGTGACACCTCGTCCGGCTCTTGGCCGGGTCGGTGCGGGCCCTCGGACGTCATGGGTGCGCCTCCTCCATCACATGTCGGCTCGCCGGTGCCGATCGGTCTCCTCGGCGCGGCTGCCGCCGTCACCGGCGTACCGCTGTGCCGGCTCCCCGCACGGTATCGGGTGGTGGCACGACACGTCCAAGGAGCACTGGCCGTCACTCACCGTTGCCGGTTGATGTCGAGCAGTTCTGTCGGCTCGGCCTCTGCCGGGTCGGCGGGCGGCGACCGAAGCCCACCGTACCGGGCGCTGCGGCAGGGCGGAATCCCGGTGGTGGTGGTTGGGAAACGCCGATGGCCCACCCGGTGGGCCGGGTGGGCCATCGATCTGGAGGAGGGTGAGGAATGTAGTGGAGCGTCAGCTCATGTGACGCTGGGCGATGACGAGGATTTCCTCGCGAACCGCCGGCGAGTTCGCCGAGCGCAGCGCGTGCTCGATGGCACGGGCGCGGCGGGTCGCGTCGCGGTGGTTGCGGATTCGCTCGATCATGCTCATTGGTGGGTCCCCCTAGCTATTCGGTTGTCAGCCCCTGATGCATCTATTCAACAGGAGAAGCCGAGGAAATTCCATCGATTATTAGGTGAGCTGAGACACCTGCCTAACAATCAAAGGTCAACAGGCCATCCGGCCGACGGTTTCGTCGCCCAACGGACACGGCCGGTGTGCCGGGCGTTAACCCGTGGCACACCGGCCGTGGCTGGCGTTCGAAACGATCAGGTCCAGGCGAGCAGCGCCGCCTCCGGATCCGTGAGGAAGTCGCCGATGTCCCGCAGGAACTTCGAGCCCAGCTCACCATCGATGATCCGGTGGTCGAAGCTCAGCCCCAGCGTGGTGACCTGGCGAACCTTGACCTTGCCCTTGTGCACCCAGGGCATCTCCCGCACCGCGCCGAAGGCCAGGATCGCGGACTCTCCCGGCGGCAGGATCGGTGTGCCGGTGTCCACCCCGAACACGCCGACGTTGGTGATGGTCAGGGTGCCGCCGGACATGGCAGCCGGCGAGGTGCGGCCGGACTTCGCCGTCTGCACCAGGTCGGTCAGCGCGTCCGCCAACTCCCGCAGCGAGAGTCGGCCGGCGTCCTTGACGTTGGGCACGATCAGACCGCGCTCGGTGGCCGCCGCGATGCCGAGGTTGACGTACTCCTTGACCACGATCTCGTCGCCCGCCCAGGTCGAGTTGACCATCGGGTGCCGTTGCACCGCCAGCAGCACCGCCTTCGCCACCAGCAGCAGCGGCGAGACCCGTACGTCGCGCCACTCCCGTCGGCCGCGCAGCCGGTCCAGGGCCTTCATCGCCCGGGTCACATCGACGGTCAGGAACTCCGTCACGTGCGGGGCGGTGAACGCCGAGCGGGACATGTTCTCGGCGGTCAGCTTGCGGACGCCCTTGACCGGGATGCGTTGCTCCCGGTCCGCGCCGAAGCTGGGCGCGGTCGTCGCCGCGATCGGCTCGGCGACCACCACGCTCGCGCCGCTCGCCGCCTGCTGCACGTCCTCCCGGGTGATCGAGCCGAGCGGCCCCGACCCGGTCAACGTGGCGAGGTCGACCCCGAGATCCTTGGCGAGCTTGCGCACCGGCGGCTTGGCCAGCACCCCGCCGGTCGACCCACGGCTCGCCACCGCCTCACCGCGTCGATCATGGACTTGTGGTGCCGGAACCGTGGGGGTCGCGACTGTTTTGTCACCCACCACAACTCCTTGATCGACCCCAGCGGGGGCGGCGGGCGCCGTCACGGCCTGCGCCGGGACCGCGCCCTTGCGGGGGCGACGCTTCGCGGCGGTGGTACGCGGGCCGTAGCCGACAAGCACCGCCGTCCGCCCACCCGGGGCCGCACCGCCGATCAGGCCGGGCTCGATCATGCCCTCGGCCGGTGCCACCTCCACCGCCGCCAGCGAGGCCGCCGACGGGGTGGGCAGGTCACCGCTGGGCGTGGCCGTGGTCGACGGCGCGTCCAGCGGCCCGGCGCCCGGGTCGGTGTCGATCGCGATGATCGGCGTACCGACCTCGACAGTGGTGCCCTCCGGGTGGTGGATCGCCTGGACCTGGCCGGCCCACTTCGCCGGGATCTCCACCGCCGCCTTCGCCGTCTCCACCTCGACGATCGGCTGATTCAGCTCGATGGTGTCGCCGACCTTGACCAGCCAGGCCAGGATCTCGCCCTCGGTCAGCCCTTCGCCCAGGTCGGGCAGGTTGAACGTCTTGATCCGGGACATGTCGCTCACCAGCCGAAGGTGCGGTCGACGGCGTCGAGCACCCGATCGAGGTCGGGCAGGTACTCCTCCTCCACCCGGGCGGCCGGGTAGGGGGTGTCGAAGCCGGTCACCCGCAGCACCGGCGACTCCAGGGAGTAGAAGCACTCCTCGGTGATCCGGGCGGCCAACTCGGCGCCGAGGCCGATGTTGGACGGCGCCTCGTGCACCACGACCGCACGGCCGGTGCGCTTCACCGACTCGTACGCCGCGGTCAGGTCCAGCGGCGAGAGCGAGCGCAGGTCGATGACCTCCAGCTCCCGGCCGTCCTCGGCGGCGGCGGTCGCCGCATCAAGGCAGGTCCGCACCATCGGGCCGTAGGCCAGCACGGTGACGTCGGTGCCGGGCCGCACGACCCGGGCCGAGTGCAGGGGGTACGCGTCGGACAGCGGCGCGTCCAGGTCGACCTGGCCCTTCTCCCAGTAACGCCGCTTGGGCTCCAGGAAGACGATCGGGTCGTCCGAGGCGATGGCCTGCTGGATCATCACGTACGCGTCCTGCGGGTTGGCGCAGGTCACCACCTTCAGGCCGGCGGTGTGCGCGAAGTACGCCTCCGGCGACTCGGAGTGGTGCTCGACAGCGCCGATGCCGCCGCCGAACGGAATCCGGATCACCATGGGGATGCTGAGCCGGCCGCCCGAGCGGTAGTGCATCTTCGCCACCTGCGACACGATCTGGTCGTACGCGGGGTAGACGAAGCCGTCGAACTGGATCTCGCAGACCGGCCGGTAGCCGCGGATGGCCAGACCGACAGCGGTGCCGATGATGCCGGACTCGGCCAACGGGGTGTCGATCACCCGCTGGTCGCCGAAGTCCTTCTGCAGACCGTCGGTGATCCGGAAGACGCCGCCGAGCTTGCCGACGTCCTCGCCCATGATGACGACCTTGGGGTCGTTCTCCAGGGCGCGGCGCAGACCGGTGTTGAGGGCCTTGCCGATGGTGAGCGTCTCCGTGGCCATCAGTGCGCGCTCCCCTCGAACGACTCCATGTAGCGGCTGAACTTCGCGCGCTGCTCGTCGAGCAGCGGAGACCCGTTGGGGTAGACGTTGTCGAACATCGTCACCGGCTCCGGGTCCGGCATTTCGAGCACCCGCTCGCGCAGGTGCACCGACTCGCGGCGGGCCTGCTCGTCGACCTCGGCGAAGAAGCCCGCGTCGGCGATCTGCTGCTTCTCCAGGAAGGCCTTGACCCGGGCGATCGGGTCCTTCGCCTGCCACGCCTCGACCTCGCTGGCGATGCGGTAGCGGGTCGGGTCGTCGGAGGTGGTGTGCGCGCCCATCCGGTAGGTGTACGCCTCGATCAGGCTCGGGCCCTGCCCGAGGCGGGCGTTGTCCAGCGCGGTGCGGGTGACCGCGTACGTGGCGAGCACGTCGTTGCCGTCCACCCGTACGCCGGGGAACCCGAAGCCGGCGGCCCGCTGGTAGAGCGGGACACGGGTCTGCCGCTCCAGCGGCTCGGAGATCGCGTACTGGTTGTTCTGGCAGAAGAAGACCAGCGGCGCGTTGAACACGCTGGCCCAGACGAACGCCTCGTTCACGTCGCCCTGGCTGGTGGCGCCGTCGCCGAAGTAGGCGATCGCCGCCTCGCCGTCGTCGGTGCCGGTCTTGCCGTCGATGGTGATCCCCATCGCGTAGCCGGTCGCGTGCAGTGTCTGCGCCCCGATGACGATCGTGTACATGTTGAACTTGAACTCGTTCGGGTCCCAGCCGCCCTGGTCGACGCCGCGGAACAGGCCGAGCGGCATGATCGGGTCGATGCCCCGGCAGTAGAGGACGCCGTGCTCCCGGTAGGTCGGGAAGGCCATGTCCTGGGTACGCAGCGCCCGCCCGGAGCCGACCTGGGCGGCTTCCTGGCCGAGCAGGCTGGCCCAGAGGCCCAGCTCGCCCTGGCGCTGGAGAGCGGTCGCCTCGGCGTCCAGCTTCCGGACCAGCACCAGGTCGCGGTAGAGACCGCGGTATTCCTCGTCGGTGAAGTCGACGCGGTACTCGGTGCCGTCCGGCCCGGTGGCGCTGTCGATCCGTTCGCCTTCGGGGGTGAGGAGCTGCACCAGCGCGGGGTCGCCGGCCGCGCCCTTCCTGGAGCGGGGTGCAGCCCGCCTGCTGCGGGTGGTGCCCCCGGGGTCGCCCTTTGCCATCGGTCTCTCCCTGTCGTGTCTGCGTCGGCACCGGGGGGTCACCCGGCCGCGCAACTCGTGCGCCTGCCCGGCTGCTGCCGGACCGGTTCCTGGCGGCCGCGCCTAGCCCCGGTGGGGGTTGCCGCACGGCGTGATCCGGGTTCTGGCCGAACCCGGATCGGGAGCGCCGGCGCTCAACCGCGCCTGCCGCGAGGGTGCGCGGAGGTCACGGCTGCGTTGCCGTCGTGCTCCATATTCGCAGAGCAGGTGAGCGCGCCCACAGTACGCCTGCCTCCGCAATCCGACAGCCCATGCTTTGACGCCGTTTGTCGCCATCATGCCGGCCCGCGTTTCCCGTGCTTTGCGCCACGATTCGTCACCGTTCGGGCAGCACTGCGTGTCGACACGCGGTGGAGGTTGGCTGACCCACTGTGACTGCGCGAGGCTGATTCCCGCAGGATCGCGCCTATCGGGTTAATTGTCGGTTTTTTGCCCGCGGTGGCGTCCATTCATGTCCTCCGACGGCCGACGACTAGGGGTGTGCGGTGTACGAGCCAGGTGACGGTCCCGGCACACCAGCGCTTGGTCGGCACCGGTCGGCCGGCGGCTACCGTCGGGTGGTCGGTGTCCACCGGGCCCCCGGCGCCGGTGGCCCCTCCCGCGGTTACCTGCTCACCGTCGCGCTGCTGGCCGGCACGGCGTCGATGCCCATCCTCGCCGCGATCAGCGCGGGCTCGGCCACCCCGGGCAGCACCGCCCTACCGGACAGCAGCACCCCGTTCATGCCGACCCCGTCCGTCGGGCCGGTGGTGATCCCCATGCCGATGACCAGCCAACCACCGCTTCCCCCGCTCGGCACACCCAGCGTCGACCCGACCAGCGGCTGGCTCCCGGCCGCCCCGTCTCGTCCACGGGAAGGGCCCGCCGCCGATGCCGGGCCCGCCCGGTGGACGACCGCCCCGCCGGCGGCACCGAAACCCACGCGGAGCACCTCGCCGCCGGTACCCCCGCCCGTTGCTCCGCCACCGCCGACCGACCCCGACCCGACCGACCCGCCGGGCCCGGACCCGACCGACCCCGACCCGACCGACCCGCCGGGCCCGGACCCGACCGACCCCGACCCCACCGACCCGCCGGACCCGACCCCGACCGACCCCGACCCGACCGACTCGCCGGACCCCACCGATTCGCCGGGCCCGGACCCGACCGGCTCGGACGATCCCGATCCGACCCCGACCCCGACCCTGACCGTGGAACCGACGCCCACGCTGGGCCCGACACCCACGCCGACCGACGACGCGACAGCGACCGCCGTGCCGACCAGCACCCGGTCCGTCCCGGCCCCCACACCCACGCCGCCTGCGGTACCGACCCGCCGACCCGGCCCGGCGCCCCCGTCGCCGTCGGTCGTCGCCTCGACGCCCAGCGTCAGCCCGGCGCCACTGCCCGGACCGACAGACCCCGCGGCGTCGCCGACGGTACGGTGACGATCAGGCGCGGCCAGTCCGGCGACGGCGGCGTTCGGCGGTAGGCGCGTACCGGAGGGGGCGGCGTGGGCGGCGGTGCGGAACCCCGCCCGGTCGCCACCCGGCCCGGCCCAGGGTTGCGGATCGCCCGGCTGGTCACCGAGGTGACCGCCCCGGCGGTGCTCGTGTCGCTGCTGATCATCACAGTGAGCTGGCACAGCGCCAGCCGACCCGGTCAGGGCCTGGTCTGGGGTCTGCTCGCCACTCTCTTCGTGACCGGCATTCCGTTCGCCTACATCGTCGGCGGGGTACGCCGTGGCCGGCTCACCGACCACCACGTCGGCCGCCGGGAGCAGCGCCGGGCGCCGTTGCTGGTCGGCCTCGGTTCGGTCGCTGCGGGGCTCGCCCTGCTCGCCGTGCTCGGCGCGCCCCGCCAGGTGCTGGCACTGGCGGTGTCCGGCCTCGTCGGCCTCGTCGTCGCCGTGTCGGTCAGCCACTGGTGGAAGATGTCGATCCACTCGGCGGTGGCAGCCGGCACGCTGGTCATCCTGATCCTGACCTTCGGGACCCGGCTGGTCGTCGCCGCACCGCTGCTGGCGGTGGTCGGCTGGTCCCGGGTACGGCTCAAAGACCACACGCTGGCGCAGGTGCTGACCGGAGGTGCGCTCGGCGCCCTGATCGCCGCGGTGATCTTCGGCCCACTGCGCTAGCCCTCAGGCTCCGCTGCGCTAGCCCCCAGGTCCCGCTGCGCGAGCCGAGGGAGGGCGGCGCGGAGCCACCCACCCTCGGACATCGTCAGGCGCCGTCGTCGGCGAGGCGGTGGCGGTTCGCCTCGATCCACGCGTCCAGCGCGGCCGGGTCGTCCGGGTCCACCCCGTCGGCCATCAGCTGCGCCACCGCTGCGGTGGCCGCGCTGCGCCGCTCACCGGTCGAGTAGAGCCGGGCGAACTCCGGCACCATCTCCTCGATCGCCTCGTCGGTGCGCGTCGCCGCCGCCTCGGGCAGCCCGCGCTGGCGCGACGCGTACCGCGCCCAGGCCCGCAGCACCCGGGGGAGCATCGCCGCGTCGTCCATGTCCAGCACGGCCCGGCGGTGCACCCAGTCGAGCAGGAAGAGCCCGGACACCGCGGGACTCCAGCGCATCGGGTCGGCGTCCGGGAAGCTCGCCGAGTGGTCCAGCAGCAGGCTCAGGCAGAAGTGCAGGGAGGCCAACTCCGGGCCGTCGACGGTGTCCAGCCCGAAGCGGGCGGCCTCCGGCGCGCCGAGGAACCGTCGGACCAGGTCGGTGCGCTCGGCCGCGGAGAGCGGTTCGACCTCCGCCGGACCGGTCGGGTCGGCAGCGGTGGGCAGCACCGCCAGGCGGGCCCCGACCAACGCTCGGTCGGTGGCGAGCGACCCCTCGCCGGGCAACTCGCCCAGGTCGTCGGTGACCGCCAGATGGCGAGCCACCTCGCCCCGGAACCGGGCTGGATCTTCGGTCCGGAACCAGGTCAGCTCGTCGTCGGCGCACATCTGCCGGACCTGGTCCAGGATCCGTTCAGCCGGCCCGCCCACGAAGATGTCCTTGGTGATCCCGATGTTGTGGTCCACCAGGGCCACCAGCGCGTGCTCCGAGCCGCCGGACTCGTCGTCGTAGGCGAAGGTCGCGAGGTAGGAGGTCTGGTCGCCGTACACGTCGCCGTACGCCCAGGTGCCGGTGAGGTGCACCCGGCCGAGCTGGGCTGTCCAGGTGGGCGCCTGGCTGCCCGCGCGCACCCGATCGGTGCCCTCGGCGGTCGGGACGAGCGTGGCGAAGACCTGCCGGATGGTGGTCGCCGCCGCGACCCTGCGGCGGGCGGTGGCGGCGAGGAAGCCGGTGACGAACTCCCGTACGGCGGCGTCGCGGTCGGTCTCCGCGATCGCGTAGACACTGCCCAGCAGGGCGCTGCCGAGCATCTCGGCGTCGAGGGCGGACTCCAGCTTGGTCACGTCGCGTGCGGCGTGCAGCACCGCGTCGTAGGGGGTCTGAGGCGTGGCCATGCTCCGACCCTACGCCGCCCGAGGCGTACGCAGAGCGGTAGCGAGCCGTGCGGAGCGTCAGCGGCGTGCGGCGTCCCGCAGCGCGTCGCGTGCCTGGGCGTACGAGCCGAGCACGATCCGTACCGGAGCCAGCACGTACTCGTCGCCCACCTGGGCGACCCGCGCCGTCAGCCGCTGGTCGGCGCGGGCCCGGGCGCGCCGGGCGGCCCAGCGCACCACCGGCCGGGTCAGCGCCGCCACCAGCAGCCCGGCCAGCAGGCCGCCCAGCAGCAGGACGGTCGGCAGCGGCACCTGGCCGACCATCGGGTTGTCCAGCGCCGGCAGGCCGAGCGCTCGCAGCGCGTAGCCGAGCACCAGCCAACCCAGCCCCACCACCGCGGCGAGGGTGACCAACCACTGCACACCGCCGACGACCCGCCACCAGATCGGGCGACGGTCGAGGCCGAGGTCGGTGCCGGCGATCGTGCGATCCAGGGCGTCCGGCAGGTCGCCGAGGCGGGACCGGGCGGCGGAGGTCACCGCGCCGGGCCAGGCGGCGGGCAGGTCGTCGGCGGCCCGGTCGGCCACCGCGCGGATGGCGAGGCCGAGCGCCGAACGTTGGGCGGCCGTCGGGTCAGGTACCGAGGTGGCCGCTACCAGGCTCTCCGCCGGGTCGGCCTGGTCGCCGGTGGGGCCGGGCAGGTGCAGCCGACGCAGCGGGTCGGGTCGCAACCGCCGCCAGCCCCGGACCACGGGCCAGCCGGTGGCCGCGCCGGCCCGGTGCCGGTACGCCCGCTCCACGGCCTCGGTCACCGCTGGCACCCCGGCCGCCCCGGCCAACGCCCGGTTCAGCCCGTTGACGGCTGTGTCGTCCGGCCCGCCCGGCGGCCGGGCCGAACCGACCAGCTCGTCCAGGCCGGCGACGACAGTGTCGACGTCACCCGCGAGCCGACGCAACGCGGCCTGCCGCTCGGCGACAGTGCGCTCCAGCGCGTTGCGCAGCCCGACCATCCCGGCCGGGTCGATGGCGGTGGTGGCCAGCAGGGGCACCCCGGTCAGCCCGTCCGTGTCGAGCAGCCGACGAAGATCGTCCAGGACCCGGGGCACCTCGGCCGGGGGCAGCCGGTCGGCCTGGTTGAGCACCACCACTGTGACGTCGCGGTGCCTGTGGAACTCGCGCAGGTAGCTGTCGTGGATGACCCGGTCGGCGTACTTCTGCGGGTCGACCACCCAGACCACCTGGTCCACCAGGCCCAGGAGCCGGTCCACCTCCAGCCGGTGCGATCGCTGCACCGAGTCGAAGTCGGGCAGGTCGAGCAGGATCAGCCCGTGCAGTGCCGTCTCGTCGTCAGCGTCCAGGGCGCTCTCCCGGACGAAGCGGTGTCGGGGCAGCACGCCGATCCAGTCGAGCAGATGGTTGGCGCCCTCCAGCGGCCCCCACACGCAGGCGTGGGTGACGCCGGTGGTCGGCCGGCGGACCCCGACCGGCGACAGCTCCAGTTGGGCCAGCGCGTTGAAGAGGCTGGACTTGCCGCTGCCAGTGGCGCCGGCCAGGGCGACCACTGTGTGGTCCCGGGACAGCGTGAGCCGGGTGCCGGCCCGCTCCACCACCGTGTGCGCGGGCACCAGGTCGGCGTCCGGCAGCAGACCGTCCACGGCGGTCAGGAACCGGCGTACCGCGTCCAGGCGCGCGATCAACGCGTCGGCGTCGACCCGCTGGTCCCCGCGGAACACCTCGCGTACCCGGCCGGCGATGTTGCTCACCGGGAACCCTCCTCGTGGGCGGCGGACAGGCCGCTGCGGTGCCGGGCCAGCTCGACCCGGCCGGCGGCCCGGCGCAGACCGTCACCGGCGTCTTCGGCGGGGCGGGCGTCGGCGGTGCGGCTCAGGAAGCGGTCGGCCTCCGCGGCGAGCAGCGTCCGCACCCGGTCCAGCAGGTCGGTGCGGGCCTTGGCGGCGAGGGTACGCACCGCCTGGTCGCCGAAGATCGCCTGGAGGACGGCCTGTGCGGCGACAGTGGTGCCGGCCCCGGTGGCCAGTTCCAGCCCGGTCGGGATGAACGCGGTCGAGGCGAAGACGGCGATCATCACGGCCAGCCCGGTGGCGTTCACCGCGTACGCGGCGGTGCGGGCCACGAACCGCTTGTCACCGCCCTCGACCCGGACCAGCTCCAGCACACCGCGCTGCCAGTCCCGGACCATGCGCTCGGCGCGTTCGGGTAGGTCGTCGCTCGGGTGGGCGAGCGCCGGGTCGAGCAGCCCGGCGCCGGCCGGGTGTGCCTTCCACCCGGTGTACGCGGATTCGGCGGCCTCCGAGGCCACCCCGCGTAGCAGCGTCACCAGTTGGGACTCGATGGCGTTGCGGAGCTCGGCGGCGGGCGCCGGCCGACCGGTGACGGCGGCCACGACCCGGTCCCGGAGGCGGCCGATCCGTGCCTCCAGCGTGCGGAACAGCTCGCCGGTGCCGACGAACTCCTGCCAGCGGGCGAGCACCTCACCCCGGAGCAGCCGGCCGTCCTGGAGCCCTTGCTCGACGGTGCGCTCGGCGGCCCGGTACGCGGCGAGGACCCGTTCGTCCAGCCCGTCGGCGGCGGCGAGCTGCTCGTCGGCGGCGTCGGCCAGATCCTCCACGGCGGGGTGGAGTGCGGCCAGCGCCCCGTCGAGGGTCTGACGGACCACCGCCGCCCGCGCGTCCACGTCGGCGGCCAACCGGGCGAACCAGTCGGCCAGTGGGGCGGTGACTCCCTCGGGCAGCAGCCCCTGACCGTCGACCCAGGTCTCGGGCAACACGAACAGCGGCGCCCGGCTGAGATCCTGCTCGGCGAGCATCTCGGTCAGGTGCGCGGCGATCTCGTCGGTGGCCTCGGCGGGCACCCGGTCCAGCACCATGGCGATGACCGCGCCGCGCGCCCGGGCGCTGCGCAGCAGCTCCCACGGCACCGCGTCGGCGTACCGGGCGGCGGTGGTGACGAATAGCCACAGGTCGGCGGCGGCCAGCAGTTGGGTGGCCAGCGCCCGGTTGGCGTCGACGACCGAGTCGATGTCGGGCGCGTCGAGGAAGGCCAGCCCGGCGGGGAGGGCCGGGGCGGTGACGAGGTGCAGGGCGCGCGGATCGTCGCTCGGCTCGGTGGTGCGGGTCAGCCCGGGCAGCAGGTCACCCTGCCGGAACCAGGCCGCGTCGGACGGGTTGCAGACCAGCACCGGGGAGCGGGTGGTCGGCCGGAGCACGCCGGCCGCGCTGACCCGGGCCTTGACCAGGCTGTTGACCAGGGTCGACTTACCCGCGCCGGTGGAGCCGCCGACCACCACGAGCAGTGGCGCGTCCAACCGGGCGAGCCGGGGCAGCAGGTAGTCGTCGAGCTGGTCGGTGAGTGCTGTGGCGCTGTGCCGGGCAGAGTTGGCAGAGGGCAGCGCGAGGGGATACCGGGCCGCGCCGATCGCCTCCCGGAGGCCCGACAGTGCGCCGGGGAGGCTGTCGTCCCCGGTAGTGGCGGGCGGCTCCCCCGCGGCGTCCGGCGGGTCGGTGCGGGCTGCGACGGCGGGCGCACCGGAACGGGTGGCGGGATCGCCGTGCGTCGTCACCGCTAAAGCGTGCCCGACCGATGCAAGGGAAGACAACCGGACGGTAATAACGGCTGGGTTGCGTCGGGTTGACTCAAGTCAACTTGACGATTGGCCAACGCGTGGCACTATTGAGTCAAGTTCACTCAACTTGTGGTGGGGCCCGCTGCGGGCGGTGCTCGCCAGCAGCCCACGGGCGACGCCCGTCACCTGCACAACCTTACGAAGCGAGGAAGCGAAGATGGCACGTGCGGTCGGTATCGACCTCGGCACGACGAACTCCTGCGTCAGCGTTCTCGAGGGCGGTGAGCCCACCGTCATCGCCAACGCTGAGGGGTCGCGGACGACTCCTTCGATCGTCGCGTTCGCCCGCAACGGCGAGGTGCTCGTCGGTGAGGTCGCCAAGCGCCAGGCAGTGACCAACCCGGACCGGACGATCCGGTCGGTCAAGCGGGAGGTCGGCACGAACTGGTCCGTCGACATCGACGGCAAGAAGTACACCCCGCAGGAGATCTCGGCCCGGACGCTGATGAAGCTCAAGCGGGACGCCGAGGCGTACCTGGGCGAGCAGATCACCGACGCGGTGATCACCGTCCCGGCCTACTTCAACGACAGCCAGCGCCAGGCCACCAAGGAGGCCGGTGAGATCGCCGGCTTCAACGTGCTGCGGATCGTCAACGAGCCGACCGCCGCCGCCCTGGCGTACGGGCTGGACAAGGGCTCCAAGGAGCAGACCGTCCTGGTCTTCGACCTCGGTGGCGGCACCTTCGACGTGTCGCTGCTGGAGCTGGCCGAGGGCGTCGTCGAGGTCAAGTCGACGAGCGGTGACAACCAGCTCGGTGGCGACGACTGGGACCAGCGGATCATCGACCACCTGGTCAAGACCTTCCGTGGTGAGCACGGCATCGACCTCTCCCAGGACAAGATGGCCCTCCAGCGGCTCCGCGAGGCGGCCGAGAAGGCCAAGATCGAGCTGTCCGCCGCCACCACCACCAACATCAACCTGCCGTACATCACGGCTGGCGCGGCCGGCCCGCTGCACCTGGACGTGACGCTCAGCCGCGCCGAGTTCCAGCGGATGACGCAGGACCTGCTGGACCGTTGCAAGGGCCCGTTCGAGCAGGCCGTGAAGGACGCCGGGATCAAGATCTCCGACGTCGAGCACGTCATCCTGGTCGGCGGTTCGACCCGGATGCCCGCCGTGACCGACCTGGTCAAGCAGCTCACCGGCCGCGACCCCAACAAGGGCGTCAACCCGGACGAGGTCGTCGCCGTCGGCGCCGCCCTCCAGGCCGGTGTGCTCAAGGGTGAGGTCAAGGACGTCCTGCTGCTCGACGTGACCCCGCTGAGCCTGGGCATCGAGACCAAGGGCGGCATCTTCACCAAGCTGATCGAGCGCAACACCACCATCCCGACCAAGCGTTCCGAGGTCTTCACCACGGCTGACGACAACCAGCCGTCGGTGCTGATCCAGGTGTTCCAGGGTGAGCGGGAGATCGCGGCGTACAACAAGAAGCTCGGCACCTTCGAGCTGACCGGCCTCCCGCCGGCGCCGCGCGGCGTGCCGCAGATCGAGGTCGCCTTCGACATCGACGCCAACGGCATCGTCAACGTGCACGCCAAGGACCTGGGCACCGGCAAGGAACAGAAGATGACGATCACCGGCGGCTCCTCGCTGCCGAAGGACGACATCGAGCGGATGCGCCGGGACGCCGAGGAGCACGCGGAGGAGGACAAGCGCCGCCGCGACGACGCCGAGACCCGCAACGTGGCCGAGGCGCTCCAGTGGCAGACCGAGAAGTTCCTCGCCGAGAGCGGCGACAAGCTGCCCGGTGAGAACCGCGAGCAGCTCAACGAGGCGCTCGGCGAGCTGCGTGGCGCCCTCGGCGGTCAGGACATCGAGAAGATCAAGTCGGCGCACGAGAAGCTGGCGCAGGTCTCCCAGCAGGCCGGTTCGCTGCTCTACTCGCAGCAGGCCGAGCAGGGTCAGCAGCCGGGTGGCGAGCCCGGTCCGGGTGCGACCGGCGCGACCGGCGCGACCGGTGCGACCGGCGCGCAGGCCGGCGGCGCCGACGACGTCGTCGACGCGGAAATCGTTGACGAGGACGGTAAGAAGTGACCGTCGGCCTCCGACACGTTTCCACCGCGAAGGGGATGAGGTAGCCGCATGACGCAGAAGCCACGAGCCGCCGACCCGGGCGACACCGGGTCGACGCCGGGTGGCTCCGCGACCACGGAGCCGACCGGCGACGGGGAGCGGGTCGTCATCCGCAACAAGCGCAAGCTCGTCGACACCGCCGAGCCGGAGGGGACCGCCGCCGACGCGGAGACCGGTGTGCCGGCCGAGGGTCTGGTCGAGGACGCCGAGGTGGTGGTCGACGAGATCGAGGTCGAGGTCAACTCCACCGACGGGCCGGAGCCGTCCGGTCCGCCGGTGGTGGACGCCCCGGCGCAGCCGGTGGACGGCGGCGGCGCGGGCACCTCGCTCGGTGCCGAGCTGGAGGCGCTCCGGGCCGAGCTGGACGAGCGGACCAGGGACCTGCAGCGGGTGTCGGCGGAGTACGCCAACTACCGCAAGCGGGTCGACCGTGACCGCAGCCTCGTGCAGGAGCAGGCGACCGGCTCGGTGCTGGCCGCGCTGCTGCCGATCCTGGACGACCTGGACCGGGCCCGGGAACACGGCGACCTGGTCGGGCCGTTCGGCACTGTGGCCGAACAGCTCACCACCGCGCTGGGCAAGTTCGGCCTGAACGCCTTCGGCGAGCAGGGCGACCCGTTCGACCCGACCCGGCACGAGGCGGTAGCGCACCAGACCTCGGCCGACGTCAGCGAGCCGACCTGCGTACAGGTCATGCGACGCGGCTACCAACTCGGTGAGCGGCTGCTGCGCCCCGCGCTGGTCGCGGTCGCGGATCCGGAATAGTGCCAGGCAGTGACCGGGCCGTCCCGTCCACCGTTCAGCGGTGGGCGGGACGGCCGGGCCACCAGGGTCGGAAGGAGGTGGACCGGTGAGTTCGAAGGACTGGATCGAGAAGGACTTCTACGCCGTGCTCGGCGTGGACAAGGCCGCCTCCGCTGATGACATCAAGAAGGCGTACCGCAAGGTGGCCCGGGAGTCGCATCCGGACCACAACCCGGGCGACCCGAAGGCCGAGGAGCGGTTCAAGGCCGCGTCCGAGGCGTACAACGTGCTGTCGGACAGCGGCCGCCGTCGCGAGTACGACGAGATGCGGTCGCTCTTCGGCTCGGGCGCGTTCCGGCGCAACGCCCGGGGTGAGGGTCAGCCGGGCGGCGTGCCGTTCGACGTCTCCGACATGTTCGGTGGCGGCGGAGGCGGCGATCGTCGCTTCGGCGGCGCCGGCTTCCAGGACCTGTTCAGCTCGATCTTCAGCGGCGGTCAGGCCGGTGGGCAGGCCGCACCGCGCGGTCCGGCCCGTGGTCGGGACGTGGAGACCGAGGTGGCGCTGGACTTCGGCGACGCGGTGCGCGGAGTGACGCTGCCCCTGACGCTGCGCGCGCCGGGCGTCTGCGACACCTGCCACGGCAACGGGGCCAAGCCCGGCACCCAGCCGCGTACCTGTCCGGTCTGTCATGGTGCCGGCGTGACCACCCGCAACCAGGGGTCGTTCAGCTTCTCCGAGCCGTGCCGCAACTGCCAGGGCGTCGGCACAGTGGTCGAGGAGAAGTGCCCGGAGTGCCACGGCAGCGGCGGTGTCACAAAGACCCGCACCATGAACGTGCGCTTCCCGGCCGGCGTGGCCGACGGTCAACGCATCCGGCTGGCCGGGCGGGGCGAGCCGGGCGAGCGCGGTGGCCCGGCCGGCGACCTCTTCGTGCACGTCAAGGTTCGGCCGGACGAGCTGTTTGGGCGTACCGGGGACGACCTGACGCTGACCGTGCCGGTCACCTTCGCGGAGGCCGTGCTCGGCACGGACCTGCGGGTGCCCACGCTCGACGGTGCGATGACCCTGCGGGTGCCGCCGGGGACGCCGAGCGGGCGGGTGCTGCGGGCCCGCGGCAAGGGTGTGGTCCGCCGCGACGGGCAGGCCGGTGACCTGCTGGTCACGCTGGACGTGGTGGTGCCGGCCCGCTTGTCGGACGAGGCCCGCACGGCGCTGGAGTCGTTCGCCGAGCAGACCCCGCCGGCGGCCCGGGAACATCTCGACGCACGGGTGCGTCGAGTCAGTTAGTCCGGTGGAATGGACGCGGAGGTGAGCGGGATGTCGGGCGAGTTCCTCGGTTCGGGCGACCCTGCCTACGAGGCCAAGGTGCTGATGATCTCGGTAGCGGCACGGATGGCGGGGATGCACCCGCAGACCCTGCGCCAGTACGACCGACTGGGGCTGGTGCAGCCCGGCCGAGCCGCTGGTGGCGGGCGTCGCTACAGCGTCCGCGACGTGGTGCTGCTGCGCGAGGTGCAGCGGCTCAGCCAGGACGACGGGATCAACCTGGCCGGCGTCAAGCGGATCATCGGGCTGGAGCGGCTGCTGGAGCAGGCGCAGCAGCGGGTGGCCCGGTTGGAGGCGGAGCTGGACGCCGCGTACCGCCGGGTGGCGGAGCTGGAGTCGCTGGCCCGCTTCCCGGGCCGGGATCTGGTGCCGACCAACCGCACCTCCACGGCCCTGGTGGTGTGGCGCCCCCGCCGGACCCCCGATCGCTGACCTGCTGCTCACCCGGACCTGTCTTCTCGGCCCGGACCGCGCTGGATTCCCGGCGCGGTCCGGGCCGCTTCGGTTAGCCTGTCGATAAGGGTCCAATCGGCTTAATCCGGACCTACCGGCATGGCGAGGGGGAGCGATGGCGGAACCGGCGAAGAAGGTGGCCCAGCAGACCGAGGACCGGTTGGAGGACCTGGCCGAGACGGTCCGCAAGAAGTTCGACAAGGTGACCGAGGGGACCTACCGGGACCGGATCATCGCCGGCCGGTTCGCCGAAGACGGCGACCACGCCGACGAACCGGCCCGAGCCGAGACGGAACGCAAGCAGGAATAACCGGTGACCGACGTGCGGGCCGGGACCCACGGGGGGTCCCGGCCCGTTCGTCGTAATCGGGGCGGGCCGGGACGTCGGGTTGCCTGCGGGCCGGGACGCGGCTTGGTTCCTTGCCGCCCGCGGAGGCCGGCAATCGACTCGCAGGCCCTTTGGAGCTGAATCGTCTACGACATCGCGCGGCGGCTCTGGCCCCGAACCGCCTCGTTGTGCCGACTGATCGGGACTCGCGGGTGTGAATCGTTTGCGACATCAGCTCCAAAGGGGCTTAGTCGCCCTTTACCCGCCGCCGCTGGTCGGCGAATCCGGCGAATCAGCCGAGGCGGCGGTTTTCGCGGACCAGGCCGCCCTCGCACCAGTCCCGGTAAACGAAGAGGTCCGGTCGGGCCAACAGCACCCGGCCGTTGTGCGCCCAGATCTTCATCAGCTCGTCGCCGTCCCGCTCGGCCTGCTCGACGAGCTTGCGGAAGCGGCGCTTGGGGTGGGCGCGGAAGTTCGTCCGGATGCCGTCGGCCGCGTAGATGTAGAGGCAGTGCAACGCAAAACGCCGGGCCGGGCAGGTTGGATCCATCGCCAACTCGAAGAGCGTCAACACCAGCCGGTCGCCGGAGACCAGCAGGTCCCAGTCGGGTGGCATCGAGGCCAACGGGACCGAATCGGGCTTGTACGCCCAAGCTCGCAACTCCGCCGGAGTCGGATCGACGGGGTTGGCGAAGCCGTGGAACGTCGACTCCTGCACGCTCACCGGCCAACCTTCCGCTCTCGCCCGCGTTTGGCAACGCTGCCTGCGGACCCTGGCTGCTGGGGCGAAACGGTAACCCGCCGTCGGGTGCTGCGGTAGTACCCGCGAGGAGCAATTCCGCAACCGTTGGCACGGGTGGGTCAATTGCATCGACGGCGCAGCCGATCATGCTCCCATGACGATCCACGTTAGGCGGTGTCAGCGGGTGCCGACGCCGAGTTCGTCATGGGGCTGGAGTGGCCTTTCGCCCCTCCCGGTAGCTGTCCCGGGGATTGGGACCGCGACCGGTGGAGTTCAGCCCACTGAGTCGACGACCGGGGTCTGCTCCCGCCGCTGGGCCGCCGCGCGGTTGCGCAGCCACCGCTTGAACCACGGGAAGTCGGGAAGCCGAGCCAGGATCGGCCCGGTCACCACGGTGATCAGGACGTACGTCGCGGCCAGCGCTGCCAGCCGCGGCTCGACGCTCCCGGCGGCCACCGCCAGCCCGGCGATGACGATGGAGAACTCACCTCGGGGTACGAGTGCCAGGCCGGCCCGCCATCGACCGGGTTCGGCGATACCGACCCGGCGGGCGGCGAGGTAGCCGGTGAGCGTCTTCGTCGCCATGGTGACCACTGCCAACGCGAGCGCCGGCAGCAACACCGGCGGGATGTCCCGTGGGTCGGTGACCAGGCCGAAGAAGACGAAGAACACCGCCGCGAACAGGTCCCGCAGCGGTGAGAGCAACTCGGTCGCGTGGTGTGCCACCGGGCCGGAGAGCGCGATGCCGACAAGGAACGCGCCGACCGCCGCCGACACCTGGAGCTTCGCCGCGAGCCCGGCGATCAGCAGGGTCAGACCGAGTACGCCGAGCAGCAACGCCTCCGGGTCCTTCGCCGACAGGGCGGAGGAGATGAGGTGGCCGTACCGGATGGCGACGACCAGCACGAGCAGCACCGTGCCCACCGCGACGGCGAGTGCGATGCCGCCACCGAGCAGGCCGGTACCGGCCAGCACGGCGGTGACCAGCGGCAGGTAGAGCGCCATCGCCAGGTCCTCGATCACGAGGACCGACAGGATCACCGGGGTTTCCCGGTTACCCAGTCGTCCCAGGTCGGCGAGGACCTTGGCGATCACGCCGGAGGAGGAGACCCAGGTGATGCCGCCGAGCACCAGGGCGGCGACCCAGTCCCAGCCGAGCAGCAGGGCGAAGGCCGCACCGGGCAGCGCGTTGAACACGCCGTCGATCAGCCCGGCCGGGGCCGCCGACCGGAGGTTGCCGACCAGTTCGTTGGCCGAGTACTCCAGGCCGAGCATCACCAGCAGCAGGATGACGCCGATCTCGGCGCCCACAGCGAAGAACTCCTCGCTGGCGGCGAGCGGAAGTAGCCCACCGTGCCCGAACGCCAGCCCGGCGAGCAGGTAGAGGGGGATGGGCGACAGGCCTACCCGGCGGCTCAACCGACCGAGGACGCCAAGCAGCAACAGCAGCGCGCCGACTTCGACGAGCAGAGTGGTGGAATCGTGCATCCGCCTCAGCCGTCCGGGTCACTGTCGGCGAGGATGGCGGACACGCCGTCGAGACCTCTACGGGTCCCGACAACGACCACCACATCGCCGGCCGCGAAGCGGAAGGAGGGGAGTGGCGAGACGATCACTTCGCCTTCACGCAGTACAGCCACGATGGAGGCGCTGGTGCGGGTACGCGCCTTGGTGTCGCCGAGCTTCCGGTTGACGTACGGGGAACCGGCCGTGATGGCGATCTGCTCGGTGAGCAGACCGGCGGCCTGCTCGCGGAGCCCGGAGAGCTGGCCGAGCATCAGCGACGCGCCGAGGATGTCGGCCAGAGCCTCAGCCTCGTCGTCGGTCAGCGGAATGTCCGACTGGCAGGCGTCGGGGTCGTCGGGATCGTAGAGAACGAGATCACGGCGGCCATTGCGGTGGGAAACGACGCCCAGGCGGCGTCCGGACTCCGTCACCAGATCGTGACGTACCCCGATCCCGGGTAGGGCGGTCTGCTCGACACGTACTCGCACTCTCCAAGGCTACCGCTTCGTGAACAGAGCGCAGATCTTGGACGGACGGCGCCCCCGGCGTACCGCAGCGACCATGGTCCACTCGACTTCATTGAAACCGCGGTATCCGACGTGGCGGGATGCCCCGACTTCCTGAAAGCCGAGTCGATCAACCGCGCCGGACGCGCCGAGGGCCGGACGGGCCGAGGGCCGGGGCTGGGACGCGTTGGTGCCCGCGCCGGCAGAGCGGGCGCGGGCACCTGGGCACGCCTACGGTCAGCGGAGGCTGGCGAAGAACTCGCGGATGTCGGCGACCAGCACCCCGGTGGCCTGGTGGGCCGCGTAGTGGCCGCCGACCTCGCCCCGGCCGTCAACGTCGGTCTCGTACGCCGTCCACCGGACGATGTTCGCGTGGTCGCGGTCGGCGAAGCGGCGGATGGACTGGAAGTCGCCGGGGAACATGGCCAGCGCGGTCGGAGCGGTGGTCGGCTCGGTCGGCGCCTCGCCAGCGTGCGCGTCCTCCCAGTAGAGCCGGATCGCCGAGGCGGCAGTGCCGGTGAACCAGTAGAGCGCCACGTTGGCCAGGATGAAGTCGGCGTCCAGGCTCTCGTCGAAGAGTTGGGCGTTCCAGGCGAGCAGCCCCACCGGCGAGTCGACCAGGCCGAACGCCAGGGTCTGCGGCTGCTGACTGTGCACCTGGTTGAAGGAGAACTTGTTCTCGTAGAACCACTGGAGGTGCCCGAGCGCCGCCTGGTCCGTCTCGGAGAGCCCGGCGAACTCGGCCGGGTCGCCGGAGGGGAACGAGAAGAGTTGGGTGACGTGTACGCCGAGCACCCGCTCCGGATCGACTCGGCCCAACTCCGGCGCGATCATCGAGCCGGCGTCGTTGCCGATCGCGCCGTAGCTGTCGTACCCCAGGCGGTTCATCAGCTCGGCCCAGGCGCGGGCGATGCGGAACCGGTTCCAGCCGGCGCTGCGGGTGGGGCCGGAGAAGCCGTAGCCCGGCAGCGACGGGATGACCACGTGGAACGCCGGCGCGTCCGGGTCGGTCGGCTCGGTGAGCGGGGCGATCACGTCGAGGTATTCCAGCACCGACCCGGGCCAGCCGTGGGTGAGCACCAGCGCGGTGGCGTCCGGCCGGGACGACCGGACGTGCAGGAAGTGGATCTGCTCGCCGTCGATCTCGGTGACGAACTGCGGGTGGGCGTTCAGCCGGGTCTCGACGGCCCGCCAGTCGAACTTGCCCTGCCAGTGGTCGACGAGGGTGCGTACCCGGTCGCTGCTCATCCCGTACGAGTCGCCCGTCGCGGGCAGGTCGGCGGGCCAGTTGGTGCGGGCCAGCCGGGCGGCCAGGTCGTCGAGGGCGGTCTGCGGGATCTCGACGCGGAACGGGCGGATTGCGGTGTCGCTCATGAGGGAACCCCTTCGGAACGGAATGTTTCGTTCTGCAATCACCATAGCAGAGCGGAACGATCCGTTCCACTGGTAGGCTGAGGGCATGTCAACGACTTCCGGCAAGATGTTGGGCGGTCGCCGCGCCCAGGCCGCCCGCAACGACGAGGTCATCCTCGAAGCCGCCCGCGCGGTCTTCCTCGACGACCCGAAGGCCCCGATCGCCGCCGTCGCGGACCGCGCGGGCGTCGGCATCAGCGCGCTCTACCGGCGCTACGCGGGCAAGGAGGACCTGCTGCGCCAGCTCTGCCACGACGGGCTGCGCCGGTACGTCGCGGAGGCTGAGGCCGCCCTCGACGAGCCGGACGACTGGGCCGCGTTCACCGGTTTCCTGGCCCGGGTGGTCGATGCCGACGTGCACTCGCTCACCGTCCACCTGGCCGGCACCTTCACTCCGACCGAGGAGATGGGCCGGGACGCGATGCGCGCCGGTGAGTTGGCCACCGCCCTGGTCGACCGGGCCCACGCCAGTGGGCGGCTGCGCCCCGACGCTGTCGTACACGACCTGGGGTTGTTGTTGGAGGCGTGCGCGGCGGTCCGCGTACCCGATCCGGAGCGGACCCGCCAACTGCGCCGCCGGCAGCTCGCGGTCCTGCTGGCCGGTCTGTCGTCGGCGTCGGGCGCGGACCCGCTGCCCGGCCCGCCTCCGGCGGCCGGCGAGTTCGACTGGCGGTGGCGGCGCCGGGAGTGATGGGCGTCACGCGCTAAGGTTGAGCGGAATACGCTCAACTCTGGTTGTGTCCAATCCAGTGGACAACGCCGATCCGGGGGAGCCCATGAACACCGAAAGACTCACCACAAAGAGCCGCGAAACCATCACGGGCGCTGTCGCGCTGGCCAACCAGCGTGGTCACGCCACAGTGGAGCCCTGGCACCTGCTCCTGTCACTCCTGGACACCGACGGCTCGACCGCCACCGGCCTGCTGCGCGCCGTCGGGGCCGACCCGACCGAGCTGCGCCAGGCCGCCCAGCGCGCTGTCGACAACCTGCCGGCCGCGCGCGGCTCCAGCATCGCCGAGCCGACGTTGGCCCGGGAGTTCGTCAACGCCATCGGCGCCGCCGAGCAGATCGCCCGGCCGCTGGGCGACGAGTACACCTCCACCGAGCACCTGCTCGCCGGCCTGGCCCGGGTGGGCGGAGCGGTGTCCGGCGCGCTGAAGACCGCCGGCGCCACCGAGGAGGCACTGGTCGCCGCCTTCCCGACCGTCCGCGGCGGGGACCGCCGGGTCACCACCGCCGACCCCGAGCAGACCTACCAGGCCCTGACCAAGTACGGCGTCGACCTCACCGCCAGCGCCCGGGACGGCAAGATCGACCCGGTCATCGGCCGGGACTCCGAGATCCGTCGGGTCATCCAGGTGCTCTCCCGGCGTACCAAGAACAACCCGGTGCTGATCGGCGAGCCCGGTGTCGGCAAGACCGCGATCGTCGAGGGCCTGGCCCAGCGGATCGTCACCGGCGACGTGCCCGAGTCCCTGCGCGACAAGAAGCTGATCTCGCTGGACCTCGGCGCGATGGTCGCCGGCGCGCAGTACCGCGGCCAGTTCGAGGAGCGGCTGAAGTCCGTCCTGGAGGAGATCAAGAACTCCAACGGGCAGGTCATCACGTTCCTCGACGAGCTGCACACGGTCGTCGGCGCCGGCAAGGGCGAGGGCTCGATGGACGCCGGCAACATGCTCAAGCCGATGCTGGCCCGTGGTGAGCTGCGGATGGTGGGCGCCACCACGCTTGACGAGTACCGCGAGCACATCGAGAAGGACCCGGCGCTGGAGCGCCGTTTCCAGCCGGTGCTGGTCGGTGAGCCGACCATCGAGGACACCATCGGCATCCTGCGTGGGCTCAAGGAGCGCTACGAGGTGCACCACGGCGTACGGATCACCGACGCCGCGCTGGTGGCCGCCGCGACGCTGTCCGACCGGTACATCACCGACCGGTTCCTGCCGGACAAGGCGATCGACCTCGTCGACGAGTCCGCGTCCCGGCTCCGGATGGAGATCGACTCCCGTCCGGTCGAGGTGGACGAGATCGAGCGGGCGGTCCGCCGGTTGGAGATCGAGGAGATGGCGCTGGCCAAGGAGCCGGACGCCGCCTCGGCCGAGCGGCTGGAACGACTCCGCAAGGAGTTGGCCGACAAGCGCGAGCAGCTCACAGTGCTCTCCGAGCGCTGGCAGACGGAGAAGAGCCACATCACCAAGCTCTCCACAGCCAAGGAGGAGCTGGAACGCCTCGGCGGTGAGGCCGAGCGGGCCGAGCGGGACGGCGAGCTGGAACGCGCCGCCGAGCTGCGCTACGGCCGGATCCCCGCCCTGAAGGTCGAGCTGAAGCAGGCCGAGGAGGAGCTGGCCCAGCTCCAGGCCGACGGCGCGATGCTGAAGGAGGAGGTCGGCGCGGACGACATCGCCGCGGTGGTCGCCTCCTGGACCGGCATCCCCGCCGGCCGCCTGCTGGAGGGTGAGACGGCCAAGCTGCTGCGGATGGAGGAGTCGCTGGGCGGCCGGGTGGTCGGCCAGATCGAGGCGGTGGGCGCGGTCTCCGACGCGGTACGCCGTGCCCGGGCCGGCATCGCCGACCCGGATCGCCCGACCGGCAGCTTCCTGTTCCTCGGCCCCACCGGCGTCGGCAAGACCGAGCTGGCCAAGGCCCTCGCCGAGTTCCTCTTCGACGACGAGCGGGCCATGGTCCGCATCGACATGAGTGAGTACGGCGAGAAGCACTCGGTCGCTCGCCTGGTCGGTGCCCCGCCCGGCTACGTCGGTTACAACGAGGGTGGTCAGCTCACCGAGGCGGTGCGCCGACGGCCGTACTCGGTGGTGCTGCTTGACGAGGTGGAGAAGGCTCACCCGGACGTCTTCGACGTGCTGCTCCAGGTGCTCGACGACGGCCGGCTCACCGATGGCCAGGGCCGCACCGTGGACTTCCGTAACGCGATCCTGATCCTCACGTCCAACCTCGGGTCGTCGGTGATCAGCGACCTGACGCTCGCCGATGAGCAGCGCCGGGAGGGAGTGCTGGCGGTGGTCCGGTCGCACTTCAAGCCGGAGTTCCTCAACCGGCTGGACGACATCGTGGTCTTCGCCTCGCTGCGTGGGGACGACCTGCGCTCCATCGTCGACATCCAGTTGAACCGGATGCGGCGGCGGTTGGCCGATCGCCGGCTGGGTCTGGCGATCACCGATGCCGCCCGGGACTGGCTGGCCGAGCACGGCTACGACCCGATCTACGGCGCGCGACCGCTCCGTCGCCTGGTCCAGACGGCAATCGGAGACCAACTGGCCAAGGCACTGCTCTCCGGAACGATCCGGGACGGCGACACCGTCAAGGTCGACCTGGCCGACGCGAAGGAAGGGTTGGCCGTCACCTCCGCCTGATCCGTCGCACCCGGGCCGATCCCGCCTCGCCGGCGGGGTCGGCCCGACCCGTCTCTCCGCCCCCGACGGCGTCCCACCGGGACGCTCCGTAGCCGCCGTATCACCAGGCGATGATGAGTTTCTCCAGGTGCGCGGGGTTGTTACCGTTCCCGCCGACGCACTTGGGGAGGTGGTCGGCATGAACGGTCCCGTGGCGTACCTGGTGACGACGCTGGGGTGTCTGATCGGTGTCGCCGGGGTAGTGGTGGCGGTGGTGGCGCTGCGCAAGGGCCGTAAGGCCGCCCGGCCGGCGGCACCCGCAGACCCGTTCCGGGACACCGACAGCGACGCGCTCCGCGGCGACCCGCGCAGGCTCAAGCCCGGCGACATCGTCGAGATCCGCCGGGTGTCGTACGCGGTCCGGGGCTCGGTGCATCTGAATGAGGGCAGTTGGAGCTGGGCCGAGCACCTGCTGGACACCGTCGATGGCGACAAGCGCTGGCTCTCCGTGGAGGAGGACCCGGACCTGGAGTTGGTGCTCTGGACCGCCGAGCCGGCCGCCACGATCACCCCGGGCGCGTCCACCCTCGACTTTGCCGGCCGCCGCTACGCCTTGGAGGAGTCCGGTCAGGCCCGCTTCACGGCCACCGGCAGCACCGGCCTCGACCCCAGCGGCACCCTTCGATACCACGACTACCGGGCCCAGGGCGGCGAACGGCTTTCCTTCGAGGCGTACGGCCAGGCCGGCTGGGAGGTCGCCCGGGGCGAGCAGTTGCACCGCGCCGATGTGATGGTGTACCCGCAGGCCGGGCCGGAGGCCAGCTGACGTGTTGGTGAGCCTCCACGCCCCATACGTCGACACCTGCGCCGCCGACTTGAGCCTGGCACTTGGCGGCCCGGAGCGGCCCGCGCTGCACGTCCGCGACCTCACGCTGCCCGGGGACGTCCGGATACGGCTGCGCCTGCTCGGCGCGTCCCACCAGGTCGTGCTGGCCGAACCCGGAGGTGCGGCCGGACTCACCGAGACGGTTGCCTGCCTGCCTGGTCGGCCGCCGCACCTGCCCGGCGCCCTGGACGACGAGGCGGGCGGCTACCACTTCACCGCCAGCGTGCTGCGCCCCGCCGACGGTGAGTTGCACACCCGGATCGTCGGGCTCCGCGCCGACCTGGCCGACGACCCGTACGCCCTGGTCGGAGTCTTTCCCGGTGACCCGGACGCGGTCACCGCGCTGGCCGTGCGCACCGACCTGCCGCACCGGTCGGTCGGCTGGCGGACCTGGCACGCGTACCCCCAGAGCAATGAGCTGGTCCTGACCGAGACGGTGGTGGCACTGCGATGACGTACCGACGCTGGTTCGTGGTGGGCGCGGCGGCGGCCGTGGTCGGCGTGCTGGTCGCGACCTTCGCCCTCGTCAACGGCACCTTCTCCGCGCGCGCCTACGTGCAGGACAGGTACTCGCGAGCGGCCAGCCGGGACATCGGTCGGGAAGCGATTGCGTACACCTCGTCCAAGTCACCGACCACTGTCGCCAAGGAACTGACCGACGCGTGGAAGCCGTCCGACCGGTACGCCGACGGCAGCGGCGTCTACCTGCGCTACGACGACGACTCGGTGGTGATCCTGCCGATCGCCACCGGCTCGGTGATCCTGCTCGAGGACATGGACACCGCTCACCCCCGTTACCACTCGACCGTCGGGTCGTACTGGGGCTGGGGACGCGGCAGCAGCGTTCGGGGCGGCGGCCCCGGCGCCGGCAAGTAGCCCGACGCCTCCCCCCTTCACCTGGAGCCCTCCGTGCAGAACCTCGTCACCGATCTGCTGGCCACCCTCGCCTTCGGCGCGGTCGGCGTCGTCCTCATGGGCGTCGGCTACGCGTTGGTCGACCTGACCACTCCCGGCAAGCTGCACGAACTGATCTGGACCGGGCGCAACCGCAACGCGGCGCTGCTGCTCGCGTCCAACCTGCTCGGCGTCGGCACCATAGTGGTCGCGGCGATCGTCGCCAGCGACGACGACTTCGCCCTGGGGCTGGTCGGCGCGGCGGCGTACGGGATCGTCGGCCTGGTCGTCATGGCCGCGGCGTTCCTGCTGCTCGACGCGGTGACCCCGGGCCGGCTCGGCGAGCTGCTGGTCGACCCGGAGCCGCACCCCGCCGTGTGGGTGTCGGCCGTGGTGCACCTGGCCACCGGCGCGATCATCGCCGCCGCGATCCTCTGATGACCGGGGGACCGCGACCGGGCGGTGCCGGCCGGCCGTACCCGGGGAAGTCATGAGCACCGGGGCGCTTCCGGTGGTCGACGGCGGCACCGAGGCCCGGCCGCACTGGCGGCTGGCCCGCGCGGCGGTGCTGGTCGCTGTCTTCGTGTGCGCCGCCTGCGGGCTGGTCTACGAGCTGGCCCTGGTCGCGCTCGGCAGCTACCTGATCGGCGACACGGTCGGGCAGGCATCGATCGTGCTCGGCGTGATGGTCTTCGCGATGGGGGTCGGCGCGCTGGTCGCGAAGCCGTTGCAGCCCCGGGCCGCCGCAGCGTTCGCGGTGATCGAACTGACCCTGGCCCTGCTCGGTGGTCTGTCCGTACTCGGCCTCTACGCCGCCTTCGCCTGGCTCGACCTGTACGGCCCGGCGCTGGTCGGAACCGCCTTCGTGCTGGGACTGCTGATCGGTGCGGAGATTCCGCTGCTGATGGTGATGCTGCAGCGCATCCGCGAGCAGGCCGCCGGCAGTGCGGTGGCCGACCTGTTCGCCGCCGACTACGTCGGCGCGCTGCTCGGCGGGCTCGCCTTCCCGTTCCTGTTGATCCCCGTCTTCGGCCAGCTCAAGGGTGCCCTGGTGGTCGGCGCGGTGAATGCGGTGGCCGGCCTCGCCCTGGTCTGCACGGTGTTCCGGAGGGAGCTGAGCCGCCGCGCCCGGCTCGTCCTCGGCGCCGGCTCTGTAGTGGTCGCGCTCTGCCTGGGGTACGCCTGGGTGACCGCCGCCGACTTCGAGGTGACCGCCCGGCAGCAGCTCTACCGGGACCCCGTGGTGTACGCCGAACGCTCCCGTTACCAGGAGATCGTGCTGACCCGGTCGGTGCGGGAGGTCGGCCACGCCGACACCGACCTGCGGTTGTTCCTCAACGGTGATCTCCAGTTCAGCTCTGTCGACGAGTACCGCTACCACGAGGCGCTGGTGCATCCGGCGATGCGCGGCAGGCGCGGCGACGTACTGGTTCTCGGTGCCGGCGACGGCCTCGCCGTCCGGGAGATCCTGCGGTACCCGGACGTCCGCCGGGTGACAGTTGTCGACCTCGACCCGGCGGTGGTGGCGCTGGCCCGCACCGTGCCGCAGCTGCGAACGCTCAACGGCGGCTCGCTCGACGACCCCCGCGTACGGGTGCTGAACACTGACGCGTTCGGTTGGCTGCGTACCGCCGCCGAGCGCTTCGACGTGGTGGTCGCCGACCTGCCCGACCCGGACGAGACGGCCACCGCCAAGCTCTACACCGTCGAGTTCTACGCGCTGATCAGGTCGGTGCTCGCCGAGCAGGGACGGCTGGTGGTGCAGTCCGGCTCGCCGTACTTCGCGCCCCGCTCCTACTGGTCGATCGATGCGTCGGTGCGGGAAGCCGGCTTCGCCACAGTGCCGTACCACGTCGACGTGCCGTCCTTCGGCGACTGGGGGTTCCTGCTCGCCGCGGCGGGAACAGTCCCGCCGGTGCTGGAACTGCCGGCCGACGCGCCCCGGCTGCGTTTCCTCGACCCGGGCGTGCTGCGGGCGGCGGCGGCCTTTCCCGCCGACCGCGCCCGTCTGAACGTGCCCCCCAGCACCCTCCTCCAACCGAGGGTCCTCGACTACGCCCGCGCGGAGTGGCGCGGCTACTGACCCCACCGCCTGGCACCTGAACAAGGCGGCTGTGTCAGGAAAGTGTCCGCTCATGGCGCAAACCTCATGATTAACAGGGTGGAGTGGGGGCGGACGGGGAAAGGGTGGAGGCATGTTTGGGATGCGGAAGGCTTGGGAGCGCGAATTGGGTGCCGCCGTCGACGAGTTGGTGGCGGCTGACACGCTCGCCTTTGGTGGGGTGGGGATCGCGGGCACGCTGTTGCCGGTGACCGAGGCGTACCACCGGGTCGAGGCCGCCCTCAGCGACCACCCCGAGGAGGTACGCCGTCAGCTCGACAGGGTGCTGGCCGACGGCACACCCGCCGGCCGGGCGTACGCGGCCACGCTGCTGGAGCGGGTCGACCCGGAGGCGGCTCGAGCGGCCTGGACGTCGCTGCGGGACGATCCGAGCGAGTTCACCACCTTCGTCGGCTGCGTGATGGACCGGGAAACCCTTGGCACGTACGCCAGTCGGCGGCTCGCCGCAGCATGATCCATTCGCCGGTCGGTGCTGCCCGATTGGTGCTGCCGGTCGCGGACGACGCGCCGTACGTTGCGAGCCATGAGCCCGCCCGCCACCGCGCCGCGTCCGCCCCGCCCGATCACCGTGACCGTCGCCTTCTGGCTGCAACTGGCAGTGGTGCTGGTGCTGCTCGGCCTGGCCGCGCTGACGGTGGCCGAGGCGGTGCACTTCGACGGCCAGATCGACCGCGCGGTACGGCTGGTGCCGGACGCCGACCCGGACGAGGTGGCTGGCGAGCGGCAGGGCAACATCGCGATGACGCTGGTCCTCGGCGTGCCGGCGGTGTTGCTCGCGGTCTGGCTGGCGGCCACCGCCGTCCCGGTCCGGCGGGGCGTCAACGTCGCACGGGTCCTGGTCTTCGTGGCCAGTGGCGGGCAGTTGCTGGTCTGCTTCGCGCAGTGCTGTTCCGGAGGGTTTCTCGTGCCGGCGCTGACCATGCCGGACATCGGCGACGAGCCGTCACCGGACTGGGACGAGTGGGAGACCTCGACGTTCTTCGACACGCTCTACTCCGGCACCGATCCCTGGGACGACCTGTTCTTCCCCGCGGCCGGGCTGGGTGTGCTCACCGTTCTGGCCCTCTCCGCAACAGTGGTCCTGCTACTGGCCCTGCCGCCGGCGAACCGCTGGTTCGTGCCGCGCACCGCGAACGAGACGTTGCCCGGCCCGGCCTGGGTGATGCCAGTCCCCGCCTACGCCCCTACCGGTTACGGATACCCGACAGCTCCGCTCGTGCCGGGCTTCCTGCCGCCGAACCAGCCGCTCCCACCCGGCTACCTGATCTGCCCCGACCCGGCCGCGCACCTGACGCCGGGAGCGCCGGGCACCTCACCAGGGCCGACCGGACCGCCGGCGGCCCCTCCGGACGACCTGCCCGACCACCTTCGCTAGCTGAGCTGTCGGCCACAGCAAGGGCCTTCCTGGTGCCGAGGGTTGTTACCGTCTGCGCCGACGTACCTGGGGAGGTGGTCGCATGGAAGCGCTGGTGACGTGCCTGGTGGCGGCTGTTGCCGTACTCGCGGTGGTAGTGGTCGTCGTGCGGGCCCGCCGACGGCCGACGGGCCGGCCCGACGGCCAGCCGGCGGAGCCACCACGCGGCGGCCCGCTCCGACTGACCCCTGGTGACCGCGTGCGGATCCGCGAGCGGGAGTACGCGGTGATTGCCACGATCCGCCTCGTCGAGGGCGACTGGAGTTGGGTGCAGCACCTCATCGACGACGACTCCGGCACCCGCCACCGGCTCTCCGTGGAGAACGGCCCCGAACTTGAGCTGGTGTTCTGGACCGCCGAACCAGGCGCCACAGTCACCCCGGGCGCCCCGACCATCGAGCTCGGCGGGCGGCGCTACACCTGGGCCGAGACCGGGCAGGCGCGTTACACCGCCACCGGCGAGACCGAGTTGCCGTCGACCGGGACGATGCGCTACCACGACTACCAGTCCGGTGGCGCCGCGCGGCTCTCCTTCGAGGCGTACGGCGAAGAGGGCTGGCGGGTCGCGCGCGGCAAGCTGCTCGACAGCGCCGACCTGACGATCCGCCCGCCCCGTGCCTGAGGCCCGCTGAGCCGGACCGGGCGGACGCGCCGGGCTCGTCACGGCATGCCGAACTGGCCGGTTGTCGATACGGTGTGGGCGCGATCTTAGGGAAGGAGAATCGTGGTCGATTCCCAGAGCACGCCGGCCCGTCAGCGGCCATCCATTGTGTCGATTTCCAGTTACCTGCTTTTCCTGTTCCTGGCACTCCAGGTGATCAGTCTGATCGTCACGCTCAGCACCTTCGGCACGACGCGGGACGCGGTCCGTGCGGCGTACGCGGACAGCGCCACCGATGGTGACCAGGTGGCCGACGTCTTCGCCGTCGTCGGCATCGGCGGGAGCATCGTCCTGCTGCTGCTCGCGGTCGTGCTGGGCGTGCTGGCCCTGTTCAACAACCAGGGCCGCAACGGCGCCCGGATCACCACCTGGATCGTCGGCGGCATCATGGTCTGCTGCGTGGGCGGCGGCCTGCTCAGCAACGCGGCCGGCGGGTTCAACACCGGTGGCGGGACCACCGGCGACGGGCCGAGCCCCGAGGAGATCCAGCGCCGCCTGGACGAGGCCCTGCCCTCCTGGGTCACCCCGGTCAGCCTCGTGCTCGGCGTGCTCAGCCTGATCGCGCTGATCGCGGCGCTGGTCCTGCTGGCGTTGCCGAAGGCCAACCCGTTCTTCCGCAAGCCCACAGCGGGCTGGGAGCCGCCGACCCCGGGCGCCAGCTACCCGGGTCCGCAGGCGCCCGGTCAGCCGGGCTACCCGCAGGCATCGGGTGAGCCGGGTTATCCGTCGAGTGGGGAGCCGAGCTACCCGCCGCCACCGGCAGCGAACCGGCCGGACGACACGCCGCCCACGGATCGGCCCGGGTCAACCCCGCCGTCGACGAGCTGACGGCTCGATAAGCACGACGCCGACGATCCCTCCGAGTAGGTTGCAACCCGACGCCTACCGGAGGGATTCGTCGTGTCGTACCCGGAATCGGCACCGGCCCGCCGGCCCGCCGCCGTCCTGTCGGCCGTGACCGTGCTGTTGGTGATGGCTGTCGCCGCGCTGGCGTACGCCGTGGTCGACCTTGTGGTGCTGGGCGGGACTGTCGACGCGTTCCGCTCCGCCGCCCGCGACACCTCGGCGAGCCCGGAGCAGATCGACGACGTGGTGACTCTGCTCCGCGCGTCCGCGGTGCTGTCGGCGGTGGTAGCGGTGCTCTCCGCGCCGCTGCTCGCCGGCCTGGCCCTCGGTCTGTTGGCCGGTCGCAACGGTGTCCGGGTGGCGACTTGGGTGGTCAGCGGGCTCGGTTTGCTCGCCGGCTGTTGCAGCGTGGCGGTGGTGGTCGGCGAACGGGCCGCGCCACTGCAACTGGGCGCCGACGAGCACGCTCTCGCCGAGTTGCTGGGTCTGATCGGCGACGCGTACCCGTCCTGGTGGATCCCGCTCAACGCCGGGCTTTCCGTCGCACAGGCGCTCGGTTACCTTGTAGTAGCTACGTTGCTGGTGCTGCCGGCGGCGAACAGGTGGTTCGGCCGCCACCGCTCGACTGCGCCAACCGCCCCGCCCATGTTCCCGCCCGCCCCGCACCAGCCCCCGTCGGCGCCGCACACGCCCCCGTACCCGCCCAGGTGAGGACCACTCCGTGACGCTCGACCCCACGACTGCCGAGCGCCGGGCCCTGATCACCGGGGCCACCGCCGGCATCGGCGCGGCGTTCACGCGGCGGTTGGCCGCCGACGGCTGGCACCTGGTGCTTGTTGCCCGCGACGCGGCGCGGCTGGCCGAGCTGGCCACCGAGCTGGGTTCCACGCACGGACACGAGGTGGAGACGATCTCGGCGGATCTGTCCACCGACGACGGCTGCGCCACCGTGGAGCAGCGGCTCGCCGAGGGCAGTCCGGTGCACCTGCTGGTCAACAATGCGGGGATCAGCCTGAACAAACCGTTCCTGCGCTCCACGGCGGAGGACGAGGCGCGACTGTTGCGACTCAACGTGCACGCGGTCATGCGGCTGACCCTGGCGGCGCTCCGTCCGATGACTGAACGGCGAAATGGGGCAGTGATAAATGTCTCTTCGGTCGCCGGGTTCGGTACGGCGATGCCCGGATCGACGTACTCCGCCAGCAAGGCGTGGGTCACCAACTTCAGTGAGTCCGTCGGGCAGTCGACGCGGCCGTTCGGCGTCCAGGTGATGGCCCTCTGCCCCGGCTACACCCGCACCGAATTCCATCAGCGGGCTGGCATCAACATGTCCAAGACGCCGGAGTGGCTGTGGCTGCGGGCCGAGGATGTGGTGGACGAAGCCCTGCGTGACCTGCGCAAAGGCAAGATGGTCAGCATCCCGGCGTGGAAGTACAAGGTGGTCGTCGCCGGCATGCGACACGCACCGCGGCGACTGCTCCAGGCGGTCGCGCGGGACACCCGCGGCCGGATCGGTCGCGACGAGCGCTGAGCTTCGACCCGCCCGCCGACACCGATCACGTGGTGGGACGACGTTGGCGCGCCGCTGTCGGGCCAGTTGCTGAGCGTAGTCGAACATCGCCAGTCATCGGTTCCCCTCGGGGCTGATCAGGGTGGACCCCGCACACGGCGTTCAGAGTTGCGCAGTAACCTCTATCGCCATGGGGGACCACGACGACCTGCGTAAATTCATTACCGACCTGGCTGTGGTCCACGGCCGGGTCGTGCTCTCGTCGGGGCGCGAGGCAGACTGGTACGTGGATCTGCGGCGCGTCACGCTCCATCACCGGGCCGCTCCTCTGGTCGGCCGGGTGTTGCTGGACCTCACCGCCGACTGGGAGTTCGACGCCGTTGGGGGCCTCACCCTGGGCGCGGACCCTGTCGCGCTCTCGATGCTGCACGCCGCCGCTCCGACCGGCCGGGCCCTGGACGCCTTTGTGGTGCGCAAGGCGGGCAAGGCCCACGGTCTTCAGCGGCGGATCGAGGGACCGGAGGTGGCTGGCCGTCGAGTGTTGGCGGTGGAGGACACATCCACGACGGGCGGAAGTGTTTTGACAGCTGTCGAGGCGCTTCGCGAGGCCGGGGCGGAAGTCGTGGGCGTGGTGGTTATTGTTGATCGAGGCGCCGGCGACGCGGTGCGAGCCGCCGGATTGCCGTACCGGGCGGCCTATACGTTGGCTGACCTCGGCCTTGTGGCGTAAAAGTCTGCCGATTCGGATCTGCTGATATGCAGGCGGATCGATGCTGCTGGTGGAAGGATGGAATACGTGGGAACTGCGTTGGCCGAAATGACTATGCCTCAGATCTCGCCGCTAAACGGCGAGCCGATCGAACGTGCCGATGCCGAGCGTCTCGCCGGGGTCCTCAAGGCCCTTGCTGATCCTGCTCGGTTGCGGCTGCTCAGCCTGATCCAGTCGGCCCCCGAGGGCGAGGCGTGCGTCTGTGACCTGACGGCGCCGCTCGGCCTCTCTCAGCCGACGGTCAGTCATCACCTGCGTATCCTCACCGAGGCTGGCTTGTTGCAGCGGGAGAAGCGCGGTGTCTGGGCGTACTACAGCCTGGTCCCGAGTGCGATCGCGACGATCGCCGACCTGCTGACCCCGCCGCGTAAGCGGGCCACCAAGAAGGCCCGCTGACGTAGGCACTACACGCCGTCCCGAGCCGGGGCGGCGTCCGGTGGCGAGCCAGGGGTGGCGCCACCGGTGGTTGACACCTGCTCGTCCCCGGTCGCACCACCGGAGGCCGGGTTCGACATGCCGACGGCCGACCCCCTTGCCAGGGGGCCGGCCGTCGTCGTACCGCTCAACGGTCCTGACCGTGCTCCGGGCGCTGACGACCGTGCTGGTGCCCGTCGTGGTCGAACGCCTCGCGGGCCGCCTCCACAGCACCGGCGGCACTGGCCGCCGCGACCACAGCGACCGCCTCGCCGCGCTTGCGAGCCCGCCGGTCACGCAGGAACTCGAAGAAGATCGGCAGTACCGAGATCAGAATGATCAGGGCCACCACCGGCAGGATGTAGTGGTCGATCTTGTCGCCGATGGCCTGGTAGATCTGCTCGGCCAGCAGGTAGCCGATCAGCAGGATGCCGTCCACCCAGAGGACCGCGCCGACGATGTTCCAGAGCAGGAACTTCCTGGCCGGCATCCCGAGCGCGCCCGCGACCGGGTTGAGGAACGTCCGGACGATCGGAATGAAGCGCGCCAGCACGACGGCCTTCGCCGGGCCGAACTTCTGGAAGTAGTACTCGGCCTTCTCCACGTACTCCTTCTTGAAGAGCCGGGAGTTCGGCCGTTCGAACATCGGCCGGCCGTACCGCGCTCCGAGCCAGTGCCCCAGCTGTGCGCCGACGACCGCGCAGATCGGCCCACCGATCAGCAGGCCGGCAAGGGAGAGGCGGGTGCCGTCGCCGAAGATCGCGTCCGCCACCGGTGACGAGGCGACCCCGGCGAGGAACAGCAGCGAGTCACCCGGGAAGAAGAAGCCCACCAGCAGGCCGGTCTCGGCGAAGAGGATCACCCACACGCCGATCAGCCCGAAGGTCTGCAACAGATCCTTGGGATCGAGCGGGTTCAGGGCGACGCTCTCCACGAGAGCGCGGGTCTTCTCAGCTGTGTCCACGGCCACAAAGGGTACCGAAGCCCAGGGCCCCGCCCGCGCCGGACCGGCCCGTCACCACCCGCCCGCGCCGTGGGGTCCAACGACGGTGCCCCGCCGACCAGTGGTGGTCGACGGGGCACCTGTGGTGCGGGGTGGGTCAGGCGACGAAGCGGGTCCGGCGACGCTTGGCCACCAGGTAGCCGCCGACGCCCGCGGCGAGCAGCAGCGCGCCGAGGCCGGCGATCAGCCCGGTGGACTGACCGGTGATCGGCAGCGAGCCGCCGTCACCGTCACCGCCGCCGTTGCCGCCGGTCGCGGTCACCAGGATCTTGGCGACGTCGTTGGCCGGGTTCAGGTCCTTGATCTCGGTCTCCTCGTGCCCGGTGCGCAGCCTGACCTCGCCGGCCTGGTCGCCGGCCTGGTCGATCCGCACCTGGAACTCGTAGTCGGCCTTCTCGCCCTTCTTGATCGAGCCGTCCACGAAGCACCGGTAGACCCGCGCGCCGGGCTTGCCCGGCTCCCACGCGTCGTCCTCGGAGTCGAAGCAGTTCTCCGGAGCACGGACGGCGGTGACGCCCTTCGGCAGCGTGACGGTGGTGCCGATCCAGGGCGACTCGCTGCCACCCGTGTTGACGGTCGCCGGCCCGTTGTTGACGTAACCGACAGCGAGCCCGACGGTGGCGCCGACGGAACCGCTAAGACTGGCGGCAGCCCGCAAAGCCGCCCGCTGAGCAAGACAAACCAAAAGGTTGATCAGAGTCACCGCAATGTTCGGTCGGTCCGCTTCCGTCATCTGAGGCAGGAGCCCCCCGGGAGGTGCAGTGACGTACGAGGAGTTCGCGGACACGCGGCTGGCCCCGCTGCTGCGGTACGCGGTGATGCTGACCGGCGAACCACACCAGGCTCAGGATCTGGTCCAGGAGACCATGGTCCGGGTTCAGCTCAACTGGCGTCGGGTCGCCCGCGCGGATTCGCCCGAGCGTTACGTACGCCGGATGCTCACCAACCAGTACGTCGACTGGCGGCGCGGCTCGTGGGTGCGCCGGGTGCTGTTGCGCGGGGAGCCCGACGCGTCGGTGCCGGTGCCCACCGACCACGCCCAGTCCGCCGTGGACCGGGACCAGGTCTGGTCCTGGCTGTCCCGGCTGCCGCGTCGGCAGCGGGCCGCTCTGGTGCTGCGCTACTACGAGGACCTTCCCGACGTCGAGATCGCCGACATTCTCGGCTGTGCCGTCGGGACCGTCCGTTCGTCCATCTCCCGAGCCCTGGCCACGCTCCGGGCCGAGTACGTGGAGGCGTGAACATGATCGAGGATGACCTGCGTGCCGCGTTCGCCCGGCACGAGACGTCCACCCCGCCGACCGGCCCGCTGCGGGTAGCGATCGACCGGCTCGCCGCTGTCCGCCGTCGCCGTCGGCAGCGGTTCCAGGCCGCTGGCGTCACGCTCGCCCTGCTCGGCGCGCTCGGAATCGGGGTGCCGCAACTGCGGCCCGATCGACCGGCGGAGGGCCCGTCGTTGTCCGGTCAGCCGGTTGGGGGGCAGCCCGGGGCGTTGAACGTCCTGCTGCTCGGGGTGGACGGCTTCGGCGAGCAACCGTCGTACCGGTTGGCGGACTCCGTCCTGCTGGTGCACATCCCGGCCGACCGGAGCCGGCCGTACCTCATCTCGTTGCCGCGCGACCTGGAGGTCTCGATCCCCGGCCGGGGGATCGAGAAGCTCAACAGCGCGTTCCACAGCGGTGCCGGCGAGCCCCGGCCCGACCTGGACGCCGGCTACGACCTGACCCGCCGGGTGGTCGCCGACGTGACCGGGGTACGCGTCGACGCTGGCGCGGTGCTGACCTTCGCCGGTCTGCGTCGGATCACCGAGGCGGTCGACGGGGTGGAGGTGTGCCTGCCGAAGGAGGTTCGGTCCTGGCACACCCGCCGGACCTTCCCGGCCGGCTGTCAGGTGCTCGACGGGGCTGCCTCCGTCGACCTGCTGCGGCAACGGCGGTACCTGCCCGACGGCGCGTTGGACCGGGACCGCAACGCCCAGCGTTACGTCGCCGGGCTGGTCCGGCGAGCGGTCGCGCAGGACGTGCTGACCAATCCGGTCCGGCTCGCCCGGCTGCTGTCGGCGGCCGGCACGGGTCTGGCGGTCGACGACGACGGTCTGCCGCTGACCAGGCTGGTGGCGGTGTTACCCGAGCTCAAGAGCGTCGACCCGGTGGGGCTCAGCCTCCCGGTCGGCCCCCCGGTGGACGACGCTTCGCGGCTGCCGCTGGACCCGAGGCAGGGCCCGGAGTTCCTCGCCGCGCTGCGTGAGGATCGGTTGGCGCAGTGGGTGGCGCAGCACCCGGAGCAGGTCGATCCCGTCCGCTGACGAACGAGGACATCACGACGACGCCCCACCAGCCCGGTACGGGCCGGCGGGGCGTCGCTCGGAGCGGGCCGGGGTCAGGCCACGGAGCGAGGGCTGCGGCGTCGGGCCAGCAGGCAGCTCGCCGCACCGGCGACGAGCAGCAGGGCCCCGATGCCGGCGATCAGGGTGGTGGGAGCACCGGTGATGGGCAGTGAGCCACCGCCACCGCCACCATCACCATCACCATCACCGTTGCCTTGGCCACCGCCGCCCTGGGCCGCGTTGACCACGATGGGGGCGGTGTCGTTTGCCGGTTTGGTGTCGTCCTTGAAGCCGCCGCCGGCGGAGCACTCGCACGGCGCGTTGACCCGCACCGCACCCCGGGCGTCGGAAATGACCCTGTCGATGCGCAGCCGGAACTTCAGCGGGTAGCTCTGCCCGGCCACCAGCAGCATCTCCGACGCGCACTGGTAGGTGCGAGTGCCCTGCCGCAACTGGCAACTGTCGGGGACCTCGACGGCGGTGGTGCCCGGCGGCAGCTCGACGTCGGTGTGGGTGGCGGCCTCGAAGTCCCCGTTCGTTCTGTCGAGCGTCGCCGGGCCGTTGTTCCGGAAGCCGACGGTCGCCGTGACGACGGTGCCGGCCGTGCCCTTGAGCGTGGCGCCGATCGCCGCGAGGTCGGTGCCGTTCCTGCCGGTGGCCTTGATGGTCCACCCGGTGTAGTCGTTACCCGGGCCGACATCGGTCTGGTCGGCCTGCCGCACCCTGTCGGGGGCCTCGGCAAGAGTCAGTTTCGGGCCGCTGCCGGGGGTGGCCGCTCGGGTGCCGACGGCCGTCCGCACCCGGGTCAGGTCCTCGAAGTCGGCAGTGGTCATGAACTGGGCGTAGCCGGAGTGGTTGGCCGGCGCGTAGGTGTCCTTGCCGAATTCGAGGTTCAGCGTGGTGGCCAGCCCGGTGCCGACCGGGATGTCCTCGTCGAAGTGGCAGGAGACCAGGTGGTCGTCGGAGTAGCGGCAGTTGCTGAAGCGGTCCCTGGTTCGGATCGAGTAGGGGAGGTCGAAGACCGCGACGAACCCGGTGACGGTCATGTCGCCGGCGTTGGCCACGACCAGCGGCACAGTGAACATCCCACCCGGCTTGGCGGAGAGGCTGGTGAACGGTCCGCCGGCCAGGTCGACCCCCTCGCCGACCCGGACCCGGGAGGTGTAGCTGCCGCGCTGACCGCCGGCCGCCTGGAAGCTGACCACGACGTCGCCGGAGTCGCCGAGCTGCGCATCCTCGGTGAGGCCGAGGTGCACCCGCTTGGTTCCGTTGCGGTAGATCCCGCTGCCGAGCGGCGGCATCTCGTACAGGACGACATCGGAAGGCTCAGTGCAGACGAGAACGCCCGGCTCCGGCGCGGTGCACTCCTGGCCGTCGGCAGGAGTCACAGTGACCTTGTTGGCCAGGGAGCGGTAGTCGTACCGCACGGAGACGTCGGTGAGGACCGTCGGCTCGTCGGCGTGCAGCAACAGACCCCGGATGGTCGCCTCCGAGCCGATGGCCAGCGTGGCGTCCTGGAAGTAGGGCTCGATAGTGGGTGCGGCGACGGCAGGGGTGGCGGAGGCGGCGATCAACGCGCCTGCGGCGCCGAGCCCGGTCAGCCAGCGGAGCGAGTGCTTGAGCATGAGGTCCTCCCGTGGGGGTACAGGTGGCGCTCGTCCAACCTAGGGACGCCCAGACTCCTCCGGTAACCCCTTTCGGATCGATATTCATCTAATGACCCGAACGGCTGAACACCCCTGTCGCAACGGGCAACCGACCCCGCGACGGAATCAGCGGTAGTCGTCCTCGTCCCCGGTGACCACCCGGGCCTGCTCCATCGCGTCCCAGTCGCCGACCTCCAGGCCACGGTGCGGCTCGCTGTCGACGTCGGCCGGGCCGGCGACAGTGGCCTGCTCGACCGCGTCGGCCGGGTCTGCCTCGGGGTCGCGTTCGTCGGGCGCGAGGTGGTCGCCGGGGGTGAAGTCCTCGTCGGGCTGACCCATCATCCCTCCCGGGAGTCTCGGGGCACGGTCCCCACCACCGTACGGGTTGGGCCGGCGCGCCGCCCGGAAGCGGAGTAGGCGGAATCAGCCCTCGGCGACGCGACCCGGTGCCAGGATGGTGCAGTGGGCTTCCTCATCAGACTGGCGATCACCGCTGTCGCGTTGTGGATAACCACGCTGATCGTGCCCGGGGTCGACGTGCACGGTCGTTCGGGTGGCAACACCGTTCTCACCCTGATCGTGGTGGCTCTGATCTTCGGCGTGATCAACGCAGTGCTCAAACCGGTGATCCGGGTCGTCGGTTGTGTGTTCTACCTGCTGACCCTGGGCCTGTTCGCGCTGGTGGTCAACGCGTTGCTGTTCCTGCTCACCGACCGGATAGCCCGCGGGCTCGACCTGCCGTTCCAGGTGGACGGATTCTGGCCGGCGTTCTGGGGAGCCATCGTGATGACAGTGGTGACCTGGTTGATCAGCGTCATCGTGCCGGACAACCTCGACCGCCGGTGAGCGGCTGGCACCCGGGTCGGTTTCTCCGGTGCACCTCACCTACGGGATACTTCGGGTGGAGGACAGCGCGGTCCGGCGCACAAATGAAGAACAGCGGCCAGCACGGCCGAGAGTGGTAAGTAAGGAGCACATCACATGCCCATCGCTTCCCCCGAGGCTTACGCGGAGATGCTGGACCGCGCCAAGGCTGGCCGGTACGCGTACCCCGCGATCAACGTGACCTCCTCCCAGACGCTGAACGCAGCGCTCAAGGGCTTCGCCGACGCGGAGAGCGACGGCATCATCCAGGTCTCCACGGGTGGCGCCGAATACCTCTCCGGCCCCTCGATCAAGGACATGGTCACCGGCGCGGTGGCGTTCGCCGCGTACGCGCACGAGGTCGCCAAGAAGTACTCGGTGAACATCGCCCTGCACACCGACCACTGCCCGAAGGACAAGCTGGACGGGTTCGTGCGTCCGCTGATGGGCATCTCGCAGGAGCGGGTGAAGCGCGGCGAGGAGCCGCTGTACCAGTCGCACATGTGGGACGGCTCGGCAGTGCCGGTCGCGGAGAACCTGCAGATCGCCGCGCAGCTGCTCGACGAGGCCGCCAAGGCCAAGATCGTCCTTGAGATCGAGGTCGGTGTCGTCGGTGGCGAGGAGGACGGCGTCGAGAACGCCATCAACGACAAGCTCTACACCACCACCGATGACGGCCTTGCCATGGTCGAGGCGCTCGGCCTCGGCGAGAAGGGCCGCTACATGGCGGCGCTGACCTTCGGCAACGTGCACGGCGTCTACAAGCCGGGCAACGTCAAGCTGCGTCCGGAGATCCTCAAGCAGATCCAGGACGCCGTCGGCGCCAAGTACGGCAAGGACAAGCCGCTCAGCCTGGTCTTCCACGGTGGCTCGGGCTCCCTGCTGAGCGAGATCCGCGAGGCTCTGGACTACGGCGTGGTGAAGATGAACATCGACACCGACACCCAGTACGCCTTCACCCGCCCCGTCGTGGACCACATGCTCCGCAACTACGACGGCGTGCTGAAGATCGACGGCGAGGTCGGCAACAAGAAGCAGTACGACCCGCGCGCCTGGGGCAAGGCCGCCGAGGCCGGCCTGGCCGCCCGGGTCGTCGAGGCCTGCGAGCACCTGCGCTCGACCGGCACCACGATGACCAAGTAACGACGTCCCACCCGACGGCCGGCTCCCCACCCGGGGAGTCGGCCGTCGTCGTCAGGTCGTCAGGTCGTCAGCAGGCGTACCGCCTCGCGAACGTCGTCGGTGAGGTGGATCGTCGACGACAGATCACCGAACGGGGACGCGGCCAGCAGCGGACGCAACAGCGCCTCCACCGGCAGCTCTCCGGTCCAGTAGGCGCGGTCCAGGAAGATGTACGCCCCGCTGGCACCGTCGGTGCCGTAGTAGGTCTTGGTGGCCGCCTGGAACACCTCCTGCACGGTGCCCGCCCGCCCCGGCGCGAAGACGATGCCGCCCCGGGCGAGGCGCAG
Source organism: Micromonospora sp. NPDC053740 (assembly GCF_040677775.1). NCBI lineage: Bacteria > Bacillati > Actinomycetota > Actinomycetes > Micromonosporales > Micromonosporaceae > Micromonospora > Micromonospora sp. NPDC053740. The sequence goes on from NZ_JBFASO010000003.1 coordinate 439,281, forward strand.
GATGGTGTCCTCCCGGATCGCGTTCGAGAAGTACTTCGCGATCCGCCCCGCGAACAGGTTCGCCGGCTCGTGCCCGTACAGCCAGGTCGGAATGGCCAGACCACCGGCACGCGCCCAGCCCAGGTCGTCGCCGCGTTGCCGGGGCACCCCCGCGTAGCGCTGCCGGACCGTCAGCGCCGTGGCCGTGTACCGGTGGTGGTCGGTGAAGTCGGGCGCGGTGGCCAGCAGGTCGATCGCCGCCGTCACATCGGTCTCCGGCCGGTCCGCCAGGTAGGCGCCCAGGTTCGCCGCCTCCATCACACCCGGGCCGCCGCCGGTCACCACCAGCCGGTCGGCCCGCGCCAGCTCCCAACCCAGCACGGCCGCCATCCGGTACGCGGGACTGCCGCGCCGCACCGCGTGCCCGCCCATGATGCCCACCACCGACTGCGGCCCGTACGCGGCCAGCCAGACCCTCGTGGCGTCGGCCAGCGCGTTGTCCACGCCGTGGTCGTGCAGCCGCTGACCCAGCGCCTCCTTGACGTCCGGCAGCGCGCCGCCGTGCGCCCGGTAGTGGTCGTACACCCGGGTGTCGTACATCCCGGTGAACCCGCCCTCGGCGAACCCGGCGGCCAGGTCGTCAGGGGTGTAGAGGTGCGTCGGCTGGGTCGGGTACGGCAACCCGGAGAACGGTGGCACCACGTTCGCGCCACGCCGGACCAGGTCGGCGCCCACGTCCCGGGACGCGAACCGGCAACCGACGAAGAGGGTGCCGGCGACGTCGACGCCGGTCAGGTCGGGCACCGGCGCGAGGTCGAGTCGCAGGCCCTGCACGGTCAGCCCGGCCAGCCGACCGGTGCTCAGCTGGCTGTCGAACTCGGACCGGGTCTGGATCTCACCGGGATGCAGGTGCGGCTCGATGACGTCCGCGGGAGGTGGGGTCGGCACCGGGCCATCCTGCCCCTCCGCGAGGGCCGGTCAAACCTCGGGCCAGTGGTGGAACGGACAGGAGCCCGATGGTCGTGGCCACCGGGCTCCTGCATTACCGGTTCCTGGGGAGGCTCCGGACCATTAGTTGTAGTGGAAAACACCAGGCAGCGGCATAGGCCGCAGGCGTGACCAACTCCTCAGCCGTTCAGCGGGACACGTCGGCCGACCCGCTCGCGTGTCGCCCTGTCCAGCGGGTTGAATGGGGCGATGCAGAACCTTTTGCCAGAGCCACCGGCCACCCGCCTGCCCGTGAACGACGAGGCCGACGCCGCCCTGGCCGCCGCCGACGAGGCCGGCACCGATGAGGCGTACGCCAACGTGGCGGCCGGCTTCCCGACCTACAGTGCGGCCTGGGCGGAGCTCGCGGCGCGGGCATTCGCGCAGGGCCAGGTGGTGGCGGCGTACGCGTACGCCCGCACCGGTTACCACCGGGGCCTCGACCAGCTGCGCCGCAGCGGTTGGAAGGGGCACGGCCCGGTCCCGTGGTCACACGAGCCCAACCGGGGCTTCCTCCGCTGCCTGTACGTGCTGTCCCGCGCCGCCGACGAGATCGGCGAGGCCGACGAGGCGGCCCGCTGTGCCCAGTTCCTGCGCGACTGCGACCCGGAAGCGGCGGACGCGCTGGCGAGCAACTGATCCCGTCCCGACGGCCGGCCCGACATCGGGCCGGCCGTCGGCGGGTCACAGCCCTTCGGCGACCGCGGCGGCGATCTTCAGCCAGGCGTCCCGGGTGGCCGAGGAGAGCCCGCCGTACCGGATCGGCTCGCCACTGTCGATGAGCCGCTCGTACGGGGCCAGCAGCACCGCCCGGGTGCGGGCCGCGAAGTGCTCCTGGATGGCCGGCAGGTCGATCTCCTTGCGGGACGGCGGCATCGACACCACCGTCACGGCCTGACGGACCAGCCGTTGCCGGCCGCTCTGCTCCAGGTGGTCGAGCATCCGGGCGGCGGTCTCGGCGGAGTCGTTACGGGCCGACATGGTGACCACCAACTGGTCGGTGGCGTCCATCGACGCCTGCCAGTTCTGCGCCCGGACGTTGTTCCCGGTGTCCACGAAGATCAACTTGTAGAACCGGCTGACCACCTCACGGATCTCGGCGAACGCGGCAGCCGTCAACATCTCGCCACCGGTGGCCGACTCGTCCGAGGCCAGGACGTCGAACATCCCCTCGCCCTGCGAACGGACATACTGCGACAGGTCGCCGACGCGCCCGTGCGCGCCCTGGAACTGCCCGAGGTCCCGCAACATGTCCCGCACCGTGCGGGAGTGGAAGTCCTGTTGGGCGCGCATCCCGAGGGTGCCCTGGGTTTCGTTGTTGTCCCAGGCCAGCACGTAGCCGCCGCGCTTCTGACCGAACGTCATCGCGAGCAGCAGGATGGCCACCGTCTTACCGGCGCCGCCCTTCGGGTTGACCACCGTCACCTGCCGCAGACCACCGAAGTTGCGGCGCACCATCTCAATGTCCCGTTTGAGCTCCTGCTCGTGCCGCCCCGGAGAGAGCCGGAGCAGGCCCATCTTGTTGACCACCGCGCGTACACCCATGGTCGCCACCGGGTCGGCGGGTCGAACCTGACGGCGCCGGGCGAAGTCCTCGGCGGTCGGCGCGGCTGTGGTGTCCGGTGTCCAGCTGGCGTCCGGGTACGCGGTCGCGTCCGGGTACGCGGGCGCCGGGACCCGGGTCACCCCGTCGGCCTCCTGGTACTGCTGACCGGGCGTGCCGCCGGGCGAGCCCTGTTGCCAGGGCGGCGGGTACCAACCCGGCGAGGGCGGGAACGGCCCCGGCGGTGGGGTCGCCGGCCCGGCCTGCCCGGGAGCGTGCTGCGGTGCGGCAAGGCCGTGCGGTGGGCTGCTGAACTGCGTCACGTCGGGTGGCGGCGGAATCTGCGCCGAGCCGGCCTGGCCGGGGATGAACGGCTGCCCGGGGTGTGCCTGCGCGGGACCAGCGTGTGGGACGACCGGAGGCGGAGGCGGAATCGGAGGCGTCGCGCCGGCCTCGTCCTGAGCGGGCGCGGCCGTTCCGGCCGGGCGCTGCGGCGGGTACGCCCACGGCGACTCGGCAATCGGCCGCGCCGGCCCGTCGGCGGACCCGTCCGCACCGGGACCACCGGGCTGTGGTGCCTGCTGGCCAGGCTGTGGTGCCGGCCCACCAGCCTGCGGCGCGGTCCCGCCATTCTGTGGTGTCGGGCGGCCAGCCTGCGGCACTGGCCCGGCAGGCTGTGGTGCCGACCCGGCAGGCTGTGGTGCCGACCCGGCAGGCTCTGGTGCCGACCCGGCAGGCTGTGATGCCGACCCGGCAGGCCGTGGTGCCGGTCCGGCCGCTGCGAGGGCTGTGGCCGAGAAGTCTGCCGGCGCGGAACCGGCGGCCGTCGGGCTGTCGGTGGCGCGCGGGCTGTCGGTGGCGTTCGGACCGGCGGCGGACGCGGTGGCCGCCGGGATGGGTCGGTCGGTGGCTGCGGCCGTGGTGGGCCGGCCGGCGGGTGCGGGTGCGGCGGGGTGGTCGGTGGCTGCGGCCGTGGTGGGCCGTTCGGCGGGTGCCGGTGCGGCGGTGCGGTCGGCGGCGGCCGGGTGGTCCAGGGTGAACGGCAGATTCAGGTCGACGCCGCCCGGGGTGACCGGCGCGGCAGTCGGGCCCCGGTCGCCGGGCTGCACCTGCGCCGCGTCACCGATCTGGCCGGCCGCATCGGGCGCGGCACTGCCTCCGTCGATCGCTGCGGGCCGGCCGTCCCTCGGCGCGGAGGTGGTGCTCGGTGTCGCGGCGACAGCCGGGATGCCGGGGCCGGCTGGCCCGCCGTTGCTCCCCGGGCCGGTCGCCGACGGCGTCGGCCGGACACCGGTAGCTGGCGGAGCGGCCGGCGGTGACGCAGCGGCAGGGTCGGTCGGCGGCGGCCAACTCGGCTGCGCCGGCGCCCAACCCGACCCGACGCCGGACGGGCCGCTTGCCGTCCACCCCCCAGGTGCCGGGACGGCGCCGGTGAGCGACGGGTAGTCCGACGGCGAGGGCGGCGACTGGGCGGCAGCGCCGGGCTGGCCGGGAACCGGCGGTCGCCCGATCGGCGGCGCGGCCACCGGCGGCGTGACCGGATGGGTGACCGGAGACGGCCCACCCCGCTGCTCGGCGACCGCAGCCCACGGCGGCACCGCGCCCTGGTCGCCCGGATCTGGCGGCCAGAGTGGTTCGACGTCCCGCTCCGGCACCGGCTGCTGGCCGGGCACCTGCGCCCGGTCGGCGTTCTCGTCCATTACGGCCCTCCCCAGTCCTCCTGCGAGGATAGGCCCAATCGCCCACCAGGGCCGATCGGTGCAGGCAGGTCGGCCGGTCGGTGCGGTCGAGGTCAGCTCGACCAGACCGCCCAGGCGCCCGGCTCGACCCACCAGGAACGCTTACGGGTCAGCTCGCCTTCGACACCATCGTCGAGATAAGGCACCTTGCCCTCCCTGGGCAGCACCGACACCGCCCGTCCACGAGCCCGCCGAACTTCGAGGCGTACCCGCTTGCGCCCCCACGCCGAGCGGACGACCACCGGCACGGCCACCGCGACCTCGACCTGACCGTCGGCCGGGTCCGGCGCGGTCAACAGCGTCACGTCGTTGAGCGTCGCGTACCCGCCGGCGTTCCCGACCGCGCAGGCCAGCAGCGGTTCCGCACCGTCGCTGAGGATGGTGTCGTCGACCTCCACCCGGGCGCGCCAGTGCAGCGGCCGGCCGGCGTCATCGGCCGCGCCGAGGAGCGCGCCGTCCAGGGTCACCGAGCCACCGTCGTTGCGGAGCAGGTCCAACCGGCGCGGCGTGCCGTCCAGCACAGCGGCGGCCACCGCCGCCGGGTCACGGGGCAGCCCGAGCTGCGCGGCCAGGTCCCGGTGGGTGCCGCCACGGGCCGGGTCGAGCGGGAGTACGGCCACCGGCGGCAGGTCGGGCAGGGTCCGGTTGCCGGGCAGATCCGCCGGGCGCTTGCTCGGCGCCGGGGCGTACCGCTTGACCAGCCGGCGCAGCACGGCGCGCAACTGCCCGTCGCTGGCCGTGGCGACGACCAGCCGGGTCTTGCTGTCCGGGTCCGGCCAGGTGAGGCCGTCCGGTCGGGCCGGGCCGTCGAGCCGGGCCAACACCGCGTCGATCTCGGCGTCGGAGCGGGCGGTGACCGTCTCCACCCGGGCACCCCGGGCGTTCAGCGCGTCGGCGCAGGCCAGCACCGGCACCCGTGGCCGCTCCGTCGCGCACTGCCCGGTGTCGGTGTCGGCCTGGCTGCTGTCGGCCTGGCTGCTGTTGGCCTGGCTGCTGTCGGCCTGGCCGGTGTCGGTCTGGCTCGTCGGGGCGGTGTCGCCCCCGGTCGCGCCGCCGCAGCAGGCCCCGCCGCTGCCACAGCCCCCGGGAGCGTCCCGCTCCGAACCGAGGGTGAGCAGCACCACGTCGTACACGGAAGGAGCCTCCTGCCTCTCGACGCGACCCCTGCCGGCCACGCCGTCACTACTTGTTAACCTGACACCCCGGGCTCGCCGAGCGGTCGCCACCTGGCACCCGAGCCTTCTGGAGGCGGAAAAGATGCCAGCGATCGTGCTCATCGGCGCTCAGTGGGGCGACGAGGGCAAGGGCAAGGTTACCGACCTGCTTGGTGAGCGGGTCGACTACGTCGTGCGCTACTCCGGCGGCAACAACGCCGGGCACACGGTGATCACCCCGGACGGCCAGAAGTACGCGCTGCACCTGATGCCGTCCGGCGCGCTCTCGCCGAACGCGATGATCGTCATCGGCAACGGTGTGGTGGTCGACCCGAAGGTGCTGCTCGCCGAGATCGACGGCCTGGCGGAACGCGGCGTCGACGTGTCCCGGCTGCGGATCTCCGGTGACGCGCACCTGATCATGCCGCACCACCGGGCGCTGGACCGGGTCATCGAGCGTTACCTCGGCTCGTCCCGGATCGGCACCACCGGCCGTGGCATCGGCCCGGCGTACGGCGACAAGGTCGCCCGGATCGGCATCCGCCTCCAGGACCTGCTCGACCCGGGCATCCTGCGCAAGAAGCTGGAACTCGCGCTGCGCGAGAAGAACCAGATCCTGTTCAAGGTCTACAACCGCAAGGCGATCGACGTTGAGGCGACCGTCGAGGAGTACCTTGCGTACGCGGAGCGGCTCAAGCCGTACATCGCGGAGACCCGGGCGATGCTCTGGGACGCCCTGGACCGGGGCGAGACGGTGCTGCTGGAAGGCGCCCAGGCCACCATGCTCGACATGGACCACGGCACCTACCCCTTCGTCACCTCGTCCAACCCGACGGCCGGTGGCGCCTGTGTGGGGGCGGGCATCCCGCCGACCGCGATCAACAAGGTCATCGCGGTGAGCAAGGCGTACACCACCCGGGTCGGTGCCGGGCCGTTCCCGACCGAACTGTTCGACGCCAACGGTGACCACCTGCGCAAGATCGGCGCGGAGTACGGCACCACCACCGGGCGGGAGCGCCGGTGCGGCTGGTTCGACGCTGTCGTCGCCCGGTACGCCTGCCGCCTCAACGGCGTCACCGATCTGGTCATCACCAAGCTCGACGTGCTCACCGGCCTGCCCAAGGTGCCGATCTGCGTCGGCTACGAGATCAACGGCGTCCGGGTCGACGACATGCCGATGAGCCAGACGGACTTCCACCACGCCAAGCCGGTCTTCGAGGAACTCGACGGCTGGTGGGAGGACATCACCAAGGCCCGCACCATCGACGACCTCCCGGAGAACGCCCGCCGCTACATCGCGAGGGTCGAAGAGATCTGCAACACGAGGGTGAGCGTCGTGGGCGTAGGCCCAGGCCGAGAAGAAAACGTAGTCCTCCACCCCCTCCTCCCCTAACCCCCCGACCCCCCTGCCCCCCTGCCCCCCTGCCCACCCCCCACCCCCTCTGCCCCGGTGATCAAGAAGTTTGCGTCAGATTTCCTCGCGAGGTTGACGTAAAGCTCTTGATCACCGAGGCGAAGGGTGGGGTTGTCCACAGGGGGTTGAGGGTTGTCCACAGGGGCTTTGCTCGGGTGGGGTGGGTGGGCAGGGTGTGGGTGTGGGTGCACATCAACTTCTTCGCCACATTGCGGCCGGGCAGGACGGCACGGTCACCCTGGACCAGGCATTGCGTGCCGGCCTGACCAGGGACCAGATCCGACAGTTACACCGGTCCGGCAGGTGGCAGCGGGTTCTCCGTGGGTGCTTCGTTCCAGAAGCGGAGTCGAGTGATCTGACGCTTCGGCGGGCGCGAATCCGCGCTGCGGTCATGAGCCTCGGCCCAGGCGCCTTCGCGGTTCTGGACTCCGCGTTGGAGTTGCACGGCATCGCGGGTCTCCGCCGGACAGCACAGGTCCACGTCTCGGTGCCAGTCGATCGACCCCGACCCCAGCGCTCCCTGGTGCCGTGGTTGACGGTGCACCAGGTGACCGTCGGCCCTGGCGACATCGTCAAGGTTGCGGGCATTCCGGCGACGTCTCCGCTTCGCACCGTCTCAGACGTCATCCTTCGGGTTGATCGTTATCCAGCGGTCTCGGTCCTCGACTCAGCTCTGAACCAGGGCCGCATCGATCCGGCACAGTTGGCGGCCATTCCGAACCTCATCCGGGGACGTCGGGGCGCGGTCATGGCACGGGCCTGTCTCGCCGAGGCGGACGAGCGGGCACAGTCGCCGTTGGAGACGCGTAGCCGGCTGCGGTGCGTGGATGGCCGGGTGCCGCCGGACACGCTGCAGTTGGAGGTGCGTGATGATGACGGCTATCTGCTCGGCATTGGCGACCTGGGCTGGCGCGGCCCAAGGCTGATCGCCGAAGCGGACGGCCGAGACGCGCATGGCATCCCGGAGGCCGCCTACGCCGACCGCCGTCGCCAGAACCGCCTGGTCAACGCCGGCTGGACCATCCTCCGTTTCACCTGGCAGGACACCCTCAACCCCACCTACATCCCGCACACGGTCCGCCAAGCAATCGCGGCCGCCCAGCGGAGGTGATCAAGAGGTTTCCGTCAAGAACGAGTCCACCGCTGACGCAAACCTCTTGATCACCGAGGCCCTACGGGGGTGGGGGTTGGAGTGGGGGACAGTAGGATCTCGGGCGTGCGGGTTCTTTTGGTGGGTGGTGGTGGGCGGGAGCATGCGCTCGCGCTCGGGCTGGCTGGCGACTCGGGGGTTTCCGCGGTTGTTGCGGCGCCTGGTAATCCGGGGATCGCCTCGGTGGCTGAGCTGCGTGCGGTGAGCGCCTCAGATCCGGCGGCGGTGGCGGCGTTGGCCGTGGAGACCGCCGCTGACCTGGTGGTGATCGGGCCCGAGGCGCCACTGGTGGCCGGGGTCGCCGATGCGGTGCGCGCGAAGGGCATCGCCGTGTTCGGTCCATCCGGTGCTGCCGCGCAGTTGGAGGGCTCCAAGGCGTTCGCCAAGGACGTGATGACCGCCGCCGGCGTGCCGACCGCCCGGGCGTACGTCTGCACGGACGAGGCGAGCACCGCTCGGGCCCTGGATGAGTTCGGCGCGCCGTACGTGGTGAAGGACGATGGGCTCGCCGCCGGCAAGGGCGTGGTGGTGACCGACGACCGGGCCGCCGCGTTGGCGCACGCGAACGAGTGTGGACGTGTCGTGGTCGAGGAGTTCCTCGACGGCCCGGAGGTCAGTCTCTTCGTGGTCACCGACGGCGAGGCGGCGCTGCCGCTGGTGCCGGCACAGGACTTCAAGCGGCTCGGTGACGGCGACACCGGGCCGAACACCGGTGGCATGGGGGCGTACGCGCCGCTGGCCTGGGCCCCGTCCGGGCTGGTCGACGACGTGATGCGCGACGTGGTCCACCCGACGCTCGCGGAGATGCGTCGCCGGGGCGCCCCGTTCGCCGGCCTGCTCTACGTCGGGCTCGCGATCACCGCCGCCGGCCCTCGGGTGATCGAGTTCAACGCGCGCTTCGGTGACCCGGAGACCCAGGTGGTGCTCGCGCTGCTGGAGACCCCGCTGGGTGGGCTGCTGCACGCGGCGGCCACCGGCTCGTTGGCCGAGCACCCGCCGCTGCGGTGGCGCGACGGTAGCGCCGTGACGGTGGTGCTCGCCTCGGCGGGTTATCCGGCGGCGCCGCGCACCGGCGACGTGATCACCGGCGCGGACCGTCCGGGCATCATCCACGCGGGCACCGCCCGCCGGGCCAGCGACGGCGCGTTGCTGTCCGCTGGCGGTCGGGTCCTCTGCGGTACGGCCACCGGCGCCGACCTGGCCGCCGCTCGGGACGCCGCGTACGCGCTGGTGGACGGGGTGGAGTTGGCCGGCTCGCAGCATCGCACCGACATCGCCGCCGCCGCGATCGAGAACCGGATCACGATCCCCAGCTGAGCCCCCGTGTCGGCGGGCTGGGTTTCGACCGCGAACGTCGGCGGTGTGGGTCGGGCTGATGGAGCCCTACCCGGTTCCGGGCCACCCTTGCAGGTCGTCCATGATCGCGTAGCTCGATGTCCTGATCCGGGCGGGCGGAGCGGATCGCCGTGGGCGCGGTCGGCGGGTTCGCCACGCTCCGGTCCCGCCGAACGGCACCCTGAAGGGCCTCACCCGGGCACGTTCTGTCCCCACCACGGCCGGACGGCCGCCGACAGTCCAGCCGGCGTGCCGATCCGTCGCCTGGCCGAGTGGCCCGGTCGGTCGGGTCGCGTGTCGGTGCGGGCAGGAGTTGCGCCAGTCCGGTGAGGTTGTCGCCCCCCGCGGGGCAACCCGGCGTTGCTCCGGCCACGACTTAGCGGTGTCGGAGGCACAGCGACGCGAGGAGTGGAGATGCGGGTTTGCGGACGATCGCCGTGCTGTTGGTGGCCGGTGGGAGGACAGGTCCGAGGATGCCGCTGAGCCGGACATCGGCCGAGAGGGCAGCGGCCGATGCCGAGTACACCGAGTGCGTTCGGGTTGGTCTGCCGCAGTGGCGGCGGACGGCGTACCTGATGAGCGGTGACTGGCACCAGGGCGACGACATCGTGCAGCGGGTGCTCACCGAGCTGTACCGCAACTGGTCCCGGGCACGGCGGGCCGGCAACCTGAACGCACTGGTGCGGACGATGCTGATGCGACGGTTGATCGACGAGCGGCGACGCGGCTGGGCGCGGGTGCGGCTCACCGACCTGCTACCGGAGCGGCCCGCACCGACCGCCCCGGACGCCGCTGAACGGCTCGATCTCGTGGCGGCGCTGCGCCAGGTCGCGCCTCGCCAGCGCGCTGTCCTGGTGCTGCGGTTCTTTCAGGACCTGACGGTGGAGGAGACGGCGCAGGCGCTCGGCTGCGCGCCGGGCACCGTCAAGAGCCAGACCGCCAAGGGGCTGGCGACGCTGCGAGGCCTGCTCGCCCCCGCCCGAGATGACGTGCCGACCACCATGCAGACCGGCATGGCGAGTGGTACGCCGACCAGTGTGTTGGCCCACGGAGGTTGACGATGATGGATGACACGGATGTGGCGCGGTTGATGCGCGCCGAGGTCGAGGCGGCCGAGACACCGTCGGTCGTTGTGAACATCGAACGGGCGATGACCGTCGGGCGGCGGCAGCGCTGGTACGCACGGGGCGCGGGTGCCGCGCTGGCGGTGGTCGCGGTTGCCGTCGGCGCGGTCACGGTGCCGGGCCTGGTCGCGCCGGACGGGTCGTCGCCGCCGTCGCTGGAGATGGTCGGTGCGCTGGCGCCGTTGGAGCCGTACACCGGGGAGGTGCCGTCACCCGACACGTCCCGGATCCCGGCTGCGCTGGAGACGATCGATCCGACCGTTCAGTACGTTCGGTTCGGTTGGTTGCCGTCGGGTCTGGACAGCTTGCAGTATCAGTCGGGTCTGCTGCTGAGCGGGCCGGGTGTCGTCCTGATCGCGCACGCCGCCGACTCGCCGAACCCCAACTGGGCAGGGGTTGCGGTCAGTCTCCACCCGCAGGGGGTGACGCCGCCCGCGCCGCAGGTCATGGGCATCGACCAACGGGCACCCACCCTGAGTAAGGCGCCCGCGCCAGATGTGCGGGGCACATCGGCGACCTTCATCCAGTACGACGTCGACGGCACTGACCGGCTCTCCCTCCGCTGGCAGTACGCCCCGGACGGCTGGGCCGCTGTCGATGTCTCACCCTGGGCGGCGGGGCAGGATGCCCGCGAGATCGCCCTGCACGTGGCGCAGAGGCTCAGGTTCGGTACGACCGAGCTGGTGCGGATGCCGGCCCAGGTGAAGGGGGTGCCGCAGAAGGTGCGGCCGATCCAGACTGACGTCTCCGGGCCGCTCACCCCGGACGGCTGGCGGTGGTATGCCGGCGTCACGTACAGCGCCGAACCCTCCACGGCGGATCCCGGTAGGCAGCGGGCGAAGACGGTGGACGTCGGCTTCTTTCCGTACGTCGAGATGACCGACAAGGTTCGGGCCGAGTTGAAAGGTAAGGAATTCTTCCGGCCGCCGAACACCACAGTCGACGGTCATCAGGCGTCCTTCTCCGCTGCCGCTGATCCGAGTTCGTCGGAGACGCTGGAGGTGCTCGACGTACGGGGGATGGTGGTCAAGATCGACGCACACAGCGGAACGCTCGATGAGCAGGGCACGAAGGGTTTGTTCCAGCGCCTCGACCTCGCCGAGGCCAAGCCGGACTGGCGGCCTTCGCTGATGGTCGACTGACGGGGGCGGTAACCGCCCCGGAACTCGTCGGCTTTCGCTGACGGTTTCGGGGCGGTCAGCCGTAGTAGCGGCGTAGCTCCCGGCTGAGCACCTTGCCGGTGGCGTTCCGGGGCAGGTACTTCACGAAGATCACGTCTCGGGGGACGGAGAATCGGGCCAGGTAGTGCCGGACGTACTCGCGTACCGCCTCGGGGTCGAGCGTCTCGTTGGGGTGCAGGGCGAGGAACGCGGACAGTCGCTGGCCGTACTCGGGGTCGGGCACGCCGATCACGGCCGCTTCGCGGACCTGTGGCAGTTGGGCGAGCAGATCCTCCACCTCGGACGGGAAGACGTTCTCACCACCGGAGACGATCATGTCGTCGGCCCGGCCGTCGACGAAGAGCAGCCCGTCGGGGTTGAGTCGGCCGAGGTCACCGGTGTCGAGCAGCCCGTCGCGGGTCTCCCGGTTGGCACCTGAGGTGTACCCCTCGAAGAGCATCTCGTTGCCGACGAAGATCCGCCCGACCTGTCCGTTCGCGACCGGCTGGCCGTTGTCGTCGAGCAACTCCAGCCGGGTTCCGTGTGGTGGTCGGCCTGCCGTCGTGGGTGCCTCGCGCAGATCCTGGGGACCGGCGATGGAGGCCCAGGAGACCTCGGTGGAGCCGTAGAGGTTGTAGAGGACGTCTCCGTAGACGTCCATGAACTTCGGGGCGAGCCCACCAGGCAGCGCCGAACCGCTGACGGCGACGACCTTGAGTGGCGGGCGCGGGTCTGGCGCGGGCACCTCCAGCAGTCGCTGCACCATCACGGGTACGGCGAAGAGCGCGTCGCACCGGTGTTGGTGCAGCGCGGTGAGCGTGGCGGCCGGGTCGAAGCGGCGCTGCAGCACGATGGTGGCCCGTAGCGCGAAACAGACCTGGAGGGCGGCGAAGCCCCAGGTGTGGAAGATCGGCGCCGTGATCATTACCCGGTCGCGGGTGTGCAGCGGGATGCGATCGATGATGGACACCAGCGGGCCGAAACCGCTGGGCGTGGGTCGTCGGGCGCCCTTGGGTGCCCCGGTGGTGCCCGAGGTGAGCACGATGATCCTGCCGTCGCGCTCCGGAGGGTGCAGCTCGCCCGGGAGGGCCCCGGCGACCAACTCCTCGCGGGCGCGTTCGTCGAGGCGGGGCAGTTCGGCGGGGAGGCCGAGGACCCGCTCGGCGAACTCGTCGTCGTGGACCAGCAGCCGGAGTTGCTGCTCCTCGGCGACGGTGACCAGTTGGGCGGTGGAGAGCCCGGTGTTGACCAGGACCGCGTCCACACCCAGCAGGTTGGCTGCGACGATCGTCTCGATCAGCCCGTGGTGGTTGCGGCAGAGCACGCCGATCCGGTCGCCGGCCTGTACGCCGAGCCCGGCCCGCATCGACCGGGCCATCCGTTCGGCCCGGTCGAGGAGGTCCTGGTAGGTCAGCTCGGTGCCGTCCTCGTCGATGACCGCCAGCCGGCCGGGGTCGCGGGCGGCTGCCTGGCGTAGTTCGCCGGCCAGGCTCCACCCCCAGGTGCGCAACGCGTTGAGCTGAGAGGTGATCCGGATCGGGCTGCCCGGCATGAGCAGCCCGCGACGAGTCAGCGTGGCGACGAAGAACGGCAGGTCCATGCCGCAGACCTCCTACGGGCGGTGCGCGGACGGGCGACTGGTTCCCCCGTCCATCAGGGCTTCTTTCCTTGATCATGCACTGGGCGCTGCGGAAGGCCCAGTCCGCGTCGGCGTGGGGTGACGAAGACGGCACAGATCGTGGATTCCGGCTGCGGTGCGCGGCGGCGTGCGGCGCGGCCGGCCGGAGCAGGGACCGCCCGCCCCCGGGCCGGCCGGCCGTTGGGCACCCCCGAGCCGCAGGGCGCCGGTCGGTCAGCGGATCTGCATCCCGGAGATCGCCCGGGAGATGACCAGTCGTTGGATTTCCGAGGTGCCCTCGAAGATGGTGTAGATCTTGGCGTCCCGGTACCAACGCTCGACCGGGTGGTCACGCAGGAAGCCGGCTCCGCCGAGCAGTTGCACGGCCTTCTCGGTGACCGACACGGCCACCTCGCCGGCCTTGAGCTTGGACATCGATCCTTCGCCAGCTGTGAACGGGCGGTTGTTGCGGCCCATCCACGAGGCCCGCCAGACCAGCAGCCGCGCCGCGTCGATCTCCATCCGCATGTCGGCCAGCGCGAACGCGACCGCCTGGTTCTCGATGATCGGGCGTCCGAACTGGACCCGGTCCTTCGCGTAGTCGAGCGCGTACTCGTAGGCGGCCCGGGCCACGCCGAGCGCCTGGGCGCCGACTGTGGGTCGGGACAGCTCGAAGGTGCGCATCGCGGCCTGCCCGGTGGCCCGCTGACCGGAGCGAGCCCGGTCCAGGCGTTCCAGCAGGGCGTCCCGTCCGCCGAGCAGGCAGCGGCCGGGTACGCGTACCCCGTCGAGGAAGACGTCGGCGGTGTGCGACGCGCGGAGGCCGAGTTTGCGCAGCTTGCGGGTGGCGGCCAGGCCGGGGGTGCCCGGCGGTACGACGAACGCCGCCTGACCCCGGGAGCCGAGCGCGGGGTCGACGGAGGCGGTGACCACGTGCACTCCGGCGATTCCGCCGTTCGTGGCGTACGCCTTCTGACCGGTGAGCACCCACTCGTCGGTGGCCTCGTCGTAGACGGCCCGGGTGCGCATCGCGCCGACGTCGGAGCCGGCTTCCGGCTCGCTGGTGCAGAAGGCGGCGACGGCCGGCGAGTCGACGTCGCCGAAGCACTGCGGCACCCATTCGACCATCTGGTCCGGGGTGCCGGCGCCGTAGATGGCGGCGACGGCGAGTGAGGTGCCGAAGATGCTCATGCCGATGCCGGCGTCACCCCAGAAGAGTTCCTCGCTGGCGATCGGCAGGGAGAGCCCGGTCGGGTCGGCCCAGCAGGTGGCGAGGAACTCGAAGCCGTAGAGGCCGACCTTGGCGGCTTCCTGGATCACCGGCCACGGGGTGTCCTCGCGCTCGTCCCACTCGGCGGCGGCCGGGCGCACGACCTCGGCGGCGAAGCCGTGCACCCAGTCGCGTAGATCCCGCTGTTCCTCGTTCAGGTCGAGCGAGAACTCAGCCATGTCAGGCCTTGGGGATGTCGAACAGGTTGGCGATGTTGGCGGCGAGGCCCAGGTCGCCCTTCGCCTTCAACTTGCCGGTCATGAACATCATCACCGGGTTGGCGCCACCGGAGACGATCTTCAGGAACTCGACCGGGCCCATGGTGAGGCTCAGCTTCGGGTCGTGCTGCGGGGTCTGGTTCACGACGCAGGTGCCGTCGGCGATGGCCACCTCGTAGGTGTCGCTGCCGCCGTCGGGACGACCGGTGATGATCCAGTGGATGACCGCGTTGGTGGAACCGGCCCGGTCCGCGCGGAACAGCGACGGCATCCGACCGAACACCTCGCCGAGGACCTTGTCCCGCATGTCACCGGACATCACCTGGGCGATCTTGTCGTCCGGGGTGGACTTGACCAGCTGGGCGAACTCCTTGGGGCCGACATTCGCGAAGGTGGCCGGGTCGAAGTCAGTCATCAGGTGCGCCTTCCGGAAGATTGGCTACTCGCGCGTAACCCTACGCACGAGTAGGTATGCTCGCAAGGTGTCCAGCGTCCCCGCCTTCAAGCGCCTGCCTCGCGCCGTCCGCGAGCAGCAGATGCTCGACGCGGCCGTCAAGGTCTTCTCCCGACGTGGCTTCCACGCCGCCAGCATGGACGAGATCGCCGAGGACGCCGGCATCTCCAAACCCATGGTGTACGCGTACCTCGGCACCAAGGAGGAGCTCTTCGTCGCCTGTCTGCACCGGGAGGGCACCCGGATGATGCAGGCCATCGCCGGGGCGGCGGCTCCCGACCTGCCGGCCGACGAGCGGCTCTGGCGCGGGCTGCGGGCGTTCTTCGGCTTCGTGGGCGCGCACCGCGACGGCTGGGCGGTGCTCTACCGGCAGGCCCGGGGTGAGCAGCCGTTCGCTGGCGAGTTGGCCACCATGCGGGCCCGGCTGGTCGAGGTGGTCGCCGGGATGCTCGACCACGCCCTGCGCGCCGAGGGCCGGGAGATCGCCGCCGTCGACCTGGAGGTCGTCGCGTACGCCCTGGTCGGCGC
The DNA here is from genome assembly GCF_040677775.1 of Micromonospora sp. NPDC053740. Classification (NCBI taxonomy): domain Bacteria; kingdom Bacillati; phylum Actinomycetota; class Actinomycetes; order Micromonosporales; family Micromonosporaceae; genus Micromonospora; species Micromonospora sp. NPDC053740. The sequence goes on from NZ_JBFASO010000003.1 coordinate 454,954, forward strand.
GACCGAGTCGCTTGCCGACTGGCTCGCGGACCACCCGGAGGCCGACCCGGAGAAGACCGCCACCCGGATGATGAACGTGGCCTGGCTCGGTGCCGCCCAACTGCTGCACGGCGTCGTCTGGCGCCCGGCCGCCGACTGACCGCCCCGAGGTCAGCGCCCGGCCCCGGCAGCCCCCGAGGTCAGCGCACCGGCACCCGGCGCACAGGTTCGGTCGCCGACGCCGACCCCGCGGATCGGCGACGCCGGCCCAGCCAGCGAACCACCTCGACGATGGTGGTCACGCCCAGGGCGAGGCCCAGACCAAGCAGGAGACCGCGCAGCGGGTCCTGCTCGAAGGCCATTCCGCCGAGGTAGCCCACCAGCCCGGAGTAGAGACCCCACGAGCCGGCGGCGAGGGCGTCGAAGGCCAGGAACCGCCGTCGGGGATAGCGCACAGCGCCCATGGTGAGGGTGACCGCCGTCCGGCCGCCCGGCACATAACGGGCCACGGTGAGGATGAGGCCGCCCCGGGTGGCGATCCCTCGACGGGCCCACTCGATGGCGGCCCTGCGCCGGCCCTCGGCTGGCAGCCGGTCGAGTAGGCGGGTGCCACCGCCCCGACCGATGGCGTACGAGATGTGATCGCCGATCAGCGCCCCGCTCGCGGCCACCAGGATCACCGCAGGAAGGTACGGCGCACCGGAGGCCGCGAACACCCCTGCGGTGATCACCGCCGTCTCGCTCGGTACCACCGGGAAGAAGCCGTCGAGCACCGCGATCGCGAAGATCGCCAGGTACACCCAGGGCGAGGACATCGTGTCGTGCAGCAGGTCGAGCAGATCCATGATCCTGATGCTGGTCGGGGCGGCGGCTCCCGACATCGGCCAGTGGTCAGGTGGGCGGCACTACTTAGGTAGCGGCCGGCCCGGACTGCGCATAGGGGTCATCCCCCACCTCACCCGGGTACGGCGTTGCGGGGCGACCCGATCCGTCGGCTGCGCTCTAGGCTCGCTGCGTGGCCTCCAGCGCCGTCGCCCCCCGGCGGGTCGTCCATCGGTACGCCCCGCTGCTGCTCGCCGTCCTGGTCGCCGTGGCCGTGTGGGCCAGCGCGACCGGTGACATCGGGGTCCGCTCGCCGCTGCCGAGCGCTGTCGTGCTGCTGATCGCACTGGGCTCGGCGTGGGCCGCCGCCACGATCCGGTCCCGCCGCTGGCCGTTGTTCCTGGCCGCGGCGGTCGGCTGGTTGGTGCTCGCCGCGGCGGCGGCCGGGGTGCTGGCCTCGTACCAGGCGGGTCTGCGGTTGCGCGGTCGCCAACTCGCCGGCTACCTCGCCGGTGTGGCAGTGGTGCTGACCGGCGGGGTGCTGGTCGGGCTGGCAGTGGGTGGCGTACGCCGGATCACCACCGCCAGCACCGGCAACGTGCTGCTCCTCGCCGCCTGCCTGGTGGGGCTTCCGTTGGTCTTCGGTCTCTGGGTGCGGGCCCGTCAGGACACGCTCGCCGCTCTGCGGGACCGGGCCGAGCGGCTGGAACGCGAGCAGGAGGCCCGCGCCGACCGGGTCCGGGCCGAGGAACGGACCCGGATCGCCCGGGAGATGCACGACGTGGTGGCACACCGGGTCTCGTTGATGGTGGTGCATGCCGGGGCGCTGGAGGTGACAGCCGTCGACCCGGCGACCGTCGAGGCCGCCGCGCTGATCCGGACCACCGGCCGGCAGGCGCTCACCGACCTGCGCGAGGTGCTGGGTGTGCTGCGCCAGGCCGACCCGGCCGTGACGCCGGAGCGGGGGCTCGACACGTTGGACGAGTTGATCGGGGAGTCCCGCGCCGCCGGTCTGCGGGTGTCCCGGCAGGACGAAGGTGTGCCGACGGCACTTCCGGCGACGCTGGGCCGTACCGCGTACCGGGTTGTCCGTGAGGCGTTGACCAACGTGCGTAAGCACGCGGCCGACGCCGAGACGACTGTCTGCCTGCGCTACCTGCCCGACGGGCTGGAGGTGCTGATCCGCAACGGCCCGTCCGAGGGCGGGTCGGGGCTGCCGGGTGCCGGGCAGGGTCTGCTCGGGCTGCGTGAGCGGGTGGAGCTGCTCGGCGGCCGGTTGGAGGCAGCTCCCGTGGACGGCGGCTTCCTGGTCCGGGCCCTGATCCCGCTGGCGGGTGCGGCGTGATCCGGGTGGTGGTGGTCGACGACGAGCAGCTTGTTCGGGCCGGGCTGCGGCTGATCCTTGAGGCGGCGGAGGACATCACTGTCGTCGGTGAGGCAGCTGACGGCGCTGGCGCGCTGGATCAGGCCCAGCGGTTACGCCCCGACGTGGTACTGCTCGACGTGCGGATGCCGGGCGTTGACGGGCTGACCGTCGCGCCCGCGGTGGTCGCCGTCGGCCCGAAGGTGATCATGTTGACCACCTTCGACCTCGACGAGTACGTGCACCGGGCGCTGCGGGCCGGCGCTGTCGGCTTCCTGCTCAAGGACACCCCGCCCCGCGAGTTGGCCGCCGCCGTTCGGACGGTGGCCGCCGGCAACGCGATGCTCGCCCCGACGGTGACCCGGCGCCTGATCAGCTCGTTCGCCGAGCGTGGTCCGGCCCGCCGGGACGCGGCCCGTGAGCGGCTCGCACCGCTGACCGGGCGGGAGTTGGCGATCGTCCGGGAGGTGGCGCGCGGGCACGGCAACGCGGAGATCGCCCGGCGGCTGACGATGAGCGAGGCCACCGTCAAGGCACACGTCAGCCGGGCGCTGGCGAAACTCCACGCGGGCAACCGGGTGCAGTTGGCCATCCTGGTGTACGACGCCGACCTGCTGTGACGGGTGTCAGGTCGAGCCGGCCCGGTCGGTGGTGGCGGCGGCGCGGCGGCGGGCCCGGTGGCGCAGCCAACGGACGCCCTCGATGCCCAGCGTGACGATCACCGACAGGCCGATCCCGGCGAGGACACCCTTGACGGGGTGCCGTTCGAAGGCCAGCCCACCGAAGTAGCCGAGCAGCCCGCAGTACAGGGCCCAGGTGACCGCCGCTATCGCGTCGTACAGCAGGAACGACCGGCGGGGATAGCGCACCGCGCCCATGGTGAGGGTGACGGCGGTCCGCCCGCCCGGCAGATACCGGGAGGTGGTCAGGATCAGCCCGCCGCGCCGGTTCAGCGCGCGCCGGGCCCACTCCGAGCTGGCTCGTCGGCGGCTGCCGTCGGGAAACCCGGCGAGGCGTCTCGCGCCGCCACCGCGCCCGATGGCGTACGAGACGTGGTCACCGGCGCAGGCGCCCACCGCAGCGGCGGCGACAACCGCCGCCAGCTTGGGATTTCCGCTGGTGGAGAGCACGGCGGCGGTGATGACGGCCGCCTCGCCGGGTACGGCCGGGAAGAACGCGTCGACCGCCGTGAGCCCGAAGATCAGCAGGTACACCCACGGTGAGGTGACCAGCTGTCGGAGCAGGTCGAGCGCGGAATCCATGCCCCCATGCTCGCCGGGTGCGACCCGCCCGGTGGCCGAAGCCGCGGGATAACCCCACCTCTCCCCGTGCCGATCTTGCACTTTGGGTCCGCGCCAATCCCTGCAAAAGCCGCAGAACAACAACCGAAACTGCAAGATCGGCGGGTTGCGGCGGGTTGCGGCGGGGTGGGGCGGGGCGGGGTGGGGCCGGGCGGGGTGGGGCGGGGCGGGGTGGGGTGGGTCAGGCTGAGTGGGTCAGGGCTGGCGGGGTGAGCAGCGGGCCGTGTGGGGTCTTGTCGTCGGCGGTGGGGCCTTGCGAGGTCAGCACCACAGGTACGTCCAATTCTGTGCTCACCGCCTGTGCCCAGTCCGTTGGCGGGTCGTCGTACACCGGGCGGGAGCGCAGCAGGCGGGCGGTGAGCGCGGCCTGCCGGTCCAGGTCGCCGGGCGGGCCCGGGGTGAGCCGGTCGGTGGTGTCGTAGCGGCGGCAGATCCGCAGGTCGGGGCCGGCCAGGTCGAGGTGGGTCACTGCCAGGCCGTCGACGCCGCCGGCCGCGGCGAGGGCGTACCGGTGGGCGACCGCGTCGAAGTGGCCGAACCGGAACCGGCCCTGCCACGGGTTCGTGGCGTTGTGCGCGTCGACGAACGGCAGGCTCGGGTCCTCGGTCACCAACGGACCGTGCCCGTGCCGGGTGGTGACCACCCGGAGCACCCCGATCCGGGTCACGTCGCCGGGCCGGCCCGCCTCGGCGAGGAGGCTGTCGACGTTGGCGAACGTGGTGGTGCTCCACGTCGTGTACGGGTGGAAGCCGTGCCACTCGTCGAGCAGCACCCCCTGCGCACCCTCGAAGACGCAGGCCCCGGTGCGCAGCGCCAGGGCCAGCCAGCTCCCGTCCACGATCGCGACCCGCCCGGCGAAGCCGGTGAACGCGGGCAGGCAGTCCTCGACCGGTGGCGCGTCCAGCGGGCCCAGCTCGGCTGTCAGCCGGTCCCGCAGTGTGGTCAGCCTGCGGCGCAGCAGTGCCGGGTGGTGGCAGTCGGCGACCCGGGGCGCGTCGTCGGGGTGGGCGAGACCGTACGCGACGGCCTCGCCCACCCCCAGCCCGCAGGAGCCGTGCCGGTCGGCTCCCCGGGCGATCTCGCGGGCCCGGTTGGCGGCCCGGTGGTACGGGGTGGCGAGCAGTGCGTCCCCGTCGACTGTCAGCCGGTCGAGCGCGTCGGGCACCCCGACAGTGGCGAGGTGGTCGGCCTCGGCGGCCATCGCCAGCGGGTCCACCACCACGTGCCGGGACAGGTGCGTACGCACACCGGGATGGAAGGTGCCGGCGCCGAACTGTGCGAACGTGTGGTGCCGCCCGTCGCGCAGCACGACGTTGTGTGCCGCCTGCGCGCCCCCGTTGAAGCGGACCACGGTGTGCACGGTACGGGTGGCGCAGAGCCAGTCCACGACAGTGCCCTTGCCGGCGTCGCCGTAGCCGAGGTCGACCACCGCCACGTGGTTCACAGCCGGGTCACCCCGCTGGCCGTGTCGGTGAACGTCGGCAGCGTCGACACCTCGGCCCGCCGTTCCCGGCCGAGGCGGGCCAGCGCCTTCGACACGGTCCCGGTGGCGCCGGAGCCGGCACGGTCCAGGTCGCGTAGGCCCTCGTCCAGGTTGATGGCCTGTTCGCCGAGGCCGATGGTGAGCGCGATGGTCTCGCAGACCGCGTCGAGGTCGTCGAGCACCACGGCGTTCTGCCCGAACAGGTCCCGCCAGAAGTCGAGCACCTTCGCGTTGCCGGCGTAGTGGCTGCCGGTGGGGAGCAGGTAGTAGGTGTCCCAGCGGCGGGTCACCTCGTCGACCACCTGCCGCAGCGGCACGTCCTCGGAGAGGTCGTCCCCGATCAGGCCGGCCACCTCCCGGGCCTTCACCCGCTGGTACGCCAGCTCGTCGCCGATGATGAACAGGTAACCGCGTCGGCCGCGCTTCTCCCAGTTGTCGGTGACGGTGTGCCGGGCCATGAAGTACATGGCCAGTTCGTACGACTCGCTCATCTGCCCGCCGCCACCGCCTTCGAGGACGATCCGGCCGAGGTCGTCGTCCATCCGGTTGTCCGACTCGAACTGGCCCACCTGCAACGGCACCCGGTCGCAGGTGGCGTCGCCGATGGCACCGAACATGATCTGCGGGTCGCTGGCGTAGCCCTGCCGTTGCAGCAGCCCGAGCAGTTGCGGCAGCTTGGTCTGCAGGACCCGCGGCACGGTGCGCATCGAGCCGGTCACGTCGAAGAGCACCGCGACGGGCGTCGACCGGGGGTGCTCGTCGGAGTCGCGGCTCTCCCGGGTCGTGTCCCTGGGGTCGAGCGCGGGGTGCACAGTGCGCGCCCCGCTGTCGCTGTAGGAGAAGGCGCTCCTGCCGGTGGACCGGCGGTAGCGGTCGGCGGCGTCGTACACGTCGGTGGACCAGATTCCACTGCCCATGACAGCTCCTTAGGGGGTGAGGGTGAAGGGTCGGAAGGTGCGTGGCCCGTAGAGCCGGTCCAGCACCTGGTCGAGCTCGCGCAGCAGGCGCCAGGCGTCGTCGGGCCGGGCGTCCAGGGACCGCTGCCGGCAGCCCTGCGCGAAGGTGTGCAGCTCGCGGGGTGCGCGCGGCCCCATCAGCCAGCTCATGCAGTGGCTGGCCATCGCGATGTCGGTGCCTGGGCCGCACCGCTGCTTCTTGATGACTTCCTCCGGGTCCCAGCCGTGGCCGGGTACGACCGCCGGGATGGTGCTGCCGACAGCCGCGGAAAAGCACCAGTCGATCAGCACCACGCCGTGGGCGTCCGGCTCGATCAGCACGTGTCGGGGCACTACCGCGCCGTGCACCACGCCCGCCCGGTGGGCCAGGCCGAGCACCACCAGCAGACGCCGCCACATCCAGGCGACATCCCTGGCGTCCAGCCCGTCGGGGTACGCGCGCCGCACCTCCTCAAGGTCGTGCAGGCCGGGTGCGGTGGCGAGCACGTTGATCCGCCGTTCCGCTCCGGTGCTGGCGTCGCGGTGCCGGAACTCGTCGACCAGCCGGGGCACGTACGGCAGGTAGCGCGGGTCGCCGCGCTCGGCGATGGTGCGCAGGGCGTGCGCCTCGCGGGCCATCAGGTCGTTGTCGGTCGGCCGTCGGGGGAGCTTCAGCAGCCGGTCGTCGCCGACGTCGTAGAGGTCGGCCAGGTCACCCGAGTGGGCCGGCGCGCCGAGCCGGTAGTCGCCGAGGACTGTGGTCTGCCGTGCCTGCCACCGGGTGGTGACGTGGATGAACGCGTCGAGGGCTTCGGCGCGTACCGCCGGGTTGGTCGGCAGGCGGTCGGGGTGCAGGGCCGCTACCAGCTCGCGGTAGCGGTGGGCCGGCTGGTCGGCGCCGAACAGGTCCGCGTCGGTGCGGGCGGCCGCGACCAGGCGGATGGCCTCCGTGGCCCTCACCGCACCGTCTCCTCGCGCGCGGGGCGCAGCAGCGCCGGGTGCAGCAGGCGGGCGTCGCCGGCCCGGTAGAGGCGGGCGCGCGGGCCGCCGCGGGCACCGCCGCGCTCGGTGCTGGCACCGGTGCTCTCCACGAAGCCTGGCACGGAGAGCACCTTGCGGTGGAAGTTGCCGGCGTGCAGCGGGTGCCCCCAGACCGTCTCGTAGACGGCGCGCAGTTCGCTGATCGTGAACTCGGCGGCGAGGAAGCGGGTGGCGAGCGGGGTGTACTCCAGCTTGGAGCGGGCCCGTTCCAACGCGTCGTCGATGATCCGGCCGTGGTCGAAGGCGAGCTGTCGGCTGGTCAACGCGGTCACCGGGAGCCAGATCGCATCGTCGGCGTCGCTGCCGGCGGCCGGGTCCGGCAGGTCGGGGGCGAACGCGAGGTGGGCGATCGAGACGACCCGCATGCGCGGGTCACGGTCGGGAGCGCCGTAGCTGCCCAACTGCTCCAGGTGTACGCGGCGCAGCGCCTCGCCGCCGAGCCCGGTCTCCTCGGCCAGCTCCCGTCGGGCGCCAGCGGTCAGGTCCTCGTCGGGGAGGACGAAGCCTCCGGGCAGCGCCCAGTGCCCCGCGAAGGGTGCCTCGCCCCGCCGGATCAGCAGCAGGTGCAGTGCGCCGTCGCGGATGGTCAGCGCCACCACGTCGACTGTCACCGCGACCGACGGATAGGCCCGGGGGTCGTACGCGGCCAGGAACTCCTGCTCGTTCATCGCGTCTCTCTCACTCTGAGAACATCTCGCTGTGAGAACAACTTAGCGCAGAAGTGCGCGCCTGCCAAGGGCCGGACCAACTCAGCGCACGAGACGGTGCGGTGCGCTCAGCGCGCGGTGCGGTGCTGTGCGCTCAGCGCACGAAGCCCGTCAGGTGGGGTCGGCCCCGGGAGTCGTGCAGGGCGAACCCGCCGTCCGGCAGGAGCGCGAAGCTCACGGTGCTCGGCAGCGGCACGGGCAGCTTGAAGGCGACCTCGACCGTGTACGCGTCCGGCAGCCGGGCCTCCAGCGCGGCCAGGCAGCGCGCCTTGCTCCACATGCCGTGCGCGATCGGCCGGTGGAAGCCGAACAGCCGCGCCCCGAGCCGGGAGGTGTGGATCGGGTTGTGGTCGCCGGAGACCCGCGCGTACTCCATACCGATGCGCGGTTCGACCCGCCAGCGGGCGGTGGCCGTCGGCGCGGCAGGCCGCTCGCCGGGCTCACGTCCGCCCGGCTTGCGCTCCCGACCGAGGTACGTCGAGACGCCGCGCCACACCTCGGTCCCGTCGACGGAGCCGACCAGCACCATGTCCACCTGCCGCCCCCGGTCGTGGGGGCGCAGGTTCTCCGCGTACGTGGTGAAGTCGAGGGTCTCGTCGGCGGTGATCGGGCGGTGCGTGGTGATCCGGTTGCCGACGTGCACCAGGCCGATCAGCGGGAGGGGGAAGTCCGGCGCGGTCATCAGGCGCAGGGCCAGTGGAAAGCCCATGACGTGGGGAAACGTCGCGGGCAGCCGATCGGTGAGCCGGAACCCGCAGACCCGGTCGTAGTCGGCCAGCCGCGCCCGGTCGACGCTCACCCCGCCCACTGTCAACTCGACAGCCGGCAGGTCGGGCCCGCGCCGCCCACCCCCGAGGCCCGGTAGCGCGCCGAGCAACGCCCGTCGGTGCAGCGCCCCGACCGCCGGCATCCTGGGCAGCTCGACCAGGCTGCGGCCGCCCCTCTCCGGCCCCGCGCCCATCACGCCCCCAGCAGGCTCTGGCCGCAGACCCGGACCACGTTTCCGCTGACCGCGCCGCTGGCTGGCCAGGCCAGCCAGCCGATCGTCTCGGCCACGTCCACCGGCAACCCGCCCTGGGCCAGGCTGTTCATCCGCCGCCCCGCCTCGCGGACCACCAGCGGGATGCGCGCGGTCAGCCGGGTCTCGATGAAGCCGGGGGCCACCGCGTTGACGCTGATCCCGTGCTGCCGCAGGGCCGGCGCGAGTGAGTCGACCAGCCCGATCACGCCGGCCTTGCTGGTGGCGTAGTTCGTCTGCCCCCGGTTGCCGGCGATCCCAGCGATCGACGAGACCGAGATGATCCGCCCGCCGGCCGGGATCAGCTCCCGCGCCAGCAGTACGTCGTTGATCCGCTCCTGGCTGGAGAGGTTGACGTCGATCACCTGGTCCCACCGGTCGGCGTCCATCCTGCCGAGCGTCTTGTCCCGGGTGATCCCGGCGTTGTGCACCACCACGTCGACCCGGCCGTGCCGGCTGGCCAGGTGCTCGGCGAGTCGGGTCGGCGCGTCCGGCGCGGTCAGGTCGAGTTGGACGGCGGTGCCACCGATGTCGTTCGCCACCGCGGCGAGCGCGTCACCGGCGGCCGGGATGTCCAGGGCCACCACCTTCGCGCCGTCGCGGGAGAGCACCCTCGCCAGCGCTGCGCCGATGCCCCGTGCGGCGCCGGTGACCAGCACGACCTGCCCGTCCAGCGGGCGGTCCCAGTCGGCGGGGCCGCTCGCCGCGCCGGGGCCGACCCGGATGACCTGCCCCGACACGTACGCGGACCGGCCGGACAGCAGGAACCGGAGAGTCGACTCGAGGCTCGTGATGGTGCCAGCCGAGTGGACCGGGTCGTCCGACGCGTCACCGCTCACGTAGACGAGTTGCGCGGTGGTACCCCGGCCGAACTCCTTGCCGATGCTGCGGACCAGCCCTTCGAGGGCGCGTTGGGCGGTCGCCTCGCGGGGTGTCGGGCACTCCTGTGGCGAGGTGCCCAGCACGATCACCCGACCGCTGGGCAGCACGGCCCGGGCCTGCGGGTGAAAGAAGTCGTAGAGCTGGCGCAGGTCGGTCGAGTCGATGAGCCCGGTGGCGTCGAAGAGCAGTGCCCCGTACCGCTGCGGGTTGGCCCCGGCAGGGTCGACCAGCTCGACCCCGGCGCTGGTGAGGATCTTGGCAACCGGCTCGGCGAGCCGGCCGCCGGTGGCCGCGCCGAGCAGGGCCGGGCCGGCCAGCAGCGGGTCGCCGGGGTGGTGCCGGCGCAGTCGGGGCGGGTCGGGCAGCCCGAGGCGCTTGACCAGCGCGCGGCCGGCGGCCGATTGGACGAAGCTCGCGTACCTGTCGGTCATGGGCGTAGCCTACTGGCGAGTAGGGTTTGAGCAACACATGTCGAGGAGGCGGATCGTGCAGAGCATCCGGCGGGTCGCGGTCATCGGGGGCAACCGCATCCCCTTCGCCCGCTCCAATTCCCGCTACGCGGACGCGTCGAACGCGGACCTGCTCGGCGCGGCGCTCGACGGCCTGATCGCCCGCTACGGGCTGGCCGGGCAGCGCATCGGCGAGGTGGTCACCGGTGCGGTGCTCAAGCACTCCCGCGACTTCAACCTCACCCGCGAGGTGGTCCTCGGCTCCCGACTCGACCCACACACCCCGGCGTACGACATCCAGCAGGCCTGCGGCACCGGCCTGGAGGCGACCATCCTGGTCGCCAACAAGATCGCCCTCGGCCAGCTCGACGTGGGCATCGCCGGCGGTGTCGACACCACCTCCGACGCCCCGCTCGCCGTCAACGAGGAGATGCGCCGCACGCTGCTCAAGCTCAACTCGGCCCGTACGCTGGGCGAACGGCTCAAGATCGCGGCGAAGCTGCGCCCGTCCCAGCCGTTCAAGCCGGAGATCCCGCGCAACGCCGAGCCGCGTACCGGCCTGTCCATGGGCGACCACGCCGCCCGGACCGCAGTGCGCTGGCAGATCGACCGGCGCTCCCAGGACGAGTTGGCGCTGCGCTCACACCAGCGCCTCGCCGCCGCGTACGACAGGGGCTTCTTCGACGACCTGATGACGCCGTACCTGGGGCTCACCCGGGATGCGAACCTGCGCCCGGACAGCAGCCTGGAGAAGCTCGCCTCGCTGAAACCGGTCTTCGGCACCCGTGGCCCGGACGCCGAGCACGCCACCATGACGGCCGGCAACTCGTCACCCCTCACCGACGGCGCGTCCACTGTGCTGCTGGCCAGCGAGGAGTGGGCGGCGGCGCACCACCTGCCCGTGCTCGCCTGGTTCAGCTGGTCGGAGACGGCGGCGGTGGACTTCGTGCACGGCGACGAGGGGTTGCTGATGGCACCCGCGTACGCGGTTCCCCGGATGCTGGCCCGCGCCGGGCTGACGTTGCAGGACTTCGACTACTACGAAATTCACGAGGCGTTCGCGTCGCAGGTGCTGGCCACCCTCGCCGCCTGGGAGTCGCCGGAGTTCGCCAAGGACCGGCTCGGCCTGGACGCCCCGCTGGGCGCGATCGACACCGACCGGCTCAACGTCAACGGTTCGTCGCTGGCCGCCGGGCACCCGTTCGCCGCCACCGGCGGCCGGATCGTGGCGACCCTGGCCAAGCTGCTGGCCGAGCGGGGCAGCGGGCGTGGGCTGATCTCCATCTGCGCCGCCGGTGGGCAGGGCGTGACCGCCATCCTGGAGCGCTGAGCGGAGCGTGCACGGCGACGCCCGCCGGACCCGAGGGTCCCGGCGGGCGTCGATCGTGCGGTGGGGCTCAGCCGAGGGTGAACTTCTCCCAGGTGCTGATGGTTGGGCCGTTGGCGATCAGCGGCTTGGATCCTGCGCCGTCGGCGCTGACGTACTTGCTGTTGACAGCGGCCTTGAAGCTGACTGTGCCGTCGCTGCTGCGGACCATTGTGAACCGCTCCCAGGTGCTGGCGGTCGCCGCGCCCGCGATCAGCGGCTTGGCGCCTGCGCCGTCGGCGGACACGAAGCGGCTGTTGATGTGGGCGAAGAGGGTGACCTGCCCGTTGCCGAGATCCACCACGTCGAACCGCTCCCAGAGGCTGACCGCCGGGCCGTTGGCGATCAGTGGCTTGCTGCCCGCGCCGTCGGCGCTGACGTAGCGGCCGTTGACCCGCGCCTTCAACGTCCGGTTGGCGTCGGTGGCCTTGACCTGGTGGAACTTCTCCCAGGTGCCGATCGTCGGTCGGGTGGCGGCCAGCGGCACGGCGCCGCTGGGATCGGCGGTGACGTACAGGCCGTTGTCGGCCTTGAGGCTGACGCTGCCGTCGCTGTTCCGGTTGATGTTGAACCGCTCCGGAGCGTCCACGACCTGGCTCATGGCGTGCAGCGAGTCCGGGCCGCCGCTGTAGGTCCGGCTGACGTACCGCCCCGTGACGTAAGAGAAGAGTGCGACCTGGCCACCGCCTGCGTCGGTGAGGTCGAACTGCGTGGCGAGGCCGAACTCGGGCCTGCTCGGCACGAGACCGGTAGGCGTGCCGTACCCGTCGACGTAGCGGCGGTTGGCGAGAGCGAGGAGACCCACCGTCGCGGTCCGTCGCAGGACGCTGACCCGCTGGGTGCTGGTGTTCGTCCGACCGTCGGTTCCGGTCACCTCGACGCTGAGGCTGTAGGTGCCCGGTTTGGCGTACGTGTGCGAGGCCACCGGCGTGCTCTGGGTGACCCCGGACCCGTCACCGAACTCGAACCGGTAGGACTTGATCGGATGGAAGCCTGGCTTCGACGCGGAGGCGTCCAGCTTCACCGAGAGCGCTCCGAGATCGATGCTGACGCCGAACGACGCTGCCGGCGGCCTGATGGTCTCCACCGCGCCACGGTCGGCGTAGGTGGTCGGGCCGGCACCGGTGTTCGCCACGGCCGGGTCGTCCATGCGCGGGGTGCCGATGCGGTCGAGTGCCGGGAACCCGGGGGCCGCGGAGTTCGCCGAGTCGATGTCGTCTCGTGGTTGTCCCGTCTCCCGGTCGTGTGCGGCCTGCCCGGACGCGGCCCGGAAACCGGCGAGGCTCATCCGGGTGTTCAAGGCGTAAATCTGCGGGGAGTCGCTGTAGTAGTGGTGGGCGTTGTTGTAGTCGACCTTGGTCTTTCCGACGGCCCCGCCGTAAACCCCGATCTCGACACCGTCGAGAAAGGCCGGGTCGCAGTAGCCCTGGCTGAAGAAGCCGTTCGTGGTGAGAACGTTGTTCTGCACGGAGACGCCGGGCGAAGTTCCGTCGACCCGGATCCCGTCGCGGCAGCGGTTGCGGATCGTGTTGTTGGTGATCGCCGTGTTGGCGGCACCGTTGTTGTGCACGCCGTGGCCGGGGCCACCGTCGATCTGGTTGTTGGCCACCACAGTGTCGACCGCGCCCACCCCGATGGCGACTGCCGCTGCGGTGAAACCGCTGACCTTGCTGTCGAGGATGCTGACTCTCGGCCCGTCGACCCGAACGCCGACGCCGTCGGAGGGTGTCCGGTACCCGGCGCTGCTCAATACGTTCACGGATCTGACCAGCACGTCGCTGCTCGCGGCGTCGATGATGATTCCAGCGTTCAGGGTCGGCCCGCTGGCGTTGATCTGCTTCAATGTCGACCTGGTGACACCGGCCAACCGGACGGCGGGCGCGGTCGAGGAGGTGTCCATCGCGAAGTTGCCGCCCTGGATGGTGATCCGCGAGGAGTTGCGCAGGTCGAGGCCGGGCAGCACGCTTGTCGACCCAATGGTGCGCAGATTCTTGAGTACGACATCGTGCTGGCCGTCGATCACGAAGCCAGCGGTCGCGCCGATCAGAGTTGCCACGCCACTGGCGAAGAAGGTGACCGGTTGCTCGGGCGTGCCGGACGTGGGGATCGTGACGCGTTCCCGGTAGTTGCCGCTGCCGACGTCCACCGACTGGCCGGCCGTGACCACCGCAGCCGCGGCACCGATGGTGCAGAACGGCTGCGTCAACGTGCCCGGGAACTGGTCGGAGCAGCCGGTGGCGGGGTTCTGCCGGACGTAGAGCGTCGTCGGAGCGCCCGCCTGGGCCGGCACGATGGTGCCCACCAGGGCACCACCGGTCAGCACGACGGTCGCGAGACCGGAAAGGAGGGATTTGCCCATGCTTTGCCTCGGGGATGAGGAGGAGCCGGCGGTCGCCGGGAGTCAGATAAAGGTGATCATGCATCACCGGCCGATTGAGGCGCTGACCGCAGTGACAAAACGGCCACTCCGCCGGTGTGTGCAAGGCGACGCCCGCCGGACCCGAAGGTCCCCGGCGGGCGTCGACAGTGCGGTTGGGCTCAGCCGAGGGTGAACTTCTCCCAGGTGCTGACGACCGGGCCGTTGGCGATCAGTGGCTTGCTGCCCGCGCCGTCCGCGCTGACGTACTTGTTGTTGATGCCGGCCTTGAAGCTGACGGTGCCGTCGCTGTTGCGGACCAGGGTGAACCGCTCCCAGGTGCTGGCCGTCGGTGCGTTCGCGATCAGCGGCTTGCTGCCTGCGCCGTCGGCGGACACGAAGTGGTTGTTGACGCGGGTGAGGAGCCCAACCTGCCCGTTGCCGAGATCCACCACGTCGAACCGCTCCCAACTGCTAGCGGTCGGCGCGCTCGCGATCAGCGGCTTGGTTCCCGCGCCGTCGGCGCTGACGAAGCGACCGTTGACCAGGGCCTTCAGGGACCGGTTCGCGTCCGGTACGACGACCAGGAGGAACTTCTCCCAGGTGCCGATGGAGGGCCGGCTGGCACTCAGCGGAGCGGCGCTGTTGACGTCCGCGGTCACGTACTGGCTGGTGATGGGGGCCTGGAGGCTGATGGTGCCGTCGGCGTTGCGCACCAGCGTGAACGTCTCGCGTACGTCCACGACCATGCTGTCCGCTGTCAACGTGGCGAGGTCAAATTGGGAGATGGCGACGTAGCGCCCGGCCGTCCGGGAGAAGAGGGCGACCTTGCCGTTGCCGGCGTCCGCCAGGTCGAACTGCGCGATCGTAGTCGGTTCGGCCTGGTTCGGTCGAAGCCCGAAGCCGGTCTCGTAACTCACGTAGCGGCGGTTCGACAGGGCCCGCAGACCCACGGTCCCGGTCGGCCGCAGCACGCTGATCTGCCTGTTGTGGGCCGCCGACCGACCGTCGGTGCCAGTGACGGTGACGGTGATCTGGTAGCGGTCCGGGTTCGCGTAGGTGTGCGAGGCGATCGGGCTCGTCTGGGTGACGACGCTGCCGTCGCCGAACGAGAACGAGTAGGACGCGATCGGGTTGAGGCCGGGGGTGGAGGCGGACGCGTCCACGGTCACCGACTGCGCCTGGAGATTCAGGACGACGTCGAACGACACCACCGGGGCGCGGACGGTCTCCACGGCACCACGGTCGGCGTAGGGGACCGGACCGGCACCGGTGTTCGGCATGCTCGGGTCGTCGATGCGCGGCGAGCCGGCGCGGTCGAGGGTCGGGTAGCCGGGGGCGGCCGAGTTTGCCGAGTCGATGTTGTACCCGGCCTGCCCCGTCTCGCGGTCGTGAGCGGCCTGGCCGGATGCGGCCCGGAACGCGGCGAGGCTCATCCGGGTGTTCCAGGCGTAGATCTGCGGGGAGTTGCCGTAGTAGTGGTGGGCGTTGTTGTAGTCGACCACAGTCTTCCCGACGGCCCCGCCGTAGACGCCGATCTCGACACCGTCGAGGAACGCCGGGTCGCAGTAGCCCTGACTGAAGAAGCCGTTCGTGAACAGCACGTTGTTCTGCACTGAAACGCCGGACGAAGCTCCGTCGACCCGAATTCCGTCGCGGCAGCGGTCCTTGATGGTGTTGTTGACGATCGCCGTGCCGGTGCCACCGTTGTTGTGCACCCCGTGACCGCGACCACCATCGATCTGGTTGTTGGCCACCACCGTGTCGACCGCGCCCACCCCGATGGCGACTGCCGCTCCGGTGAAGCCGCTGACCCTGCTGTCGAGGATGCTGACTCGCGGGCCGTCGACCTGAACGCCGACGCTGCCGGTGGGTGTCTGGTACGCGGTGCTGCTGGACACGTTCGCGGATTTGATCAGCACGTCGCTGCTCGCGGCGTCGATGGTGACCCCGGCGGTCAGCGTCGACCCGCTGACGGTGAACCGTCTCAGTGTGGACGTGGTGACGCCGACCAACTGGACCGCGGGTGCGGTCGAGGAGGTGTCCATCGCGAAGGTGCCGCCCTCGATGGTGATCCGCGAGGAGTTGCGCAGGTCGAGGCCGGGAAGCGCGCTTGCCGACCCGTTGGCGCGGAGATTCTGGAGTACGACATCGTGCTGACCGTCGATCACGAAGCCGGCCGTCGCGCCGATCAGGGTCGCCCCGGAACTGGCGAAGAAGGTGACCGGCTGCTCAGGAGTGCCGGACGTGGGGATCGTGACGCGCTCTCGGTAGTTACCGCCGCCGACGTCCACCGACTGGCCGGCCGTGACCACTGCGGCGGCGGCGCTGATGGTGCAGAACGGCTGCGCCAAGGTCCCCGGGAACTGGTCGGAGCAGCCGGTGGCGGAGTTCTGCCGGACGTAGAGCGTCGTCGGAGCGTCCGCCTGGGCGGGCAGCGCGGTGCCCACCAGAGCACCACCGGTCAGTACGACGGTCGCCAAGGCGGCGAAGAAGGATTTACGCATGCTGGCCTCGAAGATGAGGAGGATCCGGCGACGCCGGGAGTCAGATACGGGTGATCTTCCATGATCGACAGGCGAGGCGCTGACCCGGGTGACAAAACGGCCACCTGCCTCGTTGTGGTCTTGGTCGCGGCGTTGACTGTGCCCCCGCACAGCGACGCCCGCCGGACCCGAGGGTCTGGCGGGCGTCGACAGTGCGGTAGGGGCTCAGCCGAGGGTGAACCTCTCCCAGGAGCTGATGACCGGGCCGCTGGCGATCAGTGGCTTGCTGCCCGCGCCGTCCGCGCTCACGTACTTGTTGTTGACGGCGGCCTTGAAGCTGACAGTGCCGTCGCTGCTGCGGACCATTGTGAACCGCTCCCAGGTGCTGGCGGTCGCCGCGCCCGCGATCAGCGGCTTGGCGCCAGCGCCGTCGGCGGACACGTAACGGTTGTTGACACGGGCGAGGAGGCCGACCTGCCCGTTGCCGAGATCCACCACGTCGAACCGCTCCCAGGTGCTGGCGGTCGGCGCGCTCGCGATCAGCGGCTTGGTTCCCGCGCCGTCGGCACTGACGAAGCGACCGTTGACCTGCGCCTTCAGGGACCGGTTCGCGTCCGGTACGACCACCTGGAGGAACTTCTCCCAGGTGCCGATGGTGGACTGGCTGGCGCTCAGCGGAACGGCGCTGTTGACGTCGGCGGACACGTACTTGCTGGTCATGGGGGCCTGGAGGCTGATGGTGCCGTCGCTGTTTCGCACCAGCTTGAACATCTCGCGTACGTCCACGAGCACGCTGTCCGCTGTCAACGTGGCGAGGTCAAATTGGGAGATGGCGACGTAGCGCCCGGCCGTCCGGGAGAAGAGGGCGACCTTGCCGTTGCCGGCGTCTGCCAGGTCGAACTGCGCGATCGTAGTCGGTTCGGCCTGGTTCGGTCGAAGCCCGAAGCCGGTCTCGTAACTCACGTAGCGGCGGTTCGACAGGGCCCGCAGACCAACGGTCCCGGTCGGCCGGAGCATGCTGATCCGCCTGCTGTAAGTCCCCGACCGACCGTCGGTGCCAGTGACGGTGACGGTGATCTGGTAGCCGCCCGGGTTCGCGTAGGTGTGCGAGGCGATCGGGCTCGTCTGGGTGACGGTGCTGCCGTCGCCGAATGTGAACCGGTAGGACTCGATCGGGTTGAGGCCGGGGAGGGAGGCGGACGCGTCCACAGTCACCGAGCGCGCCTGGAGATTCATGGCGACGTCGACCCGCACCTCCGGGCTGCGGATGGCTTCGGTGGTGCCCCGGTCGGCGTACGTGACCGGGCCGGCGCCGGTGTTCGGCACGCCCGGGTCGTCGATGCGCGGCGCGCCGCCGCGGGCGAGGGTCGGGTAACCGGGGGCGGCCGAGTTCGCCGAGTCGATGTTGTCCCGGGCCTGCCCCGTCTCGCGGTCGTGGGCGGCCTGGCCGGAGGCGGCCCGGAACGCGGCCAGCGACATTCGGGTGTTCCAGGCGTAGATCTCCGGTGAGTCCTTGTTGTAGTGGTCCGCGTTGTTGTAGTCGACCACCGTCTTTCCGACGGCACCGCCGTAGACGCCGATCTCGACCCCGTCCAGCACCTTGCTGTAGCAGTAAGCCAGATCGAAGTAACCGTTCAGAGCGAGCACGTTGTTCTGTACGGAGACGCCGGACGAGGCTCCGTCGACGCGGATGCCGTCCTGGCAGCGGTTATTGATGGTGTTGTTGGCGATGGCCGTGCCGGTGGCCCCGTTGTTGTGCACACCGTGGCCGGCGCCCCCGGAAATCACGTTGTTGGCCACCACGGTGCCGGCCGCGGTGGGCCCGAGCACGATCGCCGCGTTGGTGAAGCCGGCGATGCTGCCACCGATGTACGAGTTGCGCGGCCCGTCGATCCGGACGCCGATCGTGTTGTCGGAGAGGAGGTAGTTGGCATAGCCCTGCACGCTCGTGTCCTGGATGGCCACGTCACTGCTGGCGGCGTCCATGCTGATGCCGACGCTGGCGGTCAACCCACTGACGGTGATCTTCGACAGGCTCGAGCTGGTCACGCCGGCGAACCGGATCACCGGTGACGTCGCGGTTATTTTCAGGCCGTAGGTGCCGCCCCGGATGGTGAGGCCCGAGGAGTTGCGCGCGTCCAGGGCCGGCACGTCGCCCGACCCGTCGACGCGGAGGTTCTGGAGCACCACGTCGTGCTGGCCGTCGATCACGAAGCCCGCCGTCGCGCCGGTCAGGGTCGCCGCGGAACTGGAGGTGGTGAGGAAGGTTACCGGCTGCTCAGGCGTGCCGGACGTGCCGATCGTGACGCGCTCCGGGTAGTTGCCGCCGCCGATGTCGACGGTCTGCCCGCCGGTGACGATCGCCGCTGCGGCTCCGATGGTGCAGAACGGCTGCTCCAAGGTGCCCGGGTACTGGTCCGAGCAGCCGGTGGCGGCATTCTGCCGGACGTAGAGCGTCGTCGGAGCGGCCGCCTGGGCGGGCAGCGCGGCGCCCACCAGGGTGCCACTGGTCAGTACTGCGGTCGCGAGACCGGCGAAGAAGGATTTGCGCATGCTGGCCTCGGAAAGGAGGAGGATCCGGCGACGCCGGAGGTCAGATAAGGCGATTCTGCATGATCGACAAGTGAGGTGCTGACCTGGGTGACAAAACGGCCACCCGTCGTGAGATGCAACAAGAAGTTCGTGATCTGTTCATCGGGTGGCCCGTTGCTGGCAAGGCCGCCCGATCGCCTCCGTCACCGTCTGACAAGCCGCGCTGACTCGTACGCGACGACGCCCGCCAGACCGTGCGGCCTGGCGGGCGTCGAGGTGGTGATTCGGCTCAGCCGAGGGTGAACTTCTCCCAGGTGCTGACGACCGGGCCGTTGGCGATCAGTGGCTTGCTGCCCGCGCCGTCGGCGCTGACGTACTTGTTGTTGATGCCGGCCTTGAAGCTGACAGTGCCGTCGCTGTTGCGGACCAGGGTGAACCGCTCCCAGGTGCTGACGGCCGGGCCGTTCGCGATCAGCGGCTTGGCGCCTGCGCCGTCGGCGGACACGAAACGGCTGTTGGCGCGGGCGAAGAGAGCAACCTGGCCGTTGCCGAGGTCGGCGAAGTCGAACCGCTCCCAGCTACCGGCGGTCGCCGCGCTCGCGATCAGCGGCTTCACACCGGCACCGTCGGCTATCACGAAACGACCGTTCACGCTGGCCTTCAACGACCTGTTCGCGTCGGCGACCGGGACCTGGGCGAACTTCTCCGAGGCACCGATGGTGGACCGGCTGGCGCTCATCGAGACGGTGCCGCTGGCGTCGGCGGTGACGTACAGGTTGTTGCTCGCCTTGAGGCTGACGGTGCCGTCGCTGTTGCGGACGACTGTGAACTTCTCGGTGGTGCCGACCACCTGGCCCGCGGCGTTCAGGGACTCGTTGGCCGACTGGGTGACGTAGCGGCCGTTGGCCCGCGCGACGAGGGCCACCTGGCCGTTGCCGGCGTCTGCCAGGTCGTACTGCGCGGCGGCGGTAAGCCCGGCCTGGTTCGGCAGCAGAACCGGCGCGGACGTACCCACGTAGCGACGGTTCGACATCGCGAGCAGGCCCACGGACGCGGTCCGCCGCAACACGCTGACCTGCTCGGTGCTGCTGCCGCTCAGGCCGTCGGTTCCGATGGGGCTGACGGTGACGTTGTAGGTGCCCGGCGTGGCGTACTTGTGCGTGGCGATCGGACTGGAGTGGCGGGTGGAGATTCCGTCGCCCCAGCTGACGTCGTAATCACGGATCGGGACGAAGCCCGGCGTCGAGGCGGAGGCGTCCACCCTGACCGTGCTCGTGGCGAGGTCCACTGTGGCGTCGAAGGAGGACACCGGGTGTTTGATGGATTCGGCAGCGCCACGGTCGGCGTACGCGATCGGGCCGGCGCCGGTGTTCGCCACAGCCGGATCGTCACGGCGTGGCTTGCCCTCGGTGTCGAGATCCTGGTAGCCGGGCGCCGTCGAGTTCGCCGAGTCGACATTCTCCCGGACATCCGACGTGTACCGGTCGTGTGCGGCCTGCCCGGAGACGGTGCGGAACTGGGCGAGGCCCATCCTGGTTCCGTTCCACGAGTAGCCGGTCGCGGACGCGGACTGGTGCCAGGTGTTGTTGTAATCGATCACGGTGCCGCTCAGCGCGGCGTCGTAGACCCCGATCTCGGCTCCCTCGGGAGCCTGCGGGTCGCAGTAGCCCTGGTTGAAGGCGGCGTTGTTGCGGAGCACGCTGTTCTGCACCGAGACCTGCGACGATGCGCCGTCGACCCGGATGCCGCCCAGGCAGCGGTCCTGGATCTCGTTGTTGGCGATGGCAGTGCCCACGGCGCCGCGGTTGTGGATGCCGTATCCGATCCCGCCCTTGATCCGGTTGTTGGCGATCACCGTCCCGGCGGCGGCAGGGCCCACCGAGATGGCAGCTTCGGAGAAGCCGGCGACGTCGCCGTCGATGATCGTGTTCTGTGGCCCGTCGACTCGAATGCCCACGCCGCCATCGGCTGCGACGTGTTTCGGGTCGGTCGACACCAGTGAGTCCTCGACGAGCACCTCGCTGGTGGCCGCATCCATGGCCAGGCCGCCGGCAAGCGCCGTCCCGCTGGCGATGAGTTGTTCCAGCGCCGCCACCCGCACATTGGCGAGTCGGATGGCGGGCGCGGTCGCGACGTTCGCCATCGTGAATGTGCCGCCCGAGATCAGGATGTTCGAGGCGTTACGCAGATCGAGGGCGGGCACGTCGGTTGACCCGCTGACATTGATGTTCTCAATCTGGATGTCGTGCTGGCCGTCGATGACCAGGCCCGCGTTCGGGCCGACGAGCGTCACCGGTGTGCGGGTGTTCCAGGCGCTGAAGGCGATCCGCGCCTCTGGTACGCCGGAGCTGGTGACGGTGACGCGCTCGGCGTAGGTGCCGCCTTCGATATAAACCGCCCCGGGGGCGGTCACCACGGCGGCTGCGGCACCGATCGTGCAGAACGGCGTGTCGTCGGAGCCGGGCCCCTGGTCGGAGCAGTTCGGGTCGGCCTGCTTGACGTACAGAAGCATCACAGGGTCGTCTGCCTGGGCGGGTGCGCCGGTGGCCAGGAGGGTGCCGCTGGTCACCGCGATCGCGGTGAGGCCGGCGAGGGATCTTCTACGCATGCAAGCCCTTTGTGAAATGGGATTCGGCTTCGCCGGAGATCAGATGGAGACCATGATCCGATACCGGCTGGTAGCTGTGCCGCCCCGGGCGACAAAACGGCCATTCGGCCCCACCGGCACCCGCCCTGGCCTGCCGGCCGCACGGGCCGCCGGGTAGGAGAGAATGAGGCACGTGACGACGATCCCCAACGTGCTGGCCAACCGGTACGCCTCGCCCGAACTGGTCGCCCTCTGGTCCCCGGAGGAGAAGGTCCGGATGGAGCGGCGGCTCTGGCTCGCCGTTCTCCGCGCTCAGCGCGACCTGGGCGTGCCGGTGCCGGACGGCGTGGTCGAGGCGTACGAGCGGGTGCTCGACCAGGTCGACCTCGCCTCGATCGCCGAGCGGGAGCGGGTCACCCGGCACGACGTGAAGGCCCGGATCGAGGAGTTCAGCGCGCTCGCCGGGCACGAGCACGTGCATAAGGGGATGACCTCCCGGGACCTGACCGAGAACGTCGAGCAGCTCCAGGTGCGCGCCTCGCTGGAGCTGATCCGCGACCGGGTGGTGGCCACCCTGGCCCGGTTGGCCTGGCTGGCCCACGAGCACTCCGAGCTGGTCATGACCGGCCGTTCACACAACGTGGCGGCGCAGGCCACCACGCTGGGCAAGCGCTTCGCGTCAGCGGCGGAGGAGCTGCTGATCGCGTACGAGCGGCTGGAGGAGCTGATCGCCCGCTACCCGCTGCGGGGGATCAAGGGACCGGTCGGCACGGCCGCCGACCAGCTCGACCTCTTCGACGGCGACGCCGACAAGGTGGCCGAGTTGGAGCGACGGGTCGCCGAGCACCTGGGCTTCTCCCGGGTGCTGGACAGCGTCGGGCAGGTCTACCCGCGCTCGCTCGACTTCGACGTGCTGGCCGCGCTGGCCCAGACCGCCGCCGCGCCGTCGTCGCTGGCCACCACGATCCGGTTGATGGTCGGTCAGGAGTTGGCGACCGAGGGCTTCAAGCCGGGCCAGGTGGGTTCCAGCGCGATGCCGCACAAGATGAACACCCGTTCCTCGGAGCGGGTCAACGGCTTCGCCGTGATCATCCGGGGTTACCTGTCGATGGTTGGCGAGTTGGCCGGTGACCAGTGGAACGAGGGGGACGTGTCCTGCTCGGTGGTCCGCCGGGTGGCACTGCCGGACGCGTTCTTCGCCGCCGACGGGCTGTTCCAGACGTTCCTCACAGTGCTCGACGAGTTCGGCGCGTACCCGGCAGTGATCAACCGGGAGCTGGAGCGCTTCCTGCCGTTCCTGGCCACCACGAAGATCCTGGTCGCGGCGGTCCGGCGGGGCGTCGGCCGGGAGGTCGCCCACGAGGTGATCAAGGAGCACGCGGTGGCTGTGGCCCTGGCGATGCGCGAGAAGGGCTCACCGGAGAACGACCTCTTCGACCGCCTGGCGGCGGACGGCCGACTCGGCCTGTCCCGCGCCGACATCGACACCCTGGTCGCCGACCGCAACGCCTTCGTGGGCGCCGCCCAAGCTCAGGTGGCAGCGGTGACCCGCCGCATCACGGCAGTGGTGGAAGCCCACCCCTACGCCGCCACCTACAGCCCACCCCCCATCCTCTAACCCCCCGTTCCCGCCCCCCACCCCCCACCCCTCCGCGTTGATCATGACGTTATTGCCACGACACGCCGGCGCGTAGGGCAATAACTTCATGATCAACGGGGTGAGAGGGGCCGGGGCAGGGGCCGGGCTATTCGCCGGTTGGGGTTTCGGCGGCGGTTCTCAGGTTGGGGGCGCTGGCGGGTTCGGCGATGCCGCCGAGCGACTCGGCGAAGCCTGCGGGTTCCGCGGTTCCCGCTGCGACAGCCGGCTGGTCGGCTGGCATGACCTCGGGCATCTTGGGTACGGCGACCACTGCCGTCCCGTACGCGCAGATCTCCATCCACATCTCGCCACAGTCCCGGCTGTCGAACCGCATGCCGATCACCGCGTTCGCGCCGAGCCGCAGGGCCTCCTCGCCGAGGCGGGCCACCGAGTCGGTGCGCCAGCGGGTCAGGTTGTCCGGGGCCATCGGGTCGTACGCGCCACCGCGCAGGTTCTTCACACCCTCGCGGTACGGGTTGCGCGTCCTGGCCATCGATGACACCACCTCACCGAGAATCTGGCGGATCTCGTAGCCGGGCAGTTGCTCTGTCGTCACGACCAGCACGTTTCCGATGCTGTCAGGAGTGGCGCAACCCGATCGTGTGCATTGTTCACCTGATCGGATGCTGCAAAACGACGCGGCGCGGACGGCCGGCACGTGGCCGACCATCCGCGCCGAGCGGGGCGCTAACCGTCAGACACCGGCCACCGAGGTGATCCAGGCCCGGTTGTACGCAACGCTGCCGTAGTTCTGGATGCTCGACCCGTCGGCGGTGGAGGCGACGCCGACCTGCTGACCGTTGTAGAACTGCGGGCCGCCGGAGTCACCGCGCCAGGCGTTGCCGTTGATCCGGCTGCTGCGGATCGCCTGGCCGCCGTACGCGTCGGTGGCGCTGTTGCTGGTCACCCGGACGGTGGCGGTCTTCAGTTGGGTGGACGCCGAGCAGCCGCTGTAGCAGGTCATGCCCCAGCCGTAGATCGAGTTCGTCGAGTTGATCGGCGGGTTGCTGCTGGCCAGGCTCACCGCGGAGGTGCTGACGGTGCTGGAGAGCCGCATGAGCGCGAGGTCGTTGCGGGTGTAGGTGGCGCTGACCGTGCGGGTCACCCCGCCGGAGGTGCGGTTCACGCTTCCGACGCGCACCGACATGGTGCCGCTGATGCAGTGCCGGGCGGTGAGCACCCACTGCGCGGCGATGACGCTGCCGGAGCAGGTGAACGAGCCGTTGCTGAGCACCGCGGCGGTCCAGGGCGCGGACGAGACGGTGCCGCCGCCGATGATGGGTTGCGGTCCGGCGGGGGCGGCGGGGGCGGCGGACGCGGCGGACGTGACGCCGAGGGCGCCGACCAGCGCGGTGCTGAGGACGGCGAGCAGGGGGCGGATGCGCATCGGGTGGACTCCTTGGACGGGGCGGGCCCGGGGTCGCCGGGTGCGGATGGGGCCGGGCGGCGGGGGTTCCCGAAGCCGGCAGTATCGACCTACGTCGATGTAGAGTAGGGCGCGACGCGATCGTTATCAAGGAGGTCATCGAGGTTGCCCAATGTAACGATTCGGCCACCCGCTGCGCCGTATATGTCCTGCTAGGGCCACCTGTCGCGCCTGACAGGTCCGACTGAGCGTCAGTAATGTCGATCACTGCCTGAACTGCACCCGGCCGGTGCGTCCGCGGCGATATCTGCCAGGTACGCTGGCTGCGCTCGCCCATTGTGGGTCGGCACCCAACTGCGTACACAGTCAGGAGTGCCCAGTGCCTCGCGTCGTCGTCGACGTCATGCTCAAGCCCGAGATCCTTGATCCGCAGGGCCAGGCCGTCGCAAACGCGCTGCCCCGGCTCGGCGTCGGTGACGTCGCCTCGGTTCGGATCGGCAGGCGGATCGAGATCGAGTTCACCGGTGAACCGGACCTGGACCGCGCTCGGGAGATTGCCGACAAACTGCTCGCCAACCCGGTCATCGAGGACTTCACCGTCCGCCTGGTCGAGGCCGACGAGACCGCGGACGCCCGCTCGTGACCGCCCGGGTCGGTGTTGTCACCTTCCCCGGCTCGCTCGACGACGGGGATGCGGCCCGGGCCGTCCGGATCGCCGGCGCTGAGCCGGTCCGGCTCTGGCACGGCGACCCGGAGCTGCACGGTGTCGACGCGGTCGTCCTGCCCGGCGGCTTCTCCTACGGTGACTACCTGCGGTGCGGTGCCATCGCCCGGTTCGCCCCGGTGATGGAGACGATCGTGGACGCCGCCCGGGGTGGTCTGCCGGTGCTCGGCATCTGCAACGGCTTCCAGATCCTCTGCGAGGCGCACCTGCTGCCCGGCGCGCTCACCCGCAACCAGCACCTGCACTTCCGCAACCGGGACCAGGTCCTGCGCATCGAGTCGGCCGGGACGGCGTGGACCAACGCGTTCCAGCCCGGCCAGGAGGTGCTCATCCCGGTCAAGAACGGCGAGGGCTGCTACGTCGCGGACACCGCGACGCTGGACCAGCTCGAAGCCGAAGGTCGGGTGGTCGCGCGCTACGTCGGCGGCAACCCCAACGGGTCCCAGCGCGACATCGCCGCGATCACCAACGCCGCCGGCAACGTGGTCGGCATCATGCCGCACCCCGAGCACGCGGTGGAGGCGCTCACCGGCCCTTCGCTGGACGGCCTCGGCTTCTTCACGTCGGTCCTCAAGCACCTGGTGGGGGCGCCGGCATGACCGGCGGCACGATCATCGGTCAGCTCAACCGCCGGCCTGGCGGGCACGAGCGCAGCGAGGAGAGGTCATGACCACCCATCCGGACCCGGTACGGGACACACCGGAGGCGTACTCCGCCCCGGCGCAGCCGGCCGAGCCGAGCGCGGCGCAGCCGGTCGCACCGGCAACCGCTCCCGCCCAGCCGGCCGCCGCCGTCTGGACCGAGGGTGTGGACACGGTGCCGCGCGCCGGTGGCACCCCGGGCGAGCTTCAGCCGTACACCGAGCTGGGCCTGCGCGACGACGAGTACGACAGGATCCGGCAGATCCTCGGCCGCCGGCCCACGCAGTCCGAGCTGGCCATGTATTCGATCATGTGGAGCGAGCACTGCTCCTACAAGTCGAGCAAGGTGCACCTGCGCCAGTTCGGCGAGAAGGCCCCGCACAGCGACCGGCTGCTTGCCGGCATCGGTGAGAACGCCGGTGTCGTGCAGGTCTCCGACGAGCTGGCGGTGACCTTCAAGGTCGAGTCGCACAACCACCCGAGCTTCGTCGAGCCGTACCAGGGCGCGGCGACCGGCGTCGGCGGCATCGTCCGGGACATCCTCGCCATGGGTGCCCGCCCGGTCGCGGTGATGGACCCGCTGCGCTTCGGTGCTGCGGACCACCCGGACACCGCCCGGGTGCTCACCGGCGTGGTCGCCGGCGTGGGCGGCTACGGCAACTGCCTCGGCCTGCCCAACATCGGTGGAGAGTTGGTCTTCGACCCCTCCTACCAGGGCAACCCGCTGCTCAACGCGCTCTGCCTGGGCGTGCTGCCGGTCAACCGGTTGCAGAACAAGGCCGCCGCCGGCCCGGGCAACGTTGTCGTCCTGATGGGCGCCAAGACCGGCCGGGACGGCATCGGTGGCGTGTCGGTGTTGGCCAGCGCCACCTTCGACGAGGGCAGCGAGGCGCGCCGACCCGCCGTGCAGGTCGGCGACCCGTTCACCGAGAAGCTGCTGATCGAGGCGTGCCTGGAGCTGTACGACGGCCAACTGGTGGTCGGCATCCAGGACCTCGGTGGTGCCGGTCTGACCTGCGCGCTCACCGAGACCGCCGCCGCTGCCAGCACCGGCATGCGGGTCTGGCTGGAGCGGGTGCCACTGCGGGAGCCCTCGATGGACCCGCACGAGATCCTGGCCAGCGAGTCGCAGGAACGGATGCTGCTGGTCGTCGAGCCGGACAAGCTCGACGCGGTGCTCAAGACCTGTGAGAAGTGGGGCGTCCTCGCCACCGCGATCGGTGAGGTCACCGCACCGGAGCCGGACGGCAGCCCGGGTCGACTGCTGATCACCTGGCAGGACCACCTGGTCGTCGACGTGCCACCGGGGTCGCTCGTCGACGACGGTCCGGTCTACGCCCGGCCGATGCGTGAGCCGGCCGACCTGATCCTGCTCCAGGCCGACCGGGCCGAGACGCTGCCCCGCCCGGCCGACCCGGAGGCGCTGCGGGAGACCGTGCTGCGCATGATCGCGTCGCCCAACCTGGCCGACAAGACCTGGGTCACCGAGCAGTACGACCGCTACGTGCTGGGCAACACGGTGCTCGCCCAGCCGGAGGACGGCGGTGTGATCCGGATCGACGAGCGGACCGGTCTCGGTGTGGCGCTGTCGGTGGACGGCAACGGCCGGTACGCCAGGCTCGACCCGTACAACGGCACCAAGCTGGCCCTGGCCGAGGCGTACCGGAACGTCGCGGTGACCGGCGCGAAGCCGATCGCCGTGACCAACTGCCTCAACTTCGGCTCGCCGGAGGACCCGGGCGTGATGTGGCAGTTCGCCGAGGCCGTGCGTGGCCTGGCGGACGGCTGCCTGGAGCTGGGCATCCCGGTGACCGGCGGCAACGTCAGCTTCTACAACCAGACCGGTGCCGCGGCGATCCACCCGACCCCGGTGGTCGGTGTGCTGGGCGTGCTGGACAACGTCGCCGACCGGGTGCCGATGGGCTTCGTGCCGCGCGCCGGTGGCGACCACGACCAGCTCTACCTGCTCGGCGAGACGAACGTTGAGCTGTCCGGCTCGGAGTGGGCCTGGGTGACGCACGAGCACCTCGGTGGCATTCCGCCGCAGGTCGACCTTCTCCGGGAGAAGGCACTCGCCGAACTGCTGGCCGAGGCGGCCCGCGTCGGTCACCTCAGCTCGGCACACGACCTCTCCGACGGCGGCCTCGCCCAGAGCCTGGTCGAGGCCTGCCTGCGTCGCGGCGTCGGTGCGCGGGTCGCCGTGCCGGAGCAGTTCACCGAGGGCTCAATGCCGTTCGTCTACCTGTTCAGCGAGTCCGCCACCCGGGCGCTGGTCTCGGTGCCGCGCGGTCACGACAAGGCGTTCGCGGCGCTCTGCGCCGAGCGGGGCGTGCCATTCGAGCTGATCGGCGTCACCGACCCGTCCGGTGGGGCGCTCGAGGTGCACGGCCAGTTCCGGATCGGCCTGGACGAGCTGCGCACCGCGCACACCGAGACGTTGCCGCGCCTCTTCGGAGGCTCGGCGGCCGTCGAGGTGCCCGCGCCGGCTGCCGGTGTGGCGGGTGCGGTCGAGGCCGTTCCGCTGCCGGTCGCGCAGGCTGAGCCGGTCGACGCGGCGGCGGTGGTCTCCGAGCCGATCGCTTCTTCGGGCCCTTCCCCGGAGACCGGCGCTGTCGAGCCGATCGGGTCGGAGCAGCCCGGCGAGGCGTCCGAGTCTGACTCCGGTGTCACCGAGCCTTCGCCCGACGAGCGCTGAGGCGTTGACGGCCGCCGTCTACGGCCAACCCGGATCGGGTGCCCGGTTCGACTGGGGGCTGACCGGGGCGGCCGAGCTCGGCCGGGTCTGCGCGGTGCTGGTGGTGGTGGACGTTCTCTCGTTCACCACCGCCGTGGAGGTGGCTGTCGCCCGGGGCATGCGGGTGCACCCGTTCCCCTGGGGTGAGCAGGCCGCCGAGTACGCCGTCCGGGTCGGTGCGACAGCTGCGGTCGGGCGGCGGCAGACGACAGCTGAACATCCGTGGTCGCTGTCGCCCGCCGCGCTGAGCAACGCACCAGTGGTGGCGGACCTCGTGCTGCCCTCCCCGAACGGCTCAGCCATCAGCGCCGCCGCCAGCGCCACCGGTCTGCCGGTGGTCGCGGCGTGCCTGCGCAACGCACGCGCCGTCGGGCGTTGGCTGCGCCGCCAGGGGTACGGCACGCTGGACGCCCCGATCGGCGTGATCGCCTCGGGGGAGCGGTGGCCGGACGGGTCACTGCGCCCGTCGGTGGAGGACCAACTCGGCGCCGCCTCGGTGCTGGACGCCCTCTCCGGTGTGCCGGGTGGGCTGTCGGTGGAGGCGGCCATGGCGCTCGCCGCGCTGGCCAGCACCCCGGATCTGCCCGCCGCGGTGCGCGGCAGCGTCTCCGGACGGGAGTTGACCGAGAGCGGCTTCGCCGCAGACGTGGACGTCGCCGTCCGGATCGGCGTGTCGGACGTTGTGCCGGTGCTCCACCAGGGCATCTTCTCCGCCGCCTGACCGAGGGGCCCCGTCGCCCGTCCACACCAGCTACGCCTGCCGCCCGCCCTTGCCTGCTGCCGGCCATGATTCACTCGCGTTTCAGGAAATCGGGGTGTCCGGGTCCGTGGGATACCCCGACTCCCTGAAACGCGAGTCGATCTTGCCGCAGGTTGGACGCTGAGCAGGGGCGCTCCCAGGACGGCGTCTGTCCTGCCACGACGAAACGGCCACCCGAATCTCCGGGTGGCCGTTTCCTGTGCTGTGGTGGGGTCAGTCGTCCAACCAGTCGAGGCGGCGACCGCCGCGCTCCGTCGGTGGCGGCGGCGGTGGGGTGTCCGGTCGGTTCCGCCCGGCGGGCTGGCCGTAGCCGCCCTGGTCGTAGGCCCGGTCGTCGTAGCCGCCGCGCTGCTGCGGAGGCTCCTGGCCGTAGTTGCCGCCCTGGTCGTAGCCGCCGGCGGGCTGGCCGTAGCCGCCCTGGTCGTAGCCCCGGTCGTCGTAGCCGCCGCGCTGCTGCGGAGGCTCCTGGCCGTAGTTGCCGCCCTGGTCGTAGCCGCCGGCCGGTTGACCATAGCCGCCCTGGTCGTACCCGCCAGCCTCCGGAGCGCCGTACCCGGCGGTCGGCTCGGCGGCGCGGCCGCCGTACGGGGCGGCATCGGGCTGGCCGTACCCCTGCCCCTGCTCCGGCTGGTAGACGCCTGTGGCATACGGGTCGGCCGGGGCCGGGTACTGGGTGCTGTCGCCGGTGTACCGGCCGGTGGGCTCGTCGAACCGCTCGCCGTAGGCCGCTCCGCCAGCGGGAGCCGGCGGGTAGGCGGCGGTGCCGCCCGGGGCGTCGTAATCACGACCGCCGTAGCCGCCACCGGAGGCCGGAGCGTTGCCGTAGCCACCAGCGGGCGCTGGTGCGCCGCCGTAGCCGGCACCGGAACCAGGCGCGGCACCGTAGCCGTCACCGGCCGCGCCGTACCCGCCCTCAGGGCCGGCCGGAGCGCCGTAGCCGCCACCGGAAGCGGGGGCGTTGCCGTAACCGCCGGCACCGTATCCACCCGGCGCTGGCTCCTCGCCGTAGCCGGCGCCGCCCCAGCCCTGCTGACCTGCGCCGCCGTACGCCTGGGCAGGCGCGCCGTACGGGTCCGGCGGAACGTCGTCGACCACCGGTCGGTGCATCATCGTCGGGGCCTCGCTCAGCGCCGCGCCGCCGACCATCGTCGGGTCCGCTCCACCGCCGGGACGACCGCCGACCACCCGGGTCTGGTCGTCGGGACCGCGGAACCCGCCGCGCGAGGGCGGCACCACTCCGCCGCCACCGGCACCTGCCGGAGCGTCGTCGTCGTCGCCGTTCTCCCTGCGCTTCATCCAGAGCAGCACGATCGTGCCGACTCCGGCGGCGACCAGGAGACCACCGAGCAGGATGATGATGTACGAGCTCATGCCGCCGCCGTCGTCGGTGTTCGCGGCGTTCGCCGGAGCGCCCTGGCTGGCCTCCTCGGTGGGCTCCTCCTCGGTGCCCTCCTCGGTCGCCTCCTCGGTCGCGGTGGCCTCGGGAGTGGGGGACGGGGTGGCGCTGGGGGTCGCCTCGGCCTTGATCGCGAGGCTGAGCCGCTGCCCGGTGATCGCCTGTCCTGCGCTGGCGTTCAAGGACTTGAACGCCTTGATGTTGTCGAACGACGCTCCCAGGTCGATCCGGCCGGGTGCGATCGGCTTCTCGGTGGTGCCGGTGAAGCGGAAGTCGCCGCTGCCGTTGCTGGTGGCGTCGTAGCGGTGACCGGCGGTGTCCTGGAGAACCACGAAAGCATTCGGTACGGCCTTGCCGTCCGACTGCCCGACCACCTTGCCGGAGACCGACCGCACGGTCTGGTTCTGCGGCGGCGGCGGAGCGGCCTTGCCCTTCACCGTCAGCGAGACGGTGGCGGTGTCCGGGCCCGACTCGGCCTCGACGGCCACCGTGATGGTCGCGGTCGCGTCGCCGGCGTTGTCGTTCGCCGCGATCCTGACCAGCGCCGACCCTGTCGGGTTGCCCAGGCCGCCACCGGAGAGTTTGACATCGCCGCAACCACTGGCGCAGCTGACGCCGGACGGCAGGCCGGCGAGGCTGACCTTCGCCGACTCGTCGTTGTTACCCCCAGTGACGCGCACGGTGATTGTGGCGTCGCTGCCGGCGTTTACTGTGACCGAGCCGGGGGAAACGCTGACATCTGCGGCCATAGCTGGTGTGGCGGGGACGGCGAGCAGAGCGCCGGCAACCAGCGCTACGACCACACCGGCCCGCTGCTTCCAGGCACGTCGGTGTGTTGACACGTCCACCGCCTTCCGGGCTGACTTCCCTCTGACCGGCGGGGCGCCGGGCCGGGGATCATCACGGTACGAATACGCCGTCGGCAACTATGCCTTGTCCGACTGCATGAGCGCGACCCAGGGCCAGCGTCGCGTGTCTGGCCTGGGGGTCGTATCGTCCCGTCGTGTCCTCTCCGCACAGTAAGTCCGCTGCCGTTGCGGCCGCGTTGTCGGCGCTCGACGAGGGGCGTACACCCGAACGGCCGGTGTTCCGAGAGGCGGTCCGGTCGTTGTTGGCCGTCCTCGCGGAGCGCGCCCCCGGCCGATCGGTGGAGGTGCGCGTTCCACCATACGGGGCTATCCAGTGCGTACCGGGGCCTCGACACACCAGGGGAAATCCACCAAACGTGGTCGAGATGGCCCCGAACACCTGGTTGGAGCTGGCAACCGGCAGGGTTGCCTGGGCGGAGGCGGTCACCGACGGTCGCGTCCAGATGAGTGGCAACCGCGCGGACCTCTCGGCGTATCTGCCCCTCTAGTCGTCCCGTTGTCCCACTCGCCGTGACGCTGAGCAGGGTAATCGTGACTTTCTGTATTGACGCCGATTCGCGTACACTGTCAGGCGATGACAGTGGTCCCGGCAGAGGAGAGTGGATCCGCCCGTGATCCCCGCCCGGCCGGTCCAGACCAGCATGAGGGAGCGGTAGGTGCCCCGAGGCGACGGCCGGCTGAGCCACGACCTTGACCCCCAACGACCTGGCCCCCAGGATGCCTGCGGCGTCTTCGGCGTCTGGGCCCCCGGCGAAGAGGTTGCCAATCTGACCTACTTCGGTCTCTACGCCCTGCAGCACCGCGGCCAGGAGGCGGCGGGCATCGCGGTGAGCGATGGCTCCGGCGTGGTGGTCTACAAGGACCTCGGCCTGGTGGCGCAGGTCTTCGACGAGCCCACCCTGGCGAGCCTGCGCGGTCACCTGGCGATCGGGCACGCCCGATACTCCACCACCGGCGCGTCCAACTGGGAGAACGCCCAGCCGACGATCCGGTCGACCACCTCCGGCACGACCATCGCGTTGGCCCACAACGGCAACCTGGTCAACACTGCCGAGCTGGAGAAGGAGGTCGCCGAGCGCGGCCTCATCGCGGACGGTTCGACAAACGACACCTCCCTGGTGACGATGCTGCTGGCCAGCCGACCGGATCTGTCGGTCGAGGCCGCCGCGCTGGAGGTGCTGCCGCAGCTGCGCGGCGCGTTCAGCTTCGTCTTCATGGACGAGTCGACGCTGTACGCGGCCCGCGATCCGCACGGTGTCCGCCCGCTGGTGCTCGGCCGCCTGGAGCGCGGCTGGGTGGTGGCCAGCGAGACGGCGGCCCTGGACATCGTCGGCGCCAGCGTGGTGCGCGAGGTTGAGCCGGGCGAGCTGATCGCCATCGACGAGAACGGGCTGCGCTCCACCCGGTTCGCCGCGCCGGAGCCGAAGGGCTGCCTTTTCGAGTACGTCTACATCGCCCGCCCGGATGCCACCATCGCCGGGCGCAACGTCCACTCGGCGCGGGTGCAGATCGGCAGGCAGTTGGCCAAGGAGCACCCGGTCGAGGCCGACCTGGTGATCCCGGTGCCCGAGTCGGGCACGCCAGCCGCCATCGGGTACGCGGAGGCGTCCGGCATCACGTACGGCGCCGGCCTGATGAAGAACCCGTACGTGGGTCGCACCTTCATCCAGCCGTCGCAGACCCTGCGTCAGCTCGGCATCCGGCTCAAGCTCAACCCGCTGCGGGAGAACGTCCGCGGCAAGCGGTTGGTGGTGGTCGACGATTCGATCGTGCGCGGCAACACCCAGCGCGCCATCGTGCGGATGCTGCGCGAGGCGGGGGCGCTGGAGGTGCACGTCCGGATCTCCTCCCCACCGGTCAGCTGGCCGTGCTTCTACGGCATCGACTTCGCCACCCGGGCGGAGCTGCTGGCCAACGGGTTGGACAACGACGGCATCCGGCGCTCCATCGGCGCCGACACGCTGGGCTTCGTTTCCCTTCCCGGCCTGATCGCCGCGACCGAGCAGCCGAAGACCAGGTTGTGTCGGGCGTGTTTCGATGGGGAGTACCCGATCGAGTTGCCAGCTGGCAACCTGATCGGCAAGCACGTGCTCGAAGGGGTGGGTCGACGCGTCGCCAACTCGGCGCCGGAGGCCCCGCACACCAACGGCTCGTCCGTCGCCACTCCGGGTGGCGTTACCGCAAACCGCCCGTAGCACCAACCGGCGCGGCCCGGCTACCGCCGGCGGCACCGAGAACCAAAGGGGAGAACCGTGACGCACGTGTCCGAGCGCAGCGGCGCAGGAAGCAGCCCGACCGGCGCCGGCGGTGACCGGCAGCCGTGGACGGGCGGTGCTGGCCGCCAGGCGCGCAAACGCTCGGTCTCGTACGCCGACGCCGGTGTCTCCATCGACGCGGGTGACCGCGCTGTGGAGCTGCTCAAGTCGAAGGTGCGGCAGACCCGCCGTCCCGAGGTGCTCGGTGACCTCGGTGGCTTCGCGGGCCTGTTCCGGCTGGACACGAAGAAGTACAAGAGCCCGATCCTGGCGTCCTCCACGGACGGGGTGGGCACCAAGCTGGTGATCGCCCAGCAGATGGACATTCACGACACGGTCGGCATCGACCTCGTCGCGATGGTCGTCGACGACCTGGTGGCGTGCGGCGCCGAGCCGCTGTTCCTGCTCGACTACATCGCCACCGGCGAGGTCGTGCCGGACAAGGTCGCCGAGATCGGCGCGGGCATCGCCGACGGCTGCCGCTACGCCGGCTGCGCGCTGCTGGGCGGGGAGACCGCCGAGCACCCCGGCGTCCTGCGTCCGGACGAGTACGACATCTCCGCGACCGGCGTGGGCGTGGTCGAGGAAGCCGACATCCTGAGCCCCGAGCGGGTCGAGGTGGGCGACGTGGTGATCGCCATGCGCTCCTCGGGCCTGCACTCCAACGGGTACTCGCTGGTCCGGCACGTGCTGCTGGGCGCGGCCCGGATGCGTCTGGACATCGTGATCGACGACTTCGGTCGGCAGCGGACCCTCGGCGAGGAGCTGCTCACGCCGACCAAGATCTACGCCAAGGACTGCCTCAAGCTGATCGCCGAGGCCGAGGTGCGGGCGCTGTCCCACATCACCGGTGGCGGCATCCCCGGGAACCTGGTCCGGGTGCTGCCCGAGAACGTCGACGCGGTTGTCAACCGGTCCACCTGGAAGCCGCAGCCGATCTTCGACCTGATCCAGACGAAGGGTCGGATCGACGACCACGACATGGAGTCGACCTTCAACATGGGCGTCGGCATGTTCGCGATCGTCTCGGCCGAGGACGCCGACCGGGCGCTGGCCACCCTGACCGGCCGTGGCGTCGAGGCCTGGCAGGCCGGCGAGATCATCGAGGGCACCGGAAACGTGCAGATGGTTGGTCAGCACACCCGAGGCTGATCACCCTCCGGTGATCGTACGGGCACCTGATCAGGGCTTCACCCGAGTGGCCAATGCCGCCTAGCCTGAAGGGCACCCTCAGGCTAGGCGGAGGAGGGCGATGGCTGCTCGGGGACAGTCGTTCAGCGGGATGCGCGGTCTGGCCGCCGTCCCGTCGTACGTCGTGATGCAGCCCACCACCCTCTGCAACCTCGACTGCGCGTACTGCTACCTGCCGTTTCGGGCTGCGGATCGCCGGATGCCGGTGGCGGTGGCCGAGGCGGTCGCGGCCGCTGTCAACCAGTGGGCGGTGAACGGTCGGTTCTCCGTGGTGTGGCATGGCGGCGAGCCCCTGGCCGCCGGTCGGGAGCACCTGGCCGATCTGATCGCCCCGTTCGGGCCAGAGGTCGAGCACCATGTGCAGACCAACGCCACACCCTCATCGACGACGACTGGTGTGATTTCTTCACCCGGCACGAGATGCGGGTGAGCGTGAGCGTCGACGGGCCCCGGGCGCGCAACGGCGACCGGGTCAACCGGGGCGGTCAGCCGGCGTACGAGCGGATCCTGCGTGGCATATCGGTGCTGCGCCGGCGCGGTCTGCCCTTCTCCGCACTGGCCGTGGTGTCCCGACCTGAGCCGGGGCTCGCCACCGAGCTGTACGACTACTTCCTCGAGCTGGGCTGCGACGTGCTGGGCATCAACATCGAGGAGACCGAGGGGGTCAACACACGCGACAACCGCCACGACCCGTCGGCGGTTTCCGCGTTCTGGGCGGAGTTGGTCGGGGCGTGGCGCCGGGAGCCTCGGATTCACCTGCGCGAGATCGAGTGGTCGTTGCGCTACGCAGCGGCGGTGCTCGACAACACGGCGGACGGGGTGCTGCCCCGCCACCTGGACCCGATCCCGACGATCGGTCACGACGGATCGGTGATCGTGCTCTCCCCGGAGTTGGCCGGTTTCACCGACCCCCGCTACGGCGACTTCAGCAGCGGCAACGTGCTGACCACCCCGTTGGCGCAGATCCTCGGCAACGCGGCGGCGACGCCGTGGGTGGGGGAGTTCCTGGCCGGGGTGGAGGCGTGTCGGGCGTCCTGCCCGTACTTCGGGTTCTGCGGTGGCGGCCATGCCGCCAACCGTTACTTCGAACTGGGGCGTTTTGACGGTACGGAGACCGAGCACTGCCGCAACAGCAAGATCCGCCTATTGGAGGGAGTGTTGGAGCATGCCCGAGACCACCAGTCACCGGCGTCCTGAGCGCGAAGCGGACGACGGAGTCACCGAACGGGTGCGGGGCGCGGCTCCTGCGCTCGTCGCGCTGCTCCAGGAGGCCGAGGACGCACGGCGGCTGCGTTCGGAGGTGTCGGGCGCGGAGGGCTCCAGCGCGGTCTGCGCCTGGAACCACTTCGAGAACATCCCGACGTTCTACAACTGGAACAATCGCCCGCGCTGAGGGAGCCGTTGTCAGGGGCCTGTCGAGCGGCCGGAGTGGATCCGGTCGGGCCAGGCCCCTGATCGTCGGCGGTTGCACCGCACGGGACGTGCGTGAGCACGCGGGGGTTACCGCGTGCTCAGCTGCGTCGAGAGGTCAGCGGGTCGGACGGACCCAGGGATCCGGATCGTCGTCCGCGTGATCCTCATCATCGTCGTCGACGAACTCTTTAGAGTCGTCGTCGAAGTGGTGCTCAGACTTACCAGCACCCGCCAGTTCGCGCTGCAAAGCGGTGAGGTCGGTGTTCGGGGAGTGGTACTTCAACTCCCGCGCCACCTTAGTCTGCTTGGCCTTAGCACGGCCGCGCCCCATGGCTCGACCCCCTCGCACAGAATGCGGGGCAGCCCGAAGGCGGGCCCCGATGACGTCAGGCATCTCTCGTGGCTCTTACGGTACATGGGGATGCCATCGTTCGGCACCTCGGGTTACCGTCAGCCGGCTCTGCGCGTCGCGTCGATCCGGCCGTCACCCAGTGTACCGGGTAAGGAGCGGAACGGTTAGCACCCGTGACACCGGACAAACCGCATCAAATTTGACCCCGGCTCAGCTTACCCAGCGACGCCCGGCAGCGGGGCCCGGAGGCGGATCTCGTCGATCCGCCTCCGGGGGGACGTTCAGCGCAGGTGGATCGCGCGCAGCCGGCCGACGTCCGCCATCCGCCGCTCCGCCAGCCGGTCGGCGGCCACCGCCGGCGGCACGCCCTCAGCGTCAGCCAGGTGCAGGATCTCGCGGGTGGTGTCGTAGATCCGGGTCGCCCGCAGCTTCGCCCTGTCGAAGTTGAAGCCCTCGATCTCGTCGGCCACCTGGATGACGCCGCCCGCGTTGACCACGTAGTCAGGGGTGTAGAGGATGCCCCGGTCGGCCAGCAGCTTCTCGATGCCCGGGTGGGCGAGCTGGTTGTTCGCCGCCCCGGTGACCACCTTGGCGCGCAACGCCGGCACCGTGTCGTCGTTCAGGGCGCCGCCCAGCGCGCACGGCGCGTACACGTCGATGTCCGCGGCGACCAGCGCGCTGGCGTCGTCGACGAGGGTGACCTGCGGGTGGTTGCTGCGGACCCACGTCAGCGCCTTCGGGTTCACGTCGGTGGCGACCACCTCGGCGCCATCCTCCAGCAGGTGCCCGGTGAGGTACTTGCCGACCTTGCCCAGCCCGGCCACGCCGATCCGCCGGCCCCGCAGGCTCGGAGTGCCCCACACGTGCTCGGCCGCGGCCCGCATCCCCTGGAAGACGCCCCAGGCGGTGAGGATCGACGAGTCGCCGGCCCCGCCGTGCTCCACGCTGCGCCCGGTCACGTAGCGGGTCTCCCGGGCCACGACGTCCATGTCCGCCACGTACGTGCCGACGTCACAGGCGGTGTAGTAGCGGCCGCCCAGCGACTCCACGAAGCGGCCGTACGCGCGCAGCAGCGCCTCGCTCTTGATCTGCTCCGGGTCGCCCCAGATGACGGCCTTGCCGCCGCCCAGGTCCAGCCCGGCGAGCGCGTTCTTGTACGCCATCCCGCGGGACAGGTCCAGCACGTCGGCGAGGGCGTCGTCCTCACTCGCGTACGGGTAGAAGCGGGTGCCGCCGAGCGCCGGGCCCAGCGCGGTGGAGTAGATCCCGATGATCGCCTTCAGGCCGCTCTGCTTGTCCTGGCAGAACACGACCTGTTCGTGACCGGTCGATACCGGGTCGTCGGTGCTCGCGAATACGCCCATTGTTGGCTCCTACTGTGGTGTGCGTCCTTGTGGGACGCGGACCTGGTGGACCCCGGCGGGGATGCTGCCGGTGTGATCGAGCCTAGTATCGGCGGCCGGGCGGGCGCTCGACGCGCCGCCGCCGTCCCACGGTGCGGCGCGCGTGCTCCGGCCGCTGACCGCGTACGGGCGTGGTTCGTGGGAGGATCGCGCGGTGCCGTCGCTCTTCGCTTCTTACCTGCGCGTGTACGAACCGCTGGCCGCCTTCGATCGAGACCGGCAGAGCTACTGGCGCCGCTATGTCTCGGAGGGGCGCGCGATCGCCCCGGTCGAGGGGCCCGGTCGGCAGCGGACGGCGGTGATCGAGGCGCTGGGTGCTGGCTGGACCCGGCTGCCGGACCTGCCGGAGGAGGCGTACGTCCTGGAGACGGACGACGGCCTGCTGGTCTGCCCGTGGAACCTGCGCATCCGGGTCGCTGAGGCGGCGCTCAGCGCCCGGGACGGGGTGCCCTCGGTGCTCGCCGACGCCTTCGTGCCGCCGGTGCTCGCCGGGCAGGCCAGGGCGGTGGTGGACGACTGGCGCAGTGGCGCCCGGGTGCTGGAGCACGGGGTGCCCCGGGTGCACGAGCAGATCGCCACCTGGGGCGTACCGCTGCGGTGGTTCGTGCTCTTCGACCCGGCGGAGCGGGACCTGGTCACCCAGCCGGGCCGGCGGGCGTTGCGCTACCGCACCGAGATCTCCAAGGCTCGACGTCGCTCGTCGCGGGCGCTGTCGGTGCTGCGCAAGTCGGTGGGCGAGGCGCCGATCACGGAGGCGGTGGAGGAGGCGGCCCGCTGGCTGGAGGAGTTCCATCCGCGGTCGGTGGTCGAGCTGGACTACGGCGGTCTGGTCGACCTGCTCTCCGACGAGACGCTCGCCGCTGACGACTCGCCCGAGCTGGTCGCCAGCGGCCTCGCGGGGCTGTCACGCGGCGAGGCCGAGGAGGCGTCGGCCGCGTACGACAAGTTGGTGGCTCGGTGGCGCGCGGTGCAGCTGTTGGAGCGGTGCAACTAGGGCATATCACCCTAGGAGCGCTCCCAAGGTGAGTTGTGCTCGTAGTTGACGCATCACGAACCGTGATCATGAGTCCGAATAAGGTACTTTCTGCCGTGTAAAAGTCGTAAAAATCGGGCATGGTTCATCCGTCCGTCTAGGGACCTTCATCCGTTCGGCCCATGTCGGACATCGGGGACTAGCCGGACCATGGGAGACGCGTCGGCCGGCGGGACCCCGGCCGATGTCTATACATGTGGAGGAGTGACCGATGGCATCGCGAACGCACGAACCAGAGCCGCTACTCACGCCGGCCGAGGTGGCGTCGATGTTCCGGGTCGACCCGAAGACGGTGACCCGGTGGGCCAAGGCTGGCAAGCTCAGTGCCATTCGCACCCTGGGTGGCCACCGTCGGTACCGTGAGTCGGAGGTCAGGGCGCTCTTGCAGGGCCAGATCCCGCAGCAGCGGCAGGGCGACTGAGCAGGCAACAGTTCTTCGTCAGGGGCGGTGGATCTCGATCCGCCGCCCCTTTCGTATGCCCCGCCGGGCACGACCCGGCAGCGGGTCAGTCAGCGCCGTGGCTCGGCCAACGTCACCCGGATGCCGACAGTGCCGCCCTCGCCGCGACGCAACCGGCTACCCAGCAGACTCAGCCGGCCGATCAGGCGGTACTTGTGCTTGAGCAGGTCGCGGACCCGACCGGTGTCACCGCCCCCGTAGATCGTCGCGTGAGCTGGCACCTCCGCCCCATGTGGCCGACCCCGCACGTCGCACGGCGCCACTGTCACCTCACCGTTGCGGCGGATCCGTTTCACCTTGCCCGAGTCGGCCCGCGTCCAGACCGCAAGCGCCTCCCCGTCGCGCACCGCCCAGACCGGGGTCGGCACCGCCCGACCGTCCTTGCGAAAGGTCGTGAGCAGGATGTACTTCTCGGCCGACAGCCGGTCCAGCGTGGTCACGCCGCCAGGATACGGCCGGCGCGGGCCACTGAGTGGCCGGATAGCGTGAACGTCGTGACTGTTGAGCCTCTAATCGGTGACGTGGTCGGCGAACTACTGCGGGACACGCTCGCCGTGGCCACCGGGGTGGGCCCCCGACCCCTGGTCGGTGGTCGACTGCCCCGACCGGTCATCGAGATCATCGAACGGGACGACGGTCTGATCAACGGCGCCCCGTCCGCGCACTACCTGGACGGGCCGGCCGAGTGGCAGCCGTACGACCACCGCGCGGTGGACCGGGCGCACGGCGAGACGCTGGACATCGGCACCGGAGCCGGCCGGATCGCGCTGCGGCTCCAGGAGCGCGGCGTACCGGTCACCGGGCTGGACACCTCAGCGGGCGCGCTGGAGGTGAGCAGGCGTCGCGGTGTCCGGCGGCTGGTGCACGGCACCGTCGACACGCACGTCGCCGACGGGTCGCGGTACGACACGTTCCTGCTGCTCGGCAACAACCTCGGGCTGTTCGAGGGGCGGGAGCGCGCTCCCGAGTTCCTGGCCGCGCTCGCCGCGCTGGCCCGACCGGGGGCGCAGATCATCGCGCAGGGCACCGACCCGTACGGCACCCGCGATCCGCTGCACACCGGCTACCACGAGCGCAACCGTCGGCGCGGCCGACTCGGTGGCCAGCTGCGGCTGCGGCTGCGCTACCGCGAGTTGAGCACCGACTGGTTCGACTACCTGGTCTGCTCGGCGGACGAGTTCGCCAGCCTGGTGCACGGCACCGGTTGGCGGCTCACCGATGTGGACGACAGCGACGCCCCCTACTACCTGGCCACCCTGCGCCTCGTCGACTGAGCGGGACGGCCCCGCTCTCCGCCCGGCGGAGAGCGGGGCCGTCCGTACGTCTCAGACCTGGACGGTCGGGGGGAGCTGCTCGGGCGGAAGGCCGCCGTCGCCGTCGACCACCTCGTCCGGTTGGCCGTCCTCGTCGATGTCGACCATGGTGATGTCCACCTTGCCGTCACCGTCGGTGTCGAACTGGAACAGGTCCGCCTTGCCGTCACCGTCGGTGTCCACCACCCACACGTCGGTCTTGCCGTCGTTGTTGGTGTCGGCGCGCAGCAGTTCGACCCGCTCGTCGCCTCGGGTCTCCACGATCTCCCCGTCGGTGACGCTCTCCGGTGCCTGGCTCATGTCGATGCGGTCCTTCCCTCGGTTGACTGGCCGTCATTACCCGATCCGGCGCTCCCCCACGCATGGGCCGGGCCGCCGCGCTGTCTACTGTCGCACCATGAGCGAGCGGAGCGGGCGGGACACCCGGGCCGGCGTAGCGGGGACCCCGCGCGTCGGCGGGCGGGACAGGGAGGCGTGATGAGCGATCGTTTCGTGGTCGTCGGTGCCGGCACGATGGGGCTTGGCATCGCGTACGTGGCGGCCGGCGCCGGGCACGCCGTCGAGTTGGTCGAGGTGGACCCCGAGCGGGGTGCGGCCGCGCTGAACCGGCTCGCCGAGCTGTGGGAGCGGGCGGTGCAGCGCGGAAAGCTGAGCGCCGACCAGGCCGCCACGAACCGGCAGCGGGTGACGCTGCGCCCGACCCTCGCCGAGGTAGCTCCCACCCCCGAGGTGATCGTGGAGGCGGTGCCGGAGCGCCTCGACCTCAAGCGGGCGGTGCTGCGTGACGCCGCTGCCCTGCGACCGGCTCTGCTGGGCAGCAACACCTCAAGCATCGCCATCGGTGATCTGGCCGCCGGGCTGGACGCGCCCGAGCGCTTCCTCGGCCTGCACTTCTTCAACCCGGTCTGGGCGATGGCGCTGCTGGAAATCGTGGTCGGCCCGGCCACCGCCGAGGAGACCACCGCCGCTGCCGTCGCGCTCGCCGGCCGGCTCGGCAAGGACCCCGTCGTCGTACGCGACATGCCCGGCTTCGCCACCTCCCGGCTCGGGGTCACCCTCGGGCTGGAGGCGATCCGGATGGTCGCCGACGAGGTGGCCAGCCCGGCGGACATCGACAAGGCCATGGTGCTCGGCTACCGGCACCCGATCGGGCCGCTGGAACTCACCGACCTGGTCGGCCTCGACGTGCGGCTGGACATCGCCCGCACCCTCCAGGCCGCGTACGGGGACCGTTTCGCGCCACCCCCGCTGCTGGTGGAGATGGTGACCGCGGGGCGGCTGGGTAAGAAGTCCGGGCAGGGCTTCTACCGCTGGAGCGGCGGGGTCAAGCAGTGAGCGCCAGGAGTGAGCTTGCGGGCCCCGCGGTCGCGAACGGAAGGCGGGCCCAGTGAGCGGGTTGCGGATCGAGGAGCGGCCGGACCGGCTGGTGGTCACCCTCGACCGGCCGGAGAAGCGCAACGCCATCGACGCCGACCTGATCGCCGAGCTGCACCAGGTCTGCGCCGAGTTGGAGGCGCGCCCGCGCCTGCTGTTGCTCACCGGTGGGGCGGCGGGCATCTTCGCCGGTGGCGCCGACATCGGCCAGCTCCGCGAACGGGGTCGCACTGACGCCCTCGCCGCGATCAACTCGGCCGCGTTCGCCCGCATCCGGGCACTGCCGATGCCGACAGTGGCGGCCGTCGACGGCCCGGCGTTGGGCGGTGGCGCGGAGCTGGCGTACGCGTGCGACCTTCGGGTGTGCACTGCGCGGGCGGTCTTCGGGCAACCGGAGGTGCGGTTGGGCATCCTGGCTGGCGCCGGCGCGACCCACCGGCTGCCCGCGTTGATCGGCGAGGGCCGGGCCAAGGAGCTGCTCTTCACCGGCCGGCGGGTGGACGCCGCGGAGGCACTGCGGATCGGCCTGGTCAACCGGGTGGTGGACGAGCCCGGCGAGCTGCTGACGGTGGCGCACGCGTTGCTGGACGAGATCGCCCTGGGCTCACCGTTGGCGGTGCGACTGACCAAGCTGGCGGTGGACGCGCCGGCCGCCGCGCACCCGCATCTCGACCTGGTCAGCCAGGCGGTGCTCTTCGAGGACGACGAGAAGCACCGCCGGATGACCGAGTTTCTGGAGCGTCGCCGGCCGCGCTGAACCCGCGTACCAGAAACGGCCGCACCGGCGGGAAGCCGGTGCGGCCGTCGTGGGTTTCGGGTACCGCCTACTGCCGGATCTGCACCCCGGCGTCGGCCAGGCCACGGATCACCTGGGCGGACTCACCGAAACCGATGATCAGTACGGCGTCCGCGCCGAATTCCTTGATCTGCTTCGCGCCGCCGCTGAAGTCGACCGGAGCGGCCTTCGCGTCGGCCGGCGGCTCGTACGTCAACAGCTTGAGCCGGTCGTTGGCGATACCGGCCTTCTCCAGCTCGTCGCGGACGGTGCCCTGCAGGCCCTCACCGTAGGAGTCCTTACGGGCGACGATGACGATCTTCTGCGACCCGTCGCGGAGGATCACGTCGGCCAGCGCCCGGCCCTGGAGGCTGTCCGGCGGGGCGGTACGGAAGTAGAGGCCCTGGTCGTCGACGTCGGTCAGGCTGCTGTCGGTGTTGGACGGGGAGAAGAGGATCTTCCCGGCCTGCACCACGTCCGGCAGCACCGCCCGGGAGATGCCCGAACCGCCGGCACCGATGATCACGCTGACGCCGTCCGCCACGTGCTTGGCAACCGTCGCCTTGGCCACCGCCGGGTTGGTGCCGTCGTCGCCGTCGAGCCACGTCACCGGCTTGCCCAGTGCGCCGCCAGCGGCGTTGATCTCCTTGATCGCCAGCGCGGCGCCGGCGGCCATCGGCGGGTAGGCGATCGAGAGGTCACCGGTCTTCGGCAGCAGGCCGCCCAGGATCAGCGGCTCCTGGTCGGCGGAGGCGCCACCCGGGCGCTGCTTCTTCGGCTTCGGCGGCGTCTTGGTGCTCGCCGCCGACTCGATGCCCGCGCCGACGAACTCGGTCTTGCCGTCGTTGATCTGCTGCCCGTCGAAGGTCAGCGTGGCATAGCTCGCGGTGGCCGGCTCACCCTTGTCGGTGAAGCCCGCCCGGGTCAACGACACGCCGCGGTACTCGATGTCCTGCCCGTTGCGGGCCAACGCGAGACAACTGGCCGGGTCCTCGCAGCGCTGCCCGTCGTTGGTTACGGCGACGATCTGCTTGGTGATGGCGGCCGGGTCGGTGCTCCCGGCCAACTGGGCGGCGAGCACGGCGATCACCACCGCGTCGTACGTCTCGGCCGAGTACACGTAGTCCGTCAGCGCCGGATTGACGGCCCGTAGCCGGCCCTTGAAGTCGTCTGGCAGCGGTACGAGGGGCGTGGTGCCCTTCATCCCGTCGACGAGACTCGCCCGTTCCTTCAACTCCGCAGGATAGGAGTTGAGCATGTTGCCGTCCGTGCCGTAGAGGCGCACCTGTTGAGCGCTGGCCTCTTCGGGCTTGTCATCCCCGCAAGCGCTTGTGGCGAGCAGGATCGTCGCGCAGGCAGCCAGTGTGGCTACCCGCGAGCGGCGTGATACGAACATGGTCGTCCTTCCTCCGGCGAAGGTCCGCTGCGCACATTAGCGTGCCGAGGCCGGCGGCGGGACCGTGGAGGTGGCGTAATGCGCAGGTAGCTCGCGTTGAACACGGACAGTGACGGTCGCGGGGGGCGCTTGACCACCCGTCCTACTGTGCGCTGCGTGACGGACCTACCACAGCAGACGTTCGATGACGCGGCCGCCGTGCTCCGTTCGGCGCTCACCGGCGATGGAGACGCGGTGGTGGGAGCGTTCGACGCGGTCGTCGACCGGGACGGCCTGGACGGCGCGTACGACGTCGCCTGGTGCCTGGCGGCGACCATGCTCGGCGACGCGCCGGCGGCCAGCGGGGCGGCGCTCGACTTTCCGGGCATCGATCAGGCCGGGTACGACACCCGCTGGGTGGCCCGCTTCGTCAGCGCGTACGCGAACCGGGACGAGCCGACCGGGGAGGCGCTGTTCGGCGCTGCGGCCGC
The DNA here is from genome assembly GCF_040677775.1 of Micromonospora sp. NPDC053740. Classification (NCBI taxonomy): domain Bacteria; kingdom Bacillati; phylum Actinomycetota; class Actinomycetes; order Micromonosporales; family Micromonosporaceae; genus Micromonospora; species Micromonospora sp. NPDC053740. The sequence goes on from NZ_JBFASO010000003.1 coordinate 499,825, forward strand.
CGACGGTCTGCTCCCCGACTGCCTGCTCACACTCGCCGGCTCGACGATCGCCACCCTGCGCAGCCGCGCCGGGTGAACCGCCGCCGGGTCGCGGCGTCCGTCGGGGGGGCGGACGCCGCGACGGTGCGGGTCGGTCAGAACGCGTGGTACGCGATCAGCGGTTCGTACTCGTACCGCAGGTTCTCGAAGCGGACCCGGAAGTTGACGCCGTCCCGGACGTTGGTCGCCACCGTGATCCAGCCCGAGTTGGCCGGCAGGTAGGTCCAGTAGTTGCAGGCGCTCGTCTTGTCAACGAAGATCACGCACGCGTCGGTGGCGTACACGCTCGCATTGCGCACGTTGATGTCGCGACAGCGTGTCGTGGTGCGGTACTGGCCGGCCGAGCCGCCGTAGCGGCCGGTCTCGAAGTACGACCGGACCGCCCCGCCGTAACAGGTGGCGAGCGGGGCGAACACGTTCGGCCCGGAGCTGACCGGCGTGGTCGGTGTCGTCGGCTCCGCCTGCGCGGGCGTGCCGACGGAGAGCAGCGCGGTGGCCGTGGCGACGGCGAGCAGACGAGCGGTCGGGGATGGCATCCGTTCGTTCCTCCAAACAGTTGGTTGACCGTCCGTATCGGACTGATCATCTGGCCGTGACGATGATACGTATCGATCGATTGCCGCGCGGCCCCGATGATGTCCGGCCCGTGTGGTAGCTCTGTAGGCATGTCCGAGGCCATGCTCAGCAAGGTGCGCAAGCTGCTGGCCCAGGCCGAGGACCCGGCCTGCACGCCGGCCGAGGCCGCCGCGTTCACCGCCAAGGCGACCGAGCTGATCGCCCGCTACGGCGTCGACAGGGCCCTGCTCGCCGCCCGGGACCCGACCACCGACCCGGTCGGCGACCGAGTGCTGGACGTCGTCGCCCCGTACGCCCGCGACAAGGTGGGCCTGCTCGCCGCGGTGGCCGAGCCGCTGCGCTGCCGCTGCGTACGCCGTCGGCGAGGCAACGGCTTCGCCCTGCACCTCTTCGGCTTCTCCAGTGACCTGGAACGGGTCGACCTGCTCTTCACCTCGCTGCTCGTGCAGGCGGCCCACGGCCTGGCTGCCACCGAGGTGCCAGCGGACGACCACCCCGCCGCCTTCCGCCGCTCCTGGCTGGCCGGCTTCGCGGAGGTCGTCGGAGGGCGACTCTGGGCGGCGGAGTCGGCGGCGGCCAGCGAGTCGGGCACACAGTCGATGGCGCTGGTGCTGGCCGACCGGTCCGACCGGGTGCAGCGCCGGCTCACCGAGGAGTACCCACGGCTGCGTACCGCACCGCCACGCCGGTTGGGCGGCACCGGCTTCGGTTCAGGGGCGGAGGCCGGCCAACGCGCGAACCTTGGCGGTCGGGACCTCGGCGGCGCCGCAGCCGGTCGGCGGCTCGGCCGGTGACCCGGTAGGTCGTCAGGCCGCCGTGCTGGGGCGGTGACGCGACACAGTGGCGACGTACCGGGTGAGCAGCTCGTGCCAGCCGGCCGTGAGCGCCTTGCGGTAACCCTCGGCAGCTTCGCCGTGCCGGTCGAAGTGCCGGTGCTCCAGCTCGACCCGGGTGTGTTCCGGCCCCTCGGCATGGAACAGCACCTCGACCTCGCTCGCGCGGGCCGGGTCCGGCACGGGCGCCCGGTCGGGGCCGATCTGCCACACGAAGACCAGCCGGCGAGGCGGATCCCAGGTGAGCACCCGGCCCCAGTCGGCGCGGAAACCGTACGGGCCGATCTCGTAGAGCATGCCGCCGGCCCGAGGCTCCATGCCCAGCTCGGCCAGCGCGTCCGGGCCGGACCAGGTGTATTCGGTGACCCACCAGTCGGTCAGCTCGTCGGTGAAGACCGCGAACGCGTGCTCGGCGGAGCCCGGGACGAGCAGGCTGCACCGGAGAGAGAACTGGCCGACGTCCTGCCGGATGTCGGCCGGATCAGTCAATTCCTGTCCCATAGGCCCGGACCATACCGGCTGATGCCTCGGTGTGCAGCTTCGCGCGGTGCCCGGTTCCAGACAGAGGGTCGTCGAGCCGTCACTGACGGGATGGCCCGCCGGAAAGCGGGTAACCGCGCCCAACGGCCCGGACGACCCGGCCGGTGTGCAGGTGGGGCGGGAGAGCATGAGCGAGAGCGGGCAGCAGCGGGAACCGGACCGGAACGTCGACAGCGGGAACCCGGACGTCCTGCTCGACATTCCGAAGGTCTCCGTCGACTCCATCCGACTGGCGGTCGACGGTCTGGAGGCCGATCTGTCGCTGCGGGCCCGGGTGGCCAACCTGCTCCAGGTCGACGCCGGCGTACGGGTGCACCTCAACAGCGGCGAGTTGAACATCGACGGGGTGAACGCCGAGGCGCAACTACGGGTGCGGCTGGAGCAGCTGACCAGAATCCTGGGCCGCGCCCTCGACACGCTCGACCACAACCCGCACATCATCGAGGCGCTCGCGCGCACGGCCGTCGACGACGTGAACCGCAGCGCCCAACAGGTGGCCGCGGGCGCAGCGGAGATCAAGGCGTCGAGTCGACGCTCGGACGCCGTACGCGACGAGCCGGGCCAGCAGGTCGGCGCGGCCAGCCCGGTGGCCGACCGCCACCGACTGGGATCCGACCGACCGGGTCCAGCTCGGCCATTGGGTGCTGGCCCGGGTCCGGATCGCCCGGGTCTCAATCAGTCCGGCCCAGGTCGTCCGGGTTCTGATCGGCCGGATGCGGGTCGACCCGGGGCGGGTCCGGTTGGCTCGGGACCCGGTGCCGGCGGACCTGGGCCGCGAGCTGGCGGCCCGGGGCTCACCGACCAGGCGCATCCGCAGGGCCAGCATCCGGAGGGCCAGCATCCGGAGGTGCGGCGGCCCGAGGGCCCGCATGCGCAGGGTCAGCAGCCTGAGGGGCGGCGGCCTGAGGGTCAGCAGCCGCAGGGTCAGCAGCCAGATGGACGGCAGCCGGAAGGCGGCGCGCCAGGTGGCGACCGCCCGGAAGGCCGGCGGCACGAGGGGGCGCGTCACCCCGCTGGAGAGCGGCCCGAAGGCGCGGGTGACGGAGAGCACCCGGCGGCGGGCCAGGACCAGCGGCGCCCCGAGGGGTCGGCGGGGCCGACCGCCGGGGAGACCGGCAACAAGTCCGGCCAGTCGGCTGCGTCCGGTCCAAGCCCGTCCGGAGGTGGCGACGGTGGTCTTCCGGGTGCGGCGCAGGCTGCCGCGCAGAGCGCCGCCCAGTTCGCCGAGCAGGCGGGGGAGACGCTGCGAGAGGCCGGACGCAGCGTGTGGGAGGCGATCCAGGGCAGCGTGGCCCAGCATCGCCCGCAGGGTCGCCGTGACCACTGACGCCGCGCGGGGTCGTGCGTCACGCCCACCGCCTGGTGCGTCACGTCCTGGCCCACCGCCCCGACGCGGCGGCTCCCCCGGGCATGATCGACTCGGTTTCCTTGAAGTCGCGGTGTTGCGCCCGCTGGGACACCGCGACTTCAAGAAAGTCGTGTTGATCACGCAGGCCGGCGGGGGTTCATCACGCGGGCCGACGGGGGTTGGTCGCGCGGGCCGGCGGGGGTTGGTCATGCAGGCCGGCGGGGTTGGTCGCGCAGGCCGGCGAGGGCTGGTCAGACTAGGCCGGCGGGAGGTGTCGGCGATAGCCCAGGAAGTCGCCCACGCGGAGGGTGGTGGGTGTGGCCGTCACTGGAAGCGACCCGCCAAAAGCAAGATCCCCACCTGCGTTTCCGCTGGCGGGGACCTCTGTAGCCCGGCGAAAGGCTATGTGGCCAGGGGCGGGGTCGAACCGCCGACCTTCCGATTTTCAGTCGGACGCTCGTACCAACTGAGCTACCTGGCCGTGTCGCTCGGCTCATGTTACCCGCCAACCGGACGAACCGGCGGCAAGGCGACCTGCTCCGATACGCAGAACGCCGCGCGGGGCGCGGCGTCAGCGCTGCGGTCCTGACGGGACTTGAACCCGCGACCTCCGCCTTGACAGGGCGGCGAGCACTCCAACTGCTCCACAGGACCTAGCTTGTGTTGCCCGGCTTGCGCCGGTCTTGCCTTGCTCCGGCTTGCGCCGGTCGTGCCCCCAACGGGATTCGAACCCGTGCTACCGCCTTGAAAGGGCGGCGTCCTGGGCCGCTAGACGATGAGGGCGGCCCCGCCATCATTGCACATTCGCAACTTCAAGCGGACTTGCTCCCATCCGGCCCCGCCGGAGGCTTGGAAAGCATACGTGATGCTCCGTCGGTCGACAAAATCGGTATGGGCAAGGGCTTCGGGCGGGTCATAACCGCAGGTCAGAGCGGTTCTATCGGAGTGGGGTGATGCCGAAGCGGTGCTTCAGGTCGGCGATCAACTTCGGGCATGCGGCGAGTGTCGCGGCCCGATTACCGCCCCCGTCGTGCAGAAGAACTATCGCACCGGGCCGGGTGGCGGAGTGGACACGCTTGCCGATCGTGGCGGCGGTCGGCTTGTCCCAGTCCTGCGGGTCGACCGACCAGTGCAGCGGACGCATGCCGAGGTCCTTGGCCACCCCGACGACCTCCGACGTCCACCGGCCGCCGGGCTGCCGGTAGAACGACACCTTCGCGCCGGGAGCGGCCTTCTGGATGGTCTTGTTGGTGCGGTCCAGGTCGGCCCGGATCTCGCCGACAGGTCGACGGGCAAGTTCGAGGTCGTGTCGCCAGCTGTGGTTGCAGAGCTGGTGTCCCTCCCGGACGATCCGCCGGACCAGCTCCGGGTGGCGCTGCACCTCGCGGCCGACGACGCAGAAGGTCGCCGTCACCTTGGCGGCCTTCAGTTGGTCGAGCACCTTGGGTGTCCAGGCCGGGCTGGGCCCGTCGTCGAACGTCAGGGCCACCGGACGTACGCCGGTGTTGCGTCCCAGGCCGGTGGGGAGCTTGGCCGGCAGCGGCCGCAGCGGCGGCTTGGCCGGCTTGGTGACGCTGGGGCGTGGTTTCGGGGTGGGCGGCGTGGTTGATTCCACCGGCCGTGGGGCGCCGACGGGTGCGATGGTGCGCTTCGGCTGGGCACAGCCGGAAAGGAGCAGCGCCACGGCGAGGACGGACGCCAGGATGGCGCGGGCTTGCATCTGCTCGCTCCCGGAGGGGTCGGGGTAGGCGGACCCGCCCGACGGTAGTTCACGACGCGGTCCGGCGACAGTGCGATCAGTCACGCCTCGACTGGTCCAGGGAGTCGCGGACGGCGGCGGAGAGCGAGACCGCCTCGGCCAGGTCGACCGGCCGCACCACTCCGGCGGGCAGCGTGTCGGCTCGCCAGCCGGGGCCGGCGGCGAGCACCAGCAACGGGCGTCGGGGAGCGGCGAGTAGCGCGCTGAGTTGGGTCGGATCGGCAGTGGCCCGAGTGTGCGACCAGAGCACCACGGCGGCCGGGCCGGTCCGGTTGACCGCCTCGACGAGGGCGGCCACCGGCACCCGGGCGCCGAGCATCCGGTAACTGACACCGGCCTCCGCGAGAGCCGCCGCCAACGCCTCCAGCGGCAGGGTGTGCTGTTCCTCGTCGGCGCAGGAGAGCAGGATCCGGGCCGGCCCGGTGGGGACGTTGGCCCGGCTGGCCGCCGCGAGCGCCTCCGAGACGCAGCGGGACACCAGGTGTTCCACCTCGATCAGGCCGGCGGTGGCGGCGTGCCGTTCGCCGATGCCGACGAGCACCGGGCGCAGCAGGCCCTCCCAGGTGGCGACGACCCCGCTGGCGGCAAGGGTGTGCGCGATGGTCTCGCTGATCGCCGCCGCGTCCAGTCGCATGGCCGCCCGGGCCAGGCCGCGGGCCGCCGGACCGGCGCGGCCGACCGGGATGGAGCTGCCGCCGTCACGGCCGGTGGGGTGGATCCGGGCGGGAGCGACGGTGCCGTTTGGCGTCGGGTCCGGTGCCTGGCGGGCCCACTGGGCCGCCTCGGCGGGGCTCACCCCCTCGGCGGTGAGTCGTCGCATGATCTCGAGACGGGCCAGATCGGTGGGTGTGTACCGGCGGTGGTGACCGGGGATGTGTTCGCTGGGCCCGAGCCCGTAGCGCTGGTGCCAGGTGCGGAGGGTCGTCACCGCGACCCCCAACCGACGTGCGACAGCGCCCGCGCTCAGCGCCTCATCGACCACCCGACCGCTCCGCCGTGTCATCCGCCGACGATCCGGGTGGCGTCATGGCCGGGCCGGTTGCGCCCGACCGGGACTCCGCGGGGCGGAGCAGCCGGCTCACCACCCCGCCCAGCCAGGGCGCGTACGACCGGGGGTCGCGCTTCAACTCGACCTCCAGTGCGGCGGGGTCGGCCCACCGCAGCTCGGCCACCTCGTCCGGGTCGGGCAGTAGCGGAGCGTTGGGCAGGAACTCGCCTCGCAGTACGTGGTCGTACTCGAACTCGACCCGACCGGTCGCCGGGTCCTCGGCGTAGTAGACGTAGATGCCGACCTCGGTCAGCTCGACCGGGCCCGCGCCCAACTCCTCGCTCAGCCGTCGGTTGGCCGCCTCGGCGAGCGACTCGCCAGGCTGGGGATGGCCGCAGCAGGAGTTGGCCCAGCGCAGCGGGAACCGGGTCTTCACGCCGGCTCGGCGCTGGAGCAGCACCTGGCCGTCCGGGTCCACTAGCAACACCGAGAAGGCCCGGTGCAACTGCCCCGGTGGTTGGTGCGCTGCCGCGACTGTCGTCTCGCCGTGGGCCTTGCCGGTCTCGTCGACGAGTTCGACGAGGTGCTTCTCACGACCGCTCATCGGCCCTCTCCGGTGATCCGGCCGGCGGCGAGCTTGCCGGAGATGAGCACCATCGGTACGCCGACGCCGGGTTGGGTCCCGGAGCCGACGAAGACCACGTTCGACAGGTCGCGGTGCAGGTTGGACGGGCGGAACGGGCCGGTCTGGAAGAGGGTGTGCGCGGCGGCGAACGGGGTGCCGGCGGCCATCCCCTGCTCCTCCCACTCGGCGGGGGTGATCGCCCGGAGCACCTCGACCCCGTCGCCGAAGCCGACGTAGCCGCGCCCCTCCAGGGTGCCGATCAGCTGGTCGGTGTAGCGCTGGGTCAGGTCGCCGCGCCACTCGAACGGCGCCCGGTGCAGGTTGGGTACCGGGGCGAGCACGTAGTAGGTGTGTCGGTCCGGAGGTGCGACCGCGGGGTCGGTCCGGCTCGGGTTGGTCACCAGCAGCGACGGATCGGTCATCAGCTCACCCCGTCGGATGACCTCATCGAAGGTGCCCTTCCACGCGCGCCCGAAATGGATGTTGTGATGGGCGATCTTCGCATAGGCCTGTCGGGAGCCGACGTGCAGAACGACGCAGGACGGCGAGTAGGTGAGCCGGCGCTGCGGCGCGGCGGGGAGCAGGTCCCGGTAGGCGACAGGCAGGTCGGGGTTGAGCACCACCACGTCCGCCGGGACCAGGTCGCCGTCGGCGGTGAGCACGCCGGTGGCGCGGCCGTTCACTGTCTCCACCCGGGTGACGGTGGTGTCGTACCGGATCTGCACGCCGTGCTTCTCGGCCGCGCCGGCCATCGCCCTGGAGACCGCGTGGATGCCGCCGCGTGGGAAGTAGACCCCGGCCACCGAGTCGAGGTACGCGATGACCGCGTAGATGGCCAGCGCGTCGTGCGGCGCGAGGCCGGCGTACATCGCCTGGAAGGAGAAGATCCGCTGGGTACGCGGATCCCGGAAGAACTGGTTGATCTTCGTCTGGAGTCGCCGGAAGGCCCCGCCACTGAGCAGCTTGAGCAGGTTGCCGGTGATCAGGTCGCTCGGCGCGTCCAGGTTGCGCTCGATGAAGTCGGTGCGCTCCAGCCGCCACAGCTCCCGTGCGTACTCGACGAACCGCAGGTAGCCGTCGGCCTCCCGGGGCCCGCAGACCCGGGAGATCTCGGCAGCCATCCGGGTGGTGTCGGTGAGCACGTCGAGAGTCGAGCCGTCCGGGTAGTACGCCCGGTAGGCGGGGTCGAGCGGGGTCAGGTCCAGCCAGTCGTGCAGCTCCTCGCCGACAGCGCCGAGCGCCTCGGCGATCAGGTCGGGCATGGTGAGCACCGTCGGGCCGGTGTCGAACTCGTAGCCGTCCACGCCGAGGCGTCCGGCCCGCCCGCCGGGCACCGGCTCGCGCTCCAGCACTGTCACCTGTCGACCGCTGCCGGCCAGGTGCAGCGCGCAGGCGAGCCCGCCCAGCCCGGCCCCGACGACCACCACCCGGTCCGTCCGTCCTGTCACAGTCCGCACGTGACCACCTCCTCGCTCAGTTCGCTCATCAGGCCCGCCGGTTGGCAGCGGCGGTGGCCAGCCCGGTCAACGCGGTCCGCGCCGTCTGGTCCACGGGTGCGGCGTCGAGCGCGGCCAGCGCGTCGCTGACCCGCTCGGCGATCATCTGCTCCACCCGGGTCACCGCGCCGGTCTCGGCGACCAGCTCGGCGAGCGTGTCGACCGGTCCGTCGGCGGCCCGCTGCAACGCCGTGAGCTGTGCCGGTGTGGCCAGCTCACGGGCCAGCATCAGCAGCGTGGTCGGTTTGCCGGTGCGGAGGTCGTCCCCGGCCGGCTTGCCGGTGGCGACCGGGTCGCCGTAGACGCCGAGCAGGTCGTCGCGGAGCTGGAACGCTTCGCCGACAGCCAGGCCATAGCGGGTGTACGCGGAGACCAGCGGGTCGTCGGCGGGCACCCCGGCCAGGCAGGCACCGAAGAGCAGTGGTCGCTGGACGGTGTAGCTGGCGGTCTTGTAGCGGGCCACCCGTAGCGCCCGGTCGACCGACCAGTTGCCCGGGTCGTTCTCGCCGAGCACGTCCAGATACTGCCCGGCGACCGTCTCGACCCGCATCTGGTCGTAGCAGCGGCGCACCTCGAAGAGTCGCGTCGACGGCACCGAGGCATGGGCCAGCAACTGGTCGGCCCAGACCATGCAGAGGTCGCCGATGAGCACGGCGACTGCTTCACCGAACCGGCCGGGATCACCTCGGTGGCCGGCGGCGACGTGCTGTTCGGCGAGCGCGACGTGCGCGGTGGGCCGGCCGCGGCGGGTGGTGGACGCGTCCATCACGTCGTCGTGCACCAGCGCGAAGGTATGCAGCAACTCCAGCGCGGCCAGCGCGGGCAGCACGGGTGGCAGCGCCGCGGTGCCACCGACGGCCCCACGCCATCCCCAGTAGGCGAACGTGGAGCGGATCCGCTTGCCGCCGGTGAGGACGGCCTCCCGCGCGGTGGCGGCGAAGCGGCCCATCGACGCGTCGATGTCGTTGAGGTTGTCGACCTCGGAGGTGAGGAAGGTGTCCAGCGTCTCGTCGACCGCCGTGACCAGATCGTGGGTATAAGCAGCCAGAACGGCGCGGACCGGATCGTCCCCGTCCCCTGGCCCTGTCGGCGCCACGCGGGTCACGTTGCCCGCAACTGCGTCGTTGGCCATGCGGCTGAGCGTACCCTAGGCTACGGGTTGCGTCGATTGGTGCGTCGATAAATGGAGGAGGGCCGGTGGAAACTGATCTCACCGCTGCCTATGACCGGTGCCGTGAGCTGCACAAACGCCACGGCCGCACCTACTATCTCGCCACCCGCCTGCTCCCCGCTTGGAAACGACGACATGTGCACGCCCTCTACGGGTTCACGCGGTACGCGGACGAGATCGTCGACCGCACCGAGGACCTGCCGCCGGCCGAGCGGGCCGCCCTGCTGGACCGCTGGGCCAGCCAGTTCGTGGCCGGTCTGCACGGTGCGCCGGTAGACGACCCACTGTTGCCGGCCGTGCTGCACACGATCGCCGTCTTCGATCTCGACCGGGACGACTTTGCGTCGTTTCTGAAGAGCATGGCGATGGACCTGACCGTCACCGCGTACCCGACCTACGACCACCTGCTCGACTACATGGAGGGCTCGGCGGCGGTCATCGGCACCATGATGCTGCCGATCCTGGGCAGCTCCGACCCGGTGGCGGCCCGGGAACCGGCCCGACAGCTCGGCTTCGCCTTCCAGCTCACCAACTTCATCCGGGACGTCGCCGAGGACCTCGACCGGGGCCGCACCTACCTGCCCGACGAGGACATGGCGAAGTTCGGGGTCACCCGCGAGGAGTTGGCCGAGGCCCGCGCCCGGGGCCGCGTCACCCCCCGGATCCGCGAGCTGATCGAGTACGAGGTGACCCGAGCCCAGGCGCACTACGCCGCCGCCGCACCGGGCATCACCATGCTGGCGCCCGCCTCACAGGCCTGCATGCGCACCGCGTACGCCCTCTACGGCGGCATCCTCGACGAGGTGGCCGCGCAGGACTACGACGTCTTCGTCCGGCGGGCCCTGGTGCCGCAGCGCCGACGGATGGCGGTGGCCGCGCGGGCCCTGCTCAGCTCGACCGGTACGCCGGTAGTCATTCCCGGGCCGACGATCCAGCCGGAGAACCGGTGACCGCGAGCACGGCGATCGTGCTCCTCACCCGCGACCTGCGGGTGCACGACCACCCGGCGCTGGCCACCACCTCTGCGGCCTTCGACCAGGTGGTCCCGCTGTACGTGCTCGACCCGGCGCTGGCCGACCTCTCCGCCAACCGCACCCGCTTCCTGCACCAGGCCCTTGCCGACCTGCGCGACCAACTTCGTGAGCGTGGTGGCGACCTGGTGGTCCGGCACGGCGACCCGGTGGCCGAGACGATCCGGCTGGCCGACGAGGTCGGGGCCACCGCCGTCGCGCTCTCGGCCGACGTCAGCCACTACGCCGTCCGCCGGGAGCGGCGACTACGCGCCGAGTGTGAGCGGCACCGGCTGCACCTGCGACTGTTTCCCGGGTTGACGGTGGTCGAGCCGGGCGCGTTGCGGCCCGGTGGCGGCGGGGACCACTACCGGGTTTTCAGCCCGTACCACAGGGCCTGGGCGGCCAACCGGTGGCGCGAGGAGCTGGCCGCGCCGCGCCGGATCGCACTGCCCGATCGGGTGCGCGTGGGCCGGCTGCCGGCGCTGCCGACCGGAGACTCGCCCGACGCGGCCATCGGTGGTGAGCGGATCGCCGGGCAGCGGCTCACCGACTGGCTGCCCGACCTGACCCGGTACGGCGATCAGCACGACGACATGGCCGGCGACGACACGTCCCGGCTCAGCCCGTACCTGCGCTTCGGCTGTGTGTCTCCGCTGGCGGTGGCGAACCGTGCCGGCGACCGGTCCGGCCCGTTCGTCAGGCAGCTCTGCTGGCGGGACTTCTACTACCAGGTCACCGCCGCCTTCCCGAAGATCTCAACTGCGGCGTACCGGCGGGGTGCCACCGAGCAGTGGCGCTACGACGACGACGCGTTGGCGGCCTGGGCCGAGGGACGCACCGGGATGCCGATCGTCGACGCCGGGATGCGGCAGATGCTGGCACAGGGCTGGATGCACAACCGGGCCCGGCTGATCACCGCCGGCTACCTGACCAAGCACCTCGGGCAGGACTGGCGGTCCGGGGTTGGGGTGTTCTTCCGCTGGCTGCTCGACGGGGACGTGGCGAACAACTCCGGCAACTGGCAGTGGGTCGCCGGCACCGGCAACGACACGAAGCCCTACCGGGGGTTCAACCCGGTCCGGCAGGCCGAACGGTACGACCCGGACGGCGACTACGTGCGCCGGTGGGTGCCGGAGCTGGCGACGGTGCAGGGCAGGGCGGTGCACCAACCCTGGCGGCTGCCCGAGGCCCTGCGCCAGACGCTCGACTACCCACCGCCCCTCTCGGTACCCGGCACCGACCCCGTCTGGCTGCGCTGATCAGAGCACCGAGTGCAACGCCTCGACCAGCTCGTCCACCCGGTCGTGCTCGGCGAGGTGCGCGGTGGCGTACGCGAAGGTGTAGCCGCGCTCGGGGTCGGCCCACGCGCTGCTGCCGCCGATGCCGCCCATGCCCCAACTGCCGTCCGGCTCCCGCTGCATACCCAACGTCCAGCGGGCGTCGCGATCCAAGACCAGGTCCGGTCCGTCGTACTGGACCCCTGTCGCCTCCGCCACCAGGTCGGGGCTGAACAGCCGGACCCCGTCCAGGACACCACCGGCCAGCAGGCCGGCGTAGAGCCGGGCCAGGCTGGGCGCGGTGGCGTGCAGGTTGACGGCCGGCATCTCGGCGCCCCGCCACAGCGGACTGTTCAGCACGGCCACGTCCAGCCCGCCGGCCGGGTTGCCCAGCGCTCGCGCCCGCAGTGACCCCGGCTCGCCGAGCTTCCGGGTCGGCCATCCCGGGTCGCCGTACCGCAGGTCCGCGCAGCGCAACTGGTCCGCCTCGGTCAACCCGAACCCGAGGTCGAGCTGCCACCGGTCGGCGACCTCCTCGGCCAGGAACCGGCCCACCGACCTCCCGTCGACGCGGCGGACCACCTCGCCCACCAGATGCCCGTACGTCCAGGCGTGTTCCCCGGCGACCGAGCCCGGCGACCACTCGGGGTCGGCGGCGGCCAGATCGCCGGTGAGCAGCGCCCAGTCGGCGATCGCGGCGGCCGGCCGCGGCACCGGAAAGGCCGGCAGCCCGGCGGTGTGCGACAACACCTGACGCACCGTGGCGGGAGTGCGGAACTCCGGCCAGTACCGGTCCACCGGCGCGTCGAGATCGACAGCTCCCCGGTCGACGAGCAGCAACAGGCAGAGCGCTGCCACCGGCTTGCCGACCGAGTAGACGTTCACCAGCGTGTCCGGCAGCCACGGCTCGCCGCCCGACCCGTGGCCGCGGCGGGAGCCGCCGGTCAGGTCCACGACCGGCTGCCCGTCGTACCAGACGGTCAGGGCGGCACCGGTTTCCCGACCGGAGGTAAGCATGTCGTGGAAGCAGTCCCGGACCGGAGCGAAGCGTGCGTGCATCCGGCCACGGTAGGCGTCCGGGCCGGTGCGCGTGCCGACTTTTCCGCCGACCCCGGTGGTTGGGGTGGTGTCGCTGGGGGATGCTGTTCGGTGTGGCGGAGCCGGAGTTGGTGGACGTGGTGGTGGTCGGGCTCGGGGTCGGCGGCGAGGAGGTGGCCGAGCGGCTTGCCGAGGCCGGCCTGAGCGTCGTCGGCGTCGAACGGGATCTCGTCGGCGGGGAGTGCCCGTACTGGGGCTGCATCCCGAGCAAGATGATGATCAGAGCGGCCAACGCGCTCGCCGAGGCTCGCCGGGTCGACGGGCTCGCCGGGACGGCGCAGGTCCAACCCGACTGGGCGCCGGTGGCGAAGCGGATCCGCGAGGAAGCCACCGACACCTGGGACGACACGGTCGCGGCGGAGCGGTTCGTCGGCAAGGGTGGCCGGCTCGTGCGGGGCAGCGGCCGGCTCGACGGTCCGCGCCGGGTCCGCGTCGGCGACCAGATGTTCGAGGCCCGACACGGGGTGGTGCTGGGCACCGGCACCCGACCGTCGGTGCCGCCGATCGACGGCCTGGCCGACACGCCGTACTGGACCAACCACCAGGCGATCGAGGTCGAGGAGCTGCCGCAGTCGCTGCTCGTGCTGGGTGGCGGCGCGATCGGCCTGGAGTTGGCGCAGGTCTTCGCCCGCTTCGGGGTCCGGGTCACGGTGGTCGAGGCGCTCGACCGGGTGCTGGCCATCGAGGAACCCGAGGCGTCCGAGGTCGCCGCCGCGGCGCTGCGCGCCGACGGCGTGGAGATCCACACCGGGGTACGCGCGGAACGGGTCGAACACGACGGGACCAGGTTCACACTGCACGGTGGCGGCGGCGCGGAGTTCACCGCCGACCGGCTGCTGGTGGTGACCGGGCGCAAGGCCCACCTGGCCGAGCTGGGCCTGGACACGATCGGCCTGGACGCCAGCCAGCGTTACCTCCCGGTCGACGACCGTCTGCACGTCACCGACCACGTCTGGGCGGTCGGCGACATCACCGGCGAGGGTGCCTTCACGCACATCGCCATGTACCAGGCGGGGATCGTGATCGCCGACATCCTGGCCCGCGCCCGGCAGGCGAAGGCGGGGGCGGACGCCAGCGGCACCTCCAGCGTGGTCGGCGGAGCGATGGGCGCGTCCAGCTCGCTGGCCGCCAGCGGATCGAGCGGCTCAGCCGGCACTATCCCGCGAGCCGACTACCGCGCGCTGCCCCGGGTGACCTTCACCGATCCCGAGATCGGCGCGGTCGGGCTCACCGAACAGCAGGCCCGCGAACGCGGCATCAACGTGCAGGTGGGTTTCACCAAGCTCGGCAGCTCGACCCGCGGCTGGATCCACCGTGTCGGCGACGACGGGTTCATCAAGCTCGTGGCGGACGCCGACCAGGGCGTGCTGATCGGCGCCACCTCGGTCGGCCCGGCCGGCGGTGAGGTGCTGTCCGCGCTGGTGGTGGCGGTGCACGCGGCGGTTCCGTTGAGTCAGCTCCGGCACATGATCTACGCGTACCCGACCTTCCACCGGGCCATCGAGTCCGCGTTGCACGACCTGTCCTGACCCCAGCCCGCCCCCAAGGCCCCTGGCAATGCCGTGCGCCCCGCGACGCCCCGCGCGCGCTGCGGCTGGGCATGATCCACTCGCGTTTCAGGAAGTCGGGGTGTCCGGGGCATTGGAACCCCGCGATTTCACTGAAACCGAGTCGATCATGGCCGCCTGCGTTGTGGTGTGGCAGGTGGCGGAGGTCGGAATGGTCGGCGGTGGGAATAATGCGGCAGCCGGCCAGCAAACGACGGGCAAATTGCTGTTCATTTCTTTCATTCAGGTGACGTACGATTGCGACCGTGACCAAGCGGTTGACTGAAGTTGCCAAGAAGGCGGGCGTCAGCGAGGCCACCGTCAGCCGGGTGCTCAACGGCCGCGACGGGGTCTCCGAGGCGACCCGCACCGCCGTGCTCACGGCGCTGGACGTGCTCGGTTACGAGCGGCCGACAAAGCTGCGCGGCGAACGCGCCCGGCTGGTCGGGCTGGTGCTGCCCGAGTTGCAGAACCCGATCTTCCCGGCGCTGGCCGAGGTGGTCACCGGCACTCTCGCTCAGCGCGGCTACACCCCGGCGCTCTGTGCCCGGACCATCGGCGGGGTCTCCGAAATGGACTATGTGGAGATGCTCCTCGACCACCAGGTCTCCGGGGTGATCTTCGCCGGTGGCTCGTACGCGCTCGCCGACGCCCGACACGACCACTACCGTCGACTGACCGACCGAGGGCTTCCGGTCGTGCTGGTCAACGCCGGTGTGGACGAGCTGGGGTTCCCCCGGGTCTCCACTGACGACGCGGTGGCGGTCGAGCAGGCGTACGGGCACCTGCGCTCGCTCGGGCACGAACGGATCGGCATGGTGCTCGGCCCGGAGGGGCACGTGCCGTCGCGGCGCAAGCTCGACGCGATGGTCCAGGCTGCCGGCTGGGACGAGGGCGACGCCGAGTGCGTCGAGCGTTCCAGCTTTTCGATGGAGGGGGCGCGGGTCGCCGCCACGAAGTTGGTCGAGCGGGGCGTGACAGGCATCATCTGCGCCAGCGACGTGCTCGCGTTGGGCACGATCCGGGCGGCCCGACGGTTGGGGCGGTCAGTGCCGGCCGACGTGTCGGTGGTGGGTTTCGACGACTCCGCCTTCATGACGTGCACCGATCCGCCGTTGACCACTGTGCGGCAGCCGATCGAGACGATGGGGCAGGCCGCGGTGGATCTGCTGGTCACCCAGATCGAGGGTGCCGGCGTCCTTCAGGACGAGCTGCTGTTCGAGCCGGAGTTGGTGGTGCGGGGCTCCACCGCACCCGCCCCCGGCCGCTAGGCACCACACCGAACGACGCTTCGGCCGTCGACCGCCTCTCGCGGTCGGCGGCCGTTTTCGTCGTTGCTGGACCCGGTCGCCATCGACAGGGCCGAATGATCGGCCATAAGGGATCAATAGCCGGCAAACAGGGCTGCTTTCAGCAGCTTGCCAACATCTGTCGTCATCACGTCGTGTCCTTTCGCCATAGGGTCGATACCTTGCCGAAATGAGTCGGCCTCGCTACAGTGACTCCACTCACACCTGGCTCCGACGCAGCTACTGGGCGTCAGGTCGTATCACCGCAGATCAGCGAAGGTCATTGGAGACACCCGTTCCCGAAGGGATGGACAGATGTCCGTACCGCAATACCGAAAGGCTGCGGCGGTTGCGCTCGTGGCCGGCCTGGGGCTCAGCCTCACGGCGTGCTCCACGAAGAGTGACGACAAGGGCTCGAACGCAGCTGGCAAGGTCACCATCACTGTCGACTGCCAGCCGGTCGGCGCCCAGAAAGAGCTGTTGAAGAACTGGAACGACGACGTCGCCGAGTTCCAGAAGCAGAACCCGGACATCACCATCAAGAGCGTCAGCGTCGGCGAGCAGTGCAACAACCCGCCGGACTTCACCGCCCGCCTCGCCGGTGGCACCGTTACCGACGTCTTCTACGGGTACATGACCGATCTCCAGCAGGTGCTCGACTCCGGTCAGGCGATGGACATCAGCCAGCACGTCAACAAGGACGCGATCCCGACCTGGGAGAGCGTCGACCCGGCGCTCAAGGAGGTCTTCACCGACGGAGGCAAGCTCTACGCCGTTCCGGTGAAGAACTACTCGATGGGCCTGGTCTACAACAAGGTGCTGTTCCAGCAGGCCGGGCTGGACGTGAACAACCCGCCGAAGACCTGGGCCGACGTTCGGACCGCCGCCAAGAAGATCTCCGCGCTCGGCAACGGCATCGCCGGCTACTCGGAGTACAGCGCCGGAAACACCGGCGGCTGGCACTTCACCTCCCTGCTCTACTCGCAGGGTGGCCGGGTGCTCACCGAGGACGGCAAGAAGGCCGACTTCAACAACCCAATGGGCAAGCAGGTCCTGCAGAACCTCAAGGACATGCGGTACGGCGACAACAGCATGGGCGCCCGTCAGCTGCTCCAGTGGGGTGACCTGCTGACGAACGCCGGCGCGGGCAAGGTCGGCATGTTCATCGGCGCGCCGGACGCCACCCAGGCGATCGTCAGCCAGTTCCAGGGCAAGTTCCAGGACTGGGCGATGGCTCCGCTGCCCGGCCAGGACGGCGCGGCGAAGGGCACGCTTGGTGGTGGCGAGGGCTACTTCTTCAAGAAGGACCTCACCCCCGAGCAGGTCAAGGCCGGTCTGAAGTGGATCGCGTACCAGAAGCTCACCCCGGGTAAGGGCCAGTTCGACTACGTCCGGGCCAAGCCGCAGAACTACCCGGTCGGTCTGCCCCAGCCGCTGCTCTTCGCCAACGGCAGTGACGCGCAGAAGCAGGAGTTGGAGCTGCGCAAGGCGAACGCGAACGTCGACACTACGAACTTCGCGCTCTTCGAGGCGACCCCGGTCCCGATCAAGGGTGAGCCGCGCAACGCCCAGGCGGTCTACGCGGTGCTCGACGCGGCGATGTCGGGTGTGCTGACCAACCCGAACTCGAACATCGACGCGCTGCTCAAGACCGCCGAGGAGAAGGTCAACCAGCTCCTCGCCGCCGAGAGCTGACCGATCGTGTGGGGGTCGGGACGCCGACCCGACCCCCACGCCACCTGCACCACATCTCGACGTCACCGACTCACCCAGGAGTTGCCTTGGCGATCACCACCGTCCCGGAGACCCCCAGGAAACCGGGCCGCCCGCCGTCGCCGTACTCGGCGAGGCCGCAGCGCACCAGCCTCGGCCGCAAGGTACGGGACAACCTCACCGGTCACGCGTTCCTGATCGGGGCGGTGCTCTGCTTCGTCGTCTTCTCCTGGTACCCGATGATCCGCGGCATCGTGATGAGCTTCCAGCGCACCCGGCGCGGCGAGACCACCTGGGTGGGCTGGGACAACTACTCCCGCATCATCGCCGACCCCAGCTTCTGGACGGCCTGGCAGAACACCTTCTACTTCACGGTCCTGGCGCTGGCCCTCGGGTACGTGGTGCCGTTCTTCGTGGCGATCCTGCTCAACGAGTTCCGTCACGCCAAGGGGTACCTGCGGATCCTGGTCTACCTGCCGGTGATGCTGCCGCCGGCCTCGGCGCTGTTCCTCTTCAAGTTCTACGCGTACGACCCGAGCGAGGCAGGGCTGTTCAACGCGATCCTCAAGGCGCTGCACCTGCCCACCTCGCAGTGGATGCAGTCGCCGGAGATGACGATGCCGGCCATGGTGGTCGCGTCGACCTGGATGAACATGGGCGGCGCGGTGCTCATCTACCTGGCGTCGTTGCAGAACATCCCCGGTGAGCTCTACGAGGCCGCCGAGCTGGACGGCGCCGGGATCTGGCGCCGGATCGTGCACGTGACGATCCCGCAGACCCGGCTCATCCTCGCGCTCCTGGCGATGCTCCAGATCGTCGCCACCATGCAGCTCTTCATCGAGCCACTGATCCTCGCCAACGGAGCGGGCGCTGAGGACTCGGCGACCTCGGTGGCGTACCTCATCTATCAGCACGGGTTCTTCCAGAACGACCTCAACGGCGCCGCCGCGCTGGGCGTGATCATGCTCGTGGTGCTGGCCGGCTTCTCCGCCGTGTACGTGCGGCTGACTGCGAAACAGGACTAGGACGGCGAGGAATGGCACAGGATTCCGGAACCCGGACCCTCATCTCCCACTCCCAGTTGAGCCGGGGGCGCGGCAAGGTCATCTACTGGACGCTGCTGGTCGTCGTGGTGGCGGGGTTCACGCTGGTCTTCCTCGGACCGCTCTACTGGATGGTCACCGGGGCGCTCAAGTCCGGTCAGGAGATCGCGCAGACCCCGCCGTCGCTGTTCCCGAAGGACCCACAGCCGCAGAACTACATCGACGCGTGGAACAACCTGGCCCTCGCCAAGCTGCTCTTCAACACCTTCTACTACGCGATCGGCGCGGTGCTGTTCCAACTGGTCTTCGACACCGCAGCCGCGTACTCGCTGTCCAAGCTTCGACCGATCTTCGGCAACGTGATCCTCGCCCTGATGCTGGGGACGCTGATGATCCCGGCGATGGTCCTCATCGTTCCGCAGTACGTGACGGTGATCGACCTGCCGATCGTGCACATCAACCTGCTGGACTCACCGTTCGCCATCTGGCTGCCCCTGGTCGCCAACGCGTTCAACATCTTCCTGCTGAAGCGGTTCTTCGACTCGATTCCGGAGGAGTTGATGGCGGCGGCCCTGATGGACGGGGCGACGTCGCTGCGCACGCTCTGGTCGATCATCCTGCCGCTGTCGCGTCCCATCCTCGGCGTAGTGTCGATCTTCGCGGTGACGGCGGTCTGGAAGGACTTCCTCTGGCCGAAGCTGGTCATGCCCTCGCCCGAGACCCGGACGGTGAGCGTCGGCATCTACGCCTTCGCCGGTGGCACACCGATGAACGTGGTGATCGCCGCGTCGGTCATCGCCGCGATCCCGACAGTCATCATCTTCCTGATCTTCCAACGGAACATCATGTCCGGTCTGACCACGGGCAGCATCAAGGGCTGACCACCACCGCATCCGTCCGCGCGGCGAACAACGACAGTTCGCCCGACACATGACCAGGTCCGGCGAGTCCGCCGACGTACTGACGCAGAAAGCAGGTGCTCGTGTCCACAGCTGACAGAAGTCCGTGGTGGCGGGGAGCGGTGATCTACCAGGTGTATCCCCGGAGCTTCGCCGACGGCAACGGCGACGGCATCGGCGACATCGCCGGCATCCGGTCCCGGCTGAACCACCTGTCCGCGCTCGGCATCGACGCGATCTGGTTCAGTCCCTGGTACCCGTCCCCGATGGCGGACGCCGGCTACGACGTCTCCGACTACCGCGACATCGACCCGGTCTTCGGCACGCTGGCCGACGCGGAGGCGCTGATCGCCGAGGCGCACGAGCTGGGCATCCGGACCATCGTCGACGTGGTGCCCAACCACTGCTCCGACGCGCACCCCTGGTTCCAGGCCGCCCTCGCCGGCGGGCCCGACGCGCCCGAACGGGACCTGTTCTGGTTCCGGCCCGGCCGAGGCCCCAAGGGCGACGAGCGGCCCACCGACTGGATCGGCGAGTTCGGCGGGCCGACCTGGACGCGCACCACCAACCCGGACGGCACCCCCGGCGACTGGTACCTGCACCTGTTCGCCCCGCAGCAGCCGGACCTCAACTGGGACCACCCCCGGGTGCGGGAGGAGTTCGAGGACATCCTGCGGTTCTGGTTCGACCGGGGGGTGGACGGCATCCGGATCGACTCGGCCGGGCTCCTGGTCAAGGACGCGACACTGCCCGAGGTGCAGCCGGACCAGCCGCACCCGTTCCACGACCTCGACGGGGTACACGACATCTACCGGGGCTGGCGTCGGGTCGCCGACGAGTACGCCGACCGGGCGCTGATCGGTGAGGTGTGGCTGCCGGACCGGCAGCGGTTCGCCAACTACCTGCGCCCGGACGAGCTGCACGCGGCGTTCAACTTCGACTTCCTCGGCTGCGCGTGGGACGCCGCGGCGCTGCGGGAGAGCATCGACGGGACGCTGAGCGCGCACGCACCGGTCAACGCGCCGGCCACCTGGGTGCTCTCGAACCACGACGTCACCCGGCACGTCACCCGCTACGGTCGCGCGGACACCCGGTTCAGCTTCGCCGCCAAACGCGAGGGCATCCCCACCGACCTGGAGTTGGGCACCCGCCGGGCCCGCGCCGCCGCGCTGCTCTCACTGTCGCTGCCCGGTGCCGCCTACGTCTACCAGGGCGAGGAACTGGGCCTCTACGAGGTCGAGGACATCCCGTACGCGATGCGACAGGACCCGATGTGGGAGCGGTCCGGCCGGATCGACCCCGGTCGGGACGGCTGCCGCGTACCGCTGCCGTGGGCCGGGGACGAACCGCCGTTCGAGTTCAGTCCCACTGGTGCCGCAGCGCCCTGGCTGCCGCAGCCGGCCGACTGGAAGGACCGGACGGCCAGCGCGCAGACCGGCGACTCGGCCTCGATGCTGGAGCTGTACCGGGCGGCGATCCAGGCCCGAAGGGCCGACCCGGCGCTCGGTGACGGTGAGCTGACCTGGTTGCCCGCCCCGGACGGGGTGCTGGCGTTCAGCCGCGGCGGGGGTGGCTTCACCTGCCTGGTCAACCTGTCCGCCGCGCCGGTGCCGATGCCAGCTCAGGGGGAGTTGCTGCTGGCCAGCGGGCCGCTCGACGACGGGTTGCTGCCGTCCGACACAGCGGTCTGGCTGCGTACCGCCGAAGTCACCGACGGGCCGCGCGGGGCGGACGGCCCGGCCTGACCTGACTCTGCCCGCCGTGGTGCCGGCGGCCCGTCCCGGCCGCCGGCACCACGCCACCAAGAAGGGAGAACCGAGGGGGGACGCGCGACACCGCACCGACACGGGGGGATCTGGCCTGCCTGACGAAAGGGAGAGCGCAGCTCATGGCCAACCACACCACCGGCACCCCGCACCACCTTCGACACCCGACCCGGGCGCTGTTGGCCGCCATCGCCGCCACAGTGCTCGCCGCCACATCGGTCACCGCCCTCGCTGTCACCGGCACCGCGACCCCGGCCTCGGCGGCGGGGTTGTCCCCCTTCGACATCCCCAACCGGGGCGCGACAGTTCCGTTCGTCGAGCAGGAGGCGGAGGAGACCGCCCACAACGGCACGAAGATCGGCCCGGATCGGCGTTACGGCACGCTGCCGTCCGAGGCGTCGGGCCGGGAGGCGGTCACCCTCGACGCCGTCGGCGAGTACGTCGAGTTCACCCTCACCGCCCCGGCCAACGCGGTGACCTTCCGCTACAGCCTGCCGGACAGCCCGGCCGGCACCGGTCGGGACGCCGCCATCGACCTGCGGGCCAACGGGGCGCTGCTGAAGGCGGTCCCGGTGACGTCGAGGTACGGCTGGTACTACGGCGGATACCCGTTCAACAACAACCCGGGTGACACCAACCCGCACCACTTCTACGACGAGACCCGGGCGCTGTTCGGCAGCACCCAGCCGGCCGGCACGAAGATCCGGCTCCAGGTCTCCTCGACCGCGCAGTCGCCCACGTTCACCATCGACCTGGCCGACTTCGAGCTGGTCTCCCCGGCGATCACGAAGCCCTCCGGTGTGCTCGACGTGGTCACCGACTTCGGCGCCGACCCGAGCGGCGCGACCGACTCGACGGCGAAGTTCCAGGCGGCGGTCGACGCCGGCAAGGCCCAGGGCCGGGCGGTCTGGATCCCGACCGGCACCTTCACCCTCTGGGACCACGTGGTGGTCGACGGGGTGACTCTGCGCGGCGCGGGCCCCTGGTATTCGGTGCTCGGCGGCCGGCACCCCACCGAGCGGAACAGGTCCGTCGGCATCTACGGCAAGTACGTTCCCGGTGGCGGCTACACCGGCCCGGTCCGCCCACACGAGGCGAACGGGCCCAGCCGCAACGTCACGCTGCGGGACTTCGCCATCATCGGCGACATCCGCGAGCGGGTCGACGACGACCAGGTGAACGCCCTGGGCGGGGCGATGACCAACTCGGTGGTGGACAACCTCTGGCTGGAGAACACAAAGGTCGGGGCGTGGATGGACGGCCCGATGGACAACTTCACCATCCGCAACAGCCGCATCCTGGACCAGACAGCGGACGGGGTGAACTTCCACACCGGGGTGACCAACTCGACGGTGACGAACACGTTCGTCCGCAACACCGGCGACGACGCGTTGGCGATGTGGGCGCAGAGCGTGCCGAACGTCAACAACTCCTTCACCCACAACACCATCGGCGTGACGCTGCTGGCGAACCACCTGGTCAGCTACGGCGGTCGGGACATCAAGATCACCGACAACGTGACTGCCGACTCGCTGACCAACGGCGGCGGCATCCACGTCGCTAACCGCTACCCCGGCGTACAGGGCGCCACCGGAGTCCAGGGCACCTGGACGATCGCCCGGAACACGTTGATCCGTAACGGCAACTCGGACTACAACTGGAACTTCGGTGTCGGGGCGATCTGGTTCTCCGCGCTCAACGAGGCGTTCCAGAACCCCACCATCAACATCACCGACACCGACATCCTGGACAGCTCGTACGCGGCGCTGCACTGGATCGAGGGCCAGACCAACGGGATCAACCTCAACAACGTACGGATCGACGGCGCCGGCACGTACGCGCTCCAGGTGCAGGCGAACAGCCAGGTGTCGTTCACCAACGTGCGGGCCACGAACATCGCGCAGAGCAACCCGATGCACAACTGCGTGGGTGCCGGCTTCCAGATCACCCAGGGTTCCGGCAACTCCGGCTGGTACACCCCGACCCCGTACTGCGGCCCGTGGCCGAACCCCCAGTGGGGCGGTGGACCCACCTCGCCGCCGCCGACCACGCCGCCGCCGACCACCCCGCCCCCGACCAGCGGCAACCTGGCACTGGGCCGGTCCACGACGGCGACCAGCACCAACCAGAGCTACACGGCCGCCAACGTGGTGGACGGCAACGCGTCGACGTACTGGGAGAGCACCAACAACGCCTTCCCCCAGTCGGTCACCATCGACCTGGGTGCGTCCCGGTCGGTCGACCGGGTGGCGCTCAAACTGCCCGGCGGTTGGGAGCAACGCACCCAGACCCTGTCGGTGCTCGGTTCCACCGACGGGTCGTCGTACACCACTCTGGCGTCGTCCGCCGGTAGGGTCTTCGCCCCCGGTGCGGGCAACACGGTGTCGATCGGGCTGCCCTCCGGTGACCGTCGCTACATCCGGGTCACCGTCACCGGCAACACCGGCTGGCCGGCAGCGCAACTCTCCGAGGTCGAGGTGTACGGCGGCACCCAGACGACGCCACCACCGACCACCCCGCCCCCGACCACGCCACCGCCGACCACCCCGCCCCCCAGCGGCAACCTGGCGGCCGGACGGTCGATCACCGAGACCAGCCACTCCGACGTGTACGCCGCCCCCAACGCGGTGGACGGCAACGCGAACACCTACTGGGAGAGCGCCAACAACGCCTTCCCGCAGTCGTTGACAGTGGACCTGGGCGCTGACCGGTCGGTGTCCCGGGTCGTGCTGAAGCTCCCGCCCTCGTCGGCCTGGCAGACGCGTACGCAGACGCTGGCGGTGCTCGGCTCCACCAACGGCTCGACGTTCAGCACCCTGAAAGCGTCGGCCGGCTACAGCTTCAACCCGGCCAGCGGCAACACGGTCACGGTGACCTTCACGGCGACCACCCAGCGGTACCTGCGGCTGACAGTCACCGGCAACAGCGGCTGGCCGGCCGGCCAGCTCAGCGAGTTCGAGGTCTACTCCAGCTAGGTCGGGTGCCCCCGCCCGGACCGGGCGGGGGCACCCCCGGCGCAGCGCCGCGCCGGCCGTCCGACCCCGTCCCCAACCCGCACCGTCCCCCACCTGTCGCGGAACGACGGGCGTACCAGTGCACCCGTCACCGGGCAACGCACCCACACCCACCCCCGAAAGAGGTGTAGCGACCCCATGTCCAGGACCGGCACCAGACGAGGCACGCCGCAAACCGGCGCGCCCACCACCGTCCCCCGCACCGCCCGCACGGGCCGCCGTCGCATGCTCGCCGGCGCGCTCGCCGGGATGCTCCTCGCCACCGCCCCGGTCGTCACCCCCATGGCGAGCGCGGCACCGGCGGCCGACCCGTCCGCAGTCGCCTCCCGCGCGGCGATGCTCGCCGGGCTCTCCGCCACCATGACCGCCAGCAGCTACA
The DNA here is from genome assembly GCF_040677775.1 of Micromonospora sp. NPDC053740. Lineage (NCBI taxonomy): Bacteria > Bacillati > Actinomycetota > Actinomycetes > Micromonosporales > Micromonosporaceae > Micromonospora > Micromonospora sp. NPDC053740. The sequence continues at coordinate 524,238 of NZ_JBFASO010000003.1, forward strand.
ACCAGAACTACGTGGCGGGCAACGCCAACGACGGCAACGCGTCGACCTACTGGGAGAGCGCCAACAACGCGTTCCCGCAGTGGATCCAGGCGGACCTGGGCGCCACTGTCAGCGTGGACCGGGTGGTGCTCAAGCTGCCACCCGCGGCGGACTGGCAGACCCGTACGCAGACGCTGTCGGTGTTGGGTTCGACCAACGGCTCGTCCTTCACCACCCTGAAGGCGTCCGCCGGCTACACCTTCAACCCGAGCAGCGGCAACACCGCGACCGTCAGCTTCACCGCCGCCAGCACCCGCTACGTACGCGTGCAGGTCACCGGCAACACCGGTTGGCCGGCCGCGCAGCTCTCCGAGGTCGAGGTGTACGGCGCCACCGGCAGCACCGACACCCAGGCACCCAGCGTGCCGGGCAACCTGGCCTACACCCAGCCGGCCAGCGGACAGATCCGGCTCACCTGGTCGGCGTCCACCGACAACGTCGGGGTGACCGGCTACGACGTCTACGCCAACGGCGCGCTGCGGGGCAGCGTCAACGGCTCGACGCTCACCTACACCGACAGCCAGGCGGACAGCGCCACGGTCTCGTACTACGTGCGGGCCAAGGACGCGGCCGGCAACCAGTCGGCGAACAGCAACACGGTGACCCGGACCGGCACCGGCAACCCGCCGACCGGTTCCAACCTGGCGATCGGCAAGCCGATCAGCGCCTCCGGGTTCGTGCACACGTTCGTGGCCACCAACGCCAACGACAACAACGTGGCCACCTACTGGGAGGGCAACGGCAACCCGAGCACCCTGACAGTGCAGCTCGGCGCGAACGCCAGCCTCAGCCAGGTCGTCGTGAAGCTCAACCCGGACTCGGCGTGGGGTGCGCGTACCCAGAACATCACGGTGCTCGGCCGGGACCAGGGCTCGTCGAGCTTCACCACACTGGTCGGCGCGGCGAACTACAGCTTCAACCCGAACAGCGGCAACACGGTGACCATCCCGGTCTCCGGCGCGGCGGCCGACGTACGGCTCTCGATCGCCTCGAACACCGGTGCTCCGGCCGGTCAGGTGGCCGAGTTCCAGGTCTTCGGAACTCCGGCGCCGAACCCGGACCTGACCGTCACCGGCATGTCGTTCAGCCCGTCCGCACCGGTGGAGACCAGCACCATCACGCTCTCCGCGACGGTTCGTAACGCGGGCTCGGCGGCTTCTGGCGCGACGAACGTCAACTTCTACCTGGGCTCCACCCGGGTGGGCACGGCTTCGGTCGGCGGTCTCGCGGCCGGCGCCTCGACCACTGTCAGCGCCAGCATCGGCACCCGGGACTCGGGCAGCTACCCGCTCAGCGCCAAGGTCGACGAGTCGAACACCGTCGTCGAGCAGGACGACACAAACAACAGCTACACCAACCCCAGCCCGCTGGTCGTCGCTGCGGTCGCCAGCTCCGACCTGGTCGCCTCGGCGGTCGCCTGGTCGCCGGGCAACCCGTCGGCGGGCAACACGGTGACCTTCTCCGTGTCCATCCGCAACGCCGGCAACCAGGCTTCCGCGTCCGGTGCGCACGGCATCACCCTGACAGTGCTCAACGAGTCCGGCACCGCGGTCCGTACCCTGACCGGCTCGTACTCCGGCGTGATCAACGCAGGCGCCACTGTCGGCCCGATCAGCCTGGGCACCTGGACCGCCGCGAACGGCAAGTACACCGTCCGGGTGGTGCTCGCCGTGGACGGCAACGAGCTGCCGGTGAAGCAGGCCAACAACACCAGTGACCGGCCCCTCTTCGTCGGTCGCGGCGCCAACATGCCGTACGACATGTACGAGGCCGAGGACGGTGTGATCGGCGGCGGCGCCAGCGTCGTCGGACCGAACCGGGAGATCGGTGACCTGGCCGGCGAGGCGTCCGGTCGGCGGGCGGTGACCCTCAACTCGACGGGCAGCTATGTCGAGTTCACCACCCGGGCCAGCACCAACACGCTGGTCACCCGCTTCTCCATCCCGGACGCACCGGGCGGCGGTGGGATCAACTCGACAATCAACGTCTACGTCAACGGCACCTTCCACAAGGCCATCGACCTGACGTCCCGGTACGCCTGGCTCTACGGCAACGAGGCCAGCCCGGGCAACTCGCCGAGCGCTGGCGGACCGCGGCACATCTACGACGAAGCCAACGTCATGCTCAACTCCACGGTCCCGGCCGGCAGCAAGATCCGTCTGCAGAAGGACCCGGCCAACAGCACCACGTACGCCATCGACTTCATCAACACCGAGCAGGTGGCGCCGATCGCCAACCCGGACCCGGCGCGCTACACCACGCCGACCGGCTTCACCCACCAGGACGTGCAGAACGCCCTGGACCGGGTGCGGATGGACACCACCGGCAACCTGATCGGGGTGTACCTGCCGGCCGGTAACTACTCCACCTCGTCGAAGTTCCAGGTGTACGGCAAGGCCGTCCAGGTGACCGGCGCCGGTCCCTGGTACACCCGGTTCAACGCCCCGTCGGGCCAGGACAACACCGACATCGGCTTCCGGGCTGAGAACTCCGCGGCGAACTCCTCCTTCAAGAACTTCGCCTACTTCGGCAACTACACCTCACGGATCGACGGTCCGGGCAAGGTGTTCGACTTCGCCAACGTGTCGAACATCGTGATCGACAACATCTGGAACGAGCACATGGTGTGCCTCTACTGGGGCGCGAACACCGACTACATGACGATCAAGAACTCCCGAATCCGGAACATGTTCGCCGACGGCATCAACATGACGAACGGGAGCACCAACAACCTGGTCAGCAACAACGACGCCCGGGCCACCGGTGACGACAGCTTCGCGCTGTTCTCGGCCATCGATGCGGGCGGCGCCGACATGAAGGACAACATCTACGAGAACCTGACCTCAACCCTTACCTGGCGGGCCGCCGGTGTCGCCGTGTACGGCGGCTACGGCAACACGTTCCGCAACATCTACATCGCGGACACCCTGGTCTACTCGGGCATCACCATCAGCTCGCTCGACTTCGGCTACCCGATGAACGGCTTCGGCGCCAACCCGCCGACCCGGTTCGAGAACATCTCGATCGTGCGGGCCGGTGGTCACTTCTGGGGTGGGCAGACCTTCCCGGCGATCTGGGTCTTCTCCGCCTCGAAGGTGTTCCAGGGCATCCGGGTCAGCGACGTCGACATCATCGATCCGACCTACAGCGGCATCATGTTCCAGACCAACTACGTCGGTGGGCAGCCGCAGAACCCGATCACCGACACGGTCTTCACGAACGTCTCGATCAGCGGTGCCCGCAAGAGCGGGGACGCCTACGACGCGAAGTCCGGCTTCGCCATCTGGGCGAACCCGATGCCGGAGGCCGGGCAGGGGCCGGCCGTCGGGTCCGTCACCTTCAACAACCTCCGGTTGAGCAACAACGCCGTGGACATCCAGAACCCCACGACAACCTTCACCATCAACCGCAACTGAGCTGGCCGGTAGCCGACGCCGCCGGGGGGTGCACCCCTCCCGGCGGCGTCGCGCCGTGTCTGCCCTCGCCCGCGGCGAACCGGGCCGCGCCGGCAGCCGCGTCCGTGGCCAGCGAGTCCATCCCGTACGCCAACTCGGCCGCCAGCGCCTCCGGCTCGGGCCGTCCCGCGCCGGCCAGCAGCGCCGCCCGGTCGTTGCGCAGGCAGGTCTGCGGATGCCGGGCGATCGCCGCCGCCAACTCCTCGGCTGCGGCCCGCGCCTGGCCAGGTGGCACCAACCGATTGACCAACCCCATCGTGTACGCCTCGTCGGCCGGCACCGGGCGGCCGGTGAGGATCAGGTCCATGGCCCGGCTCTCGCCGATCAACCGGGGCAGCCGGACGGTCCCACCGTCGATCAGCGGCACTCCCCAGCGGCGGCAGAACACCCCGAGTGTCGCGTCGGACTCGGCGACCCGCAGGTCACACCAGAGCGCCAGTTCGAGCCCGCCCGCCACCGCGTACCCGGAGATCGCCGCGATCACGGGCTTGCTGAGCGTCATCCGGGTCGGACCCATCGGACCGTCCCCCTCCGGCTCGACCCGGTTGCCGCTCGGTGTGCCGATCGCCTTGAGGTCTGCGCCGGCGCAGAACGTCCCACCCGCGCCCCAGAGCACGGCCACCGCCGCATCCGGGTCGGCGTCGAAGGCCCGAAACGCGTCCGCCAGCGCCCGAGCCGTAGGACCGTCCACGGCGTTCCGAGCGTCCACCCGATCCAGCACAACTGTGGTGACCGCCCCAACCCGCTCCACCCGCACACCCATCCCGCCAGCATGCCGGCCAGGCCCCACCCCCACAATCCCCGTCGATCTTGCACTTGTGGTTGCCGGTTCGCGGCTTGTGCCCCGGATTATGTGAGCAGAAACTGCAAGATCGGCGGCGTGGGTGGTGCGGCAGGTTTGTCGTCGACGACCGGTTTGGGACGGCGAACGCCGGGAAGTCGGTACGCGTGCGAGCACTTTTGACGAAAGTTGAGCAGGACTCCCGGCTGGACCGCGCGGGTGACCGGTTGCAGAAGGTCGTCCTGGGGACGCTGCGTCCACGCCGGCTGCGTGACCTGCTGCACGGGGTGACCCTCGGGCATCCGCTGCACCCGGCGATGGTGCAGGTGCCGGTCGGCGCGTGGATCAGCGCCGCGGTGCTGGACCTCATGCCCGGGCAGCGCCGGCCCGCCACCGTGCTGGTCGGTCTGGGCACCGTCAGCGCGCTGCCTGCGGCGGTCGCCGGTCTGAACGACTGGGCGGCACTCGCCCGCGACCAGCGCCGGGTCGGCCTGGTGCACGCCGCTGCCAACACCGTCGGCATGACGCTCTACGCCGGCTCGTTGGCCGCCCGGCTGTCCGGCCGGCACGGAATGGGTCGCGCCCTCGGCTTCCTCGGACTCTCCACGGTGAGCCTCGGCGCGTACATCGGGGGTCATCTGGCGTACAAGCAGGGGGCGCAGGTCAACCAGAGCGTTTCCGAGCTGCACCGGATGACCGATGGCTGGCACTCGCTAGCCGACATGGCGACGCTGCCGCAACGCACCCTGATCACCCGAGAGGTGGACGACGACATCTCGGTGATCCTCTACCGGCACGGTGACGAGGTGACCGTGATGTTGGAGCGCTGCCCGCACCAGAGCGGGCCCCTCGGCGAGGGCGAGGTGCAGGAGATCGACGGCCACGCCTGCGTGGTCTGCCCGTGGCACGGCAGCGCCTTCCGGCTCAACGGCGGCGAGGTCGTGCAGGGGCCGTCCGGCAACGACCAGCAGATCCTGCCCACCCGGATCCAGAACGGCGTACTCCAGACCCGCCTGCCCTGACCCTCTCCCTCCTCCGGGGCAATGTTGCCCATGACGATGATGCCGCTGAGTCATCAAGATGCCTCAGCGGCATCACGCTCTCCGGGCACCTCGCCCCGGGCGCACTTGCCCTGCCGCTCAGGTGCGTCGGTGTCGGCCGACCGGCGGACCGTCGGGCACGGAGTCCAGGCCGTGCCCGCCGCCGAACAGCCCGCCCTCGTCACCAGCACCGGCCCAGCCCTCGTCACCACTCCAGCCCTCAGCGCCGGCGGCCGTCAGTCCGCCGCCGTGGGGTGCCGTGCCGCCGGAGAGAGCCATCCCGCTGCCGGGGAAGGCCGTGCTGCCGGGGAACGCCATTCCGCTGCCGGCAGGCGGCACAGCACCGCCGGTAGGTGCGACAGCACCGCCGGTAGGTGCGACAGCACTGCCGGTAGGTGTCATCCGGCCGCCGCGAGGTCCAAAGCCGTTCTCGCTCGGTGCCGCGCCGCCTTGCCGCGCCGCCGGGGCTTCGATGGCCGCAGCCGCCCGGCTGGCAGCCCAGGCGGCACCGCTTCCGGCCGCCCCACGACTGCCCCGCTGGCCCGCGCCGCCCCGGGATGTGCGGGAGGACGCGGCCAGTCGGGGCGCCGCCCCGGCAGTCGCTGGGCGGCGGCGCAGCCCCAGGACTGCGCCGATCTGGGCGCCGACGATGCTCGCCACCGCCAGTACGGCGGAGACCGCCAGCGGGCGGTTCACCCGATCGGCGGCACCGACCCGGGCTGCGCCGACAGTCATCGCTGGTGGTTGGCCCGCTGACTCCGTACCGCTGGGTGGTGCCGGTGCCACCCGCGGCGGTGCGGCCCGCTCGGGCGCCGGCCGGGGCGCGGGCGGCTTGGGCGCTGCGGGCCGGTCGACGATCCGACCGGTGGCGTGCTGCCGGGCGCCCTGGTCGGCGGCCTCCGTGGGCAGTCGGAGCAGTTGGCCGGGGCGGATCCGGTCCGGGTCGTCGAGCTTGTTCAGCTTGGCGAGCTGTCGGTAGTCGCCGAACTCGTCCAGGTACCGCTCGGCCACCTCCCCGAGGTAGTCGCCCCGCGCCACCCGGTACACCGGCGCGGCCGTGTCCGGCGTCGTCGCGGCTCGGGGCGGCGCGGCCACTGTGGTGGCGGCCGTTGTGCTCGGACTCGCGTACACCGGAGTTCCGTAGACCGCCGCGGCGCTGGCGGCGGCCGGGCTGGCGACCAGGATCAGCGCGATCGAGCCGAGCAGCGCGGCGGCGGCCTTCTGCTGGCGGCCCATCCCGGGCAGCTTCGGTGCCGGCCGGCGCAGGGTCTGGGCGCCCAGTTCGACGAGGACGGAGAAGGCGAACGTGGCCCAGCCGAACCAACCGGCCACCGCCAACGCCCGCAAAAAGAGCTGACCGTCGTCCCGGCTGGTCAGCGCGGTGCCCACCTCGCTGATCGTGGGGAGGTGATCGGGCAGCGGGTTACCCGCGAAGGCGAGCAGCGCGATCGGCGCGCCGACCAGCAGCGCCAGAAGCACTGCCAGTGCGCCGATGCCGGTGAGGATCCGTCCGGTCCGCCGTACGACGGACCCACCCGATACGGGCATGGCTGCCTTCCTTCCTACGGTGTTGCGGTGATGGCACGCGCTGTGGCCTCGCCGGTGACGGTGACCGCCTTCTCCTGGATGAACGGTCCGATCATCGAGCGGTGGTAGGTGATGGAAACGGTCACCCGGATCAGGGTCTCCCCGTCGACCTCGGGGAAGTTCACTGTGTGGCCGGCGGTGTTCACGACGGACAGGTAGTTGGCTACCGCATCGCGCGCCTCCGGCTCGTTGATCCGCTTCGGTCCGCCCTCGATGGCGGTGGCCCTGTCGATGGCCTGACCACCGGCCCGGGCCGCCTCGGAGGCCAGGTTCTGGGCGTGTTGCAGGGTGCGGAGCTGACCGGCGGCGTCGAAGGAGAGACCGATGATGGCCAGTACGCCGACCATCGTCACCGCGAGGAAGATGCTCACCCGGCCGTGCTCACCTGCCCGCGAGGGACCGGCAGCCGACGTGGTGGCAGTCATTGCCGGCTCCGGTAACGGTCAAGCGGGGAGGTGAACTGCGCCGAGATCTCCTTCTCGCTCGTCATCCCGGGCAGGATGTCGAGTGTGATGTCCCGGAAGGACACCACGCACTTGAGCCTCACCGTCACAGTGGCGTTCGTACCGACCTCGCTGCTGAAGGCCTTGTCGAAGCTGGACGGGTTGTCGGGCGACCTGCCGGTGAATGCCGGGTCCAGGTCGTTGACGCAGGCCAGGCCGTGCCAGTCCAGCTGGGCCTGGGCGGCCTCCACCGCCTCCTTCCGGGCGGTGCCGGAATCCCGGGAGATCGAGGCGGCCCGGGCGGCGTCGTGCGCTGCCGCGTCGAGCGCCTCAGCGGCAACCGCTGTGCGTCCGACCACACCTGCCAGCACCATCAGCGCGATGAACGCGGGCGCGAGGACAGCCACCTCGATGGAGACCGAGCCCCGCTCGGCGGTACGGGTCATGGCGGGGTCACCCTCTCCACCGTTCCGTGGGCGGTCTGCTGTATCGCGAAGTCCACGCCCGGCACCACTGACAGGGACCTGCCGCTGACAGTGCAGGTCACGTCCGTCGCGGTGGTCACGCAGGTCGGGCCGGCCCTGTCCCAGCCCACCAGCCAACCGCCGGCGGCCCTCAGGAAGCGGGAGGCGCTGTCCACCCCGGCGCCGTTACTCGCCTGGTACGTCCGCTGCGCGTTGACGCCACTCTGCGCGGCGTTCAACGCCGTGGAGCGGGCGAGGAAGACCGCCGCGACCTGGATCGAGGCGAAGAGCAGCACCAGGATCAGCGGCATCATCACGGCGAGTTCCACCGGGTTGGCACCCCGCTCGCGGTCGCCGGCCGCGAGGCGGTGCCGAGCGGCGTTGACCGCTCGACACCATCTCGGGTACGCGGCTCGACGCATCCCGGCTACTTCGGGTTGGTGTGGTCCGGGATGCCGGTCATCCAGTTGTTGGCCTTGGCCAGGGCCAGCGCGGTGACGGCCATGGCGACGGCGACCAGACCGGCGATGATCACCGCGGTGGGCACCGGGCTGTCGCCGCGCTCGCCGTCGCGGCGCAGCTCGGCCAGGCGCGTCGTCAGCGCGACGTGCAGGTAGCTGAGGATGGACATGGCGTTCTCCTTCAAGGGGCGGGGTCAGACACGGGCGATGAACGGATAGAGGACGAATCCGAGCAGCACGAAGACGAGCAGCGCGCCCGGAATGTCGAGCTTGCTGGTCACTGCCTCGGCGCGGCCAAGGTTGTCGGTGCGGATCTGGTCGCGCAGCGAGTCGGCCCGGCTGCGCAGCGTCTCGTGCACCTGCGCTCCCTCGCTGCCGGAGGAGCGCATGATCGCGCCGACGTCGCCCAGCTCCGGAATGCCGATCTTGTCGGCGAGGTCGCGCAGCTCGTCCCAGGGCGCGTGCATCTGCATCTGGGCGATCCGCAGCGACTCCTGAAGCCGGTCGAACACCCAGCCGTCGCAGACAGCCGCGGCCCGCTCCAGCGACTGCACCGGCCCGTGCGCCGCCGAGAGCTGCAACGCCACCAGATCGAGGTAGGTGCAGACGGCCTGGCGGAATTCGTCCCGGGCGGCGTCGGCCTTGGTCAGCACGGCGCGGTGCGCCAGCAGGCCGCCCAGCAGCGCCAGGCCGAGGCTGCCCAGCACCGGCACGACCAGCGGGAATGAGACGCCGAGCACCCAGAGCGCCGCCCCGAGCACTGTCGGCGTGGCCAACCCGATCAGCGCGGAGAGCAGCACCGACAGCGCGTACTGCTCGGAGGTCTGATCGATCAGGGCGAGCTGCATCTGTGGAGGCCGCAACCAGCGGGACATCCCGGTCAGCCAGTCGAGTCGCCGGGATGCGGGCGTGGACACCCGGCCAGTGCCCGGCGGCTGATGCAGTCGACGCAGCGCCGGCCCGAGCGCCGGTGTCGCCGGCACCAGCTCCCGGATCACCAGGAACACACCCAGACCGATCCCGGCGCCACCGCAGACAGCGAGGGCGAACTGCCAGTTCACGATCATGCGAGCCGCCTTTCGCTCGCGACAGCGGGGCCCCGCGGCGCTGCGCTGCCCGCGCTCACGCGATCACCTCGGCGGGGTTGGGCGCCGGCAGGAACCGGGCCGGCCGCTGCGGCTGGCTCATCGACCGCACCCAGGCCAGCAGGCCGATGAAGGCGGCGCCGAGGGCGGCCATCACCAGCTGACCCACAGGTGTGCCGTACGGCCTGATGTACTCGGTGTTGATCAGCCCGTACGCCAGGGTTGCCAGCGTCATCCCGGTGAGGAAGCGGACAGCGAACCGGGGCTGGGTGCGCTTGGCCTCGATCTCCCGACGGGTCGCCACCTCCGCTGACGCCGCGCCGGCGATCGAACCGAGCACGTCACCAAGCCGCTCACCCCGGTCCGACAGGTGCAGGATCAGCGCCGCGACCACCTGGTCGCAGACCGGGTCGGCGATCTCGTCGGCGAACGCCAGCAGTGCGGAGCGGGCCATCCAGCCGGCCTGGAGGCGGGCGGCGAGCAGCCGTACCTCGTCCTCGACGCCTGGTGGCACGCTGCCGATGGTCCCGATGATCGACTGCTGGAGGCCCTGCCCGGTGCCGGAGACGTCCTTGAGTCGGCGGGTCCACTCGCCGACGGCCTCGATCCGGGCGATCGCCCGCTGTTCGGCCTTGCCCACCCCGAACAGCCACGGGGTGCCGGGCACCGCCACCGCCACCAGCAGGCCCACCACCGGCAGCCCGGTCAGCAGGAACGCCAACGCGCCGGCGACCAGCGCGGCGACCAGCAGCGCCTGATAGCCGCGCTGCTCGGCCGGAGTGCTGCCCGGCCCGCGCCACAGTCGGCTCAGCCCCGGCCCGCTGCCCGGCTGCGGCCCGGGGGGTCGACGGGTGCCGACCAGGGCGACCACTGCCAGCAGCAGCCCGGCCACACAGGCGGCGCCGGAGACCACCGCGATCAACTCCAGGCTGTCGAGCATCAGGTCACCGCCGGGCCAGTCGGGTCTGCCGAGGCCGCCGCCAGGCACCGGCACCGGCCTCAACCCACCGGGTCAGCAGCCGCGCGTCGTAACCCACCCTCAGCAACTGGTCGCGGACCCGCTCCGGCAGGTGCCGGGGGACCGCACGACCGTCCGGGCCCGGCCCGAAGACAGTGGTGGTGGTGATCCGACCGGCTTCGCCGGCCCCGATCACCTCCTCCACGTGCGACACGAACCGGTGTTTCCGCCCACCGATCGCGGTCTCGTCCTCGATGGTGACGTAGACGATCAGGTCGAGCGCGTTGCCGGCCATCCGACGGGCCTGGTCGACTGTCATCTCACGGCCGTGCGCCAGGGCCAGCTCGACGATCCGTTCACCCACACCGGCGGCGGTACGGGCGTGGATGGTGCACATCGACCCCCGGCTGGTGGTCATCGCCTGGAGCATCGGCACGATCTCCCGGGACCGCACCTCGCCCACGATGATCCGCAGGACGCCCATCCGCAGCGACAGCGGGATCAGGTCGGCGATGGTCACCTCGCCGGCTGGGCGGCCGTCGAAGCCGCGCTCGCCGTGACCCTCCCGCGCCTCGAAGCTCATCACCGCCCGGTGCCGCTCCCGGCGGCGGGCCGGGAGCAGCTCCCGACTCTCCTCCAGCAGCACGTACGGCTCATCCTGCGGGATCTCGTTCATCAGCGCCCGGATGACGGTGGTCTTCCCGGCGCCGGCCAACCCGGCGACCATGATGTTCAGACCGGCGCGCATCGCCGCGCGCAGGAAGTCGCGCAACAGCGGATCGATCATCTCGTCCAGGTCGCCCCGGGCGCCCGCCAGGTCGTCGAGGCTCACATCCAGTGTGTTGTGCTTGCGGATCACCGCGTACGGGCGGTGGCTGACCAGGAACACAGCGGCCAGCCGGCTGCCGTCGGGCAGTTGCAGGTCGAGGGTGGGCTTCACAGTGGAGAGGGACCGCTCGGTAGCGCCGGCCCGACGGGCCGCCGCCTGGAGGATCTCCACCAGCTCGGCGTCGCTGTCGGCGATCGGCTCGGCCCAGTCCACCCCGCCGCCGTGCCGGGTGATGCGCACCTGGTCGCAGCCGAGGATGTGCACCTCCTCGATGGTGTCGTCGACAAGCAGCGTCTGTAGCCGGCCGAGCCCGACCAGCTCGGCGGTCACCTGGTCGAGCAGCAGGCGTTCGTCGCCGGCGGCCATCGGTGTGCCGGCCCGGCGCACCGAGTCCGCGTACGCGGCGACCACAGTGACGGCGAGTCGGGCCCGCTCGGTGTCCTCCTCGTCGACGGTGAACTCCCGGCCGCGCTGCCAGAGGGTGAGCCGTTCGGTGAGTTCCCGGCGCAGCTCCCGGACGACCTGGAAGTCCATCCGGGCCCGGGGCGGCGACTCCGGCGGCGGGGTCGCCGCGGGCGTGGGCTGCGGCTGCGGCCCGGACTGGTGGTGCCGGCCGTTCGGGACGGCCAGGGGCGGCGCGGTGGAGGTCACTGCCGGTGGCTGCTGACGCGGGTCGGTGGAGACCGGCTCAAACCGCATCCGGCACCACCTGCTGCACGGGCCACGCCAACCGGGCCCGTCGCCGTTCCAGCAGCGCCCCGATCGGGACCTCCAGCGCGGCCGCCGCGCGCATCAGCGGCCGACCGGCCCGCACGGTTCCGCCCAGGGCGAGCACCCCTGCGGTACGCGGATCGTGCGGCAGCCGTGCGATGACCGGCAGTTTCAGGGCGCGGCTGATCTCGGCCCGCCCGTGCCCGTCACCGACCAGCAGCAGCCGCAGGGTGCCCGGGGGCACCCGGTGTTCGGCGAGGTCCCGTTCGATCGCGGTGACCACCGCGCGGGTGCCGGAGAGGTCCGGCAGGTTCGCCCGGGTCACCAACAGCACCACTGAGGCGGCCCGCAGCACCGGCCATGGAGGCCCGGTCACGTGCAGCCGACCACAGTCGACAAGGACGTCGTAGCCGGGGGTGCCGCGGTCGAGGGCGTCGAAGTAGTCGGCGAAGCGCTGCCAGAGCGGGGTGACGCTGCCGCTCTGGGCCGGGTCGACGAGGCCGGGCAGCAGCAGCCGTTCCCGACGGGGTGCGTCCAGGTCGACCAACTGGGACCAGAACGCGGTTTCCAGGTTGCCGTCGCGCAACTCCCCGACGGCCAGCTCTCCGATGCCGCGTGGGCCGTCCAGTTGGCCGCCGAGATATCCGGCGAGGATCGAGCCGCCGGCCGGGTCACATTCGGCGACCACCAGCCGCCGGTGCCAGGCCAGCGCGCAGGCCAGCGCCGAGGTGGTGACGCCGGGCGAACCCTTCGCGGACACCAGCGCGATGATCGCCATGCTCAGGCCGCCTCGGTCAGGACGACGGCGAGCCGTTGCTGCGCGGCGAGCGCCACCACCGCCGGCACGTCACGGGTGAGCAGCGCCAGGTACAGGACCTTGTCGTCGTTGGCCGGGCTGACCATGTCGATGACGGTGGCCGTGAACCGGGTGCCGGCGGCGGCCTTGTCTCCGTCGGCGTCATTGTCCGGAGTGCTGACCAGCAGAACCTTGTCGCCGGGGTGCAGTTCGCGGGCCGGCACCTGGGCGGTCTTCAGGCCGAGCGCGATCTGCTGCTGGCCGGGGCCGAGCAGCGGGTCGTCGGTGACCTGTCCCAGGGTGAGCAGCGTGCCCGGAAGCAGCGCGACGGCGGCTCGTTTGCCGACCACCTCGTCGAGTCGTGCGGCGGGCACCGGGCGCAGCCCCTGGCCGCCAGCGACCTGCACTGTGACCAGGTCCGCTGCGCTGATTTCCCGGCCCACCTCCACCGGTCGGGCCACCGCCAGATAGCTGCCGGTAGCCCGTACCGAGGTGACCGCGAAGGCCGCGCCCAGCCCGCCCAGGGCGATCAGGAGGACGGCGAGACCGAGCAGCCCGGGACGGACCCGGCGTTGGCGGACCACTGTGGGTGGGTTGACGGGTGCGTCCACCGACGGGGTCCCGTTGCGCGTCGCGAGGCTCATCTGGTGACCACCTGAAGTTCGTTGATCCTGATCTGCACGATGCCGCTTCTCCGGGTCTGCGGGATCACCCGCCTTGTGGCGTCGCTGTTGGTCCACCAGCTCACCTTCCAGTGCGTGGTGGCGGTGACGTCGTAGGTGTCTGCCTTCGGGTAGCCCTCGTCGTAGCCGCAGTCCGGCGAGGTGGCACCCGCCCGCGTGCCAGTGGCCTTGTACTCGGTGCCGGCGCTGTAGCAGGTTTCCTTCTCGCCGTTGCCCATGTCCCAGACGATCCGGTCGACCTTCGCTTCGATGTAGACGGTCAACCCTCTGTCGGACTCGTCGGCGTACAGCGGGCCGAAGTAGTTCTTTCCTGCGGTTGCCCACATCCACACGGGCAGGCCGACCAGGCCCGGACCGATGTCCTTGCGGGGGGCGACCTTCAGTCGGGCCGGCAGCAGGCTGATCTTCGCCAGGGCGCGACGGGCCAGCTCCTCCGGGTCCGGTGGTGCGCCGAAGCCGGCCGGCGGATCGGCCAGCAACACCGTGTCCTGGGCACCCAGGTCGCCGCCGTTGCAGGTTTGCAGGTACCACTGCTGACCCTCGGGGGGCGTGACCGAACCCTCGGTCAGCTTGTAGTAGCACCCGTCGCTGTTGTTGAACCAGCCCAGGTCCTCGTCGTAGCAGGGGATGGTCCGCCCGTTCCACTGGCAGACGCCACCGCCGCCACCGCCGCCGTCGTCCCCGCCTCCACCGTTGTCTCCACCGCCCCCAGGGTCACCGGGATTGCCGGGCTCGTCGTCCCAGACGCTGCAGTCGGGTTGGTCGGGTGGGCAGCCCGCCCCCGGGTCGGCCCGTAGGGCGGCGGCGGCGAGCGGGGCCGCACCGACTACCAGCAGGAGCGTGAGGCCGAGCCCGGCGAGCGCCCGTCGGATTGTCGCGGTCCCGCTCAACACGGCTGGTCCCGGTGGGTCGCGCCGTAGTTGATCAGCCAGCGGCCGTCGGGATAGCGGGTGGCGGTGGCGGTGGAGAGGTGTCTGCCGCCACCGCTGCCCGGGACCGAGCGTTTGTCCTTGGCGTAGACCAGCCGGTAGCCGGTCGTGTCCAGGCAGTCCTGGATCTCCACCGTTGCCGGCTTCGCGTCCAGGCTGACAGCGGTAATGGTCGGGTCGGACTTGATCGTCCCGGTACGCATGGCGCCGTGCTCCTTGGCCTCGCGAATGGACACCCGGACCCGAGTCAAAAGTGGATCACCAAGGAACCGGGACAGTTCCGGCGAACGCGGATCACTGCGCAGGCCCGCCGTGCGCGAGGCCGCGAGATACCCGGAGTACGCGTCAAGTGCTGCCTTTTCGGCAGCGCGCCGGTCGACGTCGGAATCGGTCCGGGGTCCGTTGTCGCGGACTTCCGTCGGCCGTTCGACAGCCTCCCGTCCGCTGGCGCAGGCGGTGACCGGCATCGCCGCCACGCCCACCAGCAGGCAGATCGCCGCTCTTCTGAGCTGCCGTCCGCGCACCGTCGAGCCTCCTCGTGGTCGCCCGGGGCGGTGACGGTTCACCGCCGTCGGGCATGCGGAAGCGCGCCCGGATCAGCACATCCGGAGCCGTTCATTGCGCTTCTGCATTCACCGTTACGGATCTTTTACAAATTCGGGGTCCTGTTGTCGTCCGATGGTGAAGGTGAGGCTTGCGTCACACCCAAGGGGCGAGCATAGGCTGACGCTCGCCGATGCAACAGAGGCAATTCAAGCGAACACTCAGCGTGATGACAGGTGGTGGTGGCGGGTGTCCGCACTGCGCCCCGGGCAATGGGCGAGCGAACTGTCGTTATCTGTGGGGTACCGCCGGGCCGAATGGGTTAACCGGAGTCGCGCCACCGGTCGCGGGAGTGGGACATCGCGGTCTCATCCCGGCATTCGACCGACGTCGGCACAGTGTCGGCGGGCCGCCTCGCCCAGCGGCACGCCTGACTCGGAAGTGGTTGAAAGCAGGCTCGCAGGCTCCGGTCGGCACGTCGCTTTCTGCGCCATCCGCTACACCGCTGCGAGCGTTCAATCACGATCCGTGTTCATCATCGCGGGGGGCCAGTTGGCCGCAACGGAGGCGACATGGCGCTGACCGGCCCCCCGGAGGCCATCCCCGGTCGGGAAGACCCACCCGATCGGAGTCCGGCAGCACGCACCCGGCTCTCGACAGTGTTCGCGATCCTCGCGATCAGCCCGCTGATGCGGTTGGCCGCGCTGCGCTACGCCGTACCCCCGGGTCTGCCCAGCCGGAGCGGCTGCGACGCCTGCGGCGCGCCGGTCGGCCTGACCCACCCCTGGCCGGCGCTCGGCCCGGCAGCCCGGTGCGGTCAGTGCGGCGCCCGGGTCGGCCCACCGCCGGCCACCGTCGAACTGGTGGTGCTCGCGGCGGCGGTGCTGCTGGCGCTCGCCGGCCCGCCGGGCGGGGCGCTGCCGGCGCTGATCTGGTGGCTGGGCTGGACCATCCCGGCGATCATCGTCGACCTGGCCGTGCACCGCTTGCCGGACCGGCTCACAGTGCCTGCGGCGGCCGGGACCTGGCTGCTGCTCGGCGTGGCCGCGCTCGACGCCGACCCGGGGCACTGGCTGCGAGCCGTCATCGGCGGCGCCGGGCTGGCGTTCTTCTTCGCCAGCACCGCGGTGCTGCTCGGCCGCCGCGGCTTCGGGCTGGGCGACGCCAAGATGGCGCTCAGCGTCGGCGCGCTGCTCGGCTGGTACGGCTGGCCGGTGCTGCTGTTCGGGCTGGTGCTCACCTTCGGGCTCTCCGCCCTGGTGAGTCTGGGCCTGCTGGCCACCCGCCGCGCGAACTGGAGCACCCACCTGCCGTTCGGCCCGTTCCTGCTGCTCGGCACAACGGCCGCCCTCCTGCTGACGACCTGACCCGCCGCGCGGCTGATCAGGGGCGGGAGCGGCTGGCCAGTTTGGGGACCGGGCCGTCGGGACGGTTGGCCCGGCGGCGGAGCACCTCGCTGGTCGGGCGGGCCAGCAACGGGGTGAGCACCACGGCGACCAGCGCGCCGAGCAGCACGCCAGCGATCACGTCGTGCGGGTAGTGCACGCCCACGAAGACCCGGGAGAAGGCGGCGAGCGCCGCCAGGGGGAGCGCGACCAGGCCGAGTCGGCGGGAGAGCAGCAACGTGGTGACCGCCAGCGCACCGGCGATGGTGGCGTGGTTGCTGGGGAACGACCAGTCGCCCGGCGGTGGGCAGACGCCCGCGATGATCTCCCGACCGATCGTCCGGCAGGGGCGATCCTCGTCCACCACGGTCTTGAGGAACTCGCTGCCCACGTACGCCAGAACGGTCGGCACCGGCGCGATCAGGGCGAGTGCCCGGTCGTGCGGGCCGCCGGACCGGCGGCTCAGCGCGGCCATCACCAGCAGCGCGCCGAGTAGCAGGATCACCCCCTCGGTGGCGTGTCCGACGAACCACTGCACCGGCTCTGGGCTGCCGGCGGCGGCGTCGACGACGTCGCTGTACCACTCGGCGCTGATCTCCGGAACGTCAATGCTGCCGTTGTCGACCATGCATCACCTCACTTCACGTTCATACCCTGTTCACCTTGGGGACACCCTAGGAACGCGCCAGAGGGCATCGCTGCTGTCGAAGGTCAGGTGGTCTGTCAGACCTTCGTCCAGGATTCGCACAGCGGGCTCTGATTGGCTGCCCCAGGACGTGGACATCGACAGGAGGCCTTGTGCAGACCGGTTCGGCCACCGATCAACAGCGGTCCAGCGCCCCCACTGCGGATGACGAGACCTGGCGGATCCGGCGCACGGCGGCCGACGTGGACCGACTCGGCGAGACCGAGTCGATCTTCGCGTTGGGCAACGGGTGGATCGGCTGGCGTGGGGTGCTCGACGAGGGTGCCCCGTGCGGAATGCCAGGCAGCTACGTCAGTGGCTTCCACGAGCGGCGTGAGCTGAGCTATCCCGAGGAGGGGTACGCGTTTCCGCAGGCCAGCGACACAGTCATCAGCGCACCGAACGCCGCACTGATCCGGCTCTGGGTCGACGACGAGCCGCTGGATCTCCGGACCGGGACGCTGCGCAGCCATGAACGGGTGCTCGACCTGCGTACCGGCGTGCTGCGCCGGGAGACCGAGTGGATTTCACCGGCCGGGCGGGGCGTCCGCATCCGCAGCACCCGGTTGGTGTCCCTGCCGCGTCGCCCGGTGGCCGCCGTCCGGTACGAGGTCGAGCCGTTGGACACCGCCGTCGAGCTGCGGGTCTGCTCGGACCTGCTGGCCAACGAGAAGGTGCCGCAGCGTTCGGACGACCCTCGGGCCGCCTCGGTGCCCACCGACCCGCTGACCGCCGAGACGTACCGTGCGACAGGCCTCGACGGCGTGCTGGTGCACCGCACCGAGCGCAGCGGCCAGCGCGTCGCTGTCGCGGTCAGTCACCTGCTGGAGGGCCCGGGCACTGTGACGACCAGCGGTGACTGCACGCCCGACCGGGTACGGCTGACCGTGGCGGGTCGCCTGCACCCGGGGGAGCGGTTGCGGCTGACGAAGTTCGCCGCCTACGAGTGGGCGACTCTCGACGCGACGCCCGCCGACGAGTTGGCAGCCCTGGTCGCCGCCGAGGCGGACGCGGCGCGCGCGGACGGCTTCGACGCCCTGCTCACCGACCAGCGCGCCGCACTGGACGCGGCGTGGCAGGTCGCCGACGTGCGGCTCGACGGCGATCCGGAGCTTCAGCAGGCAGTCCGGTTCGCGATGTTCCACCTGATCCAGGCCGGTCGCCCGGACTCCGACCGGACCATCTCGGCCAAGGGGTTGACCGGCAACGGCTACGACGGGCACGTCCTCTGGGACACCGAGAGTTACGTCCTTCCGGTACTCACCTACCTGGCCCCGGCGGTGGCCCGCTCGGCGTTGAGGTGGCGGCACGCTCACCTGCCCGAGGCGCGGGAGCGGGCGGCCGAACTGCGGTTGAGCGGCGCGACCTTCCCGTGGCGCACCATCGGCGGCCGGGAATGCTCCGGCTACTGGCCGGCGGGCACTGCGGCGCTGCACGTCAACGCCGACATCGCCGACGCGGTGTTGCGCTACGTGGCGGCCACCGACGACCAGCTGTTCCTGGCCGAGGCGGGTCTGGAACTGCTGGTGGAGACCGCCCGGCTCTGGCACGGCTTCGGCCACTGGTCGGACGAGGGCGACTTCCACCTGCACGGGGTGACCGGCCCGGACGAGTACGCGGCACTGGTCGACGACAACGTTTTCACCAACCTGATGGCGAAGCGCAATCTGCGCGGCGCGGCGGACGCCGCCGAGGGACATCCCGAGCTGGCCGGCCGGCTCGGCGTGGACCGTGACGAGGTGGCGGGCTGGCGGGCTGCCGCCAACGCGATGGCCGTCCCCTACGACAGTGAGCGCGGGGTGCACCAGCAGGCCGCCGGCTTCACCGAACAGCCCGAGTGGGAGTTCGCGAACACCGGTGACGACGACTACCCGCTGCTGCTGCACTTCCCGTACCTGGAGCTGTACCGCAAGCAGGTGGTGAAGCAGGCCGATCTGGTGCTGGCCATGCAGCTCTGCCCCGGTGAGTTCACCGCCGACGAGAAGGCCCGCAACCTGGCCTACTACCAGGCTCGGACGGTCCGCGACTCGTCGCTGTCGGCGGCCCCGCAGGCCGTGCTGGCCGCCGAGGTCGGGCACCTGGATCTGGCGTACGACCTGTTCGCCGAGTCGGTCCTTCAGGACCTGGCCGACCTGGGCGACAAGACCGCCGACGGGCTGCACCTGGCCTCGCTGGCCGGCGCGTGGCTGGCGCTGGTGCAGGGCTTCGGTGGGCTGCGCGACGACCGGGAGGTGCTCTCCTTCGACCCCCGGCTGCCGGGCCGGATCGACCGGCTGGCGTTCAGCCTGCGCTGGCGCGGTCACCGGTTGCGGGTCACGTTGACTCCAGCCGAGGCCCGCTACGAGCTGCCCGACGCCGCCGCGGATGCCGAGGTCGAGCTGTGGCACCACGGCGAGTCGCTGCGGCTCACCGGTGCCGAACCGGTCAGCCGGCCGATGCCGCCGGTGCCCGACCCCGGCCCGGAGCCGCCCTCCCCGCCCGGCCGCCGCCCCACCCGCCGCTCAGCCGACTGAGCCGCCCCGACCGGCCGCAGCGTCGGCTCCGGCCCGCCACGGCTTCGTCCCAGGTCGGCGCGGCGTTGGCTCAGGTCGGGGCGGGACCGCCGGTCATCCGCTCGCGGACGGCCTCCAGCGCCTCGAAGGCGTACGCCCAGTTGTGGCATTTGAAGCTGCGCAGACCGTCGATGGCTGTGTGACAGTCGGAGCAGCGCACCCCGGCGATGGCATCCGGGATCTCGGTGTTGACGTACTTGCGCTCGCCCAGGATGACCGTGGCGATCATGGCCTTGTCGTGCAGGCCGGAGAGCGCCGACGAGACGATGTCGTACCAGGTGATCCGCCGACGGCACTTCGGGCAGTCGGGTTCGTCGCCGCTGACCCAGAGCGGGGCGCCGATGCTGCGCGCCGGCATGCCGAGCAGTTTCTCCAGCCGCCGGACGTCCGACTCGGGGGTGGTCCAGCGGTGTCGGCCGGGCAGTGATGCGGGCGAGTCGTACACGGCGCGGAACAGGTCGTGGTCGACCTGCACTGTCTCGCGCTGAGCGGTCATCGGCGTCCCTCCTCGTTGAGTCGGTGCCCCCACCGTGGCCAGTGGTGACCATGGGCGCAGCCGGATCAACGACACGAGGGGTCAGCGGGTCGTCGCCGCGGTCCGCCGCTGACAGCGCTTTCGCCTCCGGTGGACGGTCTCGGGTGGTACGACGGACGCAGGGCGTGCGCCAGCGGGAGGAGCGCCGATGGCGAACAGACCCGAGCGGCTGCTGCGGGGCGGCGACTCGCCGCTGAGCGCGTCGTTCCTGGAGCTGTTCTTCGATCTGGCGTTCGTGCTCGCGCTCAGTCAGCTGGCCGCCCACCTGTTGCACGACCTCAGCATGGTCGGCGCGCTGCACACCGCCCTGCTGTTGGCGGGGGTCTGGTGGATCTGGGTGCCCACCACCTGGTTCGCCGACTGGTACGACCCGGAGAGCCCGGCGGTGCGGTGGCTGCTGGTGGGCGCCGCGCTGGGCGCCCTGCTGGCCGGGGTGGCGATCCCGCAGGCGTTGGACGGGCGGGGGCTGCTCTTCGCCGGCGCGTACGTCTCGGTGCACATCGCCCGGGGCGTGGTCACCGCCGTCGGGCTGCGCGGTCATCCGCGGCAGATCCGGACGCTGCGGATCCTGTGCTGGTTCAGCGTCTCGGCCGTACCGTGGCTCGCCGGCGGGTTGCTGCCGCAGTGGCGGGTGCCGCTGTGGCTGCTCGCCCTCGCCCTCGACCTCATCGGTCCCCGGCTCGGCTGGCCCACGCCGGGGATGGGCCGGACCAGACGGGAGGAGCTGCACCTCGCCGGTGAGCATTTCGCCGAGCGGTACCAGCAGATCATGATCATTGCGCTCGGCGAACTCGTTCTGGTCGCCGGCCTGTCGTACGCCGGCACCGACCTCCACTTCCCACAGACCGTCGCGTTTCTGCTGGTCTTCACCATCGCTGTGCTGATCGGTCTGCTCTATGTCACGCCCGCCGGCCAGCGCCTCGGCCCGGCCATCGAGCGCGCCGACCCGGCCCGGCTCGGCGTGATCACCGGCTACCTGCACCTGGTGATGATCGCCGGGTTGGTGGTCACCGCCGTCGGCGCCGAGTTGAGCATCGCCCACCCCCTGCGGACCGGTGACACGACAGCCGTCGTGGTCATTCTGAGCGGCCCGACGCTGTTCCTCGTCGGGCGGATCCTCTTCTCGGCGGCGATCCACCGGCGACTCTCCTGGCCCCGGGTCGCCGCCCTGTTCGTGCTGGCCGGTGCGGCGGCCGTGCTGCGGTTGCCGCTGTTGGCGGTCAGCGCGGTCGCCACCGGGGTGGCGCTCGCGGTGGTCGTCCTGGATCACGCCGGCATCGGTTCCTACCGCCACCGATCTGGTGCGTAGCCAATAAGCCTGACTAAAGTCAGGTATATGGACTCGGCCCTCATCGCCGCCGTGCGGCGGTTCAACAGGACTGTCACCCAACGGGTGGGTGCGCTCGACGACGAGTACATGGCCCAGGGACGCCCCCTGGGGCAGGCGCGGCTGCTCTGGGAGATCGGCCCCGCCGGTGCCGAGGTCGCCGCGCTGCGGGCCCGGCTCGGCCTGGACTCCGGACACCTCAGCCGGCTCCTGCGCGCCCTGGAGAACGACGGCCTCATCGCTGTCGGACCGGCCGACCAGACCGGCGGCGACGGCCGGGTCCGCGTCGCCACCCTCACCGACGCCGGCCGGACCCAGTGGGCCGACCTCGACCAGCGGTCGGACGATCTCGCCGCCTCGATCCTCGAACCACTCACCGAACACGGTCGCGAACGACTCGTCACCGCCATGGCCGATGTCGAACGGCTGCTCGTCGGCTCGATGGTCGTCATCGAGCCGTGCCCGCCGAGTGACAGGCGAGCCCGCGCGTGCCTGCGGGCCTACGCCCGCGACATCGCTCGACGATTCGACGACGGCTTCGACCCCGCACTGAGCAACCCGGTCCACGACGACGCGCTCGTCCCGCCCAACGGGGTGCTCCTGCTCGCCACCCTGAACGGCGAACCGATCGGCTGCGGCGCTGTCAAACTCCACCCCGACGCGCCCGCCGAGATCAAACGCGTGTGGGTGGCCGACACCGTACGCGGGCTCGGCGTCGGGCGGCGGCTGCTGGGTGAGCTGGAACGGTACGCCGCCGAGCGCGGCGCGACAGCGGTCCGGTTGGACACCAACCGCAACCTCACCGAGGCGATCGCCCTGTACCGGGCGACCGGTTACCGGGAGATCGAGGCGTACAACACCGAGCGCTACGCCCACCACTGGTTCGAGAAGCAGCTCAGGCAGTGACGGCCTTGGCTGCCACGCCCTACGCTGCCAGCCATGCCGCCGCCCGCCGCCCGCCGCATCGGACGTCGGGGCAGGATCTCCGTCGTCGTCGTTGTTGTCCTGCTCCTGCTGTCCGCTGCGTACCTCACGGTGACCCTGCGATACGAGTTAGGGCCGGGGAACTCCTGGGCACACCCGCAGTCGTTTTCGGATTCTTCCGCCGGGGACATCAGGGAGTACCGCTACCTCGCCCAGCCCGGCCGAACCATCGAATATGGCTTCAGCATTGGCAACCGAGGACTGGTGACCGTCACGCTGGAAGGAGTTGTCGATCAAGGCGGTCTTGAGTACTCCGTTGATCGGGTTCGAATGGAACCAGATGTCACTCGCCAGGGCATCACCGGTTTCCATGCGGTTCCGTTCCAGCCGATCGACCTACGCCCGGACGACCAGGTTTTCCTCTGGGTGACACTGCGGTTTCCCGAGGGGGCGCAGGTGAGCGGTCCCTGCGCGGCGTTCTGGTTCGACACGCAGTCAGTTCGTTTCACTGCTCTCGGCATGCCGCGCGAGCAACGGGTGCCGATCGGCCACGTCATCAAAGTCACGACACCCGACGTCGACGGCCAGCCGTGCGCCGCGTACCGGTAGACCCGGGCTGATCCCACCTCGCGGCTACAGCCGCTCGAAGCTCTCCATGCCGGCGAGTTTCAGCACCTCGGTCCGGGTCGCCGGGCATTCCTTGCGGGTCTGGTCGTCGATCTCACGGCCGTTGGGCACCGGGCCCTGCTTCTCGTACCAGGAATAGAGGTTCACTGTCAGGTTCGCCATTGCGCCCGTTTCGGACCCGATCCCCTTGAGCGTCGGCACCTGGCCGTCCAGGTAGTTGCACACTTCCTTCGCCGACACCGGGGAGCCGCCGGCCGGAGCGGATCCGGCCGCGCTGGTCGATCCTGTCGTGTCTGGCGCCGCAGCGGGCTGGGGCGCCTCGGCCTCGGTGCACGCCGTCAGGGCGAGTACGAGGCAGAGGGCCGGTGCGAGCGGTCGGAACGTACTCATTGGATCTTGTCCTCACGGGGTTCGTGGTGGGTAGGGGTTCCGGCGGCGTTCGCGGTGACGAGCCAGAGACCGCTGGGCAGCCGGTAGCCGACGCCAGGCTCCCGGAACCGGCCGAGCAGTCGGGTGACCCCCGCCCGGGCCGAAGCCTGACCAGCCGGCGAAGCCGTCCGGTACGCGGCACCGGCCGGGCCGACCTCGATAAGCCATTCGGCCACCGCGTCGGCGTCGTCCGGAGTTTCCACTGCGACATCGCACGGTGTGATCGTGACGGCGGTGAAGCCGGCGGTGCTGAGGATCCGGGCGACCCGCGCCGGGTCGGCGAACGCGAACGGACCGGCCTCGTCACCGACCGGCAACGGTGGTAACGGTCCGAGATGCGGTGCGGCGCCGAGCATCGCCGCGGACAGCCACGGGTTGACGCCGCTGTCGCGGAAGACAGTCGCGGCGAGGCGCCCTCCCGGGCGCAGTGATCGCCGGATCGTGCGGCAGCCGGCAACCGGGTCCGCCAACAACATCAGGGTCATTCGTGAGAACGCCGCGTCGAACGGGGCACCAGGCACGACATCGAGAGTCTCGATGTCGGCCACGTGGAACTGGATGCCCGGGTATCCGTCGGTGGGGAACCGGCGTTGAGCGGCGGTCACCATCGTCTCGTCGATGTCGACACCGATCGCCGCGCCGGTCCCGCCGACTGCGGCGGCGATCTCGGCCGTGGTGCCGCCGCAGCCGCAGCCCACATCGAGGATTCGTTCGGCGGGTCGTGCGGCCAATCGATCCATGGCCGCCGCGCCCAGCGGTCGACCGGTCTCGTCCTGCCGATCGGCGTGGCGAATCCAGCCAGGTGCCGCTCCCGCCCAGAAAGCGGCGCCGCGGGCCCGCAGGCTGGCGGTGTCGGTCATCAGAACGGCATCTCGGTGCCGTCGACGCTCATTGAGCGGAAGTGAGCCGCCTTCGTCGGGTCGAAGCCGTCCTCCTGTGCCGCCAAGCCGGCAGCCCGGACCAGCCGTTCGGACTGGAACCGGCGGAATGCCGCTTCGTCCTGCCAGACGTTGATGATCCGCCAGCCGTCCTCTGTCGGCCCGGCGACATGGGCGAGGAGGCCCGGCGGTCGGTCCGGTCCGAGGTGTCGTTCCACCTGCCGGTATTCCGCCTCGCTGACGCCGGGCATCTCCTGCAACACACCGAACGGCATGGCCGTCCCCTCTCGATAGAGTTAGCCTCTATCCAATAGAGCACTACACTTGAGAGGTGGTTGTCAAGAGACGTTATGACTCTTCCCGCCGGCAGGAGCAGGCCCGACAGACCCGGCGAGCCATCCTCGAAGCGGCTGGTCGGCTGTTCGTCGACCCGGGCTACGCGGCCACACCGCTGACCGCCGTCGCTGTGGAAGCCGGCGTCGCGGTCCAGACCCTGTACGCGGTGTTCGGCAGCAAGCGGCAACTGCTCTCCCAACTGGTCGACGTCACCCTGGCCGGCGACGACGAACCGGTGGCCCTGCCGGACCGTCCCTTCGTCGCCGAGATCCGCGCACTCACCGACCCTCGGGCCAAGCTCGCCCGCTACGCCCGCCACCTGGCCGAGGTCAACGCCCGGCAGGCCCAGGTGATGCTCGCGCTGGCCGGCGCGGCCACGGCCGATCCGGACGTCGCCGAGATCTGGCGCAAGAACGTCGACGACCGCCGCCGGGGCATGGCCATGTTCGCCGCCGAACTCGTCGGCACGGGAGGCGTACGCCCCGATCTGGGCGCCGATCAGGTGGCCGACATCCTCTGGTTGGCCCAGGACGTCCGCAACTTCGACTGGCTCGTCCGGCAACGTGGATGGGCGACTGAGCAGTACCAGCGGTGGTATGTGGACACCGTCAGCGGCGCGATCATGGCCAGCGCCGAGTAGCGGAAGGCACTGGTCATGGACGTGAGGCCGAAGCTCTGGTCACTTGGTCCGCCGACGCGGCGGGCTATTCGACGGAGTGGCGACCCTGCGCGATGCCGGCGAACGACCGGATGAGTTCCGTCTCGCCACTGGTACGCCAGATCAGCCCCCACCGGGCCGGCGGGGCGTCGTGGATGGGCACGTAGGCGATGTCCGGCCGCGCGTAGTAGCGGGCAGCCTGGGCGTGCACGGGCGAGACGGCTTCGCCAGTGACGAGGATCGGGATCATCTCCTGGAAGTTGGAGACCGACGGGCCGATCGGGATCAACCGTCCGCTGGGTGTGCGTACTGGCACCAGGATCTCCCGCCAGTAGTCCGGCCGGGCCCCGCCCATCACCGTCTCGTCCGCCAGGTCCTCGTAGGAGACCGATTTCCGGCCGGCCAGCCGGTGGGTCGCCCCGACGGCGAGCACTATGGGTTCGGTGTAGATCACCGGACCGACGGTGAGGTCCGGTTCCTTGACGGGCAGCCACACGATCTGCACGTCGATGTCGCCGGCGCGCAGCCGACCGAAGGGGTCGCCGAAGTCGACATGCCGGATCTGCACCTCGCACTCACTGTGCTCCTTGGCGAACCCGTCGAACAGCTCGCGGAAATCATGGAGGTTGACGGCGATCGACCCGACCCGCAGCACCCCGGTCTTGCCCCGGGCGGCGAGCCTGGCCCGGTCCATGCCCTCGTGCAGACCTCGGTACATGGGCTGAATGTCGTCGAAGAGCCGTTGGCCGATCGGCGTGAGTTTCACCTGCCGGTTGTTCCGCTCGAACAGCGCTGCGCCGATCCGGCGTTCCTGCTTCTTGATCGCCTGGCTGACCCGGGCCTGGGTCACGTGCAGCCGCTCGGCGGTGCGGGTGAAGTGCAGTTCCTCCGCCAGGGCCAGAAAGATCTCGATGTCGCGGAGTTCCATGTGCTGTTCCCGATCCACCCATTAGCGAAGGGTTATGGCACGTTACCAGTTGTGATCTTGTAGCCCGGTGCCTCGCCGGGCAGGCTGACGGACGTCGTCGCCGAACAGCATCCGGCAGCCTGAACGAGGAGATCGTCGTGCGCAAGCTCGTGTATTACATCGCCGCCACCCTGGACGGCTTCATCGCCGGCCCCGACGGCGCCGACCCGACCGGCCCCGGCGGGTTCTGGCCCGTCCCGGACGACTACCTGCGTCACCTCGTCGCCGAGTACCCGGAGACCCTTCCCGGTCCGGCCCGGCAGGCGTTCGGCATCACCGACCAGGGCAGCCGGTTCGACACCGTGCTGGAAGGGCGTCACTCGTACGAGGTGGGCCTGAAGGCCGGCGTGACCGACGCGTACCCGCACCTGCGCCACCTGGTGTTCTCCCGCACGCTGGGCAGCAGCCCGGACCCGGCCGTCGAGGTCATCGGCCAGGACCCCATCGCCACGGTACGAGAGCTGAAGCGGCACGACGGCAGGGACGTCTGGGTGATCGGCGGCGGCGCGCTGGCCGGTGCCCTCTACCCCGAGATCGACCAGCTGATCATCAAGCTTGCCCCGTTGACGATTGGCGCCGGCATCCCGCTCTTCGGCCGCGACGCCGTCTTCGCACCACGCGCCTGGCGCCTGACCGACCACACAGTCCTGGACAGTGGCGCTCTCTTCCTCACCTACACGCGCACACCGACCGGAAACGAGTCAGCATGAGTACGTCCCCTGACACCGTCACGATCCGTCCGATCACCGGACCGGACGAGATCGCCCTGTTCAACCGCCTGCCGTACACCATCAATCACGAGCTCGACGACGACCTTGCCGACAAGCGCCGCCGACCGGAGTGGATGTGGGTGGCGGTGCGCGGCGACCGACTGCTGGCCAGGGTCGCCTGGTGGGGCCGCAGCGGCGACGACACCCCGCTACTGCTGGACATTCTCGACGTCGACGACACCGCCGAGGACCTGACCGAGGTGGCACAGGCGTTGTACCGGACCGCCGCGAAGCAGGTCCTGGCCCCCGGCGCGGTCCCTCCCGAATACGGCCGGTTCATCCCGGCGGACTGGCGCGAGAACCCGGACACGTACCGGGCGGTGCGTACCAGGATGGGCGTCCTGGAGAGCACCGGCGCCCGGCTGACTGTCGAACGCCTACGCCTGGAGTGGCGCCCCGCGGCCGGCCTGCCCACGCCCGACCGGCGACTGGCCTTCCGCCCGGCCCTTGACGCCGACGAACTGGTCGCGCTGATGACCCGTGCCCTGGACGGGACCCTGGACGCGCACAGCCGTACCGACCTGGCACAGATGTCGCCCCACGAGGCCGCGCTCAAGCACTACGAGCGGGAACTCTCCACGTACTCCAGCCCTCGTGAGTGGTGGCGCGTCGGCACGTTGGGCGAGAACGGCGAGCCCGTCGGGTTCGTCGTTCCCGCCCGCAACGCCTACCACCCGGTGATCGCCTACCTCGGCGTCGTTCCGGAGCACCGGGGCCACGGGTACGTCGACTGCCTTCTCGCCGAAGGCACCCGAACGCTGGCCGCCGAGGGGGTCCCACGCATCCGCGCGGCCACCGACCTGGGCAACGTACCCATGGCAAGGGCGTTCGCCCGCGCCGGTTACGTCAACTTCGAGCGGGCCATCAACATGGCCTGGTAGCGCGAGCGACAGGCTGCCCCCAATCAGCCCTTCACCGCGCCTGCGGTGAGCCCTTCGGTCAGGAAACGCTGCCCGAGGGCGTACATGATCACTACAGGGATGCTGACGAGCAGCGACGCCGCGGCGAGTTGTCCCTGCGGCACGACGTCCCCGGCGATCATCGACTGCATCCCCACCGGGAGCGTCTTGTACTCGTCCTTCGTGATGAACACGAATGCGAAGAGGAACTCGTTCCAGGCGTTGGTCAGGGTGAAGAGCGCAACCGCCAGCAGCCCTGGCTTGGCCAGCGGCAGCACCACCCGGCCGAACGCCTGGATGCGGCTGCAACCGTCGACAAGCGCGGCCTCCTCCAACTCGATGGGGATCGACGAGAAGTACCCCACCAGCAGCCAGGTGGCGAACGGCAGCGTGAAGGTCGGGTACGTCACCACAAGGGACCACAACGAGTCGGTGAGCCGGGCGCCGATGAGCATCTGGTACAGCGGGATGAACAGCAGCGCGCCCGGCATCACGTAGGTGAGCAGCACAGTGACGGTGAAGCCCTGCGCCCCACGGAACCGCAGCCGGGCCAGCGCGTAGCCCGCCAGGGCGGCGCAGACCAGTGCCACAGCGGTCGACGCCGCCGACACCAGCAGGGTGTTGAGATACCAGCGGCCGAACGGCTGGTTGTCGAACAGGGCGCCAAACTGCTCAAGCGTCCATGGCGTCGGCCACAGGTCGTCGGTACGCATGACGACCTGGCCCTCGGACTTGAAGGCCGTGACGGCGATCCAGTACAGCGGGCCGAGCACGAAGAAGAGCAGGCCGGCCAGCGCGGCCCAGGAACCCAGGCCCGACACCACTGACGACGACCGGCGACCACCTCGGGACTGGAGGGTCGAGACCACCCGGCCGACCCCCGCCGCGATCAGCAGAATCACACCGAGGACCACCGCCGCCTTCCAGAAGATCTGCGGTGACGCCCAGGCCAGCAGACCGGTGACCAGTGCGGCGACTGCCCACGGAAGCGCCTTCCGCACCGTCGCGGCCCACCGCCGTGCGCCGATCCACTGCGCTGTCCGGCGTCGCCGGGGCAGTTTGATGTTGGTGTCCTGGCGCAACAACCGGACCAGGACGAACACCAGCCCGCCGATGATCGGCAGCATGACGAGCGTGACCGCCGCGCCCGCGCCGTACTGGAGTTGCAGGATGGCCTTCGAGTAGGCGATGAGCACGTACGGCGCTGTCACGTCGCCAGGGCCGCCCTGGGTCAGCAACCAGACGAGGTCGAAGTTGTTGAACGTCCAGATCGACGACAGGGTCACCGTCACGGTGATCACGTGGCGCAGTCCGGGCAGCGTCACGCTCTTGAACCGCTGCCACGACGAGGCGCCGTCGATTGTCGCCGCCTCGTAGAGGTCCGCTGGGATGGCCTTCAACCCCGCGAGGAAACACACGGTGAAGAACGGCACTCCCTTCCAGACGTTGACGAGGATCACCGACGGCATGGCCAGTGACGGGTCGGACAGCCAGCCCGCGGGCCAACTGTCGACGAGGTGCGCGCTGGCCAGCAGCGGCCCGATCCCGGTGGCGGTGAGCAGCGTGTTGACGCTGCCGAAGATCGGGTCGAGCAGCGCGCGCCAGCTGAACGCCGTCACCACCGTCGGCACCACCCACGGCACCAGGAGCAGCCCGGCCAGCACGGCCCGGCCACGACGGCGATGGTGCAGCAGCAGGGCCGCGGCCAACCCCAGCACGACCTTGAAGACCTCGGCGTACGCGGTGAAGACGAACGAGTTCACCACGCCGGTGTGGAACTGGTCGTCGCCGACGAGCGCGAGGTAGTTGTCCAGGCCGACGAAGACGCTGTCCTGCCCGTGCCGTTCCGTGGTGCTGGTGATGATCGACCGGGCGATCGGCACGAGAACGAGCCCGCCGACCAGCACTGCCATCGGCGCCAGGAACAGCGCCGCGAGTCGCCAATCGCGACCCAGCCGCCGCTGAACCGCGGTGAGGGAGCCGGGCCCCGACGGCGAGGATTTCCTCGCCGCCGGGACCCGCGCAGGACGGACTGACCTCACTGCGGCAGCCCCTGCTGGTTGAAGATCTGCACCATCTTCGCGTGGGCGGCCGTCACGGCCTGCGCCGGCGCCGTTCCCTGCACTACCTGCTGCATCATGTCGGTGAGGACGTAGGCCGACCCCACCGCTTGCTGGCCCGCGCTGGCCTTCTGCGGGAAGGCCAGGCCGTTCTTCGTGTTCAGCGGCAGCTTCAATTCAGTGATCTTGCGCAGCATGGGGAACGCCGGGTCGCCGCTGGTGAAGAACGGGTCGGCATCCCAGACCTTCTCCCAGGCGGGCATCACCAGGCCTGGTGCCTCCTTCGCCACACCGAGCAGCGCTGGTGCGCTGACCAGGTACTGAGCCAGGAGCTTGGCGAGCGCCGGGTTCTTGGCACCCTTGAAGACGACGAAGCCCTGCGACTGGCCGAGCAGCAGCGGGTTGTCGGTCGCCGGCCCGATGCAGTCGGAGAACACGTGGGTGTTCTCGTGCACCGGGTTCTTCTTGGTCCTGGAGTCCGCGTAGACGCTGAACTGGTTGCGGGTGTAACCGAGGATCCCGGCGAGCCAGTTCTCGTTGTTGCTGGTGTCGGTCCAGCTCGCGATCCCCGGCGGCAGCATCGGCTTGTACTTGGGGTTGGTGTAGATGTCGCCCAGGAACGTCACCGCCTGCACCGTCTCCGGGCTGTTGAAGGTGACCTTCCGGCCGTCGTTGGCGGCGATCGACCCGCCGTAGGCGTTGATCAGCGCCTCGATCATGCCGTTGCCGTCACCGGACCGGTTCACAGTCATGCCCCAGCCGAACCGGCGCTTGCCCGGATCGGAGATCTCCAGGCACAGGTCCCGCAGCTCCTCCCAGCTGTAGATGTCCTTCGGGGTGATGCCCTTGTCCTGCATCCAGTCCTTGCGCAGGAACGACCCGATCCCGATGAAGTGGTACGGGATGGCGAACCACTTGCCGTCGAAGACGCAGAAGTTCTTGGCCTCGGCGCAGGGCTCGCCGTACTTGGCGGTCAGCGCCTTGACGACGTCCGTCACGTCCTCCAGGTCGCCCAGCGCCTGGAACTGCGCGACGAACCGCGAGTCGGTCATGAACGCCAGGTCACGGGCCACCCCGCCCTTGACCTCGGCGTCGATCTTGGCCACCACGTCACCGGCGTCGGCCTGGACCAGACTGTTCTCGATCTTCGTTCCGGTGGTGTCGGCGAACTTCTTGATCGAGCTGTCGAGGGCTTCGTTAGCCGCCGTCGAGTACAGCTTCTGCGACAGCATGCCCATCGAGGAGCCCTTCATCGCCGCCGCGGCGTCGATCAGCTCCTGCGGAACCTCCGGCTGCACCTTGCTGGGCGATTCGGACTCGCCCCCGCATGCGGCCAGACCGGCCGCGCCGAGCACCCCCACTCCCATCCCCAGAAAGCCGCGCCGGGACCATGCCGGTTTGATCTCCATGAACATTCGCCTCCTTGAAGTCTCCGCACCTCTGCACGCCGAAGGCCTGTCTGACGAACACCGCGATGCTCGTGCTCCAGGCGTGTCCATGACGGCGACCAGAGACGCGTCGCCCCCATCGATCAGCGCGTTCGCGTGCTCGTTGTCGAAATGCGTCGGGTTGCCACGGTGCCGGCGGGCTCGTTCGTGCCGCCGTTCACCGTCGTCCTGCCTTGGCGTCCGTGTGGGCCGCGCGAGAGAATCCGCGTGTCGCTCGCCGGGTAGCGCGACGAGGTCGAGGCGATCGACGACCGGGCCGAGGAAGCAGCGCTGACGTTCCAGTTCGGTCGGGTCACGGGACCACCGCCGTTCGAGATTTCGAACCAGGTTCGATATACCGGATCGAGTGGTCGCGACGCTAAGGCAGCGTGGAGAGCGATGTCAATGTTTCGATGTTGTTTCGAGCCGAAAGCGGGAGGTTGACTAACGAGGCTGCGCCCGGTGACCCATCCGAGCCGACAACTCGGCCGCGCCCTCGCGAACCAGCCCGGTCCACTCCACCTGCACCTGAGGCGTCCAGCGAATGATCGGCGCGGACAGGCTCATCCCAGCGATGACGGCACCGGTATGGTCCCGGATCGCCGCGGCGACGCAGCGCATCGCGCTGTCCGACTCGCCAACGTCGACAGCGACGCCCTCCACCCGGACACGTTCAAGCTGCTCACGAAGAAGGTCCGGGTCGGTGATGCTGTCCGGCGTCATGCCCGGCAGGGGTTCCTTTTGCAGGACGGCGTCCAGGTCCGCCTGATCGAGGGCCGACAGCAGTACCTTGCCGACCGCCGTGCAGTGGGCGGGCAGCCGCAGCCCGACCCCGGAAACCATCCGAACGGGGTGGGTGCTGTCGAACTTCACCAGGTAGATGACATCGGCGCCGTCGCGTACCGCCACATGAACCGCCTCGTCGCACGCGGCGGCCACGTCCCGTGCGACGCCCTGCGCCTCACGTACCAGATCAAGCCGGCCCGCGAACGCCGCGCCCAGTTGGAACAGCGGCATGCCGAGCCGATACTGCACCGGCTGACCCGGTACGGAGATCAGGTACGAGCGAGCCTCAAGCGTGACGAGCAGTTCGTGGACCGTGGTGCGGGGCAGGTCGAGCCGCTCCATCACCTGGCGGGCCGACAGTTGGGGGCAGTCCAGGAACAGTTCGAGGACGTCGAGTGCGCGGTTGAGTGCCGGTACCACACGGGGCATGTCGATAGTCCCTTCGCAGTGCCGGCCCCGTGTCAACGATCTCCACACGGGCCGGCACTTGAAGAGGATATCTACGTCGGCTCCCGGCGCCAGGTCGCGGACTCGTCGTCCATCAGGGCGGTCCCGGCAGATCGAGGTCAACTGGTGTGCTGCAACACCGGGACGATCCGGAAGTCGACAGTGGCCTGGTCGATGGTGGCGTGCACCGGGGAGTCGGCCATCTCCGTCATGATCCCCGAGGCGCTGCGCCGGCCGTCCGCGGCGGAGTCCCACGCGACGATGTCGGTGATGGTGCCGTCGTCGTCCTGCATGATCCGACGCCACCGGAAGCCGGGCTGACGCCGCAGGTAGTCGTTGATGTCTTCGTTGGCGTTGACGAAGTCGGCGCCGGTCAGGCCGGGGACGAGCCGGAACGTCGTCATCTCAAGCGCTTCGCTCATGGGTGCACTCCTCGTGATGCGCGGTCAGCCCTGCACGGTTGACCGCATGATGATCTCGTTGACGTCGACGCTGCCCGGCTGGGCGATCGCATGGGCGATCGCGTCAGCGACCGCCGAGGCCGGCATTCCCAGCTCTTCGGCCGCCGCGTGGACGGCAGCCCGCACCCGAGGGTCGCCACCCCGCTCGGTGAGTTCCGAGTGGGTGTAGCCGGGGCTCACCAGGGTCACCCGGATGTCCTGGCTCTCCTGGCGCAATCCCTCGGTCAGTGCCCGTACCGCGTACTTGGTGGCGCAGTAGACCGCAGCCGTCGGGTCGACGCGGTACGCGGCGGTGGAGCCGATGTTGATGATGTGCCCCGCGCCGCGGGCGCGCATCAACGGCAACGCGGCGGCGATGCCGTACAGGGTGCCGCGCAGGTTCACCTCGATCATCTGGTCCCACTCGTCCACCCGCAGCGTGTCGAGGGTCGACAGGGCCATCACGCCGGCATTGTTCACCAGCACGTCGATGCGACCGTGCCGTTCGTGGGCGCCCTCGACGAAGGAGAGCACGCTGTCGCGGCTCGTGACGTCCAGCTCATGGTGGTCGGCGGTGCCGCCAGC
The DNA here is from genome assembly GCF_040677775.1 of Micromonospora sp. NPDC053740. Classification (NCBI taxonomy): domain Bacteria; kingdom Bacillati; phylum Actinomycetota; class Actinomycetes; order Micromonosporales; family Micromonosporaceae; genus Micromonospora; species Micromonospora sp. NPDC053740. The sequence goes on from NZ_JBFASO010000003.1 coordinate 557,759, forward strand.
GTCGCGCAGTTCGTCGACGAGCGCGGCGAGCCGGTCGACGCGTCGGGCGCCGAGCACGACGTGATGACCATCGGCGGCCAGCCGGCGGGCGGTCGCCGCACCGATACCACTGCTCGAACCGGTGATGAGAATGATCTTCGAGCCGGCACTGTTTCCCATTGATCCTCCTGTTGCACTTCGGGCCCGCTGCCCGAGCGCCGCAGCTCAACGATCCGGCCGGTACGCGGGCCCTGGAAGGGCGAGGTTTCCGGGGTGCGCCACACCCCGGCACCGTGTCCGGTTAACTCGGTTCAGGCAAGCTCTGTCCCGTAAGCCCTCGATGTGCCGATCACGCCAACCGGCGGACCGGCCGGCGACGGTGGTCCGACGTCTTAGGCTGATCGGCATGCCCGATTCAAACCGGCTCGGGGAATTCCTCCGGGCCAGTCGCGGACGAGTCGACCCCAAAGAAGTCGGACTGCCCAGCGGCGGCGACCGCCGGGTACCCGGACTGCGCCGCGAGGAGCTCGCAATCCTGGCCGGGGTGAGCGCCGACTACTACGCCCGCCTCGAACAGGGCCGGGAGCGCAACCCCTCCGCACCGCTGCTCGACGCGATCGGTCGGGCCCTGCACCTCGACCCGGACGCGCGCCGCCATCTCTTCCGGCTCGCCGGGCTCCACCCTCGCCTCGGCCCGGACAACTCCCGGGACTCCGTGCACCCGGCGCTGCTGCGGCTGCTGGACGCCTTCCCCACCGCCGCCGCCTACGTGCTCAGTCCCGCATTCGAGGTGCTGGCCACCAACAGCGTGGCGGCTGCCCTGCTGTCCCCGTTCACCGGCCCGACCAACATGGTCCGGGTGCTGTTCCAGCATCCGCAGGCCCGCGCCGTCTTCCCCGACTGGCCGTCCCTGACCGAGAACGTCGTACACGCCCTGCGACTCAACGCCGGTCGCTTTCCGGAAGATCCCCAAATCCGGGCGCTCGTGGCCGACCTGCAACGCGACTCGCCAGCGTTCCGCACCCTCTGGGCGGACCAGACAGTGCGGGGCCTGACCCGCATGTTCAAGGTCATCAACCACCCCGAGGCGGGACAGGTCCAGCTGACCTACCAGACATTCGACGTCCGCGACGCTCCCGGTCAGCAACTTCTGGTCGGCACACCTGAACCGGGCAGCGCCGAGGCCCTGGCCGCCCTGGCGGCAGCAGATCGGGTGATCGCAGCCCAGCCGCCGGCTGGCAGTCAGCCATCCGATGGAGCCTCCGACCACCCGGCCGGCAGGCGGGAGCCATGACGGGCCACGGTAGGGGTCGAGCTGATCTGAGGCGCGTACCGCATGCCGCAGCACACTCCGATGGACGCATCCGCGACCCCGGGCATCTGGTTCGCCACACCGACGAGGAGCACGGCGGGGGATCAGTTTGCCTACCGCCACCGCCGTGTGTCCAATGAGGGTCATGGCATGGACTGCGGGCTCTTTCCTGGACCGGCTCGACGCGGCGCCCCGCCAGGAACTGCTGGGTCTGGGCACCACCAGGACCATCCCGGCCAATAGCCGGATCTTCACCGAGGGTGGTCAGGACGACCACGTCGAGCTGATCCAGCGCGGCTTCGTCAAGGTCACCACCACCGTCAGCGGCCTGGAGCAACTGCTTGCCGTACGCCTACCGGGTGACCTGGTCGGGGAATTGGCTGCGGTAACCGGCTCGGACCGGTCCGCCACCGTCACGGCCTGCGGTGAGGTGGTGTCGACGGTGGTGACACGTGCGGTGTTCCTGGCCTTTCTGCAACGGCGGCCGGCGGTCGCCCACGAGGTCACCGCGGCGGTCGGGCGCCGGCTGCGCTGGGCCAACACGCGGCGGGCCGACTTCACCGCATACCCCGTCGATGTGCGTCTGGCCCGGGTGCTGGCCGAGCTGGCCGTGACGTGCGGGACCGACAACGGCGACGGGATCCTGATCGGCGTGCCGATGTCACAGCCGGAGCTCGCCACCCTGATCGGCGCCGCCGAGGACACGGTGCAGAGGGCACTGCGCACGCTGCGGTCCGCCGGGCTGCTTCGAACCGGCTACAAACGGGTCACGGTGACGGACGTCGATGGTCTGCGCGCCTACGACAACGAGGACCATCAGCAGTAGCTCTTCGTCCGGACATCCTGAACCAACCGCAGGTGCACCTGCGGTGATCGAGGCACTACCGTCAGCCTTTGTGCTCGTCTCCGATCCTCTCGCCGCGATCCCGCTCCTCGCCAACCTGACCGCCGAGGACCTCGACCTGGTGATCGAACAGCTCACCGATCCGGCCAACCGGCCGACCGATGCGCACGTGCTGACCCGTGCGTACGCTCGCGGCCTGCGGTTCGAACGGGACCACGACCCGGCGACCCTGACGGGGGCGCTGGCCGACCTGGCAGCGAGCCGTTACGACGGCCCCTACCGCGGGCTGGTCGCCCGGTCGCTTGTCGTACGGCAGATGCAGGCGGCGGTTCTTGGCCAGCCGTTCGATCAGCCGCGGATCCGCCGCATGATCGACGAGGCCGGCGATGATCCGGCCCTCCCGCACACCGCCGACATGCTGCAGGTGATGGTGGATGCCGTGGCAGCGCTGGTCGACGACCCGGCGTACGACCGTGCTGACGCCCTGCGGCGCCTCGACGGGGTGCAGGACCTGGTGCCCCCGGACAGCCAGTACGGCAGCCTCCTGACGTCTCTGCGGATCGCCCTCGCCGTCAAGCGCGGCCAGGACGGCAACCTCCACGACGCCAGGCAGGCGGCGGAGTACGCCCGCGAGATGCTCGCCCGCGGGGACCTCGGTCCGCAGCAACAGCTGATGGCCGAGGCGATGCTGCTCGGGGCTGAGGGCATGCAGCAGGCACAGAGCGGCAACATGACCAGGGCTTTCGAGACGGTGGACCAGATGGCCGAGGTCGTCGATCGGCTGCCGGCCAATGACCCGGCCGCCGTCTCGCTGCGCAACCTCATCGCCAACCTGACAGGCGCCGACGCCTCGGCCGTCGGACTGTCCGACTCCGAGCGGGCGTTCCGGTTGCTCACCTCGGCCATGCGGGTGCTCGGCCCTGCGCTCGACAACCAGGATCCGGCCGGCATCGAGCGTGGGGTGCGGATCCTGCGCGAGGCGGCCAGCGTCGCGCCCGCCGACTACCCGCACCGCGTGATGATCCTCAGCACGCTGGGCCGGATGCTGTGCGCACAGTTCCAGCTTGGCGCTGGCCGGGCCGCACTGGACGAGGCCCTGCTCCGGCTCGAGGAGGCCAAACGGTCCGCGGCGCATCCTGGTCACCCACTGTGGGCCCCGACCGCGACCGCGTTAGGTATCGCCTATCGGCTGGCCGGGCGGCGGGCCGAGGGCCGAGCCTGGGGTCAGCGGGCTCTGCGCGGGCACGCCTGGAGCGTGCTGCTCCAGGCCGGCACGGCCGACGCCGCCACCGCCGCCCGGGATGCCTCGACCGATGCCGTCGAGGTGGCGCGCTGGTGCATCGTCGACGGCGACCACGCCGGCGCGGCCGCCGCTCTCGACTCCGGGCGCTGCTTGATGCTGTACGCGGCGACGGTCGCCATGGACATTCCCAGCCGTCTGCGGGGCCTGGATCGGCACGACCTGCTGCACCGGTGGAAACGTGACCCGGAGGACGCCGACCTGCGTCGGGAGGTGCTGACCGCGCTGACCGGCGGACCGCTGTCCGAGGCATCGGTGCCCGAGGTGCTGGACCCGCCGCCCGGCGAGGAAATCCGGCGGGCTCTGGTCGCCCTCGACGTCGACGTGCTCGTCTACCTCCTACCCGGCGGCGAGACCGGCCTGGGCGGGGCGCTGCTGGTGCCGTCCGGCGACCGGCCCTACCACCTGACGCTGCCACGGCTGACCGAGGTGTCCGGTGCCGTCGAACGACACGTCAGGCGGTTGGGCGTCAGGGACGCGGGCGGCGTCGAGGGCCTGGATCCCGAGGAGGACCAGGATTGGCGCAGCTCCCTCAACGACCTCTGCGACTGGGCGTGGACCGCCGCCGTCGGTCCGCTGCTCATCGAGTTACGACGGTGGCGGCTGGGGCGGCCCGCGCGGGTGGTCCTGATCCCGATGGCCCGGCTGGCCGCCGTGCCCTGGCACGCCGCGCGTGATCGGCACGGCTCCCGGGCGGTCGAGCAGGCGGTCTTCTCGTACGCGCCGTCCGCCCGCCTGCTGTGTCAGAACGCCTGGCGCTCCAGCGTGCCGGTGGATGCGGGTGGGCTCGTGGTCGGTGACCCGACCCTGGACCTGCCGGACGCACGCGCCGAGGCGGAGGCGATCCGCACGGCCTTCTATCCGGAGGCCGACCTGCTCGGCGAGACCGACGCCACCCCGGCGGCGGTGATGGAGTGGCTGCGGCGTACCGAGGGCTCCCGTTCCGTGCTGCATCTGGCCTGCCACGGCCAGGTGACCGAGGGGATCGACGGCTCCTATCTCGTGCTCGCCGGCGGCCGGCGGCTGCCGGCCCGGCAGGTCCTGGAGACCCGTAGGAGCGGCACGATCGGCGTGGTGGCGTTGGCTGCCTGCACCACGAACGTCCCGAGCGGCGCGTACGACGAGTCGTTCAGCCTTTCCACGGCCTTCCTGGCGGCCGGCGCCCGTACCGTGTTCGGCTCTCTGTGGCCGGTGCCGGACGGCGCCACCTCGCTGATGATGTTCCTCGTGCACCACTATCTGCGTGTCGACCGGTTGCGTCCGGTGGATGCCCTGCACCGCGCCCAGCTCTGGATGCTCAATCCCGAACGCACACCGCCGCCCACCATGCCGCCACACCTCGCCACCCGGGTCGCCGCACTGGACAGCGACGACGTCGCGGCCTGGGCGGGTTTCACGCACCAGGGCCGTTAGCGACCCATGTGGTGGAACGCCGCCCAGGACGCCGGGTCGGCCAGGGCGGGGCTCTCGCAGTGTGCCGCTAGATCGGCTGGCATGCCCGGTGGCGGCCGACGCGAAGGGTCCAGCATCCACAGCTGCGCACGGTGCAGTGCATCCGCCGGTGCGCAGGCTTCCGCATTCAGGAAGTGATGCACCAGGAACATCAGCATCGAGGTCTCGGCGTCGGGTACGGACCACAGAGAGCCGAACACGGTACGGGCGCCGGCCGCCAGGAAGGCCGTGGAGAGGCTGAAGGCCTCGTCGTGATCGGCACCGGTCACGCCCGTCGTGCAGGCGGCGAGGAAGACCCGTTCCATGACCAGTTCGGCAGTCCTGGAGGCGTCCAGCAGACGCCGGGCGGTGAGCATGCCGCCGGCCAGGACCAGATGCGCGTCCGCCGGGCTGCGCGGGTCGACGCGGCCGTGACAGGCGAAGTGCAGCAGCGACGGGCCAGGCGCCGCGGCGGCGATCCAGTCCAGGACCTCGGACGGTGTTCCGGTTCCGGCCGGACGGCCAAGGTAGGTGCAGCCAGGGTAGAAGGCGTCGCGGATCGCCCGGGCCTCGAGTCCTGCGTACGAGAGGTCACCTCCGGGGTCACCAATCACCAGGACGCTGCGCATCGGGCGTTGCGGGAACGTCGACGAGGTGCACAGGGAGCGCGCAGAGACCGCGTAGGAGAAAACGGCGCGTTCCACCGCCCAGTGCCGGCCCTGCCCGTCCTGCCGGAAGGCGCCGTGCCACGGGACCGTGGCGAGCAGCCCCATCGGCACCAGGACCAGGCGTACCGGGCGACCCAGCTGCCAGCGTTCGGCATGCCGTAACACCGGTCCGATCGCCACCGACCATGCCCAGCGGCACACGTCGTCGACGGACGGGCCGGACGAGGCCGTGACCTGCGCGCCGACCTCACCGGCGTCGCGTTGGGCGGCCGCAGCGAGCCGGGACACCATCGAGGATGGGCCGGTCACCAGGTCGGGCAGGATCACGGTGGCGACATCTCCGGACACCGGGACGAAGACCGCCGCTCCGGGCTGGTCCAGGGCGGCCGGAACGAGGTACACCAACGCGTCCGCGCGCACCTCGGTCAGCGCTCGTCGGATCTCCGGAGGTCGTACCGGCGTGAACGGTCCGCCGCGCACCGGGTCGTGCGCGCCGAGCGCATGCAACACGAGGGTCCGCAGATCGTCCGGCACTTCCGGCCCGTCCGACAGCGCGTTGAGCGAGGCACCGGTGCGGGCGTCCCGGCCGAACCCGGCCGACTCACGCCACCGTTCCGCCAGGTCCTCCCGGCCCGCGTCGACGAGGCGGTCGGCGACCGTGCGAGACGCCGTGGCGGCGTGCAGGACGAGGCCACGCCCGGCGTCCAGGGCCGTCACCAGATCGTCGTACGCGCCGTCCGCCCGGCACCATGCCGCGACCTTCATCGCCTCAGCCGAGGCCTGCGCGGCCACGGCGACCGCGTCGTCGGTGCCGGACTGCAGCAGCACCTGCCAGGCGAAACCTCGCATCGCCGACATGCCGAGCTCCCGCGAGCGGGTCAGATCCGGCTTTGGCGTGCTCCGCATCGCCTCGCCGTGGCTCATCGCCGCGGTCGCCCAACTCGGGTGCTGCGGTCCGCCGGCGATCGCCTCGCCGCGTGCGAGCCACTCCGTGGCCCGCGTGGCGGCGTCCTGATCGGTACGGTCGTTGCGCACGACGGCCAGTTCGGCCACACCGGCCAGCAGCGTGACGACGAACTGCATCGTGTCGTCCTCCGATGCGGCCGCGGCGATCTCGGCGAACCGGGCGGCGCATTCGCGCAACGCGGCCAGGTCATGCCGGGTCACCGCGGCGGAGAAGGGACCGAAGACCTCCGCTAACGCACCGCCGATGACCATGCCGGCTTCCAGGCCGCTGACGTGCGGGAGAGGGGTGCGGTCCACCGCCCGACCATGCCCGGACATGCCGTCGTAGACCCCCTGCAACATCCGAAGCGGTATCGCGACCGCCTGCTGGGCGGTGTGGGACGGAGGGCTCTCCCGCAGCTCGGCCGCCAGCCGTCGCACCTCGCCGGCCACGTTCTCGCCGTGTTGGGTCCGGTCCATCAGATCCAGCACGCGAGCGAGCACGGCGCTGTCCGGGTCGACCAGGCCGGCGGTGAGCATCCGGTTCAGCGCGGCCTGCATCACGCGCCGGTCACCGCTGCGGCTCGCGTTGCCGAAAAGCACGACCGGCATCAGCTGGTCGACCATTGCCTGTGTTTCAGCGTCGATGCCCGGGGCATTGAGGGCGTCGATCAGCGGTGTCAACCCGCCGTCGCGCTGCCCGCCCCTCTGCGCATCCAAGACGAACTGCACACCGGCGTCCAGGCTGTCGAGAATTCCCGTCCACCCGGCGGGAGGATCGGTCACCGTTCGACCGAGCGCCGCGAGGAAAGCGACGCGATCGATGTCGACCGATCCCAGGTCGGTGCGACCGCCCTGCATCTCGCCGAGAGCGAGCATTGTCGCCAGCATCGCGCTCGTGTCGGGATCGGCCCGGTCACCGGCCGCCTCCCAGGCGGCCCGGGCCTCGGCGACGCACCGGCCCATGCCTTCGGCGCTCGGCGGCGCCTGGGTCGGTAGTCGCTCCGCCTCGTCCTCGACCTGGGCGTTCCACACAGTGATTCGCTGCAGGTGCAGCCAGAGCGACAGATCATCGGTCGCGTCGTGCTCGGCCACCGCCTGGTCGGCGGCGTGCACCGCTCGTTCCAGCAGGCTGCGATCCCGGCCGATCTTCCAGCCGGCATGGCACGCCCTGGCAAGCTGAAACCAGCGAACGTCGTCCGCGTCCATCCGCACCGCGAGCTCGAGCAACCGGACCGCCTCGCGGGCGTCCGCCATGTCCTGGCCACGTTCGGCCCGTTCCCTCATCAGGCGTCCGCACTCGGTCAGGGCGTTGTCGGTCGGCTCCACCTCGATGAGGCGCTGCCAGTAAACGATCGCTTGACCCAGGTCCTCCGGATCGGTCTCGCCGTCGTCCCAGCGATCCTGATACGACTCAGCAAGGAATTCGATCAGGAGCGGCAGACTCGGATCGTCGGGCGCGGCCCTGTCCGCAGCTCGTCGGCCCACGTCGATCGACCTGTTGAGGTCGTCGAGCTGCCGCAGGGCCAGGCACAGCCAGGCCGAGGCCTCGATGTACCGCGGCGCCTCCGGCGTGAGTGATTCCAGCGCGGCCGAGAGGACACCGACCGCGGTCTTCAGGTCGGGGCGATGCTCGGTCTCGTCATAGACCGCCAGCAGAGCCAGGCCCTGAACGACCCGGGCATACGCCGCGAGCGTCTCGTCGGTCAACTCAGCCGAGAGGCTTCCGATGACTGCCGCCGCGTGTTCCGCGCCGTGGCCGGATATCCGCGTCCGCTCCCACCAGGCATCGATCAGGACCACGACGTCCACGTCGCGATCCGAACCCCGGTCCAGCGACGCCACCACCTCCGTCAGCAGGGCGACGGCGCGGTCGTAGTCGGCGAGGGCGTCGGCCCGGTCGTGGTCGGCGACCGCGTCCGCACGATCACCGCGTTCCGCATACGCGAGGCCGAGGCAGTGCGCCCACCACAGCGCGGACTCGTGGCCGGGATCCGAATCCAGCGCCGCCTGAAGGTGTCCGATGGCGGCGTCGAGCTCGGTTGGGTCGCCGCTCTCGGCGTAGCGGTCGAGGGCCTCCTCGCCGAGATGCGGGACGTCAATCATCGACGGAGGTGCGGATGCGCACCATGGCCGTGCTCCAGTCGTACGCCGCGTGCGGCTCGGCCGAGCCCGCGTCGCGGTGCACGGCGATCCGGCCCAGCCGGTCCAGTATGCCGCCCAGCCCCACGGGCCCCCGTTCGGTGGCGGGTACGCGGGCGTCCAGCCGGCCCAGCTCGAACGGCCGGCAACTGAACTCCTCCTCCGCCACGATCAGCTTGATCCAGTCGCGAACCGAGGCGCCGGGCGCCGCGGCCACTCCGGCCGGCAGGCGCATCTGTACCGGCCGTCCCTCCAACGCCGCGCCGCTGTGCCCCGGCGCTACGAAGGCACCTGGAAACAGTCCGGCGTGGATCCGGTACGAGTCGGTGAGGTCGAGAAGGACGCAGTAGAGCGGCTGTTCCGACGTATTCCGCAGACGCAGGAACACGGTCGGCGGCCGGGCGGAGTGATACGCGAGCCGGATCACGCCCTCGTCGTCGGGGCGCAGGGCGGCCCGGGCGAGCGGCGCGGTCTTCTCACCCGGCAACGCCTCGACGACCTGGATCCGGACCGCCCCGGCGAGCGCGGACCGTGGGTTACTCAACGCCTTCACCTCTCGCCACCGGGCGATGTGCTCAAGGGTGGCGACGGTCCGGCGGGCGCAGTCCGCAGGCACACCGGTGATGTCGTCGGCCACTCTGTCGCCCTCTGACGTGCACACCATCACCAGGCCGGGCCCCGCCACCCGGACACTCAGGTCGGCGCGTACGGCGCTGAGCGGGTCGGCCATGCGGACGAAAGGCGACGCCCTGAGCAACTCGGTGATCGCTCCGGCGGTGTCGGAGGATGCCCGGTCGTAGGAGATGTCCGCCGTGGCCAGTGGCTGCGGCAGATCCGTCACCACGACCGGGTACTGCCGGGTCGCGTCCGGGACCCAGCCCACCGGCTGCACAGTGCTCCGCTCGGCGTGCACGGAGACCACCTCGGCCAGTCGCACCGGCCGGCTTCCGCTCACCCCGACCCGCAACTCCCCGCCATCGGCGGAGGGTAGACCATGGCAGTGGCCTACGTCGATCTCCCAGGCGTCGCGCACGTGCCGCATGACCATAGCGGACGCGGGTGTGGTGACGTCGCCACCGAGAAACGGCTGATCGGCCAGCCTCGGCGCGCCTGACAACTGCGGGCGCTGGTGCAGCACACGATCCTCGACCGCGCACTGGGCATCGCCCAGCACTTCCCGGTAGGTGGCCGCCGGGCCGAGTTCGGCCAGTGCCCGCAGCAGGGCCACCGTGAAGACGCCGCGCGGCACACCTTCGGCGTCCGGCATCTCGCGGGCGTATTCGGTGGACCGGCAAGCGGCCAGGGCGATGTGCCGGGTGCGCTCCGGTAGGTTGTCGTATCCCGCCGAGAGTTCGGGCAGCAGCGTCTCGGCGCGAGGCGCCGGGCCGGGCGGCACGGAGCGGTTCCGGACGAGCGGGTCCGACCCGCGGGTGGCGCCGTCGGAATGACACGAATCCAGCACCACGGCGACGTGGCAACCGTTCTCGGCGACCTGGTCCAGCAAGACGGACAGTTCCTTGTCCCACAGGTCCGGAACACCGTCATGCCGGCTGTCCGCGCAGACCAGGGTCTGTGACATCGCCATGCTTTCCAGGTGCCAGAGTTCCGGGGGCACCGGGGAGGTCGAGCCGTGCCCGGCGAAGTAGAACAGTGCCGTGTCACCCGGGCCGGCCAGGGTCAGGTGGTGCCGCAGGCCGTCGATGATCGCTGCACGAGTCGCCTTTCGGTCGTACAACTCCAGCTCGGAAAGGGTGCTCGAACCGTGGGTACGCACTCGCAGCGCACCCAGCATCGCGGCAGCGTCCCTACGGCAGCCGCGCAGCGGAGAAACCGCGAGGTACGAGTCGATGCCGACGATCAGTGCGTACACGGTGTTCATGCGGTCTTCTCCGACTCTGCGACGTACAGCCAGGCCCGTTCCTGGAAGCCCTTCGCGGGCAGCTCGACGGTCACGGACGTGAACTCGCTGGGCGCGGGTGGTTCCTCGCTGTGCGCGATCACGTCCAGGAAGAGCACGTCCGGCACGGCCAGGACGAACCCGGCCTGCGGGTGGTCGGTCAGAGCCGTGCGGAGCGGGAGCGAGTCCAAGAGCCGGTGTACGGCCACCGCGGCCCGTCCGACCCAGCCGTTGTCGGCCTCTTTGACTAGCCCACGGTGCAGCGCGAACCGTAACCGCATCGGGCCGGTGGAACCGCCGGTTTCACGGGTGGCGAGGGCCTCGGCCAGGCCCCGAACGAGCCGCGGAATGACCACCGACTCGTCAATGCCGATCGGTAGCACGGTGAACTGCCCGTCTCCCTGCGGTTGCGGCGTCACGGCATGCTCGTCGATCCCGGCCGCCCGCCGGGCCGCGGCCAGCACCGACACCAGGTCGCGCTGCAACCTCTCCGCCACCGCGTTGCCATGCCGGCTGTACCCGGCCACATCCGCCGCCATGCACAGCCGTACGGCAGCGGAACGCTGGCCCGGTCCCTGAACCTGGGGCATCGTCACGCTGAACGGCACCCGATCGGCCAGGGATGCACGACGTCGGCCCGGACCCGCCAGATCCACGTCCACCGCGAGTGCGCCGTGTAGTGAGGGGACACCGGGTGGGGACTCCAGCAGCGCGTGCACACCGTAGGTGCGCGGCAGGATCGGCGCCGATCGTTGGCCCGTGTAGACCCAACCGAAGCGGTGACTCTGGGTGCCGATCGTTCGCGCACTCGGCCGGTCGATTCGCACGATCAGGCGGCGCAGTAGGCCGCCCACCGCGCCGCGGGTCTCGGCGGACAGCGGGCTCGAAGCGTCGTCGAGAGTCAGCCCGAACTGGCCGCCGTCGCCGTGCACGGTGGCGGCGATCACCCGATCGTCGTCGAGCTCGACGGTGAAGCGGGCGGCGGCGTACCGGTGGCCGGGCGGCGCCTCGTCGAGGTCGAAGCTGAACATCGCGCCGGTGTATGCATTGCCGCTCGCCTCGGCGCGACTGCGAAGCGGTTGCGGTAACGCGGCCGGCGGCACCGAATACAACAAGGGACGGCCACAGGTGACGCCGAAACGGTATGCGTTGTCGCCGCGCAACTCCGGCGATACCAGATCGCGTCGGTCGAGTATCTCGTCCGCACGTAGGAATTCCTCCATCATTTGACCTCCGCGAATGCCTGCCGGGGCCGGTGCAGTCTTACACGGTGCTCTTCACTTCGACAAGGATGCGATTTCCGAGCGACACGGGCCCATTCAAGATCGACATCTTGTGAGCGAGATTCCGCACAACGACGGGATCCCCAACCTCCTGCCGTGGCAGGCTCATCGGCGTCCGGCGGGGCGATCGCCCAGCCTCTCCAGACGATAGGGAGAACCACTATGGACGTTCGGTCAGCCTGAATCCTCGATCATCGTTATTGATGGAACGATCCGTCGGGCGCGTTGAACCTTGGTGCCGTCAAATTGCCGTAAAGCGTCTCGGCCTGGTGGACATGGAGTCTGGCGTGGGACGTCGGTCTGCGGTTACGCTCCCGTTGTTCGGGCACCATTCATGAGTCGGGTCACATGGTCGGGAGACTATGGAATTCACAGAGCGGCGGCGCCTTGAATCGCATCTGGATTCGGGGCTGGCGGCCTCGTCAAATGAGCAGGGCCTGCTGCGGCCGGCGCAGCGCAACGTTCGCAAGCCCCGGCACGCGGGGATCTTTGAGGCGATCCATCGCATCGACACCAGCTTGGACCCGGCGATGCGCGCCGAGCTCGGCCGGTGGATCCGCGACGAGTACGAGCGCGAGTACGGCGACGTCCCGCTGGGCCTCTTCGCACAGTGCCACCTTGGTCCACCGTACGTCGACCACCGCCTCGACCTGTGGCAGTCGATCGTCGAGCACTACACCCGGGCGGACACCGTGCCGCCGCAGTTCGCGGAGGCGCGGACCCTTGTGCGTTCCGGTGCCTACGACTACGTCGAGGTCTATGCGAGCGGCCAGACCATCCCCGTTCTTGTAGACGGCACGGTCGTCGCCTAGCCGTAAGGAGTGCCATGAGCGATATCGATTACACCTTGCGTAACAAGGTCGACCACGTCGCGGGCATGGTCGTGCAGCTGGATCAGGGGCTCACGCAGGTCAGCAACCAGGTCTCCCAGGTCGGCCAACGTACTGAGGAGACCCGCGACCGGCTACAGAAGCTCGCCGCCGACTTCGAGACCTTCGTCATGATCGCGCAGCGCACCGCCAACGTGCAGCGCGCCGAGACCAGGACCGGCATCGTCGAGGCACAGCTGGAGAACCAGTTCGGCCACTACAAGTTGGTCCGGCGCTTCGCCACCGGCGTCCTTCAGGGTTTCGACTCCGGTCTGGTCTCTCAGGAGACCGTGCGCAGCGTCAGCGAGCAGCTGATGGTGCAGACTCCGCGCTACTGGTTGGCGCCGGTGCTGGTCGCCCTGGGCGCCTGGGCCGAGGACGACCGGGAGTTGTGCGACCGGGCAATCCAGACGGGCTATGGTCGGTCGCCGAGTCGTACGTCGCTGTTCCTGGCCCTCGTGCTGCGCCGGCAGGGCCGGCGGGAAGCCTCGGTGCGCTGGCTGCGGCAGTACCTCGCCGCCCTGGACCCGAACACGCTGGGCCGCGACTTCGCGATGATTCTGGAGTGCGTGTCGCAGGGCGCGTTCGGGCCGGCTGGCCTGGAGCTGGTGCAGGAACGCCTCAACTCCTGGCGTGCCCAACTGCTGAACGACGACGCCAAGCAGCAGGCCCAGGTGAACCGCTGGCGCGGTGAGGTGGATGTCCACGTCGGCGGCTCCTCTCAGGCATCGTTCCCGCGCCTGTCCGCGGTGTCACCTCAGTGGCCGGCGCTGGATCGCGCACTCGCGCATGCCAACGCGCACGGCTCACTGATCACGAAGTACACGGCAATGGCCGCCGAGGAGCACCCGAGCCAGGATCGCATCGAGGACGCGGTCGACGACATTCTCGACCGGCTCGTCGCCGAGTTCGACGACGAGGAGCTTCCGCTGCGCCGCGAGCACGCGCTGAACCAGGCGATCATCCGCAACGACGGCGACATGGCCGCCTCGCAACGGGACCTGCCGAACGACCTGGTCGCCCTGGAGACCAGGTTGGACTACCTGACCATCCAGTCGGAATCGGCACTGAATCCCAGCAAGATCGGGGTGTCTCGCGCCACCCAACGAATGGCCGTCTCGTCCTGCCACGACTGGTTCGGCCGGGCGCACGCAGCGTTCAGCCGCGACTACCGGCTCGGGCTTCCCACTGACGTGGAGGCCGTCTTCGAGGGCAACCACACCGGTGCCGGCGTCGTCTTCAACCTGCCCCGGTGGACCGGGTCCTTCACCGACCCGATCGAGCACCTGGAGCGATCGCTGGCCGAGCATTGGGACCGACACGGGCGGCCCTTCATCGACAGCATGACCTTCAACTGGCGCAAGGAGGCTGTCGTACCCGGCGTGGTCATCGGCGCGGCCGTTCTCTTTGGTCTCCTCTGCGCGGGAGTTTCGTCTGCCCTCGCCCTGGTGTGGGTCTTCGCCGCGCTGATCGGCGGTGGCATCTGGTTCTTGGTTCTGAACGGTAAGGCGCAGACGGCGGCGAAGCGTCAGCAGGATGCCAGGGCCCTGGTCGAGCGCGGAAAGCAGGATTCGATTGCCCAGCTGCGAGGGGCCGGTGCCGAGCTCCTCGACTGGACCACCGCCTACCGCGATGCCGACACCCGAGAGCCGGAGGTACGGACGCTGATTGCCGACCTTGCCCAGTTGGGCAACGCCCCGACCCCGTACGAACGACGCGTAGCGACAGGAGCCTGACCATGTCTGCCAGCGAGGGCGACGCCCGGAATGAAAACGGCGACGCAGCGGTCGTAGTGCCGTGGGCACAGCAGGCCAGCACCCCAGTAGAGCATCGGACCGACCGGCGACGGCACATGGTGCAAGGCCTGCCGTCGTGGGAGCCGCTGCCGCCCGGCGAGATCTACGTCCAGCGACACCGGTCGGACTGATCGATGTACGTCCAAGGCGGACATTACGCCGCGTGGGCCGATTTCCTCGAGCGGTGGGGTGCGGGCGAGTCGTTGGAGCCGGCGATCCTGCCGGCGCTCGAACCGGCGGACTTCCATGCGGACAGCTGGGAGCGGCTCAGCGGTCGGATCTTCGATGCGCTCGTACGGCGGCTGAAGACCTGGAGCGAAGCGCTGACCCGGGAGCTCGGCAACCCGGACGAGTTCGCGGCGGCCAGGGCGCTGAACCACGCGCGGTGGTCACTCGTCTCGATCCGGGCGCTGGCGGGCGCGCAGGCCCTGCCTGAGGAGGTACGGGCCAGGCTCACCGAGATGGTCGACGCCCAGATCCGCAGCGGCCAGCGGCAGCTGGACGAGTCGGTCGAGCGTTTACGTCGGTCGGGAGCGCCCCGGGCTGCGGTCGAGGCCCGGCTGCGCACCATCCGCGGCAACCCGCTGACAGCAGTGACCGAACGTTCCAACGGCCACGTCGCGCGTGACGCCTGGGCCGCCGACCCGCTGGCGACGCCGCGACGCCGCGTCATCGTCGATTGACCGTCCCGAGAAGGAAGACCCATGTCGAACTATGCCGAATCGCTGAGGGACCTCGACAGCTACATCTCCGCGCGCGTCCCGCTGATCGGCGTACACAGCATCGAACAGGTCCGGGCCCTCCGCCTGGTCCGGCAGGTCGCGGCGGTCCCCAAGCGGTCCAACCTCCCGTTCTGGGTCTACACCCGAGCCACCGGTCTGCGCGACCTGCGCACCAACTCGTCGGTCGCGGAGGACAAGTCGCTGACCGGCGCGATGGATTTCGCCGCCCAGCAGTTCACCACTCGTGCGCAGGCCACGGTCGTGTTCGTGGATCCAGAGAACCTGAGTGACGACAACACCGCAGCTCGGCACGTCGCCGAGCTGGCCCGACTGGCGGACGCCAACTCAGGCAGCATGATCATCATCACCGACACGCCGCTGTGGAGCGGTTTGGAACGGCTCGGCATGAGCGTGGCGTTGGACCTGCCGGACGCCGACGAGATGTACGACGTCATCGTCGAGTTCCTTCGCGACCATCACGGCATCGTGCCCATCGCATGGACCGAGAACGACGCCCGGCGGGCCGCGGAGTTCCTGGTCGGAGTGCCGGAAGGCACAGCGGTCAACGTGATGGCCACCCTCGTCGCCAAGGGCTCGGTGGGGAGGGACGACGTCGGGCATCTGGCCGAGTTCAAGGACAAGCACTTCAGCTCGCTGTCCGGTCTGGAGCGGGTCAAGCTCAGGGACTCGGATCGTCAGGTGGGCGGCTTGACGAACCTCCGCACCTGGCTGCGCAAGAAGCAGAAGGTCATGGCGGCAGACCTCCGCGGAACGGAGCTCCGTCCGCCTCGTGGCGTCCTGCTGGTCGGAGTCCCCGGCTGCGGCAAGTCGCTCTCGGCCAAGGCGATCTCGGCGGAGTGGCGGTTGCCGCTCTACCGGCTCGACCTGGCCGCGATCATGGGCCAGTACGTGGGCCAGTCGGAGACCCGTTTTCGCGAGGCGCTGGACACCGCGGACCGGGTGGCACCGTGCGTGCTGTGGATCGACGAGATCGAGAAGGGCCTGGCCGGGCAGAACGACACCACCGGCGTGAGCCGCCGGCTGATCGGCCAGTTCTTGTTCTGGCTGCAGGAGTCCCGGCATCGGGTTTTCGTGGTCGCCACCTCGAACGACGTCCGCTCACTGCCGCCGGAGCTGCTGCGCAAGGGTCGGTTCGACGAATTGTTCTTCGTGGACCTTCCTGATGCCGACGATCGTGAGGAGATCATCAACATGTACTACCGCCGCTACGTCGGTCAGGAGCCCGCCACCGAACTGGTCGACAAGTTGGTCGGCCTGTCCGAGGGCTTCGCCGGGTCGGATCTCGAGTCGGCGCTGCACGAGGTCGGTGAGGAGGTGCACCTCAACGGTGGCGCCGCGAACCTCCGGCCCGAGTTCGTGGTGGACATATTCGTCAACATGTCCCCGCTGAGTCGGACGAACCCGGAGCAGATCGAGGAGATCCGAGGCTGGGGACGCGATCGCGCGGTACCCGCCGGCCGTCCGATCGCGGGGGCCACCGTCGGAGCGGGCCCGAGTCATGGCAGGCGCGTCGTCGTCTTCGGCGACTGACAGGGGGGATCTGACATGACCGATCGTGAGACGTCGGGCGGGTTGTGGAACCTTTCAGCCCTGATCACGGGTGACGCTGAGCCGTCAGCCTCGCAGGCGCCGCCGGCCTCGCAGCCCTCGTCGGACCTTGCGGTGCCGTCTCGACCGGAACCTGCGTCGCCGCGGAGCCAGCAGCAGACGGCGTCGCCATGGATTCCACCGCCGCCCACCGTTGCCTCGGCTCCATCCAGCGGACTTCACCGCCGGCGACTGATGATCGTGGTCGGCAGCGCGGCGGCCGTCCTCCTGGCGCTCGGAGCGACCGTAGCCAGTGTGAACGCCGCAACCGACGACACCTCTTCCGTGATGCCGACCGCTGAGCAGCCGATCGCGCCGTACCCGACGGTCGAGCCCGAGCAGACGCCGGACTACACCGCCCCGGCGGAGACGACGATCGAGGAGACGATCGACCCCGAGCAGGCTGCGCTGAACGCGCTCAACGCGCAGCACGACCAGGACCTCCCGACGGTCTCGTTCCACGGCCAGTACGCGGCCCAGTTGGCGTCGAAGACCCTGGGGATCAGCGACCCCTACCAGACCAACAGGTCGGGCTCGCACATCTTTCAGGCGACCGACATCCTCGAGGAGCATCAGGCTCTGCGCGAGGGCACCACCGACGGCACCGCCGTGGTGTTGCTGAAGAGCACCGACTACGGCAAGCGGCAGGTTTACAACGGCGAGGCCCTGTGGGTCACGTTCGCCCTCGGCGACTTCGCGAACCGCGACGACGTGCTCGCCTGGTGCGGGAACAGATTTCCGCAAATGTCCGGCGCAGAACTGGGGAACCAGTGCGCCGTCCGCACGTTGGCGCCGGCCCCATGACCGAACCCCTGCCGCCCTGGGCCCGCCCCCGCCCGGCCGACGTGTCCGTGGAACGGGAGGCCGTCCCGATCCGGGTGGAGTCGGCGCCCGAGCCCGAGCCCGAGCCCGAGCCCGATCCGGAGCCGGAGCCGGAGTCGCCGCCTCTGTTCCCCACCCAGGCGACGGACGGGGACCCGTTGCTGTTTCCGGGCGGCGCCTCGCGCCCAGGCGACTCCGGGCCGCGGTCGTTCTCGGCGAGCGATGTGCCGCGTACCGTGCGCCGGGTTCGTACCGAGGGACCCGGCCGCTCCGGCGAAGCGGCGCCGCTCCGAGTACCGCCCGGCGGCCTCGCACCGCCTCCGGGCCGCCGCCCCCCACCGATGCCCCAGCAGGCCGCACAGGCGCACGACGCCCCCGCAACTGCCACCGACCCGCACATAGGCGTGGTGATCGGTCCAGTCGAACAGACCCGATCACGGCGCTCGTACTCCGGCTTCGTCGTGCTGATCGTCGCAGCAGGCCTGACGGTCGCGCCAATGCTCGGTCGGTTTCTCATGGGCGGTGTCCCGTTCGTACTGGTGATCATGCCGGTAGTGCCGGTCGCCGGCGTCTGGCTGGCACGGCGCCTGACTCGCAGTGGCGGTGAGCTCAGCGCGCCGGGGCACCGTTTCCGTCTCCAGCCGGCCGACGGGCGCACCGTTCGTGTCGTGATCGACGGCGAGATCGACCCGGACTCGCTGAGGCCCGGCGACGTGGCGCGCGTGCACAGCGCAGGCAGCCGTGAAGGGCACATCGTGGCTCGCTCGGTGGACATCCTCGCGACGTTGGGCGGTCCGGTGGTGCGGCAGGTGGCCGGCCGGACGCCGGGGCCGATAGTGGCGGCTCGCCTGCTGAACGCGATCAGCATCGCGCTCGCCGTCCTGCTGGTGGCTTCCGCTGCCGCGGTCATCGTCGGGTGAGCAGAGGAGTTCGAACCCGGCTGGCCCCTCAGTCTCTTCTCCGCAGGCATCCGATGGCATCCAATTCAATCAACCGACCCCCCGGGCACTCAGCCGAAACCACTCCAAGATCTGCAAGGCAGCTGATCAGAAAAAGTGCGCGGAGCAGCAGCATCGCCTTCGCAAGAAAGAAGCGGAAGACCGGGGAACGTACTTCTCGTCGAGTCTCGGCGCCGGGCAGCGAAAGCGGGCAAAGTCGCTCGCCACGCCGTCGCCGATCTCGTGAGACCGTCCAGAAGGAGGCGTGGCGCATCATGCAAACCGAGTCCGTCATCGTGGAGACCGCAATCCCGCTAGCCGAGGTGGCAGCGATACTCAACGCAGCCCTGGCCGGGTACAAGGCCACCATCGAGCCATTGATGGTCAGCAACAATCCACTTGATCAGTTACGCCATCAGCCCGACATGGCATTGTTGGCATCCCGAAAAGGCGCGATGGGAGCATGGGGCGTTCGGGTCTACCTGACGGATCACGGCCAACGTCGTGAGATCCACCTGGAGGCACTCGGCGACGGTGGTTTCTCACGCGCTTTCCATGGCATCAAAAACACGTTCTCCCTGTCGAAGAGCTTGGCCAAGGCGGAGGCACTTGCCGCCAACGTCACCAACTCCGACGCGACCGCGGTTGTTCGGTAGCCGCGATTCGTATTGCTGGCGCCGAGGAGGCTCGGACCTGCGCGAATAAGACCGCAGTACGCCCGGCCGAGATGCCTCGGTCGGGCAGCGCCAGGTCCAGGTAGTCGTGCCCGTGTTCAAGGTCCCTCGCGGCGACGATGCCCCTGCCCGGCGCGGGTGGGGGCATCTGAGGAGTGCCCCGGTTCGCACAACGGTGCGGTCGATGGGTCGCCAGGAACTCGGACCCTGAACCTACGGCGCGTCTGCGCTGATCCCCCCGGCTGCTGAGCTCAGAAGGGTTCTGTGGTGGGCCGCCAGGGACTCGAACCCTGAACCTATGGATTAAAAGTCCACAGCTCTGCCATTGAGCTAGCGGCCCGCGCGCTCAGGTTACCCGACGGTGAGCGTCGACGGCTCTCGGCTTCCGGCCGGCCGTCGATGGCTGCGGCCGGCCGGTGTCCGCCGCAGTTGATCATCACCTGTCGGGGGCGACGCGGAGGGTCCGAGGCGCTGGGTCGGTGAGCTGGGGTGAATCGAGCGAGGTCGCGCGGCGGTGCATGGGTGTGGGTCGGTGGGGAACCAGGACCGGCATGGGATCAAGCAGCGGGCCGGCCGTGGCGGCCTCCGGGGAGGAAATTGGGCGCGATGGCGTACGCCAGCCGGGTGGGGAGGTGCACGCCTGGTTGCCCGGCCAGAACCAGACGGTCTGTGGGCTGGCGCTGAGTCGGACCCGCCTGCGTCGCTTCCCGCATGTGCGCTTCGACTACTCGGGCACCGATGTGCTCACCGAGGCGGACGCGGTGGGCTGGATCTGCCCACGCTGCCTGGCGGCCACCGCCGGTAGGCGGGGCAAGGAGAAGCACGGCTGGGTACGGGAGTCTCCTCGCCCTTGATCGACTCGGGATTCAGGAAGTCGGGCTGTCCTGCGCGCGCGGATGCCGCGACTTTCGGGAAGCCGAGTGGATCACGCCGCGCGGGCCGCGAGCCGTGGGTGGTTGAGCTGCTGCTGGGCGGGTACGGGGTCGGGCATGCGGATCGTGGTGGTGGGGGCGAGCGGCAACGTCGGTACGGCGCTGCTGCGGCGGCTGCGCCGGGAGCGGGGCGTGGAGCTGGCCGGGGTCGTGCGACGGTTGCCCGGCCCGGATGCCGGCGAACCGTACGACCAGGTGGAGTGGCACTCCTGCGACATCGGCGCGCCGAGCGCGGTCGGGCAGCTCGCCGAGGTGTTCGCGGGTGCGGACGCGGTGGTGCACCTGGCCTGGCAGATCCAGCCCAGCCACGACCAGCGGGTGTTGCGCCGGACCAACGTCGAGGGCAGCCGGGCGGTGATCAACGCGGTGGTCCAGGCCGGTGTTCCGGCCCTGGTGTACGCCTCGTCGGTCGGCACCTACGCGCCCGGCCCGAAGGACCACCCGATCAGTGAGCGGTGGCCCGCCACCGGCGTGCCCGGATCGTCGTACAGCGAGCACAAGGCGGAGGTGGAAGCGCTGCTGGACGCTGTCGAACGGGATCAGCCGACGCTGAGGGTGGTACGGATGCGACCCGGGTTGATCTTCCAGCGGGCCGCAGGTGCGGAGATCACGCGGTATTTCCTCGGCCCGTTGGCACCGGTGCGGCTGCTGCGCTTCGGCCGGATCCCGCTGGTGCCGACGAACCGCCGGTTGCGGATGCAGGCGGTGCACGCCGATGACGTGGCCGACGCGTACGCCCGGGCGGTGTTGGGTGATGCGCGCGGCGCCTTCAACGTCGCCGCGGACCCGGTGCTCACTCCGGAGCTGGTGGCCCGGCACTTCCATGGTTGGACGGTGCCGGTCGCCGCGCCGGTGCTGCGGGTGGCGGCGGCGCTGACCTGGCGGGCGCGGCTGCAACCTGTCGACGCGGGCTGGGTGGAGCTGGGTCTGAACGCCCCGCTGATGTCCAGCGAGCGCGCGGAGACCGAGCTGGGCTGGCAGCCCAAGATCAGTGCGCTGACGGCGCTCAAGGAACTCTTCGCCGGAATGGCCGACGGCGACCACACGCCGAGCCCGCCCATGTCCGGCGCACGGGACCTGCCCGGCCGCCCCGCCGCCCTCCTCCACGCCCGCCCCCCAGGCCAGGGAAACCCCTACTGAGGTACGCGGCCTCAGCTCAGTTTGGAGTTGGTCAGCGTGGGGTTGCGGGCGCCCAGGAAGAAGATGCCGGGGTAGCCGCGGGTCTCGAACTTGGCGCTGGGGTTGCGGCGCAAAGTCGAGTTTTCGATCCTCATCGTGCCGGTGCGGTTGTTGCTCACGAAGAAGACCGCGCCGCCACCCTCGTTGGCAGTGTTGTTCTCGATGATCGTGCCGGCGATCCGTACGGTGAACTCGTTGCCGTCGCAGTAGATCGCGCCGCCGCTGCCGCCGCCGGGCGTACCGGACTTGGCCGGGTTGGCGCCGCTGCCGATCGCCTCGTTGTTCCTGAGCAGGCTGTTCAGCACCACCCACGACACGCCGATGCTGCTCAGCGCCCCTCCGTTGGAGCAGGAACCGCCGTCGAAGGTGCTGCCCACCACGTACACCGGCTTGTTCTCGTACTGGCTCAGTACCCGGACGGCCGCGCCACCCAGGTCGGGGCCGGTGCGGTCGCAGCGGTTGCGGACGAAGCGCGAGTTGACCACCTTCAGCCGCCCGCCGCGTACGAAGATCGCCCCACCGCCGCCGCCCTCGGCCTTCTCGCCTGTGGAGTTGCCGTCGGCGAAGGTGAGGTTCTGCACTGTGAGCTGCGGGTGATCCTGGTTCTGGCAGTGCGAGGTGGTGAAGCCCTGGGCCTCGTCGCAGGTGTTCATGTAGAGGATGCGGCGCTGCCCCTGGCCGCTCAGCGTGACGGTGCCGCCGCCGTCCAGCACGATCTTCGGCCCGTTGGCGTTGCGGACCTTCGCGGTGGCGGCCATCTTGATCGTCACCGGGGCCGGTCCACAGTTGAACGTGATGACACCGCCGGCCGCGACGGCCTTCACTACCGCGGCGGAGGTGCAGCTCGCCGGGGTGCCGGAGCCGATGGTCCGGGTCGGCTTCGAGGTGTCCACCGCCCGCGCCTCGGCCGGCACTGTGGCAGTGCCGTTCGGGTTGCCGGCGGTGAGCACCTTGTTGGCGGGCTTCGGGCTGGCGCTGGCGCTGGCCCCCGGGCCGCCGAGGCCGTCCCGCGCCCCCGGCGCGTCGCCCTGACCGCCGGTGGGCAGGGCCGTCGGCGAGGCGGTCGAGCCGGCCTCGAAGGCGGGAGCCGGGTCGTTTGGCGCGCAGGCGGGCAGGGTCGCGGTGGCGACACCGAGGACGAGGAGAGCGGCAAGCGACGTCATGCGCACCCAGTGATGCTAGGAGCCGCGACGGCATCGCGACGAATCCGCCGGGCCGGTTTAATGCGCAGCTAAGCCGCGCCCGTCGCCGCTCGCCGCTCGCCGTCGCCGCTCGCCGCTCGCCGCTCGCCGTCGCCGCTCGCCGTCGCCGCTCGCCGTCGCCGCTCGCCGCCGCCGCTCGCCGTCGCCGCCCGCCGCCGCCGCCCGCCGCCGCCCGTCGCCGGCCGCCCGCAGACCGCCGCGCCGGTTGTGGCGGCGTGACCGGTGGTCAGGTGTGGGAGAGGGCGAAGGCGGTCAGGAAGCCTGCGACCGTGATCAGACCGACGAGCAGGTGCGCGTTCTCGAACGCCTCCGGGACCATGGTGTCGGTGATCATCGCGAGGATCGCCCCGGCGGCCAACGCGGTGATGGCGGCCATTACCTCCGGCGGCGCGCCACCGAGCAGCGTGTTGCCGACCAGCGCGGCGACGCCACTGATCAGCGCGATCCCGGTCCAGAGCAGGAACACGTACCGTCGGCTGCGGCCGGCCTGGCGCATGCCGGCCGCGCTGGACAGTCCTTCCGGAACGTTGCTGAGGAACACCGCCGCCACGGTGACCAGGCTGACGGTGCCGCCGCCGAGCAGGCTGGCGCCGATCACCACCGATTCCGGTACGCCGTCGAGCAGCGCGCCGACGGCGAGCGCCGAGCCGGAACCGGGCTGCTCGCTCTCCGAGGGTTGCTGGTCGCCGGACCGCTTCCGGTGCCGGGCGCCGTGCCGGCCGAGTGCCAGGTTGGCGAGGGTGTAGGTCACCGCACCGGTGGCAGCGCCGAGAGCGGTGGGCAGCAGCCCACCCTGCGCATGCGCCTCGGCGATCAACTCGAACGACACGGCGGAGAGCAGCACCCCCGCACCGAACGCCATGATCGACGCGATGACGCGCTGCGGCACCCGGGCGAACCAGCCGACCGCCGCCCCGACCAGCAGAGCCGACCCGGCCAGCAACCCCCATCCACCCGCCTGTAACCACTCCGGCATTCGCGGGACCGTACCCACTGCCGCCGAGGCGACAAACCCGTTTGTGAGGAGGGCTCAGAAGTCGGCGAAGAGGTACGGCACCCGGCGGGGGAAGAGGCCGCGCAGTTCCGTGGCGGCGTCCACCGGCACCTCGCCCAGACCGCGTAGCGGCAGCTCGGCCGGGTCCAGCACCCCGTACGCGAGTGCGGAGAGCCCGGCGGCGGTGAGCGTGGCCGTCGGCGTGCGGCCGGTGGTGTCGTCGACCAGCTCCAGCGCGCCGGTAGTGCCGTCGAGCAGGTGGGTGCCGGCCAGCCAGCGGTCCCCGGTCAGCTCGATCCGCACCCGACCAGGGCCGGCGGGTAGCCCGCTCAACGCGTCCAGCGACAGCAGTCGGGCCATCGGCGCTGACGCACCCGGCACTGCCGTACGGGCCTCGACGTGTACGTCCAGGTCGGTCAGCCACAGCTCGGGCAACTCGTCCGGCGGAACCTGAACGCTGATCCGCTCGATCTGGTCGACGTGCCGGGCGAAGAACTGCAACAGCAGCGTCCGCGCGAGCGGGTCGGTGACAAGCAGTTCGTTGCCGTGCAGCGTGCCGCCGTGTTCGTCGATCCGGTACGTCACCGCGCCGGTGACCGCCCCGTCGACCCGGGCGGTGAGCAGCCAGTACTCGTCACGGTCACGCATTCCGACCGCCCGGTAGTCCGGGAAGATCGCGAAGCCGTGTCGTTCCTGGAGGTTGCGCTCGGTGAACGCCCGCCACGCCGGATAGCCGGCGGCGACGCGTTCCCAGCCGACCTCGCCGGGCAGGTCCACCCGGAGCAGCGAGCCCAGGTTGGCCGGGGTGAAGGTGACCCGGCGCGGCTTGGGTAGCCCGATGTAGCCGAACCGGGCGTAGAAGCTGGGCCGGAACGGGTAGAGCGCGCTGAGCGGGTGGCCCTCGTCGCGCATCTCGTCGAGGAGTTGGTGCAGCAACGTCCGGACGTGCCCCTGCCGGCGGGCCAGCGGATGGGTCGCCACCCCGGCGACACCGGCCATCGGCAGCACCACCCCGCGCAGGTTCTGTCGCATCGGGATGGCCGAGACGGCGGCCAACGTGGTGCCGTCCTCCTCGGCGATCAACGTCCGGTTGCCCTGGTTGTAGGGCAGGTAGTCCCGGAACTCCGCGGTCCGGGTGGCGCTGAGCGGCGAGGACTCGAAGGCGTACGCGGCCAGCGGGAAGCTGGTGGTGAGACGGTCGTCGTCGGTCACCCGGCGGATGGTCATTCGCCCATCTCAACCCGCCGCGCGGGTCGCAGCAACCGGATTGGCCCGATCCGCGGCCGGCACGGCGGTCAGCCGACCGGCAGGTGCCGCAGGTGGCGACGGCGGCGCAGGCGGACGCTGGCCACCGCGGCCACGCCCACTGCCAGCAGGGCGGTGACGGCGAGCCCGTGCAGCAGACCACGGGAGAGGTAGCCCTGGTCGGTGTTGTCGACCGTCCAGGTGGCGATCTCCCGACTCGACCAGAACGGCGTCAACCTCGCCCCGGACCCGGCCGGGTCGATCAGCATCTGCACCGTCACCACTGTGAGCAGCAGCAGCGTGCCCTCCAACTCGCGGGGCAGCAGCGCACCGATCAGCATCCCGAACGGCGCCGCCACCGCCACTGAACAGAGCAGCGCCGCCGCCAGGCCGCCGTACCGCAGGTCCGCGCCGTCGATCATCGGGAGCAGGAAGAAGGGTACGGAGATGACCAGCCCCACCGTCCACAGGCCGAGCATCCGACCGAGATAGAGATGGTGTGGGCGGTACCCGGCCAGCCGCAGCCTCGGCTCCAGTTCGCGGGCCGCGGTCGTGGCGAACAGCGCGGCGGTGCTCACCGCCCAGCCCACGCCGAGCAGCAGCGAGCGAACCGACTGCCCGAGGTAGGCGTCCCGCCGGATCAGGTAGAAGGTCAACGGCATCAACAACAACAGCAGGAGTACGCCCCGACGTCGCAGCAGCTCCCGCACTGTCATCTCGGCGACGGTGACGAGCCGGTTCACTGGCGGCCTCCCTGGCTGTCGGGCGCGTGCCGCACGGTCTCACGTGCCGGGGTCAGGTCGAGCACGATGTCCACCCGGTCGAGTTGGTTGAGCAGGTGGGTCACCACGACGATGGCCGTGCCGGCGTCGCGCAACCTGCTGAGCTGGTCCCAGAAGTTGACGTACGTGCCCTGGTCGAAGCCCTGGTACGGCTCGTCGAGCAGCAGCACGTCGGGGGCGCTGAGTGTGGACATTGTCAGGTTGAGCTTCTGTCGGGTGCCGCCGGAGAGATGGCGGGCCTGCACGTCGCCGCCCGCCTCCCAACCGAGCTGCCGCGCCGCCGCCCGACCGGCGCGGCGGGCCGGGCCCCGGGCCACACCCTGACCGGCGCCGACCAGCACGAAGTGCTCGTCGGCGAGCAGGAAGTCGGCGGTCCCGCCGGACTGCGGGCAGTAGCCGAGCCGCCCGGAGACGGCCACCTCGCCGGCGTCGGGTGACATGAGTCCGGCGCAGATCCGGAGGAAGGTGCTCTTGCCGCAGCCGTTCGCGCCGACGACGGCGGCGATTTGTCCGGCCCGGACGGTCAGCGTGGCGTCGCGCAGCACGGTTCGCCGGCCGTACCTCTTGGTGATGCCCGCCGCGTGCAGCCGGACCGGCCCGGGGCGCGGTCCGGGCGCGGTGCCGATGCTCTCCACGACCGCGCCCGCGTACTGCTGGGGTGGGCCGAAGACGACCCAGGGGTCGCCGCCGCCCTCGCGCAGGTGGGTGGCGGCCTCGGCGACCACGTGCCGTGCCGCGTCCGCCGCGACCCGGCGCTGGTGCAGCTCGGCTGTGAGCGTACGCAGCCAATCGTCGGCGTTCACCGGGTGACCCCCTTCGTGACGATGTCGTTCACCGGCCGGACGAAGCTGAGCCAGGCGCTGCCGCCGACGCGGAGCGCCGCGTGCCCGTCGTCGGTGAGCCGGTAGTACTTGCGGGCCGGCCCGGCGCTGCCCTCCCGCCACTGCGCGGTCACCAGGCCGGTCTTCTGCAGGCGCAGCAGCACGGGATAGAGCGTGCCGCCCTGGATCGGCCCGACGCCCGCCACGTCGAGCGCCTGGGCGAGCTGATAGCCGTAGGACTCGCCTTCGGACAGCAGGGCCAGGACGCAGATGTCGAGCACCCCCCGCAGCCACTGCCCGCGCCGGTCGGAATCCACGCGTCGGACAGTAGCGGCGCAAGCTAGATGGCACAACCACCTACTGTGGCAGCGGAACCCGAACCAGTCGGTCCGGGTGAGCCGCCGAGTGAGCCCTACGGGTCAGCGGGCGACGACGTCGGAGACCACGACTGTGACGTTGTCCGGCGCGCCGGCGTGGTGGGCCAGCTTCACCAGCTGCTCACCGCACTGCTGGCGGTCGGCGTACATGCCCAGGGCCGCGGCGATGGCCTCGTCCTCGACGTAGTCGGAGAGCCCGTCGCTGCACAGCAGCAGCCGGTCACCAGGGACCACTGTGAGCACCCCGACCGCGGGTGGGGTGTCGGCGCCCTGCACGGCCCGGGTCACCAGGGACCGCTGTGGGTGGTGGCGGGCCTGCTCGGGAGAGAGGGTGCCCTGATCGACAAGCGCCTGCACGAACGTGTCGTCCCGGGTGAGCTGGGTCAGCTCCCCGTCGCGCAGCAGGTAGCAGCGGGAGTCGCCCACCTGGGCCAGCACCAGTGTCTCCCCGGCCAGCAGGGCCGCGGTGAGCGTCGTACCCATGCCGTCCCGGCTCGGGTCGACGGTGATCGCGGCGTGGATGCGCTGGTTGGCAGTGCTGACCACGGCACGCAGCGCGTCGGCGGCGCCGTCGGGGTCGGTGGGCGGAGCCAGCTCGTCCAGGATCCGGATCACGATCTCGCTCGCCACCTCGCCCGCAGGCAGCCCACCCATGCCGTCGGCGACGGCGATCAGGCGGTCACCGGCGAGGGCGGAGTCCTCGTTGTTGGTGCGCACCAAGCCGATGTCGTTGAGGATGACCGAGCGGAGGATCAGCGTCATGGGGTCAAGCTTGCCAAGAACAACCCGCATTCGTCTCTACGCCTCCTACCTAGGTCGAGAAATGATTGCGATTTTCGTCGACGAGGCCGACGGTCCGTAACCGATCGGCGGGGTCTCAGCGGCGCGGGTAGCGCAGTAGCAGGCTCGCGGCGACCTCCTCGTCACCCACCGCCGCGTAGCTGTGTGGCACGTCCGACACCCAGCGGAGGTGACCGCCGGCCGGGGCGGTCAGCGGCGCGTCGGCCGGCCCGGCGCGCAGCACCCCGGCGAACACTGTGACGTGCTCGGTGACTCCCGCCGGGTGGGCGGGGGAGAGCTGGCCGGGGCCGGGCGTCACCCGCATCCGGTACAGCTCGTAGGTCGCGTCGGTGTCGGTGAAGACCTCCAGCAGGGTGGCGGTGACAGCGGTGCCGTGCACTGTGGGCCCGGCGGCCGGCTCCGCCAGTACCGCCGTCAGCGGTACGCCGAGCTGCGCGGTGACCGCCCAGAGCGTCTCCAGGGTCGGATTGCGGGTGCCGTGCTCCAGGCCGGAGAGGGTGGCCTTTCCGACACCGGCGAGCCGGGCGAGTGTGGACAGCGAGATCCCCTGCTCCTCGCGCAGGGCACGGACCCGGCGACCGACGACGGCGGGATCCACGTCGAGGCCCGGGCGCGGGGCTGGTGGTGGGTGCGGCACCCGGCTATCGTGCTACACGCTTCCGTTCCGTAAACGGAACAGTTGGGAGGATGGGGTGGCCGGACGCGTGCAACCGGTGCTGGCCGGGGTGGTGACCGCGCTGGTCGGCTTCGCCAGCTCGTTCACAGTCGTGCTGGCCGGGCTCCGAGCGGCGGGCGCGTCGGACGCGCAGGCCGCCTCCGGCCTGCTCGCTCTCTGTGTGGCGAGTGGGTTCGTCGCCGCCTGGCTTGGCTGGCGGTACCGGATACCGATGAGCGCGGCCTGGTCCACTCCGGGCGCTGCGCTGCTGGTAGCGACCGGGCCACCGCCGGGCGGATGGCCGGTGGCGGTGGGCGCCTTCCTCGTCTCCGGTGTGCTGATCGTCGCGGCCGGGTTGTTCCCACCGCTCGGCCGTGCGGTGGCCGCCATCCCCAAGCCGGTGGCCGGCGCCATGCTCGCCGGGGTGCTGCTGCCGCTGTGCACCGCCCCGGTCCGCGCGCTGGTCGAGCTGCCGGTGGTGGCCGGGTCGGTGGTGGTCGGTTGGCTGCTGCTGCACCGGTTCGCCCGACGCTGGGCGGTGCCCGGTGCGCTGGTGGTGGCCGTGGCGGCGATCGCACTGACCGCACCGCCGACCGGCCTGACCGGGGCCGCGCTGATCCCGTCGGTCACGCTGACCACGCCGGCCTGGAATGCGTCCGCACTGGTCGGGTTGGCCCTGCCGCTGTTCCTGGTCACCATGGCCGCGCAGAACGTACCCGGCATGGCGGTGCTGGTCGGCTACGGCTACCGCCCGCCGTTCGGCGCCGCGCTGCGGACCACCGGCCTGGCCAGTCTGCTCGCCGCCCCGGCCGGCGGGCACGCGGTGAACCTCGCGGCGATCACCGCCGCGCTGGCCGCCGGCCCCGACGCGCACCCCGACCCGGAACGCCGGTGGATCGCCTCGGTCACCGCGGGCGCTGGGCTGGCAGTGCTCGGACTGGGCGCCGGCGTGGCCACCACGCTGGTGGCGGTCGCCCCACCGATCCTCATCGAGGCGGTCGCCGGGCTGGCGCTACTGGGCGCCCTCGCCACAGCGCTCGCCTCGGCGGTGACCGACCCGGCGACCCGCGAGGCCGCCGTGATCACCTTCGTGGTGACCGCGTCCGGGGTGACGCTGATCGGCGTGGGCGGCGCGTTCTGGGGCCTGGTCGCGGGCTGCCTGATGCTGCTGCTCTTCCACCGCCGCCGACCCGCCACGCCCGACCAGCCCGCCGCGCCCGACCAGCCCGACGCGCCCGACCAGCCCGCCGCGCCCGACCAGCCCGCCGCGCCCGACCAGCCCGCCGCGCCCGACCAACCCGCCCTCACGGCACCCGATCGACCCGCCGCGCCGGGTCAGCCCGCCCTCACGGCGCCGGATCAACCTGCCGCGCCGGGTCAGCCTGCCGCGCCGGGTCAGGCTGCCGCCGAGGCGCAGGGGAGATCGACTCGGGTTTCATGAAGTTGGGCTGTCCTGAGGCTCCGGACGCCCCGATTTCATGAAACCCGAGTCGATCAGGGCGGTTGGGTCACTCCTCGGGCGGCAGATCGGCCACCCCGACGGCCAGGAGGACCCGGCCATCGGCCACCGACCCGATCCGGTCGGCCGGTACGTAGACAGCGCCGGTGCGGGTCAGGTCGGTCGAGACCTTCAGATAGCCGCTGTGCAGCAGCCGCGCCGCCAGGTCGGCCGGGACGTCCGGCTCCTCGACAGCGGTCGCCTCGATCAGTTCGTCCAGGCTGCTGCCTGGGTCTGCGGTCGGTGTCTGGACCGTCACCGCGTTCGGGTCACCCCGCTGGACGAGGTCCACCGTGCCGACCTCGGTGCCAGCTGAGTCGATCACCGGCATCCCGGTGGTGATCCGCGAGATGGTCGCCTGCTGCTCGTCCTGCTGGTCCATCCCGCTGCGGTTCCCGGGGCGGCGCGCCGCTAAACGCCGGCCGCGCCCGCGCCTGCCCGCCCGCCGTTCGGCCGGCTCCGCACGCCTCGGCCCGCCCGCCCGCCGTTCGGCCCGGCTCCACCCGCCCAGACGCTCACCCGCCCAGCCGCTCAGCCGCTCAGCCGCTCAGCCGCTCAGCCGCAGCCGCAGCCGCAGCCGCAGCGGCGGCAGCCGTAGCCTCGGCCGCGGTGTGGGTCGGCACCTTGGCCCAGAGCAGCGGCGTCCCAGAGCGGCGGCGTCCCAGAGCAGCGGCGGCGTTCTAGCGCAGCGGCGTTCCAGCGCGGCGGCTTGGAGGCCCGGAGGCAATGGTCCGGAGAGCGTGATGACTCTGAGTCATAGCTATGACTCAGAGTCATCACCGTCGAAAGCAATACCGCCTCGACGGCCCGTCCACTCAGCTGTTCGGGAGGGTCCAGCCGCCGGGCTGGCGGGGGGACAGCTCCCGCCAGGTGTCCGGGCCGTCGAGCAGCGCCCGGACAGTCTCCTCGGCCTCGTCCACACTGCCGTACTCGTAGAAACGGGAGATGCCCTCGGCGCCGCCGGCCCGCTGCTCGACGTGCCACCGGTCGGCGTCCACCCGGAGGAAGACGTCCCGCCGGGCCAGCCGCCCCCACTTCCCGTTCCACCAGTGCTTTCGCTGCTCCATGGCGGGACTCTATCGAACACACGTACGAGAAGGTGCGGCCCCTGCGGGAATCCCACAGGGGCCGATGTGCATCCGTTCGGGTCAGCGCTGCGTCGGCGGCTCCGGGCGGCGGCCCAGCACGTCGTCCAGCGCCCCACGCTGCTGGCCGGGGGTGGTGTGACCGGCAGAGACCAGGGCGTCCCGGATCTCGGTGAGCAGCTTGACCTCTTCGCTCGGCGCCGCCGGCGGCGGCTCCTCGCCCCGACGCCGCCGCTCGGCCAGCTTGTTCATCGGGAACACCACGAAGAAGTAGAGCACCGCCGCGGTGAGCAGGAAGGTGATCAGGGCGTTGATGAACCCCGCCCAGTCCATGTTGTTGCCCTTGGTGATCTCCCACGTCCCGGCCGACAGGCCACTGCCCCCGCCGACTGCCTTGATCAGTGGTTCGAGGAACGACTTGGTGAGCTGGGTGACCAAGCCTGTGAACGCGGCGCCGATGACGACACCGACCGCCAGGTCGACGACGTTGCCGCGCATGATGAAGTCTTTGAAGCCCTTGAGCATTCGTACTCCCGAGGTGTCCGCTTTTCTGTCGGGCACAACCTATGCCCGTTCGGCGGGTTCCAGAAAAGCGCCGGCTTCGAGCGCCGCCCGGCCGGGATCGCCGGCCCGGATCGCCTCGACCAGCCGGGTGTGGTCGACGTAGCGCTCGGGGGTGAGCTCCCCGCCCATGGCCTGGGCGACGGTGCTGCGCAGGGCGGTGCCCACCGAGGCGTACAGCTCGGCGAGCATGGCGTTGTGCGCCGCGGCGACCACCGCCGTGTGCAGTGCCGCGTCGGCCTCGACGAACGCGTCGACCCGGCCGCCGTGCCAGGCGGCCTCGCGTTGGGCGAGCGCGCCGTCGAGCGCTGCCAGGTCCTGCGGGGTACGCCGTAACGCGGCGAGCCGGGCGGCCTCCACCTCGAAGGCGCGGCGTACCTCGATGACCTCGGTCATCCGGTCGTCGCCGAGTCGGCGGGCGACCACCGGTGCCAGTTCGTCGGTGGACACCACGTAGGTGCCGGAGCCCTGCCGGCACTC
The DNA here is from genome assembly GCF_040677775.1 of Micromonospora sp. NPDC053740. NCBI lineage: Bacteria > Bacillati > Actinomycetota > Actinomycetes > Micromonosporales > Micromonosporaceae > Micromonospora > Micromonospora sp. NPDC053740. The sequence goes on from NZ_JBFASO010000003.1 coordinate 589,601, forward strand.
CAGCACCCCGGCGTGCACCAGGGCGCGGACGGCCTCGCGGACCGTGTTGCGCCCGACGCCCAGCGCGGCGACCAGTTGCGGCTCGGTGGGGATGCGCCCGCCGACGGGCCATTCGCCACCGAGGATCCGGGCGCGGAGTTGCTCGGTGGTCTGCCGGACCCGGTGGCCGCGGGGCGGCACGGCGGGCTGGCCGAGGGGCGGCGCCGGCGGCGCGGAGGGGAATTCAACCGACGGTGGCACTGGTTACATCACCGGTCCCAAATTCATCCCATGATTGTAGGTTAACGGTCATGACCCCGCCACCAACAGCCGCTCCGGCGCTGCCCGCCCCCGTCGCCGTCGATCCTCGCCCGACGCGGGACCCCGGCACCGGCCGGCGGACGCACCCGGCGACCGGTGGCGCGCTGGTGCTGGTCGGGATGCTGCTGGTCGCGCTCAACCTGCGCGCCGTGGTGACCAGCCTCGGCGCACTGCTCGACGAGGTCCGCGACGGGCTCGGCCTCTCCGGCGTCACCGCTGGCCTGGTCACCACCCTGCCGACCATCGCGTTCGCCGGCCTCGGCGCGCTCACCCCGTGGCTGGTACGCCGGGTGGCGCCGGCCCGGGTGCTGGTGGTCGCCATGTTCGCCCTCGCCGTGGGCCAGGTGCTCCGGGTCGCCACCGACTCGGCCTTGATCTTCGTGCTCACCAGCGCGCTGGCGCTGTCCGGCATCGCGGTCGCCAACATCCTGCTGCCGATGCTGGTCAAGCAGCACTTCCCGCACCGCACCGGCCTGGTCACCGGGGCGTACACGATGGCGTTGACAGTGGGCACGACGGTGGCCGCCGCCTCCGCGGTGCCGATCGCGCACGCCTTCGGGTCCTGGCGGGCCGGGCTCGGCGTCTGGGCTGCGATGGCCGCGGTGGCCGTACTCCCGTGGGTGCCGCTGGCACTGCGGACCCGCGCCGCGGCGCGGCGGGCGACCCCGACGGCGGTCGTCGCCACGCCGACGCGGGTCCGGCCGGCGCGGACCCGGCTGGGCTGGGCGATGGCGGTCTACTTCGGGGCGCAGTCGCTCAGTGGGTACGCGATCATGGGCTGGCTGGCCCAACTGTTCCGCGACGCCGGTTACCAGCCGGAGTCGGCCGGGCTGCTGCTCGCGGGGGTGACCGCGCTCGGGGTGCCGATCGCGCTGCTGATGCCCACCCTGGCCGGTCGGCTCGGCAGCCTGCGGCCGCTGGTGCTCGGGCTCACCACCGCGTCGGCACTGGCCTACCTGGGGTTGGCGCTCGCGCCGCACGGCGCCGCGCTGCTCTGGGTCGCCCTGCTGGCGATCGGTCAGGGCGCGTTCCCGATGATCCTGACCGCCATCGGCCTACGCGCCCGCACCGCCGAGGGCACTGTCGCGCTCTCCGCGTTCGCGCAGAGCACCGGGTACGTGATCGCCGCCCTCGGCCCGCTGATGGTCGGCATCCTCTACGAGGCCACCGGCGGCTGGACCGCGCCGATCGGGTTCCTGCTGGGTGCCCTCGCCGTGCAGACGACGGCGGGCATGGCTATCGCTCGTCCCCGTTACGTCGAGGACGAGTGACGAACGCCGACGGTCAGGAGGACGCCGGCGTCGATTCGCCGGCGACTGCCTCATCCACCGTCGGGTAGGTGTGCAGCACCTCGACCAGCCCGCTCACCTCAAGGATGCGCAGCACACCGCGCTGCGGTGCGGCCAGCCGGACCACGCCGCCGGCCTCGTCGCAGCTGTTCTTGGCGCGGACAAAGACCGACAGACCGGTCGAGTCGCAGAACGAGACCTCCGCCAGGTCGAACACCAGCCGGTTGCGGCCCTTGTCGAGCAGGTCGGTGATCTGGTCCTGTAGCTGCGGTGCGGTGGCCATGTCCAGCTCGCCCGCGACCGACACGACGACCACGTCGCCGCGCTGTTCCGTGTGCACCGTCAACGACATTCGCCAGACCTCCTGTTATCGGGGGAACGGTATCCCACGACCACCCCCGGAGGTAGAACGGGAGCCGTCATCCGGTGGCCATCGTCATTCCGTTGCTACGGGGCAAGTAGTTGGTCAGGCCCCGGTGATAGAGTCCGCCCGGTCCAGGTCAAGGGGGTTCGAAATGGCGTTGAGCACCGAAGAAAGTGGTCGGCTCGTCGCGCTGCTCAACGGGCAGGACGAACGGGTCACGACTCGGTGGACCGAGATCGTCACCAGTTCGTTGCGAGGCCGGCTGAGCCAGGCGGAGCTGCGCCGACAGGTCCAGGACCTGCACCGTGCCATCGTCGCCAGCGGCGAGCAGGGCACCATCGATCTGTCCGCCGACAGCGCCGCCGAACTGCGCGCCGCGCTCTCCGAGCTGTCCCGTGGCCGGGCCCGGCAGGGCTTCTCCGCCACCGAGACCACCATCAGCGTCTTCGCGCTGAAGGACGTGCTGGCCGAGCTGGTGCAGGAGGCCGGTGGCACTGACGCGCTGAAGGACTACGTCGCCTTCTCGAAGCTTGTCGACGAGATGGGCCTGTTCACCTTCGAGAGCTTCGTCCGCACCCGCGAGAGCCTGATCGCGGACCAGGCCGAGCAACTGCTCGAACTCTCCACGCCGGTGGTCAAGCTCTGGGAGGGTGTCGTCGCCGTCCCGCTGGTCGGCACCCTGGACTCGGCCCGGGCCCAGGTCGTCATGGAACGGCTGTTGCAGACCCTCGTCGACACCGGCTCGCCGTACGCGATCATCGACATCACCGGCGTGCCGGCGGTGGACACCCAGGTCGCCCAGCACATCCTGAAGACCGTGGTGGCCGCCCGGCTGATGGGCGCCGACTGCATCATCTCCGGCATCCGCCCGCAGATCGCGCAGACCATCGTGGCGCTCGGCATCGAGTTCGGCGACATCGCCACCAAGGCGAGCCTCGCCGACGCGCTGCGCCACGTGCTGCGGCTCAACGGGGTAGAGACCGCCCGCCGCCAGCCGCGCCGGGACATCTGATGGAGCGGGTGCCGATCCTCAAGATCGGGGACATCCTGCTCGTCTCCATCCAACTGGACATGTCCGACCAGACGGCGGTCGCGCTCCAGGAGGATCTGGCCCAGCGGATCGTCGACACCGGCTGCCACGGCGTCATCATCGACATCACAGCGCTGGACATCGTCGACTCGTTCGTCGGGCGGATGCTCTCCACCATCGCGTCGATCTCCAAGGTGCTCGACGCGGAGACGGTGGTGGTCGGGATGCGTCCAGCCGTCGCCATCACCCTTGTCGAACTCGGGCTGTCGCTGAACGGCATCCGTACCGCGCTGAACGTGGAGCGCGGCATGGAGCTGATCGCGGCGGCCCACGCCGACGAGCTCGACTACCAGCTCGACGACGAACCGGACGCCGAGACGGCCACGCCGTGACCACGGGCGTCGACCTGGGCCAGCCGCAGGCTCAGTCGGTTCGCAGCGATGAGGACGTGGTGCGCGTCCGGCAGTTGGTCCGCGCCGTGGCGGTGTCCGTCAAGCTGTCCCTCGTCGACCAGACCAAGGTGGTCACCGCGGCGAGCGAGTTGGCCCGAAACACCCTGGTGTACGGCGGTGGCGGGTCGGTCGAGGTGACGGTGGTCAACAACGGCCGACGCAATGGCGTGCAGATAGTGTTCGCCGACTCCGGGCCGGGCATCGCCGACCTCGACCTGGCCATGACCGACGGCTACACCAGCGGCGGCGGCCTCGGCCTCGGGCTCAGCGGGTCCCGCCGGCTGGTCGACGAGTTCCAGATCGAGACGTCGGCGGAGAGCGGTACGCGAATCACGGTCACCAAGTGGTCCAGGTGAACGCCGACGCGGTCACCGACAGCGGCATCTGGTTCCGGGTGGAGGCCAGCAGCGCGGCGAGCGCCGTCCGGCGCGCCGCCGAGCGCCTCGGCGCGCAGGTGGAGATGGGGGCGGCGCGCATCGCCGACCTGGCCATCGTGGCGGCCGAGCTGACCAGCAACCTGGTCAAGCACGCCGACGAGGGTGTCCTGCTGCTCCGGCCGGTACGCCGCGCCGGGCAGGCCGGGGTGGAGTTGGTGGCGATCGACTCCGGGCCTGGCATGGCCGACCTGACCGTCTCGTCCCAGGACGGGCACTCGACCACCGGCACACTCGGCATCGGTCTGGGTGCCATCGTCCGGCAGGCCAGCTGGTTCGACGGATACTCGCTGCCCGGCCGGGGCACCGTCCTCGCCGTGCAGGTCTGGCCGGCCGAGGCGGCGCGGCCGTCCTGGGCCGGCGCCCTCACCCGACCCCTGACCGGCGAGACGGTCAGCGGCGACGGCTACGCCGTCCGGGTCGTCGACGGGCGGCACCAGGTGCTGGTGAGCGACGGGTTGGGGCACGGCCCGCTGGCAAACGCCGCCACCGAAGCCGCGCTGGCCGCGTTCCGTGACGCCCCGGCCGGCCCACCGGCGGTGGTGGTCGGTCACCTGCACCGGAGCATGTCGCACACCCGGGGTGCCGCGCTCGCCGTCGGAGAGCTGATGCCGGAGGCCGGCGTGCTGCACTACGCCGGCCTGGGCAACATCTCCGGCGTGGTCGTCGAGGGTGACGGCCGCCGTCGAGGGCTGGTGTCGCTGCCCGGCATCGCCGGCCACCAACGGCCCACGATCCGGGAGTACGACTACCCGTTCGGTCCCGGCGCCCGGCTGGTGATGCACAGCGACGGGGTGGTCGACCGGTGGCGGATGACCGACTACCCGGGCCTGGCGGAGCGATCCCCGCTGGTGATGGCGGCGACCCTGCTCCGTGACGCCGGTGTGCGACGCGACGACGCCTGCGTACTTGTCGCGAGGTCGTGGGCGTGAGCGGGCAGCCGGCAGCGCTGCCGCTGCTCCAGATGGCGCTGCGGGTCGAGCAGGACATCTTCGTGATCCGTCAGCGGGGGCGCGAGGTGGCCGCTGTGGTCGGCCTCGAACACCAGGACCAGGTGCGGATCGCCACCGCGCTCAGCGAGGTCGCCCGCGATCTGCTGCGGACGACCGGCGGTGCCGACGTCTCCTTCCACGTCGACACAGCCGCCGACGGCCGGTTTCACCTGCGCGCCGACCTGGCCCCGATGTCCCCGCTGCCGGACGGCCGCTACCAACCGCAGTCCGGCGCGGTGTCCCGACTGGTCGACACACTCAGCGTGTCGGCCGTCGAGGGGGTTACGGTCGTACGGATGTCCCGACGAGTCCCGGCGAACGCGCCGACGCCGACCCTGGAGCGGCTCGCCGAGTTCCGTGCCGAACTCGGCCGTACCGCGCCGGCCAGTGCGCTGGATGAGCTGACCGTGCAGAACGGGCAGCTCATCTCCGCACTCGACGAGGTGCGCAGTCAGCGCGACGAGCTGGCCGTGCTGAACGAGGAGCTGGCCGAGACCAACCGCGGCGTGCTGGCGCTCTACAACCAGCTCACCGAGGAGTTGGAGGAGACCAACCGCGGTGTCGTCGCCCTCTACGCCGAGCTGGACGAAAAGTCGGCCCAGCTCCGGGCGGCAAGTGAGTCGAAGAGCCGGTTCCTGGCCAACGTGAGCCACGAGCTGCGCGCCCCGGTCACCGCGATCATCGGCCTGGGGCGGCTGCTCACCGACTCCGCCTCCGACCCGCTCACCGACGAGCAGGGCCGCCAGGTCGATCTGATCCGCTCGTCGGCGGCAGATCTGCTCAACCTGGTGAACGAACTCCTCGACCTGGCCAAGGCGGAATCCGGCCGGATCGAGCCGGAGCTGGCCGAGGTCGACCTGCGGCCGGTCTTCGGGCAACTGCGCGGCACCCTGCGCGCGCTGGCCACCCGCCCGGAGGTGGAGCTGGTCGTGGAGGAGCCCAGCGGGCCGGCAGTGCTGCGCACCGACGAGGTGCTGCTCGGTCAGGTGCTGCGCAACCTGCTGCACAACGGGTTGAAGTTCACCGAGCGCGGCGAGGTGCGACTGCGGGCCAGCCACCACGGCGACCGCTGGCAGTTCGAGGTCAGCGACACCGGGCCGGGCATCGCTCCTGAGCTGCGCGACCGGATCTTCGAGGAGTTTTACCAGATCCCCGGAGCCACCCGGGTCGGCGGCACCGGCCTCGGTCTGCCGTACGCCCGGCGGTTGGTGACGCTGCTCGGCGGGTCACTGGAGCTGACCAGCACGCCCGGCGAAGGCAGCACGTTCACCGTCTCCCTACCCGTCGGCGGGGCGTGACGGCGTGGACGGCGTACCGACAACCATCCTGGTGGTCGACGACAGTCGTACCAAGCGTTACCTGCTGGTCAGTTGGCTGACCCGGGCCGGCTTCACAGTGCTGGAGGCCGAGAACGGCGCCGATGCGTTGGCTCGGGTCGAGGTGGAACGGATCGACCTGGTGGTTCTCGACGTCCGGCTGCCCGACCTGAGTGGCTACGAGGTCTGCGAGCAGATCAAGGCACGGCACCCGGCGATGCCGGTGGTCCACGTGTCTGCGCACGCAGTGGACGTGGCCGACCGCGCCCAGGGGCTGACCCGGGGCGCTGACGCGTACCTGACCGAGCCGATCGAGCCCGAGGAGCTGATCGCCACCACCCGGGCGGTGCTGCGCTACTACCAGGCTCGGCAGCGCGCCGAACTGCTCGCCGAGCGGCTGCTCGGGTTGGCCGACACGACGGTGGCGGTGCACGCCGCGCCGACCTTCGCGCGCCTGCTGGAGGCCGCCGCCGAGGGCGCCGCCCAGATCTTCAAGAGCCCGGCCGCGGTGATCGCCGAGACCTTCGACGGCGACTGCCTCGCGGGTGTCTGCGCCGGTCCCGGCGAGGTGGCCGCCGTGGTGCCATGGGTCGTCGACGACACCGGGGTGCCGACCGGTGCCACAGTGCGAGTGGAGACCCCGGCGAACTGGGCGCTCGTCGAGTGGCCGGCGGACGACACGGTGACCGTCGCCGCCGCCCGACTGCGCGAGGACCGGGCCCCGCTGTACGTGGTGGTCCCGACCGCTACCCAGACCGCGCGGACCCCGGTGCTCAAGCAACTGGCTCAGGCGGTGGCGGCGGCAGTGGAGGGGCAGCGCTCGTTCGACGAGGAGCACCGCATCGCTGTCACCCTCCAACGCAGCCTGCTCCCGCGCGGACTGCCCACCGTGGCGGGCCTCGACCTCGCGGTGCGCTACGAGCCGGCCAGCGCGCAGACCGAGGTGGGCGGCGACTTCTACGAGCTGGTGATGCTCGATGGTCACCTGCTGCTCGCGATCGGGGACGTCGCCGGGCACTCACTGCACGCGGCCACAGTGATGGCCGAGCTGCGGCACGCGGTGCGGGCGTACGCGGTCGAGGGCCACCAGCCCGGCGAGATCCTGCACCGGGTCAACGAGCTGATGCGCACACTGCTGCCGAACGAGGTGGCGACGCTCTGCGTACTGCTGATGCACCCGCCGACCGGACGGGTCCGGCTGGCCAGTGCCGGGCACCTGCCACCGCTGCTGATCCAGGACGGCAAGGTCGAGTTCGTGCAGCATTCAGCGCCGCTGCTCGGCGTCCGTGCCCCGCGCCCGGCAGACCTGGAGTTCGTGGTGCCGGCCGGGGCCACGCTGGTCTTCTACACCGACGGGCTGATCGAGCGGCGGGACGCCACCATCGACGAGGGGCTTGCCGCACTGGCCGGGGTCGCCGCGACCGTCGACGGTGACCTGGACCAGTTCTGCGCCCGGCTGCTGGTGGAACTGGCCCCACCGGAGATCCAGGACGACGTCGCCGTGGTCGTCCTGCGGCGGCGCTGATCTGCCAGCGCTGCCGGCGCTGTCAGCTCCTCGGCTTGCTCAGCGCACCGAGCGGGCGTACGCGGCGGGGGACACCCCGGCGACGGCGGTGAAGTCGCGGACCAGGTGGGCCTGGTCGCTGTAGCCGAGGTCGGCGGCGAGGTCAGCCCAGCTCAGGGGGCCACCAGCGGCCTGTTCGACAGCCTCCTGGAGCCGGTAGCGGCGGATCACCCACTTCGGCCCGACCCCCACGTACTCGATGAAGAGCCGCTGCAACCGGCGGACCGGAACGTCGTGCCGCGCGGCGAAGTCGTCGACGCGCAGCACCGTCCGGTCGGTACGGATCGCCTCGGCCAGTCGGACAGCCTCCTCGGCCATCGGGTCCGGCTCCGGTTGCCAGGCGGTGAGGAGGGTGTCCAGCGCCCGGCAGCGCTCGTCGTCGCCGGCCGCCGAGGTGGGTGCTCCCGGGGACGTGCCCGCGCCCACCGGGACGTCGGGGTGGGTCAGCCGGCCGGCGGGCAGCGGCACCCTACGGCCGGTCAGCTCACTGACCGCGCGCCGCCAGAACGGGTGGAAGCCGCCGGGGCGGAACTGCACACCGGACACCCGGCCGGTGCCACTGAGCGTGATCCGGAACAGATCGCGGCCCACCCCGGCCACCTCGCCGGACTCGGGCCCGTCGTCGTCCCGTCGGAACACGACGTTCACCGCCGGGTGCGGCACGACCCGCTGCTCGAACGGCGCGCTCAACGCCCAGTCGATCAACCAGTAGTGCTCGACCCACTGGCGTAGCGACTTAGCCGGCAGGTGTCGGCGGAAGCGCATCTCGCGCAACAGGCGCCCGGGGTCGAGAATCCCCCGGCTGTCGCCACGCGGTCGCTGTCGCATTTGTTCAAGACCACCCTCATACGCTGGCCCTATGTCCACTCAGACTAGCGAGCTGCTGGCGGCCGCCGCGCCGCGAACCGTCGATGTCGTACGGGGTGTCTCCGACGACCAACTGGACCTGCCCACCCCGTGCAGCGACTACCTGGTCCGTGATCTGCTCAATCACCTCTTCCAGGTGGTGGTCAACTTTCAGGACCTGGCCGAGAAGCGTCAGGTGGAGTGGGCCGAGAAGCCCGACCACCTGGGTGACGGCTGGCGGGACCGCTTCGAGGTGGAGGTCGGCCGGTTGGTGACCGCCTGGTCGGACCCGTCCACACTGGAGGGCGTGTCACCGGGCATGGGTATGCCGCAACCAGTCATCGGCGGCATGGCCCTGCTGGACCTGACAGTGCACGGCTGGGATCTCGCGGTCGCCACCGGCCAGCCGTACCACCCAGCTCCGGAGGCGGTGGCCGAGCTGCACGCGCTGGTGGAGCGGTTGGGTCCCACCGCCCGCAAGATGGGCGTCTTCGCCGACCCACTACCCACCCCCATCCCAACCCCCGACCTGCCCCCCGACCTGACCCACCTCCTAACCCAAACCGGCCGCACCCCCACCTGGCCCCAAACCCCCTAACCCCACCCCCCCACCCCCAACCCCACTCCGTTGATCATGAAGTTATTGCCATCTGTCGCGGCGTGTCGGCGCAATAACTTCATGATCAACAGCGGGAGGGGTGGGTGGGGTGGGGGTTGTTGACTTGGGTATTCGCTGGGTGAATAGTGGGCGGGGTGTCCACGCCGCATGTTCTGCTCGGGCTGCTCGCTGGGGGCAGCCGGCACGGGTACGAGCTGAAGCGTGCGCACGACGAGCGGCTGCCGAGGGCTCGGCCGCTGGCCTTCGGGCAGGTCTACGCCACTCTCGGCCGCCTCGAACGTGACGGGCTGGTGGCTTCCGCCGGGCAGGACCGGGTGGGCGGGCCGGATCGCACCGCGTACGCGCTGACCGACCAGGGGCGGGACGCACTGGACCAGTGGCTGTCCACTGTGGAAGCACCAATGCCGTACGTGGCCAGCACGCTCTTCGCCAAGGTGGTCGTGGCGCTGCTGGTCGCCGATGTCGATCGGGCCCGGTCGTACCTGGTCGCCCAGCGGGCCGCGCACACCGCACGGCTGCGTGAGCTGACCACGGTCAAGGGTGACCCGGCCGCCACCCTCAGCGACGTGGTAGCAGCCGATTTCGCGATCGCCCACCTCGACGCGGATCTGCGGTGGCTGCACGCCACCCTGGGCCGGGTCGCCGACTGGCACCGGGAGGTGCATCCGTGACGCAACTCCAGGCTCGCGGCGTGGTTCGGGCGTACGGCCCGACGCCGGCGCTGCGCGGCGTGACGCTCGAGGTGGCGGAGGGCGAGATCGTCGCCGTCACCGGGCCGAGTGGCTGCGGCAAGTCGACCCTGCTGCACTGCCTGGCCGGGATTCTCCGGCCGGACGTCGGCGAGGTCACCTGGCGTGGGCACCGCATCGACACCTGGTCGGAGTCGGCCCGGTCCCGGCTGCGGCGCACCGAGTTCGGGGTGCTGTTCCAGTTCGGTCAACTGGTGGCCGAGTTGACCGCTGCCGAGAACGTCGCCCTGCCCCTGCTCCTCGCCGGCACGGGGCGGCGAGAGGCACGGACGGCGGCGCTCACCTGGCTGGAGCGGTTCGGGGTGGCCGAGGTGGCCGACGTCCGGCCGGGTGAGATGTCCGGGGGTCAGCAGCAACGCTGCGCCACGGCGCGGGCGCTGGTGACCGAGCCTCGGGTGCTCTTCGCCGACGAGCCGACCGGCGCACTGGACACGCTCGCCGGCGAGCAGGTCCTCACCCAACTGGTCCGGCTCGCCCGCGAGCAGCGCACCGCCGTCGTGCTGGTCACCCACGAGCCGCGGATCGCCGCGTACGCGGATCGGGAGATCGTGCTGCGCGACGGCCTGGTGGACCACACCGGCCTGGGGCTCGACGTGCCGCTGGCCGGCGGTGCCCGTTGAGACCGACGACTCTGCTCCGCCTCGCGCTCGCCGGCACCCGCACCGACACCGCCCGGGTGGTCCTCACCGCGCTCAGCGCCCTGCTGGCGACCCTGGCCGGGCTCACGGCGCTCACCGTGTTGGCCATCGAGAAGCCCGCCGGCGACGCCTGGGCCCAGTCGGAGCAGTACCGCAACGCGCTGCTGCGCGAGCCCGGGTTGCGCGGTGGCACGGCGTTCGCGCTGCTGATGCTGATGATCCCGGTGCTGGCGCTGGCCGGTCAGTGCGCCCGGCTCGGCGCACCGGCACGGGACCGCCGGTTGGCCGCGCTCCGGTTGGCCGGCGCCACGCCCGGGCAGGTCACCCGGCTGGTGGTGCTGGAGACCGGCGTGGCCGCTCTGCTCGGCACGCTCGTCGGGCTGGGTGTCTATCTGGTCGGCCGCGATCTGCTGCACCGCCCGGACGCGCAAGGTCGACTGGCCCTGCCCACCGACGTCCTGCCGTCGACCGGCGCGCTGGCCGGAGTGGTGCTCGGTCTGCCGGTTGTGGCGGCGCTGGCCACCGTCCTGATGCTTCGTACTGTCACCACCAGCCCGCTCGGGGTGACCCGCAAGGCCGCCCGCGAGCGTGGTCCGGGTCCGTGGGCGGGGCTCCTGATCGGGTTCGGCGTGGCCTCGTTCGCGGTGATCCGCCCGGTGGTGAATTCGATCGACGACGACGGAGGGCTGACCTGGCTGGTGCCGCTGTTGTTCGCGGGGGGTGCGCTCGCGGCGATGGTCGGGGTGGTGATCGGCACCGGCTGGCTGTCGTACCACTGCGGGCGGTTGTTGCGCCGGCACGCCAGGGGTCCGGCTGTCCTGCTCGCGGCGGGCCGGCTGATGGCCGACCCGTGGGCGGGTAGCCGCACGTTCGCGGCGCTGCTCGCCGCCCTGATCTTCGGCGGGGGTGCGGCCGCCCAGCGGGCCTACTTCGGGGCCAAGGACCAGCTTGAGCGGGAGCAGAACCGGGTCGCCGGGTTGGACGGTGGCACCAACCCCTTCTACCTGTCCACAATGGATTACGTCGATGGCGCGATTGCCGTGGCCATCCTGATCGCGACGGGCGGGCTGATCGTCGCGCTGGTCGAGGGGATCGTCGCCCGCCGACGCGCCTACGCCGCGTTGGTCGCCACCGGGGTGCCCCGCGCCACGCTGAGCCGTTCGGTGGCCTGGCAGGCGTTGGCGCCGGCCGTACCGGCGATCCTGCTCGCGCTCACAGTGGGCACGCTGCTCGGCCGAGGGCTTGCCGCGGCGGAGGTGTCGGCGGGCGGCGGGTCGGCGATGATCTGCGAGGCCACGGCAGCGCTCTGTGCGGACCCTGCCACCAGCGCACAGTACAACCGGATCGTGCACATTCCCGAGGTGCAGCGCGCCGTTCCCGTACCTCTGGAGCACCTGGCGTGGCTCGGCGCCGGCGCGTTGGCCGCGGTGCTGGTGACGATCGGCGTCGGCCTGCTCTTCCTGCGCGTCAGCACCGCCCTGGACGAGCTGCGGACGACCTGAGTCGAGCCGAACCCGCCGCCCGGCCGGGTCAGGCGGCGAGCAGGCCGGAGGAGAGTGCGATAAAGGTGCCGACCACTGCCGAACAACAGCAGACCAGCAGGCCGGCGACCACAGCGAGGATCAGCCAGACCCGGCGATCCCGCGCCACCGCCGCCACGCTCGGACGGCGGCCCTCCTCGGCGGCCCCGCCGTCACCATCCGTAGCCCCGGTCACCCCGGAAGTCTAGGCCGCGACATCCGCTGCGACCCGGGAACACCGGGCGCGCGGCGCCCGCCACCCGCGACCCGCCGGTGATCGCGCCCGATCAGGGAAGTGGCGCCCTCTCGACGACCGAGGGGACGGACCACCTCCGGGATCGGGCGCGATCACCGCGACCCAACGGGTCAGGCCCGGCCGATGCGGTCCAGGATCCAGGCGTTGATGAACGCCTCCTCGCGCCAGGAGTCGTAGCGACCGCTCGGGCCGCCGTGCCCGGCACCCATCTCGGTCTTCAGCAGGTAGTCGCCGCTCGGTGCCACCGCCCGCAGTCGGGCGATCCACTTCGCCGGCTCCGAGTAGAGCACCCGGGTGTCGTTGAGGCTGGTCACCGCGAGGATCGCTGGATAGTCCACGGCGGCCACGTTCTCGTACGGCGTGTAGGACTTCATGTACGCGTACACCTCGGGGTCGTCGAGGGGGTTGCCCCACTCCTCCCACTCGGTGACTGTCAGCGGCAGCGACGGGTCGAGGATCGACGTGAGCGCGTCCACGAACGGCACCTGCGCCACGATCCCGGTGAACGCTTCCGGCGCGAGGTTGGCCACAGCGCCCATCAGCAGGCCACCGGCCGAGGCGCCCCGGGCGACCAGCCGGTCGCTGGACGTCCAGCCGGCCTTGACGAGGTGCTGGGCGCATGCCACGAAATCGGTGAAGGTGTTCTTCTTGGCCAGCAGCTTGCCCTGGTCGTACCACCGCCGGCCCAGCTCGCCGCCGCCCCGGATGTGCGCCACGGCGAAGACCACACCCCGGTCCAACAGGGACAGTCGGGCCACCGAGAACCACGGGTCCATGCTGGCCTCGTACGAGCCGTAGCCGTACAACTCGCAGGGCGCCGAGCCGTCCCGGGGGGTGCCGACGCGGCAGACCAGTGAGATCGGCACCCGGGTGCCGTCGTCGGCGAGTGCCCAGTCGCGGTGCTGCTCGTACTCGGCCGGGTCGTACGGTCGCCCGTCCGGACCGGGCAGCACCGGCTTCTGCTTGAGCAGCACCATCTGCCGGGTGACCAGGTCGTAGTCGTACACCGAGTCGGGGGTGATCAGCGAGGAGTAGCGCAGCCGGACCTGGCCGGTGCGGTACTCCGGGTTGGCGTCCAACCCGACGCTGTACAGCGGCTCGGGGAAGTCGATGTCGTACCCGTCGTCACTGCCCACCGGCAGCACCCGCAGCCCGGTGAGCCCCTCGGTGCGCAGCGACACCACCAGGTGGTTGGCGAAGGCGTCGACGGCTTCCAGTCGGGTGCCGGGGGTGTGCTCGATCAGCGGAACCCAGTCGCCTGGTACGTCCGCCGAGGTGAACGCCAGCGCGAAGTCCTCCGCGCCGTCGTTGTGCAGGATCAGGAAACGGTGGCCGTGGTGCTCGACCGTGTATTCGACGCCCTGTCGGCGGGGGGCGATCACGGCCGGCGCGCCGGTCGGGTTGCCGGCGGGGATCACCAGCACCTCGCTGGTCACCTTGCTGTGCACGTCGATGAGGATGAACTTCTCCGACCGGGTCAGCTCCACCCCCACCCAGAACCGCTCGTCGTCCTCCTGGTGGACGACCACGTCGTCGGCTGCTGCGGAGCCGATGGTGTGCCGCCAGACCCGGTTCGGCCGCCAGGCGTCGTCCACTGTCACGTAGAACAGCACCGAGGCGTCGGACGACCAGGCGGTGCCGTAGAAGGTGTCCGGCACCTCGTCCGGCAGCAGCTCGCCGGTGGTCAGGTCCTTCACCCGCAGGGTGAAGCGTTCGTCACCGGAGAAGTCGGTGGAGTAGGCCAGCCAGCGTCCGTCCGGGCTGACGTCGAACGCGCCGAGCGAGAGGAAGTCGTGCCCCTCGGCCAGCAGGTTGCCGTCGAGCAGCACCTCCTCGCCGTCGAGCGGGGCGCCGTCCGCGCTGACCGGCGGGTCGGTCTCACCGTCGCGGACTGCCCGGCGACACTGCACTCCGTACTGTTGCCCCTCGACCGTCCGGGTGTAGTACCAGTGCCCGCCCTTGCGGGTCGGCACGGACAGGTCGGTCTCCTGGGTGCGTCGGCGAGTCTCCTCGAACAGGTCGGCGCGCAGGTCGGCCAGGTGTGCGGTGCGCGCGTCGGTGTACTCGTTCTCGGCGGTCAGGTAGGCGATCGTCTCCGGGTCGTCCTTGGCGGCGAGCCAGGCGTACTCGTCGACGACGGTGTCGCCGTGGTGGGTGCGCTCGCTGGGCACCCGCTTCGCCGCGGGCGGGGCAGTCTCGGTGGTCACGGCGGCCACGTTACCGGCCGGCAGCCGCAGCGCGCCGGACCAGCGGCATCCCGATACTCGCCACCGCGACTTTAGAACACATGTACGATGGCCGGCATGGCGGCAGCAGCGAGTTCCCTCGGCCGGTCCGGAGCCCTTGAGATCACCCGGCGGTTGGCGGCGATCTGCGGTCCACCGTTCTCCCGGCTGGCCGGGCCGGCCGACGAGGTGGCGGGGCGACCGGCGCGTTGGGTGGCCGTCCCGGGTGGCCCGCACGCCGCCGCCGAGGTGCTGCGGCTGGCCGCCGTGCACGATCTGGCGGTGGTGCCCCGAGGCGCGGGCACGAAGATCGACTGGGGTGCCGCCCCCGTTCAGGTCGACATCCTGCTCGACACCGGCCGACTGGCCGGCATCGGTCACGAGCCGGTCGACTCGCTGGTGACCGAGGTGGGGGCCGGCACTCCACTGCGGGCGGTGCAGGCCACCCTGGAGCGCACCGGCCAGCGGCTCGCGATGGACGCCCCCTCACCCGGCGCGACAGTGGGCGGCGTGCTCGCCGCCGGCGAGGCCGGCCCGCTGCGCCACCGCCACGGCAGCCCCTGCGACCAACTTCTCGGTGTGCGTTACCTCGCCGCCGACGGCGAGCTGACCAGCGTCGGCGGTGGCGCGCCCGGGCTCGACCTGGCCCGCCTGCTCTGCGGCTCCCAGGGCGCGCTCGGCGTGCTGGTGTCGGCGAGCCTGCGGGTGCAGCCGGTGCCGGCGAGCAGGCTCTGGGTGTCCCGCCCGGTGTGGACGCCGTTGGAGGTGCACGACCTGGTCCGGACGATCCTCGCCGCTCGGCTGGAGCCGGCGGCCATCGAGCTGGACCTGCCCGGAGGCACCCCCCGCCCACGTACGCCGTACCCGCCCGGTCACCCGGCGGCCACCGCCCGGGAGCGCCATCCGTCGATGTCCGGCCGGGCCGGCGTCCCGTCCCGGGCCGGCAGCCTGGTGGTGCTGCTGGAAGGCGGCCCCGCCGACGTCACCGAGCGTGCCGAGCGGCTTGTCGGCCTGCTGCACGGGGAGGCCACGATCGCGCACTCCGCGCCGACGTGGTGGCGCCGCTACCCGTTCGCGCCGGGTGACACGGCGCTGCGCCTGGAGGTGCCGATCGGCGACCTGCACGCCGCCGTCTACGCGCTACGCGACGCGGCCGGAGCGCCGGTGCCGATACGTGGGTCCGCCGGGCTGGGCGTGGTGCACGCGGCGTTGCCCGGGGCGCTGGCAGCCGACCGGGTGGCGTCCATCCTGGCCGCCGTCCGAGGGGTGCTGCTGGCCCGGCAGGGCCGCTGCGTGGTGGTCTCCGCTCCGGCGGCGGTCCGCCAGGCGGTCGACCTCTGGGGCGAGTTGGCCGGCCTGGCCCAGTTGCGGGCCGCGAAGCGGCACCTCGATCCGGAGCACCGGCTCGCGCCCGGGCGGCTCCCCGGCGGCCTGTGAGGCCCGGCCGGCCGTGCTCAGTCCAGCCACCACCGGTGCATGTCCAGCAGCGGCGGGGTGAGGCGGGCCACCAGCACCAGCAGGCTGCCGGCCGCCCCGGCCAGCAGCAGTGACCGGGTTGCCCGGGGCAGGGCCTCGCGCTCCCGGACGACCAGCGCCACCGCGACGATCGCCAACGGCAGCCCGAGCACAGCACCCGTCAGGTAGAGCACCGCCACCACGGGGTGGAGCAGCCCGAAGAAGGCCATGTCCTTCGGGTCGTACGCGCCGGTCAGCATCTCGGCCGGGCCGACGCCGGCGCTCGCCATCTGACCGACGTAGAGCAGCAGCACGGCGAGGAACCCGCCGATGGTCGCGAACTGCGCGACGATCAGGGCCCGGACAAACGGCCGGGAGTACGACGTGACCTGCGCGGCACTCGACATGGTCGTCAATCTACCGAGCGGACCCGATAGCCGTTGGCCGCGCTGCGGTCAGGTCGCGTCGTTGCGGAGCACCAGGACGGCGATGTCGTCCCGGGGTGGCTCGACCGAGAAGTTGATCGCCGCGGCGCGCAGCCGGGCGGCCACCACGTCGGCCGAATATCCGGCCAGGGGAGCGGCGGCGTCCCGCAGCCGGTCGGTGCCGAACAGCTCCCGGCCGCGCCTCCGCTCGGTGACGCCATCGGTGTAGAAGATCAGCGAATCGCCCGGTGCGAGCGTGATCTCCGCCGTCGGCGAGGTGATCGTGTCGAGCAGGCCGAGCGCGGTGCCGCCGGTGCCGACGAACCCGGCGCCGCCCGCTGCGGCGAGCAGCACCGGCCGGTCGTGCCCGGCGAGGTGCAGTGAGACGTCCAACTGGTCACCCTCGCGCCCGACCGCTGCCAGGGCCAGCGTGCAGTAGCGACCGCCACCGCGCTCGACAAGCGTCTCGTTGAGCCGCGCCAGCGCCTCGGGTAACGGTTTGCCGTCGCCGACCAGCACCCGGATCACGTCCCGGACCAGCCCGGTCACCGCGGCGGCCTGGACACCCTTGCCCGAGACGTCACCGATCACCACCAGCCAGCGCCCGTCGGGCAGCGGCACCACGTCGTAGAAGTCGCCACCCACCTCGGCGTCGTCGCCGGTCGGGACGTACTCGGCGGCGAAACCGATCCCGTCCACAAGCGGCAGCACCGGCGGCAGCAGAGACTGCTGGAGCGTCTGCGCCACCCGACGGCGTTCGGCGTGGATCCGGGCGTTCTCGATGGCCAGCGCGGCCCGTCGAGCCACGTCCTCCAACACGGCCACCTCGTCCGGGTCGTGCCGGTGCCGCTGGTGCCGCCCCACCGCCAGGGTCCCGAGCCGCTGCCCGCGGGCGATCAGCGGGACGGCGAAACCCTCCATCGGCCCGCCCAGGGGGATCTGCGCCGCGCTGCGGGACGCCTCGCGGAGACGGGCCTGGATCGAATCCGGCCCGGTCTCCGCCAGCACCTTGTGCAACTGCGGAAGCATCGACTCGTCGGCGTGGCTGGCAGCCGCCAGCCGGAGCCGACCCCATTCGTCGGCGGTGTGCACAGCGCACCACTGACCGAGTCGCGGCACCACCAACTGCGGCACCAGCGCCATGGTCAGGTCGACGTCGAGCGACTGGGCCAGCAGTTCGCTCGCCTCGGCCAGGAAGGTAAGCCACACCTGCCGGCGGACGTCGGCCCGGCGCAGCCGGTCGTTCTCCAGGTGCAGCGACAGCCGCTCGGCGGTGAGCACCGCCAACGGTTGGGCGTACGCCGACGGCGCGGCGTCCAACTCCAACTCCCCGGCGTACGGGCGGTGCACAGTCAGTGGCACCCGGAGCAGGTCGCTGCCGGGGCGGGGCGGCCGACCGAAGCGGGCCAGCACCTGGCTGCCCTGCCCGTCGCCCCGGTCCAGGCGGATGGTGCCGCCGGCTGCGCCCACCATCTCGGCGACCCGGCTGAGCAGGCTGGTGGCGAAGTCGGGCAACGGGTCGTCCCCGTACAGGTCGGGGGCTGTCTGCATGAGTTCGCTCATCGCGCTGGCGCTCGGCGCGGACCCGTCGGTGCTCGTTCTTGGGCCGGCGTTGGCCGGTGTCGATTCGCCGATGGTCCCGCTGGAGGGCGGGCCGGCGCCGGGGCGGTCCAGCCGGAACCAGACGCCCTTTCCGGTGGGCAGGTACGTGGTGCCCCAGCGGCTGGCGAAGTGGTCGACCAGCAACAGGCCCCGGCCCCGCACGGAGACCTCGTTGATCTCGGTGGAGTCGTTGCGGTCGCCGACTGTCAGCTCGTCGCCGGAACCGGGGGCGAAGTCGGAGACGGTGACGGTCAGCCCGATCTCGTCCGCGACGACCTCGATGTCCAGTTCGGTACGGGCGTGCTCGACGGCGTTGGTGGTCAGCTCGGTGGTGAGCAGCAGCGCCTCGTTGGCCAGTTCGTCGAGGTGTGACTCGGTCAACACCGAGCGGACCACGGCGCGGGCGGCGGCCGGCGTACGGCGGTCGGCGGGCAGCCGCACACGCCGGACGGCCCCGTCCCGGGCCCCGGCCGTCGCGGGCCCCGCCTCGGCTGACACCCCCGTATCCTCCACCGTCTCCCTGCCGGGTGCCAAGCCGATCACCGATCGCGGGCTGTCGCGTCGGTCAGCGGCACCGGCGGCAGGGGGCTGGTCGACGCGTCGAAACGAACGGTCCGGGAGTCGGGCGAGGTTTGCGGCGCGCCGTGCCGGCTCGACCCTGATCGGGCGGGTCGACGGGCGATCGATGCCACCTGGCGGGTCGCGCACCCTGGCACCACGGCGCGCGCGGGCACAATATGGGGTGCCGGTGTGCCCGCACGGACCGGCGCCCCCCGAGTTGAGCGAGGAATGATGACCACGTCGAAGCAGTCGGTGGCGGATCCGTCCGCGTCCGACCACGAGGCGCTCCTCGGTGAGTTGGCCGAGGCACTGCGACGGATCGGGCGCGGTGACCTGAAGGTCCGGCTTCCCCGCCGGGCCGGCGCGGCCGGTGAGGTGGCGGACGCCTTCAACGAGGTGGTCTCGCTCCAGGAGCGGCAGTACCTGGACCTGCGGCGGATCAGCCGGATCGTCGGTCGCGACGGCCGGCTCACCGAGCGGCTCGACGACGAGGGGTTGGACGGCTCGTGGGCGGAGGGGCAGCGGGCGATCAACTCGCTGATCGACGACCTGGGTCGACCGACCACCGAGATCGCCCGGGTGATCGTGGCGGTCGCCGACGGTGACCTGTCCCAGCACATGGCGTTGGAGATCGACGGTCGGCCGCTGCGCGGTGAGTACCTGCGCATCGGGCGCACTGTGAACACGATGGTGGACCAGCTGTCGTCGTTCTCCAACGAGGTGACCCGGGTGGCCCGTGAGGTGGGCACCGAGGGCAAGTTGGGTGGCCAGGCCGACGTGCGGGGCGTCGCCGGCACCTGGAAGGACCTCACCGACTCGGTGAACACCATGGCGTCGAACCTGACCGGCCAGGTGCGGTCGATCTCGCAGGTGGCGACGGCGGTGGCCAAGGGTGACCTGTCGCAGAAGATCACGGTCAGCGCGCGTGGTGAGGTGGCCGAGCTGGCCGCCACGATGAACTACCTCACCGACACGCTGCGGCTCTTCGCCGAGCAGGTGACCCGGGTGGCCCGTGAGGTGGGCACCGAGGGCAAGTTGGGCGGCCAGGCCGAGGTGCCGAACGTGGCAGGCACCTGGAAGGACCTGACCGACAGCGTCAACTCGATGGCGTCGAACCTGACCGCCCAGGTCCGTAACATCGCCCAGGTCTCCACTGCTGTGGCGCGCGGCGACCTGTCGCAGAAGATCACGGTGGCGGCGCAGGGCGAAATCCTGGAGCTGAAGGACACCGTCAACACGATGGTGGACCAGTTGTCGTCGTTCGCCGACGAGGTGACCCGGGTCGCGCGTGAGGTGGGCATCGAGGGCAAGTTGGGTGGTCAGGCCCAGGTGCGCGGCGTCTCCGGCACCTGGCGGGACCTCACCGAGAACGTCAACCAGTTGGCCGGCAACCTGACCAGCCAGGTCCGCAACATCTCCCAGGTCTCCACCGCCGTGGCGAAGGGTGACCTGTCGCAGAAGATCACCGTGGACGCCCAGGGCGAGATCCTGGAGCTGAAGAACACCGTCAACACCATGGTCGACCAGTTGTCGTCGTTCGCCGACGAGGTGACCCGGGTGGCCCGTGAGGTGGGCACCGAGGGCAACCTGGGCGGTCAGGCGCAGGTGAAGGGTGTCTCGGGCACCTGGCGGGATCTGACCGACAACGTGAACTCGATGGCGTCGAACCTGACCAGCCAGGTCCGCAACATCGCCTCGGTGACCACCGCTGTGGCGAAGGGTGACCTGTCGCAGAAGATCACGGTGGACGCGCGGGGCGAGATCCTGGAGTTGAAGTCGACTGTCAACACGATGGTCGATCAGTTGTCGTCGTTCGCCGACGAGGTGACCCGGGTCGCGCGTGAGGTGGGCACCGAGGGCAAGTTGGGCGGTCAGGCGCAGGTGCGCGGGGTCGCCGGCACGTGGCGGGACCTGACCGACAACGTGAACTCGATGGCGTCGAACCTGACCGCCCAGGTCCGCAACATCGCCCAGGTCTCCACCGCTGTGGCGAAGGGTGACCTGTCGCAGAAGATCACGGTGGACGCGCGGGGCGAGATCCTGGAATTGAAGTCGACTGTCAACACGATGGTCGACCAGTTGTCGTCGTTCGCCGACGAGGTGACCCGGGTCGCGCGCGAGGTGGGCACCGAGGGCAAGCTCGGCGGTCAGGCGCAGGTGAAGGGCGTTTCCGGCACGTGGCGGGATCTGACCGACAACGTGAACTCGATGGCGTCGAACCTGACCAGCCAGGTCCGCAACATCGCCTCGGTGACCACCGCCGTGGCGAAGGGTGACCTGTCGCAGAAGATCACCGTGGACGCCCAGGGCGAGATCCTGGAGCTGAAGTCGACTGTCAACACGATGGTCGACCAGCTGTCGTCGTTCGCCGACGAGGTGACCCGGGTGGCCCGCGAGGTCGGTATCGAGGGCAAGCTCGGCGGCCAGGCGCAGGTGAAGGGCGTCTCCGGCACCTGGCGCGACCTCACCGAGAACGTCAACCAGCTCGCCTCGACGCTGACCACGCAGTTGCGGGCCATCGCCCAGGTGTCCACCTCGGTGACCCGGGGCGACCTGACCCAGCGGATCGCTGTCAAGGCGCAGGGCGAGGTCGCCGAGCTGAAGGACAACATCAACCAGATGATCGTCACCCTTCGGGAGACGACAAAGAAGAACGCCGAGCAGGGCTGGCTGGACTCCAACCTCGCCCGGATCGGCGGCCTCCTGCAGGGCCAGCGCGACCTCGGCGAGGTCTGCCGCATGATCATGACGGAGGTGACCCCGCTGGTCGACGCCCAGCTCGGCGCCTTCTTCCTGGCCGACGACACAGACGGCAGCATGCGGCTGCGGCTGACCTCCTCGTACGGGTACGTGGCGCGGGGGCACGACGTCACCTTCGGGCCGGGTGAGGGGCTGGTCGGGCAGACAGCGCTCTCCCGTCGCACGATCCGGGTCAGCGCCTCCCCGAACAGTCGGCTCACCCTGCGGTCCGGCCTGGCCGAGACACCCCCGTCCGACCTGGTGGTGCTCCCCGTCCTGTTCGAGGGCGAGCTGCTCGGGGTGATCGAGTTCGCCAGTGTGTCGGCCTTCTCCGAACTGCACCTGTCGTTCCTGGAGCGGTTGGTGCTCACCATCGGCATCGCCGTCAACACCATCCAGGCCAACCGGCGTACGGAGGAGCTGCTGGCCCAGTCGCAGCGGCTGGCCCACGAGATGCAGGAGCAGTCGGCGGAGTTGCAGCGCACCAACGCCGAGCTGGAGGAGAAGGCCACTCTGCTGTCCGAGCAGAAGGGCAACATCGAGACGAAGAACCGGGAGATCGAGCTGGCGCGGCTGGGCCTGGAGGAGAAGGCGCAGCAGCTGACCCGGGCATCGGCGTACAAGTCGGAGTTCCTGGCCAACATGAGCCACGAGCTGCGGACCCCGCTGAACTCGTTGCTGCTGCTGGCCCGTCTGCTGGCCGAGAACTCGGAGCAGAACCTCAGCCCGAAGCAGATCGAGTTCGCCCGGACCATCCACGGGTCCGGCTCCGACCTGCTGCGACTGATCGACGACATCCTCGACCTGTCCAAGATCGAGGCGGGCCGGATGGACGTCGAGCCGACCGAGATCCGCTTCACCGAGCTGCGCGGCTACGTGGAGCAGGCGTTCGCGCCGCAGGCCGAGGAGAAGAACCTGGACTTCCAGGTACGGGTCAGCAAGGATCTGCCGCCGGCGTTGGTGACCGACGCGCAGCGGTTGCAGCAGATCCTGCGCAACCTGCTCTCCAATGCTGTGAAGTTCACCGACAACGGGGCCGTGACGTTGCGGATCGCCCCGGCCGCGGAGAACGCGGTCTTCGACGTGCCGGCGCTGACGAACGCCCAGCAGGTGATCGCGTTCACCGTGATCGACACCGGGATCGGCATCTCCGACGACAAGCTGTCGATCATCTTCGAGGCGTTCCAGCAGGCCGACGGCACTACCAGTCGCCGGTACGGCGGCACCGGCCTGGGCCTGTCGATCAGCCGCGATCTGGCCCGACTGATCGGCGGCACCATCACCGTCTCGTCCGCGCCCGGTCAGGGCTCGACCTTCACCCTGTTCGTGCCGCAGGTGCTGGCCCCGGACGCGGTGGTCGCGCCGCAGACTCCGTCGCCGCAGCGCGCCGGGCTGCCGTCGTCGCTGCTGATGCCGCCGCTGGAACTGCTGTCGGAACGGCCGGAGGCGCCGGCCACCCGTCAACTGGACGGTGCCACGGTGCTGATCGTGGATGACGACGTCCGCAACGTCTTCGCCTTGACCAGCGCGTTGGAGCTGCACGGGATGACCGTGCTGTACTCGGACAACGGGGCGGACGGTGTCCGTCTGCTGGCCGAGCATCCGGAGGTGGACATCGTGCTGATGGACGCCATGATGCCCGACCAGGATGGTTACGAGACCACCCGCCAGATTCGCCGCAACCACCGGTTCGCCGACCTTCCGGTGGTCTTCCTGACCGCGAAGGCGATGCCGGGTGACCGTGAGTCGGCCCTCGCTGCCGGGGGCAGCGACTACATCACCAAGCCGGTCGACCTGGACGACCTGATCGAACTGATGTCGTCCTGGATCAACGGCAGCCGGACCGAGGAGACTTCGTGACCCAGATGGCCAAAGCGCTGCTCGTGGACGACCGGCGGCAGAACCTGACAGCCCTGGAGGCGATCCTCCAGGGGCTGCCGGTCCAGTCGGTGGCGGTGGAGAGCGGCGAGGCGGCGCTCAAGCAGCTGCTGGTGGACGACTTCGCGGTGATCCTGCTGGACGCGCAGATGCCGGACATGGACGGCTTCGAGACGGCGAGTCACATCAAGCGCCGCGAGCGGACCCGGCACGTGCCGATCATCTTCCTCACCGCCGCCGACCGGGACGCCCAGCTCGCCCTTCGGGGTTACCAGGTGGGCGCGGTGGACTACCTCACCAAGCCGTTCGACCCGTGGGTGCTCCGGGCCAAGGTGTCGGTCTTCGTCGAGCTGTGGGTGAAGACCCGGCAGCTCGCAACCCAGTCGGATCTGGTCCGGGAGCGCGACACGCAGTGGCGGCGGCTCACCGACGCGGTTGACGAGGCGACCGCGCAGCTCCGTTCGGACGACCCGGAGGTCCGCGGCCGGGCGGTACGGCTGCTCGAACAGGCCCGTTGGGGCAACACCGCCTGACGGCGGCGGGGCGGCTCAGCCGGTGGGCTGGTCGTTGCGGATCATCAGGGCGCTGCGCAGGCCGGTGATGTCCAGCACGCGGATCAGGAAGTCGCCCACGTGCGTCAGCATCAGCAGGCTCTGCGCGTGGCTGGCCTTGCGGCTGAGCACGACAAGGGTGCCCAGGCCCTGCGAGTCGCAGAAGGTGACGCCGCCGAGGTCGAGCACGATCTTCGGCGGCGGGTCGGCCAGCACCTCGTTGACGACGGTGGAGAGCTGGGCCGCCGTGAGCATGTCGATCTCACCGGCCAGGCGCAAGACTGCTTCGTCGCCCGTCCGGTGTAGCGTGATGGACAGTTCGGCACGATCCACCCGGTCAGCCTAGCGCGATCCGACCGACCTGGCCTGTCGAGGCCGCGAGCCGTCGCCGTCCAGGCCACAAGCCCCGTTTCGGCGCTGTTGACCGAGGCGGGTCGCAGGTGAGCCGGGTAACCCCGCCACGGGGTGGCTGCTGGTTGACCGTCCGGCGCTGTCACAATGGCGGCATCGTGACCGACATCTTTCCTGCCGGATCCGGCCGCTACCCAGCCGACGCGCCGGCCTCCGAGGCCCTGTTCGACCGCGCCCGCGCCATCGTGCCGGGCGGGGTGAACTCCCCTGTGCGCGCCTTCCAGGCGGTCGGCGGCACCCCACGTTTCATGGTCCGTGGTGAGGGCCCGTGGCTGTACGACGCCGACGGTCGCCGCTACGTCGATCTGGTCTGCTCCTGGGGTCCGTTGATCCTCGGGCACGCCCACCCGGAGGTGGTGGAGGCCGTCCAGGCCGCCGCCGCACGGGGCACCAGCTTCGGCACTCCCACCCCCGGTGAGGTGGAGCTGGCCGACGAGATCGTCGCCCGGACCCCGGTCGAGCAGGTCCGCCTGGTCAACTCCGGCACCGAGGCGACCATGTCGGCGATCCGGCTGGCCCGTGGCTTCACCGGCCGCTCGAAGATCATCAAGTTCGCCGGCTGCTACCACGGCCACGTCGACGCGTTGCTCGCCGCCGCCGGCTCCGGCGTGGCCACCCTGGGCCTGCCCGACTCGCCCGGCGTGACCGGCGCGGCGGCCAGCGAGACGATAGTGCTTCCGTACAACGACATCCGGGCCGTCGAGGAGGCCTTCGCCGCCGAGGGCCCGCACATCGCCGCGGTGATCACCGAGGCCGCAGCCGGCAACATGGGCGTGGTGGCCCCCCGCGACGGCTTCAACCAGCAGCTCGCCCGGATCGCGCACGCACACGGTGCCCTGCTGGTGGTGGACGAGGTGATGACCGGGTTCCGGGTCTCCCGCGCCGGGTGGCACGGCCTCGACGCCTCCGACGCCGATCTGTGGACGTACGGCAAGGTCATGGGGGGTGGCCTGCCCGCCGCGGCGTTCGGCGGGCGCGCGGACATCATGGCGCGTCTCGCGCCGGCAGGCCCGGTCTACCAGGCCGGCACCCTCTCCGGTAACCCGCTGGCCTGCGCCGCCGGCCTGGCGACCCTGCGGCTCGCCGACGACGCGTTGTACCAGCGCCTCGACGAGACGGCCGCCGTCGTGGGCAAGCTCGCGTCCGACGCGTTGGCCGCCGCCGGGGTCCCGCACCGACTGTCGTACGCGGGCAGCATGTTCTCGGTCTTCTTCACCGACGCCGACGTGGTCGACTACGACAGCGCGCGCACCCAGCAGGTGCCGGCGTTCAAGGCGTTCTTCCACGCGATGCTCGCCGCTGGCGTCTACCTGCCGCCGAGCGCGTTCGAGTCGTGGTTCGTGTCGGCGGCGCTCGACGACGCCGCTCTGGAACACATCGCCGACGCGCTGCCCACGGCGGCGAACGCGGCGGCAGCGGCCGGTCACGGGGGGTAGAAGATCTTGAGCAAGACGGTGGTCCACGTGCTTCGGCACGGCGAGGTGTACAACCCCGACCAGATCCTCTATGGCCGGCTGCCCGGGTTCCGCCTCTCCGAGCTGGGTGTGCAGATGGCCAAGGCCGCCGCGCAGGGCCTGGCCGAGCGGGAGATCGTGCACGTGGTGGCGAGCCCGCTGGAGCGCGCCCAGCAGACCGCCGAGCCGATCGCCGCCCAGTTCGGGCTGCCGGTGGGGGTGGACGAGCGGCTGATCGAGAGCGCCAACTGGTTCGAGGGCAAGAAGGTCTCCCCGGGTGACGGGTCGTTCCGCGACCCGCGCAACTGGTGGGTGCTGCGCGACCCGGTGACCCCGTCCTGGGGTGAGGCGTACCGGGTGATCGCGGAGCGGATGTTCGCTGCCGTGCACGCCGCCCGGGTCGCCGCCGAGGGACGCGAGGCGGTGCTGGTGTCGCACCAGCTCCCGATCTGGACGTTGCGTCGTTACGTCGAGCGCAAGCGGCTCTGGCACGACCCGCGCAAGCGGCAGTGCGGGCTGGCGAGTCTCACCTCGTTCCACTTCGATGGCGCGAAGGTGGCGGGCATCGGCTACAGCGAGCCGGCCGCGCACCTGATCGCTCTCTCCGCGACCGCCCGGACGGCCAAGGGGGCCTGATGAACGCCCGGAGGTGGACCGCCGGTCTGCTCGCCACCGTCGCCGCGGTGGCGTTGGTCGGCTGCACGTCCGGGGGCGGCGGGGAGAAGGACTGCACAAGTGATGGCCTCACGATCACCTGTGCGCCGGACCAGCGGTCGAAGACCCCCAAGGTGATCGGCGAACTGCTCACCGGCGGCCAGTACGACGTCTCCCAGGCGCGCGGCCAGGTGGTGGTGGTCAACTTCTGGGGTTCCTGGTGCGCTCCCTGCCGTGCGGAGGCCGACG
Source organism: Micromonospora sp. NPDC053740 (assembly GCF_040677775.1). NCBI lineage: Bacteria > Bacillati > Actinomycetota > Actinomycetes > Micromonosporales > Micromonosporaceae > Micromonospora > Micromonospora sp. NPDC053740. The sequence continues at coordinate 616,174 of NZ_JBFASO010000003.1, forward strand.
ACCTGGAGGACACCTACCAGGCCACCAAGGCGTCCGGGGTGACCTTCCTCGGGGTCAACGTGCAGGACAGCAAGGACAAGGCGATCGCCTTCGAGCAGGGGCGGGCCACCTACCCGAGCATCTTCGACCCCTCCAGCCGCCAGGCGCTGAACTTCGACATCCCGCCCAATTCGACACCGGCGACTGTTGTCCTCGACCGCGACGGCCGGATCGCCGTGGTGATCCGTCGCGCTGTGACGAAGGACGAGCTGCTGCCGATCGTCGAACGGGTCGCCGCCGAGAAGCCGGCCCCGAACTGATGGGGGAGACCTTCGAGCAACTGGCCCTCCGCGGGCCGCTGCTGCTCGCCATCGGCGCGGCGGCGCTCGCCGGCCTGGTCAGTTTCCTCTCCCCGTGCGTGCTTCCGCTCGTCCCCGGTTACCTGTCGTACGTGACCGGTCTGGCCGGCGCCGACCTGGAGGGCCGGCGGCCGGAGGCCGATCCCGCGCCGGCCGGCGGGGGTGTCGCCGTCAAGGAGCGGGTCGCGCGGGTCGGCGCGGTCAAGGGTCGGGTACTCGCCGGGACGCTTCTCTTCATCGGCGGCTTCACAGTCGTCTTCGTGGCCACCGCGATCCTCTTCGCCAGCATCGGCCGGGTGTTCTTCGACTACAAGCGCGAGTTGCAGATCGGCGTCGGCGTGCTGATCATCGTGGCGGGGTTGAGCTACCTCGGGATGATCCCGGCCCTGCAACGGGAGTTCCGGATCTCCCGGTTGCCGTCGGCCGGACTGCTCGGCGCACCGGTCTTCGGGGCGGTCTTCGCGCTCAGTTGGGTGCCCTGCACCGGCCCCACGCTCGGCGCGGTGATGGGCATGGCCACCGCAAGCGGCCAGAGCGACCGAGCCGTGGTGCTCGCCGTGGCGTACTGCCTCGGGTTGGGGATACCGTTCATCGTCTTCGGGCTGGGCTTCGAACGCCTGCTCGGGGTCTTCCGCGCCGTTCGGCGCAACAGCCGCTGGGTCACCCGGGTCGGTGGCGCCCTGCTCATCCTGATCGGTCTGGCCCTGGTCACCGGCGGATGGCAGAGCTTCGTGATCTGGCTGCAGACCACCGTCGGGGTGGGCGAGGTGAGCATCTGATGACTGTCGTCGAGGACCGACCGGAGACCGCGGCGCCCGCGCCACGCCGCCGGCCGAACCGGCTGCTGGCCCTGCTGCGCAACTCGTGGCGGCAGCTCACCAGCATGCGTACGGCGCTGATCCTGCTCTTCCTGCTCGCGATCGCCGCCATCCCCGGCTCGGTGCTGCCGCAGCGCGGGATCAGCCCGGAGAAGGTCAACGAGTACTTCGTCGACCACCCGGACTGGGCCCCCCGGCTGGACCGGATCGGCGCGTTCGAGGTCTTCGGGTCGGTCTGGTTCTCCGCGATCTACCTGCTGCTGTTCACCTCCCTGATCGGCTGCATCACGCCCCGGCTGCGTGACCACGTCCGCACGCTGCGCTCGCGTCCGCCGGCCGCGCCGAAGCGGATGGCCCGGCTGCCGCAGCACACAGTGCTGCCCGCCCCGCCCGGTGGGGCGGCGGCCATCGCGGAGGCGCTGCGCAAGCGCCGCTGGCGTGTCGAGGTGCGCGGCGACGAGGTCTCCGCCGAGAAGGGCTACCTCAAGGAGACCGGCAACCTGCTGTTCCACACCTCGCTGATCGCGGTGCTGATCGGCGTGGCGCTCGGCTCCTGGTACGGCTGGAGCGGCAACCGGCTGCTGGTGGCCGGCGCTGACAACGCGTTCTGCAACACCCGTCAGCAGTACGCCGAGGCGAAGCTCGGCCCTCAGGTGGACAGCGCCGACCTGCCCGGCTTCTGCCTGCGGCTGGACGACTTCGAGGCCCGGTTCCTGGCGTCCGGCCAACCGGAGTTCTTCAACGCCACTGTCACAGTCGACGGCCCGGACGAGCCGACCCGCAGCGCCGACTTCTCGGTGAACTCGCCGCTGCGCCTCAACGACGCGAGCGTTTACCTGCTCGGCCACGGGTACGCCCCGGTGATCCGCTACACCGACCGGTTCGGCAACAGCCAGATCAGTGACGAACCGTTCCTGACCACCGGCGACATGGGCCTGACCAGCGAAGGGTTGGCGGCCTTCCCGGACGCGAACGTCGACCCGGCGACCGGTCAGCGCGCACCGGATCTGCAGATGGCGTTCACCGGCATCTACCTGCCCACGGCACCCGAGCAGGCGCCGTTCGTCCGCTCGCAGTACCCGACCGAGCGCAACCCGGCGCTGAACCTGGTCGCCTACCGGGGCAACCTCGGCCTGGACGCCGGTATCCCCGGCTCGGTCTACCAACTCGACCAGCGGCAGGTGCGGGCCGGCAAGGTCAAGGAGGTCGGCACCAAACTGCTCCGCAAGGGCGAGACCTGGAAGCTGGACGACGGCACGACAGTCGAGTTCCTGGGCACCGAGCGGTACGTCACCCTCTCCATCCGGCACGATCCGGGCTCGACGATGCTGCTGGTCAGCTGCGGCGTCCTGCTGGTCGGGTTGATGGGTTCGCTGTTCGGGAAACGCCGCCGGGTGTTCTTCCGGGTGGTGCCGGCCGACCCCGGGGAAGGATCTCCGACGAGCGGTAGTAGCTTGATGGAGGTCGGCGGGTTGCCGCGTACCGACTATCCAGGGTTCGCCGACGAGTTCACCCAGCTGGTCGCCGCCGTCAGCGGTGCCGAACGGGCTGGTGCTGGCGCTGACTCCGCTGACCGGGCCGGCGTGCGAGAAGGAGCCGAGTGATGTCCGCACTCTCCGACAATCTGGTGACATTCGCGATCCTGGCGTACCTGATCGCGATGATCGGCCACGCCGTCGAGTACGCGCTGGGCAACGTGCGTACCCGGGTCGCCACGGCGGCTCCGGTGCGCGAGTTGGTCGGTGCGGGTGGCGGTGTCGTCCCGACGCCGCCCGCGCCGGTCCCGTCGCCGCCCACGGTCGACCGTTCCGCCGGGCGGGCCCGGCTCGCGGGCCTGATCGGGGTGGGCGCCACGGCTGTCGCCGCCGCGCTGCACCTGGCGGCGCTGGTGACCCGTGGGCTCGCTGCGGACCGGATGCCCTGGGGCAACATGTACGAGTTCGTGCTCACTGTGACGTTCATCGGGGTGGCCGCCTGGCTGGTGGTGCTCTGGAAGCGACAGTCGCTGCGCAAGCTCGGGCTCTTCCTCACCCTGGTGATGGTGCTGCTGGTCGCCACCGCCGAGCTGGTGCTGTACGTGCCGATCGTGCCGCTGGTGCCGGCGCTGAACTCGTACTGGTTCATCATCCACGTCTCGACGATCGTCTTCGCGTCCGGCATCTTCCTGCTCGGTGTGGTGCCGGCGGTCGGCTTCCTGATGCGCAACGGGTACGAGCAGGGCAAGCGCAGCTTCCCGTACACACTGGCCAAGCGGCTGCCCGGCGCGGCGGGCCTGGAGCGGCTGACCTTCGCGCTGCACGCCTTCGCCTTCCCGATCTTCACCTTCGCGGTGATCGCCGGTGCCATCTGGGCCGAGGCGGCCTGGGGCCGGCCGTGGGGCTGGGACCCGAAGGAGACCTGGGCGTTCATCTCCTGGGTGGTGTACGCCGGCTACCTGCACGCCCGCGCGACGCCCAGCGTCAAGCGGAACGTGGCCACCTGGATCGCGGTGCTCGGCTTCCTCACCATGCTGATGAACCTGTTCGGCGTGAACATCTTCTTCACCGGCCTGCACTCGTACGGCGGGCTGGACTGATCCTGGCAACGCGGTGCGGGCCGGTCACGGATTCCGTCAGTGAGCGGCCCGCGTCCACCGGGTGGGTTGCCAGGCCCGCAACGCCCGCTCGACCTGGATGGTGACCTGGTAGGACACCTCCGGTAGATCGGCCAGCTCGATCCGCTCACCGCGCATCGCCAGTTGGGCGTGCAGTTCCCGGGCGACGGCGTCACGAAGTTCGACCAGCAGGGGCGACAACCCGTCCGGGTCGCCGACGACGTAGGCGTCCGACATGAAGCCACTCTGCGCCCGCTTCCCGCCGTTCGGCCAGGCCCGGTGAGATGTGTCTGCCGGGCTTGACCCGGTCCTGATCGGCGATATGGCGGTGTCCCGCGCCCGGTCGGCCGTTGATCCACTCGGCTTCCAGGAAGTCGGGGTGTCCTGCGGCCCGGGACACCGCGACTTTCTGAAACCCGGGTGGATCTTGTGGTGGCCGCCGGTGAGCCGGGGTCGCAGCTCGCGTTACCGCGATATGCGCGTCATGGGGTGACGCAGCGTCGAGGGCTCGCTACCGTGCGGCAGGTGGGTCGTGCGACCCGACGATCGCGGCGGAAGGTGGATGCAGTGACCACAGTGGTGTCCACGGCGGCGCTGATCCGGGAGCAGCTCCGGCGGTCCCGGCTCGCGGCCGGGCTGACTCAGGAGGAGTACGGCAAACGCGCGCACTACTCGCCGTCAATGGTGTCGGCCGTCGAGCTGGGGCAGGCGGCGCCCAACGAGGCGTACCTGATCCGGGCCGACGAGGTGCTCGACACCGGCGGCCTGCTGGTCTCACTGCGGGAGCTGGGTCGGCGCGACGGCGAGCCGGTCTGGTTCCGCCCCTGGCTGGAGGTCGAGCGGGTCGCCACCCAACTGCGCTGCTTCGGCGCGACGATGATTCCCGGGCTGTTGCAGACCGCCGACTACGCCCGGGCGGTGTTCCGGCTCGACCTGGGGCTGACAGCCGACCGGGTGGAGGAGTTGGTGGCGGCCCGGTTGGAGCGGCAGACGATCCTCGACAGGGAGCACCCGCCGCAGCTCACCGCCGTGATCGACGAGGCCGCGTTGCAGCGCTTCGCGGAGGGCTGCGCCGGGGTGCTGGCCGAGCAACTGCGGCACCTGGTGACGTGCGCCCGCCGCCCGCACATCAGGGTGCACGTGCTGCCGCAGGGTGTGGGCCTGCACGCCGGCCTCTTCGGGCCGTTCATCCTCGGCCGCACCGCCGACGGCAGTTGGCTTGGCTTCCTTGACAACCAGACCGGTGGCACCGCCGTGGACGACATCAACGAGGTGGCGACGCTGCTCGGAAGGTGGGAGAGTCTGCGCAGTGACGCGCTGCCCCGGCAGCAGTCGATCGACCTGCTCGAGGAGATCGTGAAGCCATGGATCTGACCGGAGCCCGCTGGCACAAGTCCACCCGGAGCGGCAATGACGCTGGCGCCTGCGTCGAGGTCGCTGACAACCTGCCCGGCCGGGTGCACGTCCGCGATTCCAAGGACCGCGACGGCGATTTGCTGACCTTCACCCCGGCCTCGTGGCGGGCCTTCGTCGAGCTGGCCCGCACCCACTGACCGTCCGCTCAGCCGGGTAGCCGCAGGCGTTCCCGCCCCCGGTCCGGGCCACCCCAGCAGGATGGCCCGGAGGTCTCGCCCGCGCCCGCGATCAGCCGCCGAACCAGCCGGGCACGTCGAGCCGGAACCAGTTGGCCGAGGCCATGGTGCCGAGGTCGTCTTCCATCGCGGTGACCCGTTCCGGGCCGAGCGTGTCCACCCACTGTGCCCGCAGCCGGTCGAAGATCTCGGCCGAGCGGCGTAGCCCGTCGGCGCCACGCGCTGTCACTCGGACCAGCCGCCGTCGGGCGTCGGTGGGGTCGTCGACCCGCTCCAGGTAGCCGACGGCGACCAACCGGTCGACGGTCTTGCCGGCTGCCTGTTTGGAGATGCCCAGCCGCTGACCCAGCTCGGTGGCGGTGGTGCCGTCCACGCCGACGGCCTGGAGCACGAACCCGTGCAGCGGTCGCAGCTCCGGATGCCCCTCCCGGGCCAGCTCGGCGTGCAGGTCGTCGATCAGCGTCCGGAAGCCGGCCAGCAGCAGCAGCGGCAGCGCGAAGCCGGGCCGCGCGGGATCAGGGGTTGCCATGTTCGACAACCACGTTTACTATTTCGTCAACCACGTTGACTATCTTACGTCACCCGATCCGCACTCTGGAAAGTAGGCAGCCATGCCCGTCTTCACCGCTCACACCGCCGAGACCGCGCCCGCCGCCGCCCGACGAGCCATCGAGGGCGTAGCCGGCCGGTTCGGCTGGCTGCCCAGCGCGGTGGCGCTGATAGCCGACTCGCCGCAGTTGCTCACCGGCTTCCTCACCGCCAGCGCGGGCTTCGAGCAGACCGACCTCGCCCCGCTGGAACGGGAGGTGGTCATCCTGGCGATCTCCACCAGTCACGAATGCCATTTCTGCGTCGCCCTGCACACCGGCAAGCTCACCCAACTCGGCGCGACGCCCGAACTGATCACCGCACTACGCGCTGGCTCGGCGCTGCCCGAGCCGCGACTGGAGGCCCTGCGCCGCTTCACGCTGGCCGTGCTCGACCACCGAGGCGCAGTGCCCGACGACGAGTTGGACGCCTTCCTGACCGCCGGCTACCAGCCCCGGCACGCGCTGGACGTGGTGCTCGGCGTCGGCGCGTACACAATGTCCACCTTCGCCAACCGGCTCACCCGGGCGCCGCTCGACCCACCGCTGGCAGCCCACGCCTGGACGCCCACCGCCTGACCTGGAACGCCTGCCAACCGCTGCTCAGGACGCCCCAAGGAAGTCGCGCAGCAGGGCGAGCATCTCGTCCGGACGCTCCTCGTACAGCCAGTGCCCGCAGTCCTGGACCACCTCGCCGCGGACAGTGTCGGCGTACCGGCGAACCTGCTCGGCGACCTGCCCGCCGAGGCTGGCCGCCGCGCCGACGGCCAGCACCGGCATGGTCAGCTTCGTGCCCCGGTACGCCGCGTTGTCGGCGATGTCCTGCTCGAACGCCCGGAAGTAGGCGAAGCTCGCCCGCAGATGCGCAGGGTCACGCAGATGGCTGGCGAACTCCTCGATGTCGGGCGCGGCGATGCTGCCCTTGCGCACCATCAGCGCGTCGGTGAACCGATCCACCCAGAGTGACTCCCGCCCGTCGACCAACGCCTCCGGAAGCCCGTTGCCGATGGAGAAGTAGCCGAAGTTCCACACCCCGGGCCCGGCCGAGGTGAGCGCGGGGAACGTGTAGATGCTCTCGTCGGGGATCGGCGCCTCGCTGAGCACCAGCCGACTCACCCGCTGCGGATGGGCGGCGGCGTACGCGTACGCCACCATGGTCCCCAGGTCGTGCCCGACCAGCCGAAGGTCACTGGCCAGGCCGAGCTGGTCGAGTAGTCCATGCAGGTCGGAGGCGACAGTCTTCTTGTCGTACCCGCCGTCCGCGGCGTCGCTGCCCCCGAAACCGCGCAGGTCGGGCGCGACCACGTCGAAGGAGCGCCCCAACTCGGGCAGCAGATGCCGCCACATGTGCCAGCACTGCGGGTACCCGTGCAGCAGCACCAGTGGCGGGCCGGCACCGCCACGAACGTAGTTCATGGTGATCTTACCGACCCGAGCCCGCTGCTCGGTGAACCCCGCCGGAACCCGCTCCCCACCCATCGCCGCCTCCATCCGCCGCCGCCCGCCGTGCGCGCGTCCTCTGCCGTCCGCCGTGCGCGCGTCCTCTGCCGTCCGCCGTGCGCGCGTCCTCTGCCGTCCGCCCGCCGCCTGCCCGGCTACCCGCTCCACCGCCCGCCATGCCCGCGAGATTCGGGTCCTGCCGGTTGATCGACTCGTCTTCCTTGAAGTCGCGGTGTCCGGCGGCCCGGGACACCGCGACTTCAAGGAACCCGAGTCGATCTAGACGCGCCGATCGCGAGCGTCACAGCACCCGGCTTGGGCCCTGCGGGAGTCGGTGCGGGAGACTGGGCGACATGGCGGCTCGTGGCTTCCCGTACACCGATCTCAAGGACTTCATCGCGGCGCTGGAGCGCGCGGGGGAGTTGCGCCGGATCGACGTCCCGGTCGATCCGACCCTGGAGATCAGCGAGGTGGTCACCCGCACGGTGCGGGCCGGCGGCCCGGCGCTGCTCTTCGAGCGTCCGACCCGGGGCGAGATGCCGGTGGCGATCAACCTGTTCGGCACCGAGAAGCGGATGGCGATGGCGCTCGGCGTCGACTCGCTGGACGAGATCGGTGCCCGGATCGGCGCGATGATCAAGCCGGAGTTGCCGGTCGGCTGGTCGGGCATCCGGGAGGGCCTCGGCAAGGTCATGCAGCTCAAGTCGTTGCCGCCACGCAAGGTGAAGACAGCCCCCTGCCAGGAGGTCGTCTACCGGGGTGAGGACGTCGACCTCAACCGGCTGCCGGGCTTGCAGGTCTGGCCCGACGACGGCGGGATCTTCCACAACTACGGGCTGACCCACACCAAGCACCCGGAGACCGGCAAGCGCAACCTCGGCCTGTACCGACTCCAGCAGCACGGCCGCAACACCTTGGGCATGCACTGGCAGATCCACAAGGACTCCACGGCGCACCACGCGGTCGCCGAGCGGCTCGGGCAGCGCCTGCCGGTCGCGGTCGCGATCGGCTGCGACCCGGTCGTCTCGTACGCGGCCAGCGCGCCGCTGCCCAGCGACATCGACGAGTACCTGTTCGCTGGGTTCCTGCGCGGCGAGCGGGTGGAGATGGTCGACTGCCTCACCGTGCCGCTGCAGGTGCCGGCGCACGCGCAGATCGTGCTGGAGGGCTACCTGGAGCCGGGTGAGCGGCTGCCCGAGGGGCCGTTCGGCGACCACACCGGCTTCTACACGCCGGTCGAGCCGTTCCCCGTGCTGCACATCGAAGCGATGACCATGCAGCGCAAGCCGGTCTACCACTCGATCGTCACCTCGAAGCCGCCGCAGGAGGACCACGGCCTCGGCAAGGCCACCGAACGGATCTTCCAGCCGCTGCTCAAGCTGATGATCCCGGACATCGTCGACTACGACCTGCCGGCCGCGGGCGTCTTCCACAACTGCGCGATCGTCTCGATCCGCAAGCGCTACCCGAAGCACGCCCAGAAGGTGATGAACGCGATCTGGGGCGCGCACCTGATGTCTCTGACCAAGCTGATCGTGATCGTCGACGAGGACTGCGACGTGCACGACTACAACGAGGTCGCCTTCCGGGCCTTCGGCAACGTCGACTACGCCCGCGACCTGCTGCTCACCGAGGGTCCGGTGGACCATCTCGACCACTCGTCGTACCAGCAGTTCTGGGGCGGCAAGGCTGGCGTCGACGCGACCCGCAAGCTGCCCACCGAGGGCTACACCCGCGGTTGGCCGGAGGAAATGAGCATGAGCCCCGAAGTCACCGCCCTGGTCGACAAGCGCTGGAAGGAGTACGGGATCTGATGGCCGTCATCGACGCACCGACGGCGAAGCCGGGCCGGACCAAGTCCTTCCTGAAGCTCGTCGCCGTCGAGCACTCGGTCTTCGCGCTGCCGTTCGCGTTCCTCTCCGCGCTGACCGCCATGCAGATCAACGGCGGCCGGGTACGGTGGCTCGACCTGCTGTTGATCACAGTGGCGATGGTCGGGGCGCGGACGTTCGCGATGGCAGCCAACCGGATCCTCGATCGCAAGATCGACGCGCGGAATCCGCGTACCGCCGGTCGGGAACTGGTCACCGGAGCGGTGAGCGTGCGGACGGCCTGGACCGGCGCGGCCGTCGCACTTGTGGTCTTCCTCGTCGCCGCCGCCCTGCTCAACCCGCTCTGCCTGGTGCTCGCGCCGCTCGCCGTGGTGCCGCTGGTCGTCTACCCCTACGCGAAGCGGTTCACCAACTGGCCGCACGCCATCCTCGGGATCGCCCAGGCGGTCGGCCCGGTCGGCGCCTGGCTGGCGGTCACCGGCACCCTGGACGGCTCCGGGCCGGCGTGGCTGCTCGGCGCGGCAGTGGGGCTGTGGATCGGCGGCTTCGACCTGATCTACGCCTGCCAGGACTCCGAGATCGACCGGGAGATCGGCGTGCACAGCGTGCCCGCCCGGTACGGTCGGCGTTTCGCGCTGCACGCCTCCACCGTCGCGCACGTGGTGACCTTCGCGCTGTTCATCTGGTTCGGTGCGCTGATCGGTCTCGGCTGGCTCTGGTGGATCGGGCTGGCGCTGACCGCTGTGGCGTTCGGCTACCAGCACCTGGTGGTCACCCCGACCGACCTCAGCAAGGTCAACCGGGCGTTCTTCACCGCAAACGGCTTCGTCGGCATCGCGCTGTTCCTCTTCGCCCTGCTCGACCTGGTGGTCCGGCTCGGCCTACGGCAGTGAGGCCGGGTGGTCCGGCTCGGCCTACGGCACTGAGGCTGGTGGGCTGGTGCTGACGGGGTAGCGGGCGCTCTCGAAGGTCCAGTCGATGGTTCCGCGCACGGCGTTAGCAATCCCGTCGAGATGATCGGCGACCGCCTCGTCCAACGCCGGGCCGAATGACGGCACCGCGGCGCGCAACGCGACGAAGCGGCGCATCGCCTCCCGCCAGTGCTCGGCAGCCCGTTCGGCCGCCTCCGCCTCCGGCACGCCCAGTTCGGCCTCGATGGCGAGGACGAGGTTGTGCCCGCCGGCGGTCCTCCGGTCCCGTTCCAGCGACGCCAGGTCGTTGTACCAGGAGAGCAGGTCGTTGCCGGTGCGGGCGATCTGACGCAGCAGCGGGTAGTGGTAGACCGGGTCGGGCAGTGCCCGGCCGCTGACGAACTCCACAAGCGGGTACGACACCTCCGCCGCCGAGGTCGACCGACGTAGCTCGACGTACTCGTCGACGCTCGGACGGCGCCCGGCCTCCTTGGTGACGGCCTCCTGCCAGGTGCCGTCGAGGTGCCGGGCCACCGCGTCGGCGAAACGCTGCCGCCACCGTGCCGGCATCCGGCGGCGCGGCTCCCGCCAGGCCAGCACCAGCAGTCGGCGCAGCGGGCCGGTCAGCCCGGCCTGCCGCAGCCGGGTGCCGTCGTGCAGCAGCGCCAGGGTGCCGTTGCGCAGCGCCCGGATCTGCTCCGGCGTCAACCGACTCGGCCCGTCGCAGGCGTCGTCGACCAGGAAGAACCAGGTGAACAGCGCGGTCAGCACCCGCAGATCGGCTTCGGTCGCCGTCGGGTAGAGCCGCGCGGCGTACCTGGCGAATGCGCCCCGGGACAGCCGGTGCAGCGCGGCGTCGTCCAGTGGAAGGCCAAGGTCGGGCAGCAGACCGAGCAGCCAGTCCTGCACACGATCGACGTGTGGTGGTGGGAGCCGGGGCGGGATCGGACATTCGGCACGCAGTGCCCGGAGGATCTCGCCGGTAGTCACCGATGCCTCCTCTTCGAGATGGTTCCGGTGCAATCGCCAGCGGCAGCATGTCAGGTCGGTGGGATGCGCAGGTGCCCCGTCCGACATGTCGGACCGGACCAACCCCGGGGGTGCCCACCAGCGGGCCAGCCGGACCAGGCAGGCTGGGGGCATGCGGGAACCATGGGTGGTCGGGGTCTCCGGTGCCTCCGGTACGCCGTACGCGGCGGCAGTCGTCGGCGGACTACTCGACGCCGGCGAACCGGTGGACCTGATCGTGTCCCGGGCGGCACGACTCACAGTGCTCGACGAGACCGGCCGGCCCTTCCGCGACGGGCACTGGGCCGAGGACCTCGCCGCCTGGCTGGATCGGGACCTGACCAGTGCGGATGTGCGGCACTGGCCGGCCGGCGACCTGGCCGCCGGGCCGAGCAGCGGCTCCTACCGGGTACGCGGGATGGTGGTGGTCCCGGCCAGCACGGCCGCCTGCGCGGGCATCGCGATCGGGCTTTCCAAGGACCTGTTGCAGCGCGCCGCAGAGGTGAACCTCAAGGAACGCCGTCCCGTGGTGCTGGTCCCCCGGGAGACACCGGTGACCCGCAGCCATCTGGAGCACCTCATCGCCCTGCACGACGCGGGCGCTGTGGTGCTGCCGGCCAGCCCCGGCTTCTACGGCGCCGGGGCGGCGGCCAGCGCCCAGCAGTTGGTCGACTTCGTGGCCGGCAAGGTGCTGGACGCGCTCGGCGTCCCGCACACCCTGTTCCGGCGGTGGTCCGGCCAGCTCGGCGCAGCCCGAAGCTGAGCCGTCCCGCTCGTGCTGGGCCGTCCGCTCGCGCTGGGCACCGTTGTGCTGCTCAGCACGCGCGGTGCTGCCGCCCGGCGGTTGGCCGAAGCGGGACGCGGACCGGACTGGTGTCCGGTCCGCGTGGCGTTGTCCGCACCAGTTCAGTACATGCCGGCGTTGGCCGGACCCGGCCCCGTGGATGCCGCCGGCCCCACATTGCGGGGCTTACCGACCTCATCCACCTCGTCCAGCATGCCCTCCCCCTCAAGCAGGGCTCGCACCTCGGATTCCCGAAACCGGCGATGCCCGCCTGGAGTCCGGATGCTTCCTATCCGGCCGGCCGCCGCCCATCTCGTCACAGTTTTCGGGTCTACCCGAAACAGCGCGGCGACCTCACCCGGTGTCAGCAGGCGATCTCCAGTGTCCACAGCCCCCTCCTCGCGTCGACGAAGCCCCCGGCTGAACACACTGCCCCCGGCTGGTGCGTAGCCCAGAGCCGTCATGAGGGACGTATGGCAATTACAGCACCAGGGACATGGCCTGTCCGCCCAAACGCGAAAAATGCACTGAGTGGGGAGTTAGTAATGTTACTGGTGCTACCTCTGCCCTGACCGGCGGTTTATGAACAGTGACTCACCGCTCAGTCCAACGGGTGCCGAAGGCAGCACGTTACGTGTCAGCGGTTAAGGTCACTCTCTGTGGATGCCATCGACCTGAGCCTCGTCGACCTGCTGCGCGGCAATGCCCGACTCTCGTACGCCGAGTTGGCCCGACAGGTGGGCCTCTCGGCCCCGGCCGTGCACGAGCGGGTCGGCAAGCTGGAGAGCAGCGGCGTGGTCCGGGGCTACCGCGCGGACGTGGCCCCGGAGTCGATCGGGTTGGGAGTCACAGCGCTGATCGGCATCGTCGAGGACTCCGGTGCCGACACCGACGACATGCTCGAGTCGCTGCGGGTGCTGCCCGAGATCGAGTCCTGCTACTTCATGGCCGGAGTGGAGTCGTTCCTGCTCAAGGCGCGGGTTGGCACGATCGCCGAGCTGGAGCAGTTGATCGTGCGGTTGAACCGGACGCCGGGGGTGGCCTCCACCCGTACCGCCATCGCGCTCTCCACCAAGTGGGAGAACCGCCCCCAGCCGGTCGGCTCGCCCGCGGCCTGACCGCCGCGTACCCCTGGTGTCGCCCGGGCGGCCGGCGGTAGCGTGCGCCGATGACCCCGCCGGCGCGCCCAGTGGCCGTGGTGACCGGCGCTGCCGGCGGCCTGGGCCACGCCATCGCCACCGCGCTGCACACCGACGGCTGGTCGGTGCTGCTCACCGACCTTGACCCGGCGGCGGTGCGGAGCGCCGCGGCGCCGCTCGGCGGGTGGTCGGCCGCCCTGGACGTCCGGGACGAGGATGCTTGCGCCGCGATCGCCGCGAACGCGGCAGGCCGGGGCGATCTCGCCCTCTGGGTCAACAACGCCGGCATCCTGGTCACCGGGGCGTCGTGGGAGCACGACGCCGCGACCCGCCGTCGGCTGCTCGACGTGAACACCCACGGCGCCATGAACGGCACCCTCGCCGCGCTGAGCGTGATGCGCGGGCAGGGCCACGGCCACGTGCTCAACGTCGTCTCGTTGGCCGGGCTGGTCGCCGCGCCCGGCGAGACGGTGTACGCCGCCAGCAAGCACGCCCTGCTGGCGTTCAGCCTCGGCACCCTGTCCGACCTGCGAATGGCCGGGTACCGGCGGGTGCACGTCTCCTGCCTCTGCCCGGACGGCATCTGGACCCCGATGCTGCACGACCGGCTGGACGACCCGGGGGCGGTAGCCTCGTTCACCGGATCGATGCTGACCGCGCAGCAGGTGGCGGCCCGCGCGGTCCGGCTGGCCCGCCGGCCACGTCCGGTGGTCAGCCTGCCCCGCTGGCGGGGAGCGCAGGTGCGCCTGTTGGACGCACTGCCAAGGTTGGCCGTCGCACTCACCCCCCTCGTCCGGGCCGCCGGCCGCGCCGGTCAGCGCCGCCAACGCCGCAGGTCAACGCCGCCGGACCGGCGCTGACCACAGCTGGCCCGCTTGCTAGGTTTCCGAGCGTGACTCATCTCGACCGGTGCGACGAATCCAGCCGAACCTGGGTGACCGAGGCGATCGCCGCCGTCGAGGCAGACGCGAACCGGTCCGCCGACACCCACCTGCTGCCGTTCCCGCTGCCCCGGGAATGGGGGATCGACCTCTACCTCAAGGACGAGTCGTCACACCCCACCGGCTCGCTGAAGCACCGGCTGGCCCGTTCACTGTTCCTCTACGGGCTCTGCAACGGCTGGATCGGGCCGCGCACCACGATCGTCGAGGCGTCGTCGGGTTCCACTGCCGTCTCCGAGGCGTACTTCGCCCGGATGCTGGGCCTGCCGTTCATCGCTGTCATGCCCGCCTCCACCTCGCCCGAGAAGATCACGCAGATCGAGTTCCAGGGCGGCCGGTGCCACCTGGTGGATGATCCGGCGAGCGTGGTGGTCGAGGCCCGGTGGCTCGCCGAGGACTCCGGCGGGCACTTCATGGACCAGTTCACCTACGCCGAGCGGGCGACCGACTGGCGGGGCAACAACAACATCGCCGAGTCGATCTACGCACAGTTGGAACTGGAGCGGCATCCAATCCCCGCCTGGGTCGTGGTCGGCGCCGGCACCGGGGGCACCAGCGCGACAATCGGCCGCTACGCCCGGTACCGCCGGCTCGCCACCAAGCTCTGCGTCGTCGACCCGGAAAACTCGGCGTTCTACCCGGCCTGGCAGGCCGCCGACTGGTCGGTACGCACCGGGAAGGGCTCCCGCATCGAGGGGATCGGCCGGCCCACCGTGGAGGCGTCGTTCCTGCCCTCGGTGGTGGACCGGATGGTCCAGGTGCCGGACGCAGCGTCGGTGGCCGCCATGCGCGCCGGATCGGCGCTGCTCGGCCGCCGGGTGGGCGGGTCCACCGGCACCAACCTGTGGGGCGCGTTCGGCCTGATCGCCGCGATGCTCGCCGAGCGTCGGACCGGCTCGGTCGTCACCCTGATCTGCGACCCGGGCGACCGGTACGCCGACACGTACTACGCCGACGACTGGGTGGCCGCCCAGGGCCTCGACCTGACCCCGCACCTGGCCACCATCGACCGCTTCCTGGCCAGCGGGGACTGGCCCGTCTGACGCGGTCAGCGGGCCTGGCCCGCCTGGGCCGTCAGCGGGGCGTGGCCTGCCTGGGCCGTCAGCGGGCCTGGCTCGCCCAAGGCCGATCGGCCGGACCCGGCCCGCCCGGGATGCTGATCAGCGGGGGTCGATCCGTTCGGCCAGCCCGGGGTAGCGCACCACGTAGCCGCTGTCATCAAGATCGATGTCGGCCGTGAAGGTGCCGCTGGCGAACCGCACCCGACCCGGCCCGAGCCCGGTGTAGATCTGCTCGGCCGGCACCACCTCAAGACCGGGTAGCAGCACCCAGGCAACGGTGATCCGGTGTGCCACGTCGGCCGGCTCGGCCGCCATCCGAAGGCGGTGGACCGGCAGGGTGTTGAACAGCGGCGAACCGCTCAGGTCGACGTCGAGCGCGTCGGCCAGCCGGTCCGGGTCGTCCGTACCCGGCAGACCGGCCCGGCGGTGACCGGCCGCGACCAGGGCCGCGTCCAGGTCGCCCTGTTCGGCTGTGGTCACCCGCCAACGGCCCGCGGCCCGCTCCAGGGTCACCCGGCGCAGCCAGCCGAGACCCTCGGCCTCGACCTCGACCCGGGTGGTGGCCCAGTCCGGCGTGGTGGTCAGCTGGTAGCGGGCGGTCCACGGGATCGGGTCCACGGCGAGCAGAGTGCCCCGGGCCGCCAACCCTTGGCCGTCGTCGAGCAGAACCTGCTCACTGCCGGCGGTGTCCGTCCGGGACCAGAAGATTGACTTCGGCATGGTCGGCATGAGCCGGACCTTACGCGACCTGCTCGGTATCGGCAGGGCATGCGCGAACGCCGCCGCGAAGCCTGGGCTTCGCGACGGCGTTCAGTGGATCAATCAGTGGGTACGCGCTGCGGGTCGCCCGCCAAAACCGCGCCGATCGTCACGTGGACGGTCCTCGCGGGGCCGGTCGTCGCGGGGCCGGTCGTCCCGGACCCGGCTCTCCGGGCGGAACCCACCCCGAGCGTCCCGGTCGCCGAAGCGCCGCTCGCCCTGCGGCCGGTCGCCGAAGCGACGCTCGCCGGTCGGTCGGTCGCCCCGACCGTCCCGGTCGCCGAACTGCTGCCGGTCGCCGAACCGACGCTCGCCCTGCGGCCGGTCGCCGTACCCCCGGGTGTCCCGATCGGCGTAACGCCGCTCGCCCTGCGGGCGGTCGCTGTAGCTCCGGTCACCCTGCGGGCGGTCGCTGTGCTGCCGGTCGCCGAACCGGCGCTCGCCCTGCGGGCGGTCGCTGTAGCTCCGGTCGCCCTGCGGCCGGTCACCGAAGCGGCGCTCGCCGGTGGGCCGGTCGCCGTAGCGGCGCTCGCCCTGCGGGCGGTCGCTGTAGCCCCGGTCGCCCTGCGGGCGGTCGCTGTAGCTCCGGTCGCCCTGCGGCCGGTCACCGAAGCGGCGCTCGCCGGTGGGCCGGTCGCCGAAGCGCCGGTCACCCTGCGGACGGTCGCCGTAGCGGCGCTCGCCTCCCGTGCGGTCGCCGAACCGGCGCGGGCCGCCGGAGCGGTCGTCGAACCGGCGCGGGCCGCCGGAGCGGTCGCCGTAACCCCGGGGCTCCGCCTCGACGCGGACCGGGACGCCACTGGGCTCGCGGGCGCCGACCAGCTCGGCCAACGCCGCGTCGCCGACCCGGACCCGGGTCTCGGCCGGCGCCACGCCGGCCTTCTCCATCATCGCCAGGGTGGTGCGACGCTGCTTGGGCAGCACCAGCGTGGCAACCGCGCCCGACTCGCCGGCCCGGGCGGTACGCCCCGCGCGGTGCAGGTAGTCCTTGGGGTCCTTCGGCGGGTCGACGTGCAGCACCAGGGTGACCCCGTCGACGTGGATGCCTCGTGCCGCCACGTCCGTGGCGACCAGCACGTTCATCCGGCCCTCACGGAACTCGGCGAGCGTCTTGGTGCGCATCCGCTGGGTCTTGCCGCCGTGCAGCCCACCGGCGCGTACGCCGACGGCCGCGAGCTGCTCGACCAGCCGGTCCACCCCGAGCTGGGTACGGGCGAAGACCATCGTCCGGCCGTCCCGAGCGGCGATCGAGGCCGCCACCGGGAACTTCTCGTGCGGCGGGATCAACAGCATGTGGTGGTCCATGGTGGACACCGAGGCGGTGGACGGCGCCGTGGAGTGGGTGACCGGGTCGGTCATGAACCGCTTGACCAACGCGTCGACGTCACCGTCCAGGGTGGCCGAGAAGAGCAGCCGCTGACCGTTCGCGGGCGTCTTCGCCAGCAGATCGGTCACCTCGGGCAGGAAGCCCATGTCGGCCATCTGGTCGGCCTCGTCGAGCACCGTGACCTCGACGTCGTCGAGCTGGCAGATGCCCCGCTCGATGAGGTCACCGAGCCGGCCCGGGGTGGCCACGATGACCTCCACGCCGCGGCGCAGCGCGTCGATCTGACGGTCGTACGGAACACCGCCGACGGCGGTCTTGAGGAAGATGCCGACGGACTTGCCCAGCGGCACCAGGGCGTCGTTGACCTGCATGGCCAGCTCGCGGGTGGGCACCAGGACCAGGGCGCGCGGACGCATCGGCCGGGCCCGGTTGCGGTTGGCCAGCCGGGCGATCATCGGCAGCCCGAAGGCGAGCGTCTTGCCCGAACCGGTCTGCCCGCGGCCCAGCACGTCGCGGCCAGCGAGCGCGTCCGGAACGGTGGCCCGCTGGATCTCGAACGGGCTGGTGATGCCCTGCTGCGCGAGCGCGCGGACCAGCGGCTCGGGCAGGCCGAGAGCGGCGAAGCTCATCGGCTCGGCGGTCTCGGTCGGCTCGGCCTGAGCTGTCGCTACCGGCGGGGTGCCGGCCTCGCTCGGGGCGACGTCGAGCTGCTCCCGAGCGGCGTCGGCCGCCGGGACTGAGTTGAAAACGGACGTAACGGTGCTGGGGTCAGCAGAGGTGGTCAACAAAAACCTTTCGAGCGGGGCGCATCTTCGCGATGGCCTGCCGCGGCTGTACCGCCGGATCGCCCGCAAGATCGCCCAGGGGCGCACACCACGCGCGCCGGGTCAGTGATCTCAGCCAGTGTACGGCGGTCTGGCGAAGCCGCCAGCCGGTTGACCGACCGTAGTGGGCGGACTCACCATCGCTGGCGCTCGCTGGCTCACCCGTTGAGCACGCTGCCCACCAGACCGTCCAGGGCGTCACCGGCCAGCAGAACGACCATGACGCTGATCGCCACCAGCAGCCCCAGAGCGGCGGCCAGGACGATCATCACCCGGGCGTTACTGGACCGCTCGGCCGGCGTGTCGGACCAGCCCTGGGCCAGGATGTGCCCGGTCAGCGAGCCGGAGGTCTCCACCGCGTTGGCGGGTATCGCGACAGTGGTGAAGCCGGCGCCCTCGCCGTTGCCGTAGACGGTGCCGGCCAGGTCGGTACGACTGTCGTGCCGCCCACCACGGACACCGGCAGCGTCCCGTCCGGCGGAACCAGCCGGTGGGCCGCTCGGCGGCGAGGTCACGCGGGAGTTTCCGGTGTTCCTGGTCGACGAGGGGGCCCCGGCGGTGGATGGTGGCCAGCTCGGCAGCGCTGGTGCGGGCACTACCGGCGGCGCGGAGGCGGGTGCCCCGGCCCATCCGGCACCGGACGTCGGGCGGGTCGCCCCACCGGTGGACGCCCACCCGGCCGGTGGTGCGGAAACTGAAGCGCTGCCCCGTAC
Organism: Micromonospora sp. NPDC053740; assembly: GCF_040677775.1. Lineage (NCBI taxonomy): Bacteria > Bacillati > Actinomycetota > Actinomycetes > Micromonosporales > Micromonosporaceae > Micromonospora > Micromonospora sp. NPDC053740. Next base: position 634,841 of record NZ_JBFASO010000003.1, read on the forward strand.
GCCGGGCGTGTCGGACATCGCGGGCGGCGGCGGGAACGGCGGTGCCGGCATCGGGGCGGGCGGGGCCGGTGGCGCCGGCACCGGCGGACCGGGTGGCGGCAGCGGCGGACCGGGTGGCGGCAGCGGCGGGCTCGGGACGGGCGGCGTCGGCGGGCCGGGAATGGGCGGCACCGGCGAGGGCGGTGGGGTGGGCGGGCCCGGGACTGGTGGAACCGGACCGGGCGGCGGCGTGGGTCGAGGACCCGGCGTCGGCACCGGGCCGGGCGGGTACGGGCCAGGGGCCGGCGCGGGCTCCGGTTCCGGTGGCGGCGGCTGGGTCGGCCCGGGGCCGGGTGGCGTGGGGTCCGGCTCCGGCTCCGGCTCCGGAGTCGACGGCGTCGGAGGCTGGGCCGGCTCGGCACCCACCGGCGCGGCTCGATAGACGGCCGGCGTGCTCTCGCGACGGTCCGGGGTGCCCAGGGCGCTGGCAGTGCCCCGGCTGCTGCTCGGAACCGTGGCGCTGGCCCGGGCCGGGGTGGAGGAGTCGCTTCGCTGGCCCGGCAACGACACGTCGGCTGGGCTGGCCGAGCCTGTCGCACGGTAGGTGGTAGCGGTGACCGGAGCGCTGGCCGGCAGGTCACTGCGGAGAGCACCGGCGGTCACGACGCTGGCACGTGCGCGGACCGGTGCCGCAGCCGCGCTCTGGCGCTCGTCGCCGCCGGCGGATGCGTCGTCATCGGCCTCGGCGGCGTCCGCGACGTCCGTCGCAGTGCCGCTGCCGACCGGGCCGCTGCCGACTGGGTCGCTGCCGACCGGGCCGCTGACAGCGGAGGCGGCGTCGCCGTCAGTGGAGCCGGAGTCGGCCGAGCTGGTGGCAGTCGAGCTGGTGTCGCTGCCTGTCGAGCTGGTGGCAGCCGGGCTGGCGTCGCTGGCGGCCACCGGGTCGGCGTTGTCCGGCCCTGATGGGCCGGCCTGGTCGACCACGGGGTCGACAGTCTCCACCGGATCTCTCTGCTCGGCCATTTCCGCCCTCCGCGCCAATGCTCGCACCCGGACCCGTGACGTCGAGTCGGATGTGCCTGGTTGTCACGGTGCCACAGATCGTCCCGAGCGGACAGCCGGAGCGGTCGTGGCGGATCAGCCCGTGGCGCTGGGGCTACCCGTCGCGCTGCTACTGCCCGTCGCGCTCGTGCTGGCCTTCGGCGTGGTCGTCGGAGACGCGCTGGTCGGCGCGTTGGTCGGTGCCGAGGGCGCTGTCGACGGAGTGTTGCTCGGGGTGTTCGACGGCTTCGGCGTCTTGCTGACGGAGGGGGTGGGCGTCGGGGTGGTCGTCAGCGTGGGCGTGGGCGTGGGCGTCGGCTTGGTGGTCTTCGTGGGCGTCGGCGTGGGCGTCGGCTTGGTGGTCTTCGTGGGCGACGGGGTGGGCGTCGGCTTCGGGGTCGAGACCGGCGGGGTCGGGTTGGTCACGACCGGCGCCGGCACCGCGCCGATCACCCGGGTGGCGGCGTACAGCCGGGACCAGCGGACGACGGAGATCTTGACGACGTCGCCAGTGGTGGGTGCCTGCACCATCTTGCCGTTGCCGATGTACATGCCGACGTGGTGGATCGTCGTCCAGCTGCTGCCCGAGGCGAAGAAGAGCAGGTCGCCGGGGAGCAGCGCGCTCTGCGGAACGGTGCGCCCCCGGGTGGCGGCGTACTGGTCGCGGGAGACCCGGGGCAGCTCGAAGTAGTCGGCGCCGGGGGACCGGTACGCCGCCCACATCAGGCCGGAGCAGTCGAACTGGTTCGGCCCCTCCTCGGACCACTTGTACGGGTCGCCGAGCTGGGCGAGCGCGTACCGGACCGCTGCCAGTGCCCGGGGGTGCGCGGCCATGCCGCTGATGCTCTGGTTGGAAACGTAGCCGGCGCCGATCTGCTGCTCGGCGGCTTCCTGCTGACGTTCGATCTCGATCAGCGCGGCGGCGTTGTCCCGGCGCAGCTTGAGCAGGCTCGCCTCGGCGGTGCGGAGCGCCGTCTCACCGGTGGTGAACTCCGCCTCGGCGGCGACGAGCAGATTCTTGGCGTCGGCGTGCTTCTGGTACGCGGCCTGCTCGCCGGCGCGGGCCCGGGACAGCTCCCCGGCCACCCCTGTGGTGCCGCCGTCGACCTTCTCGCCCCGGGTGATCGCCTGGAGGCGGCTGAGCCCACGGATGTCCTGGGCGAGTTCGCCCGGCGGCAGCGCGGCGGCGGCCTTGACGGCCTCGGCGGCGGCGGTGTCGGCCGTCTGCTGGGCCCGGAGCAGGGCGTCCTGCGCGGTCGCCAGCGCCTTGCCGGCCGCGTCGAGCTGCGCCTGGGCGTCGACGCGTTTCTGCCGTCTCACCAGCAGATCCTCGCCGAGCGCCCCGACCTGGGCCTCGCCGGCGGAGATCGCGGTGGCCAGCGGACCGTTGCCGATGTTGACCACCGGAGGAACGGGCACGCCGGCGACCGGCGCGCCGCCGGGCAGCTGAAGCGAGCCGGTGACCGCCGGGCGTGAACCGGTGTCCGGAACCGTGGTCGGCACGCCGGGCTCCGCGTACGCGGGGGTGGCCAGCACGGCCGCGGCGATCGCGCCGAGCAGGGCGGCCCAGAGCTTCGGACGCAGGACCGGCGAGATCACCGGGCTCCGCCGTCGCTGCCGTCGCCCGCGCCCGCTGTAGATCATGCCGCTCCCCGTCCAACCGCTCGTCGCCGCGCTCGGTGGGCGCGACCGCCGGGACGGTACCAGTGTGTGTGTTCCGCCCCACCTTGTTACTACCGCACCGCGCCACTCATGTCGATGCGTTGCCGGGTTACGGGAGGCTGAGAGTCTGGTGAAGTGGGTCGCTGCCGGCGACCGTGCCGCCGGGCCCGTCGGCACCGCGACGTACGCTCGATCCGGACCGCAGGTGGAAGGGACGTGCCATGGACGCCGGACTCAAGCGTGAGCTCGAAGCGAAGGTGTACGCCGGTGAGCGGCTGACCCGGGAGGACGGGGTCGCCCTCTACGAGAGCGACGACCTGACCTGGCTGGGACGGCTGGCGCACCACAAGCGCACCGAGCTGAACGGCGAGCGGGTGATGTTCAACGTCAACCGGCACCTCAACCTGACCAACGTCTGTTCGGCGTCCTGTGCGTACTGCTCGTTCCAGCGCAAGCCGGGCGAGAAGGACGCGTACACGATGCGCATCGACGAGGCGGTCCGCAAGGCCAAGGAGATGGAGGACGAGCAGCTCACCGAGTTGCACATCGTCAACGGCCTGCACCCCACGCTGCCCTGGCGTTACTACCCGAAGGTGCTGCGCGAGCTGAAGGCGGCGCTGCCGAACGTGAAGCTCAAGTGCTTCACGGCGACCGAGGTGCAGTGGTTCGAGAAGATCAGCGGCCTGAGCGCCGACGAGATCCTCGACGAGCTGATGGACGCCGGTCTGGAGTCGCTGACCGGTGGTGGCGCGGAGATCTTCGACTGGGAGGTCCGGCAGCACATCGTCGACCACGCCTGCCACTGGGAAGACTGGTCGCGCATCCACGCCCTGGCGCACAGCAAGGGCATGAAGACCCCGGCGACGATGCTGTACGGCCACATCGAGGAGCCCCGGCACCGCGTCGACCACGTGCTGCGGCTGCGCGAGTTGCAGGACGAGACCGGCGGCTTCGCTGTCTTCATTCCGCTGCGCTACCAGCACGACTTCGTCGACTCGGCGGACGGCAAGATCCGCAACCGGATCCAGGCGCGCACCACGATGGCCTCGCCGGCCGAGTCGCTGAAGACGTTCGCCGTCTCCCGGCTGCTCTTCGACAACGTGCCGCACCTGAAGAACTTCTGGGTGATGCACGGGCTGTCGGTGGCCCAGCTCTCGTTGAACTTCGGCGTGGACGACCTGGACGGCTCCGTCGTCGAATACAAGATCACCCACGACGCCGACTCGTACGGCACCCCGAACACGATGCACCGGGACGACCTGCTGCACCTGATCTGGGACGCCGGCTTCCAGCCCGTCGAGCGGGACACCCGCTACAACGTGGTCCGGGAGTACGACAAGGCCCCGTCGCTGGCCGAGCGGCGTGCCGAGCCGCAGCAGGTCTGGGCCTGAGTCACCACGTACCCTCGCAGTCGATGACCGAGCAACGAGGACCTGAGCAGCAGAGCGGGTTTCCCCGCCGGGACGCCGAGGGCCGCATCCGTACCCTGGGCGATCTGCTCGGGGTGTGCCTGGCCGGCCTGGTCATCGGCGTGCTCGCGTTGGTGTTGTTCGACTGGGCGTTCGCCTCGATCGGCGCCGGCGACTTCGGGCACACGAATGGTTGGCTGGCGGTGATCCTGCCCGCCTGGCTGTTCTGGGACGACTTCCGGGCCTGGGAGTTCGGCGCGGCCCGGGTGGTGGCGGCGGTGGTCGCCGCTGCCGTCGGGGTGTTCGCCGGGCTGCTGATCGCCGGTCTGGGCGCGGGGTTGCCGCCGTTGCTCTCCGGCGCGTTGGCGGCGGGGGCGTTCACAGTGGCGTACGCGGCCCTCTGGTTCCCGGGTGTCCGCTGGCTGGCCCGCCGGACCGGCTGACCACGACCGCCCGCCGGGCGGCTCGACCCTTCCGCCGGCAGTGGCGGGCGACGGAGAGAACGGAGTGGTGCAGGTGAGCGCCGCGCTCAAGTACACGCTGGGCCGGATCGGGCTGTTCGTCGCCGTGCTGGCCGGCCTCTGGCTGATCGACATGAACGTGTTCCTGAAGCTGATGCTGGCGCTGGTGTTCTCCGCTGCGCTCTCCTTCTTCCTGCTGCGTGGTTGGCGGGACGAGATGGCCGGGGAGATCGCCGAAGCGGCCGAGCGTCGCCGCACCGAGAAGGAACGCCTCCGCTCCGCCCTGGCCGGCGAAGACCAAACCCCCACCCCCACCCCCACCCCTGACCCTCCCACCCAGGGCCCCGACTCCCCGCGTTGATCATGAAGCTATTGCCACGACACGCCGAGTAGTCGGGCAATAACTTCATGATCAACGGCGCGGGGGTGGGGGTGGGGCTACCAGTTGGTGGAGCCGGGGACCTTGGGCCAGGGCTTGGCGGTGGGCTTGATCAGGTACGCGATGCCGCCGGAGCCGCCGGAAACACCACCGCTGGCGTTGGTTCGCTTGGTGCGCAGCCAGATCTGCTCGAACTGCTCACGCTTGTAGACGTTGCGCACCACGTCGTTGCTCGACGAGGCCGGGTCGTTGACGATCACGTCGCCGTCGGCGGTGAAGCCGACCACCACGAAGAGGTGCCCGGAGGTGCCGTAGTTCGCCCCGTCCAGCTCACTGGCGAGGAAGGACTGGCTGGTCACGACGGGGATGCCGGCGGCGATGAAGCGCTCCACCTCGTCCAGTGAGTGCAGCCGGGTCACCCGACCCTCCAGCCCGGGGAAGCTGGCCGCGTACGCGGTGTTGAACGGCCAGTTGCCCGCGCCGTCGTACGCGTAGTCGTAGGTCATCCGGGCGGCGTGGTTGACGGTCGGGTCGGGGTAGGTCGGGTCCACCCAGGAGGTGTCGGCCGCCGACGGTTTGCGTCCCCAGTACTCGACCACCATCTCCGTCGAGGTGGGTGAGCACCATGCCTCGCCGCCGCCGTCGTACTCGGGGTAGTGCCCGGAGTGCACGTTCTGCGAGTAGCGCGGCACCGGCAGCTCCCGGCCCCAGGCGATGTGCCCGGCGCTCGGGGTCACTGTGAACCGGTCCGGCACCGTGGAGCTCATCGCGCCCAGCATCCGGACCACCGGGGCGGCGCTCTGCCCGGGTGCGCGGTAGAGGGTCAGCTTGAGCTGGTACGACCGCAGCAGCACCCCGGCGGTGGCGTCGTCGATGCTGAAGGTGTCGGTCCAGATCGTCGACCAGGGGTCGCCCTGCCGGTTGACGCTGGTCCGCTTGATGTCGGTGTCGCCGGACGCCCAGCGACCCAGGACGTACCACGGGGTCTGGTCGCCGCTGGTGTAGCTGCCCTGCATCTCCACCTGGATCCAGGTGCCGGCGGGGGTCTCCGCGTTCCAGGAGGCGATCAGCTCGGTGGCGTCGAACCCGATCCGGGTCACCGGCGAGGTCCAGGTGCCGTACTCCCAGGTGCGGGTGGTGCCGGTGTGCGGGTCCGCGTACTCGGTGGTGCCGGCCGGGCTTGCCAGTGTGATGCCCGCTCGGGCGCCGGGCACGACGCGGGTGCCGGCCCGGCTGCCCCGGTGCCAGTCGGCGGGCCCGGACCAGTCCTGGTAGGTGATCTGCTCGTCGTGGGCGGGGGCGGGCGGGTGGGCCGCCAGCGCGGGCGCGGCGCTGGTGAGCAGGGCGAGCGTGGTGACGCCGGCGAGGGCGGCCGCGCGCAGGCGGGATCTGGCCATGGGTGCTCCGCGGTGTCGAGGGGGCATCGTCGCTGGTCAGTTTTCCGCTTGGAGGGAAGTTTCGCCAGATGTTGACAGATGGAAAATCATTGCCGCCATGATGATCCGCCTGGGATGGCCAACGCAGCGATCAATATTGATATGACCATGTGACAGGTGGTGAAGTGTCCTTCACCGAGCGGGATCTCCCGCCCATCGAGGAGGTAGTCCATGGCCCTCCGCACGCCCACCCCCCTCCGCCGTGTCCTGGTGCTCGCTGTCGTCACCGGGCTGGGCATCGTCACCGTCGCCGCCGGCCCGGTCACCGCCGGCCCGACCGCCGCCCGACCGGCACCGGACCGCACCGCTGAGCAGGTCGCCGCCGGCTACCGGGTGCTCGGGCCCCGGACCCTCGCCGACCGCAACGCGGTGGCCCGCACCGGAGCCGCCATCGACTACTCCGAACACGGCGTGCTGCACATCTCGGCCACCGCCGCCGAGGCCGCCGCGATCGGCAAGCTCGGCTTCCGGCTGGAACCGCTCGCCCCGCCGCCCAACGCCGAGCGCGGCGCCGGCGACTTCGGCGCGCTGGCCTTCCCGCCGGCCGACTCGAACTACCACGACTACGCGGAACTGACAGCCGTCGTGAACCAGGTCGTCGCGGACCATCCGGCGATCGCCCGCAAGATCAGCATCGGTTCGTCGTACGAGGGCCGCGACCTGATGGCGGTGAAGATCTCCGACAACGTCGGCACCGACGAGAACGAGCCGGAGATCCTGTTCAACTCCCAGCAGCACGCCCGCGAGCACCTGACCGTCGAGATGGCGATCTACCTGCTGAACCTCTTCACCGACGGCTACGGCAGCGACTCCCGGATCACCAACATCGTCAACGGCCGGGAGCTCTGGATCGTGCCGACTGTCAACCCGGACGGCAGCGAGTACGACATCGCCACCGGGTCGTACCGGTCCTGGCGCAAGAACCGGCAACCCAACAGTGGCTCGTCCAACGTCGGCACCGACCTGAACCGCAACTGGTCCTACAACTGGGGATGCTGCGGCGGCTCGTCCGGCAGCACCTCGTCGGAGACCTACCGGGGGCCGTCGGCGTTCTCCGCGCCGGAGACGCAGGCGCTGCGCAACTTCGTCAACGGCCGGGTGGTCGGCGGTGTGCAGCAGATCAAGGCGAACATCGACTTCCACACGTACTCGCAGCTGGTGCTCTGGCCCTACGGCTACACCACGGCGAACACCGCGACCGGGATGAACGCGGACCAGTACAACACCTTCGCCACCATCGGTCAGCAGATGGCCGCAACCAACGGCTACACGCCGGAACAGTCCAGCGATCTCTACATCACCGACGGAGACAGCCTCGACTGGATGTGGGCCACCCACAACATCTGGGCGTACACGTTCGAGATGTACCCGGGCTCGTCCGGTGGCGGCGGCTTCTACCCGCCCGACGAGGTGATCCCGGCGCAGACCTCGCGTAACCGCGAGGCGGTGCTGATCCTCAGCGAGTACGCCGACTGCCCGTACCGGGCCATCGGCAAGCAGTCGCAGTACTGCGGCGGCGGTGGCGGCACCACTGTCTGGTCGGACACCTTCGAGACCGCCACCGGCTGGACCATCAACCCGGCCGGCACCGACACCGCCACGGTTGGCGCGTTCGAGCGGGGCGCCGCCCAGGCGACCACGTCCTCCGGGGCCAAGCAGCTCACCCCGTACGCCGGGTCCAACGACCTGGTCACCGGCCGGCTCGCCGGCTCGGCGGCCGGTGACTACGACCTGGACGGCGGCGTGACCAGCGCCCGGTCACCGGCGGTGACCCTGCCGTCCTCCGGCACGCTGACCCTCTCGCTCGCCTGGTACCTGGCGCACGGCTCGAACGCGTCGTCGGCGGACTACCTGCGGGTGAGCGTGGTGCACAACGGCGGCACCACAGCGCTGCTCACCCAGGCCGGCGCGGCCAGCAACCGCAACGGGAGTTGGGCGGTCGCCAACCTCAACCTCACCCCGTACGCCGGCCAGTCGGTCCGCGTGCTCGTCGAGGCGGCGGACGCGTCCGGAGCCAGCCTCGTGGAGGCGGCTGTGGACAACGTCACCATCACGTCCTCCTGATCGGGTGGGGCCCCGTCCCGCCCCGGCGGGGCCCCACCACCCGCTCGGAAACCTCTGGATCTCGGACATAAGCCTCCCCCGCCCGGTGTGGTGCGGGTGTCCGAGGTATCGACGGCCACCGACCGGCCCTTGATCGATCCGACATCTCCTGGCGGTGCGCTACCGTCTTACCGACCAGTCCGCAGCGAAGCCGGTGCTCATCCCGGCGCTGTCCCGCAACTGTGATGCCCCACCGCCAGGTGGGGACGAGCCAGGTCGCCTACGGATCGGTCGCGAAACGCGCTCTCGAGGAAGGGCGCCTCGTGGGCGGGCGTACGAAAGTCCCTGTCGGCGAAGCACCACACTCCTCGACCGACAGGAGGCCCCCATGAACAGACGTACCCCTCGGCTCTTCGCGGCGACACTCGCGGTCACCGCGCTCGCCCTCGGCGCCTGCGCCGACAAGGCCGACGACCAGCCGAACGCCGGCACCGCAGCCGCCGCCTACCCGGTCACCGTCGGCGCGCTCACCCTCGACAAGCGCCCTGAGAAGATCGTCGTGCTGTCGCCCTCCGCCACCGAGATGCTCTTCGCGATCGGTGCCGGTCCGCAGGTGACAGCCGTCGACGACCAGTCGAACTACCCGGCCGACGTGCCCAAGACCGACCTCTCCGCCTTCCAGCCGAACGCCGAGGCGATCGCCGGTAGGAACCCTGACCTCGTGGTGCTCTCCGACGACCGCAACAAGATCGTCGAGCAGCTCGGCAAGCTGAAGATCCCGGTGTACCAGACCCCGGCGGCGACCACGCTCGACGACTCGTACCGGCAGATCACCGAGCTGGGCACGCTGACCGGGCACGCCGACCAGGCCACCGACGTCGCCACCCGGATGAAGGACGACATCGCCAAGCTGGTCAAGGACCTGCCGCAGCGCACCGAGAAGCTCACCTACTTCCACGAGCTGGGCCCGGAGCTGTACAGCGCCACCAGCAAGACCTTCATCGGCTCGCTCTACAGCCAGGCCGGCCTGACGAACATCGCCGACCCGGCCGACGCGGACGGTAAGAACTTCGGCTACCCGCAGCTGTCCCAGGAGTTCATCGTCAAGGCCGACCCGGACTTCGTCTTCCTGGCCGATGCCAAGTGCTGTCAGCAGAGCGCCGACACGGTCAAGGCACGCAGCGGCTGGGCCGGCCTCACCGCCGTGAAGAACAACCAGGTCGTCGCCCTCAACGATGACATCGCCTCCCGCTGGGGCCCACGGGTCGTGGACCTGCTCCGGGTCATCATCGACGCGGTCGCCAAGGTGCCCGCATGACCGTCGTCAGTCAGTGACCGGGCCGCGACAGGTGTCCGATCCGGCACCAACCGGTCGATTGGCCGAGCCGCCGCCGACAGCCCCGCGGGCCGAGCCACGTTCCGGGGCCCGGCCCGCCGGGCTGCCGTCCGGGGCCCGGCCCGCCGGGCTGCGCATGCGGTGGTTGGTCGCGGGGTTGGTCGCGGTGCTCGTCGCGCTCGTCGTCGGGGTGTCGCTCGGCCCGGTGAGCCTGCCCCCGGGCAGCGTCGCCGCCGAGCTGCTCAACCTGTTTCCCGGGGTGCACCTCGACAGTGGGCTGACCGAGCGGGAGATCGCGATCGTCACCGAGCTGCGCCTGCCCCGGGTGGTGCTGGGCCTGCTCGTCGGCGGTCTGCTCGCCCTCGCCGGTGGTTGCTACCAGGGCGTGTTCCGCAACCCGCTGGCCGACCCGTACCTGCTCGGTGTGGCCGCCGGCGCCGGCCTCGCGGTCACCGCGGCGATCGCCCTCGGCGGCGCCGGCCAGCAGGGCACGCTCTCCGGGCTGCCGATGACCATTCCGCTGGCCGCGTTCGCCGGTTCGCTGCTCGCCGTCACGATGACCTACGTGCTCGGCGCGGCCGGGGGGCGACGCGGGTCACCGGCCATGCTGATCCTGGCCGGGGTGGCGGTCTCCGCGTTCCTCTCCGCCGGGCAGACGTACCTTCTGCAACGACACGCCGACACCATCCAGCCGGTCTACTCCTGGTTGCTCGGCCGGCTGGCCACCGCCGGTTGGCACGACGTGCTGCTGGTGCTGCCGTACGCCGTGCTCACCACAGTGGTGGTGCTGCTGCACCGCCGCGAACTGGACGTCCTCGCGGTCGGCGACGACGAGGCGAGGAGTCTGGGCCTGCACCCGCAGCGCACCCGATACCTGTTGATCGCCGCTGCCTCGCTGGGCACCGCGGCGGCGGTCTCCGCCACCGGCCTGATCGGTTTCGTCGGCATCATCGTGCCGCACACCGTCCGGCTGCTCGCCGGGTCCAGCTACCGGGTGATCCTGCCGATGTCACTGCTGTTCGGCGGCGCGTTCCTGGCGCTGACCGATGTGGTGGCCCGCACCGTCGCCGCACCGTCCGAGCTGCCGATCGGGGTGGTGACCGCCCTGCTGGGCGGCCCGTTCTTCGTCCTCGTGCTGCGGACCGCCCGGCGAGTGCTCACGTGAGCCGCGAACCCGCCGTCGGTGCGGCGGCCGTCGAGGTGCGCGGGCTGCACGTAGCCCTCGGTGGCACGCCGATCCTGACCGGCGTCGACCTCACCGTCGCCGCCGGGGAATGGGTCACCGTGATCGGCCCGAACGGCGCCGGCAAATCCACACTGTTGCGCGCCGTCGGCGGCCTGCTGCCCGCGCCGAGGGCGATCACCCTCTTCGGTACGCCGAGTGCCGCGCTGCGCCGTCGGGACCGCGCCCGAATAGTGGCCACTGTGGCACAGTCGCCGGTGGTGCCGCCCGGCATGTCGGTGCTGGACTACGTGCTGCTCGGCCGCACCCCGTACATCCCGACCCTGGGCCGGGAGTCCACCGCCGACGTCGACGCCGTGCACGAGGTGCTGGGGCGGTTGGACCTCGCCGGCTTCCACCGTCGCGAACTGGCCACCCTCTCCGGCGGCGAACGGCAGCGGGTGTTCCTCGCCCGCGCGCTCGCCCAGGGCGCGACGCTGCTGCTGCTCGACGAGCCGACCAGCGCGCTCGACATCGGCCACCAGCAGGACGTGCTCGAAGTCGTCGACCAGCTACGCCGGGAGCACGGCCTCACCGTCCTGGCCACCATGCACGACCTCTCCCTGGCCGGTGAGTACGCCGACCGGATGGTGATGCTCGCCGCCGGTCAGGTGGTGGCCGCCGGAACTCCGTCCGAGGTGTTGACCGAGGACCTGCTCGCCACCCACTACCGGGCCAGCGTCCGGGTGGTCCCCGGGGCCCACGGCCCGTTGGTGGTCCCCGTCCGCCCCGCCCGCCCCTGAGCCCCGCTGCTGACGTGGCCAGGGTCGGGGCGCGCGACGGGTTCGTCAGGGTCCCAGGTCGATGACGGAGAAGAGGGCGCCCTGGGGGTCGCGCAGGGCGGCGAAGCGGCCCGCCGGGATGTCGCGGGGCGGGACCAGGATCGTTCCGCCCAGCTCGGAGGCGCGGGCCGCGGCGGCGTCCGCGTCGGCCACCGCGAAGTACACCGTCCAGTACGCGGGCAGGTCGGCCGGGAAGTCGTCGGCCAGCGGCGGCATCATCCCGGCGACGATCTGCGTCCCGAGCCGCCACCCGGTGTACGTCATCGCGCCCACCGCCTGGTCGTCGGGCTGCCAGCCGAACACCAGCTCGTAGAAGACCTTCGCGCCCTCGGGGTCGGGGGTGACCAGCTCGTTCCAGCTCATCGCGCCCGGCACGTTGAACACCTCGGCACCGGCCATGGCCAGCGGCTGCCAGACGCTGAACGTGGCGCCGGCCGGGTCGGCGAAGACCGCCATCCAACCCCTGTCGAAGACCTCGAACGGGGGTACGACGACCTGCCCGCCGGCCCGTTCGACCCGGCCGGCGACCAGTTCGGCGTCGTCGGTGGCGAGGTACGTGGACCAGATCGGGACCTGGTCCGGGATCGCTGGCGGGCCGGCGCCGGCCACCGGCTTGCCGTCGAGCAGGAAGACCGTGTAGCCGCCCGCCTCGGGCTCCGGGGTGACCTGGCCGGTCCACCCGAACAGCTCCGGGTAGAAGCGCCGCGCGTCGGTCAGGTCCGGGGTGGCCAGGTCGGCCCAGCAGGGCGTACCCGGCGGGACGGTGCTCACGTCAAGACCCCTCTCGGCCCGGGCGGCCACGGCGGCCCCCTGCCGGAATCCTGGCACCGTCCCGCCGCGGCTCGGGGCGGAAACGGACGAATCGTCAGCTGAACCGGCGACCCTCGTCCCGCCGGTACGCCCAACCGGCGAGCGCGGCGAGCAGCACCACCCAGACACCAAGCATGATCATCGCCATCGGCTCCACGTCGTAGTCGGCCACCGCCGCCCACATCAGTTCGGCAGCGCCCCGGGTGGGCAGGTACGGCGCGATCGTCTCGATGAACCCGGGCGCGTCGCCCGGCGCGGAGAGCAGGCCGCCGCCGAACGCCAGCGGCAGGAAGATCAGCTGTGCCACCACGATCGCCGCCTTGCTCGGCAGCAGGTAGCCGATGGCGAGCCCCATCAGCGTGAACGGCACCGAGATGACTGCCACGGTGCAGAGAGCCAACAGGAACGCCGCCGGGGTGATCTGGGCCGCGGTCAGCGTCGCGCCGATCACCACGACCGGGATCAGCGAGAGGTAGGTCAGCGCCAGGCCGGCCAGCACCCGGCCGGCGAACCGCGGCGCCGGCCCGGTCGGCAGGGTCCGGGTGTACGGGTTCCAGGGCTGGTCGCGGTCCTCGGCGACACCGACGCCGTACTGGAAGATGTTGGCGCTCATCACCGAGAAGGTGACCATCGACGCGGTGGCGTAGGTGGCGCCGACCGGGTCGTCACCGGCGAACGGCACCACGAAGAAGATCATGGAGGCGGCCGGAAAGAAGGCGCTGCCGAAGACGGCCACCGGGATCCGGATGATCTCCAGGAGTTGGTAGCGGGCGTGGACCAGGGCGAGCTGCACTGTCGCCTCCTCAGACTGTGGTGGGTCGGCCGCCGGCAGCGGCGGTGGTGGGCCGGCCGGTGTCGGCTGGCACGTCTGCGCTGGTGATGGCGAGGAACGCCTCCTCCAGCGAGGTCGGCCGTACCTCCAGGTCGGTGAACGGGGTCCGGGCCGTGACCAGCGCTCGGACCAGCTCGTCGGCGTCGGTGGTGAGCAGGTGCAACCGACCGTCGACCCGTTCGGTGCGGACCACCCCCGGCAGGTCGGGCAGGTCGTCGGCGACCAGGCTGACCCGGCGTACGCCCACGATGCCGCGCACCGCGTCCACCGTGTCGTCGGCGAGCACCCGGCCCTGCCCGATGACCACCACCCGGTGGGCGAGCGCCTCCACCTCCTCCAGGTAGTGGCTGCTCAACAGCACTGTGCCGCCGTCGTCGTGGAACGCCCTGATCGCGTCCCACAGGGTGTGCCGGGCGGCCACGTCCAGGCCCGTGGTTGGTTCGTCGAGCAGCACCAGGCGGGGTCGGCCGACGAACGCCAACGCCACCGCCAACCGGCGGCGTTGGCCGCCGGAGAGCCCACCGGTCTGCCGTCGGGCCAGGTCGGCGAGGCCGAAGCGGTCGAGCAGCTCCGCCCGGGGCACCGGGTCGGGGTAGTGCGCGGAGACGAAGTCGACGACCTCGCCGACGCGCAGCGTGCTGGGTGGGCCGGTCTCCTGCATCGTGACCCCGATGTGTCGCCGGCTCGCCGCGTCGCGGGGGTCTCCGCCGAACAGCTCGACCCGCCCCGAGCTGGGGCGGCGTAGCCCCACCAGCAGTTTCATCAGGGTGCTCTTGCCGGCGCCGTTCGGCCCGAGCAGGCCGACCAGTTCACCGGCCCGGACCTCAAGGTCGACACGGTCGAGGGCGAGGACGTCGCCGTACCGGCGGCTGGCCTGTTCGGCGCGGGCGAGGGTCATGGCTGCTCCTTCGACTGGGTGGGGTCGAGCAGGGCGCGGATCGATTCGGTGTACTCCTCGAACGCCAGCCGACCTCGCCGGCTGAGCCCGACCAGGGTCGCCGGGGTGCGTCCACGATGGGTCTTGCTGATCTCCACATAGCCGGCGTCCTCGAGCTTGCGCAGGTGCACCGAGAGGTTGCCGGCGGTCATCGCGAGCAGCTCCTGCAAGCGGGGGAACGCGATCTTGTCGCCGACGTTGAGAGCGGAGAGGCTGGCCACCACCCGCAGCCGGGCCTGCGCGTGGATGACCGGATCCAGCTCGGTCACGGCTGCTGTCGCTGTCGCTGTCGCCGCCGGGCGAGCGCGCCGGCCACCAGTATTCCGCCGCCGCCGGCCACCGCCACGACGAGCGGGTGCCAACCCGGCCCGGCGATCGCCCCGATCACGTTGATCACGCTGATCCAGACGCCCAGCCGGAACAGGTCCTGGTCCAGCCAGACCGCCCCGCCCGCCATGTGCAGCGCGCCGGTCAGCCCGACGGCGGTCGCCGACCAGAGCAGCGCCGCCAGGTCGTGCGGCAGGTGCTCGGAGATCCGGCCCAGCCCCGCGTAGACGCTCACCGAGCCGAGGGCCCAGGCGTACCCGTACCAGCGTCCACGCTGGGCGGACTCGCCGGTCACCTGGCCGTAGGCCCGTACGCTGACCACCGCCTGGATCGCCCCGGCGCTGGCGAGCAGGACGAAGAGGACTGTCAGCGGCAGCCAGCTCGGCAGTGAGACCAGCGCCCGATCGCCGGGGGAGAACCGCAGGAAGAACAGCCCGAAACCGACCAGCCAGGCGACACCCCATGGCCAGTAGAGCAGGCGGGCGTCGGGGTCGAGCCGGCGTGCCGTCGCCGACCGTTGGTGCTGGATCAGCCGCAGCGCTGCCGCGGCGTCGGTGGGTGGTGAATCATCGTCGAGGTCCACGCAAACTACTTTACGATACAAAGTCGAGCTGGGTGGCCCCGCCAGCACCGGCCAGGACCCCCGATCTCGGCGAGCAGTGCCTATGGTGGGGAGTCGCGGCGACTGATCCGTCGCACAGCCCACAGGGGAGGGTCCGTGTCAAGCCCGAGCAATGAGCTGGAGGTCCAGCCGGAGGCCCTGACGGCGTTCGCCGCAGGGTCCAAGGATCGGGCGGCCCGCTTTCGCGAGCTGCACCGCGCCTTCGGCGACGGCCACGTGCCCCGGCACGCCTTCGGAGTGATGCCGGCGTCCTTCAGCCTCGCGGCGACGTACGCCGAGCAGTTCGAGGCGTGCCTTCAGGGGCTCGCCGACGGTGCCGAGATGATGGCGGACATCGCCGAAGGGCTCACCGACACCGCCGCCGCCTACACCGGCACTGACGCGGCGAACACCGACCTGTTCGTGCCCGGCCGCCCGCCCGCTCCCGACGTCATCGCGCCCGGCCCCTGGTCGGGTGGCGCCGCCACTCCGAGCGGGTCGGTGCCCGCGTGAGCACCGAGGCGTTGCAGCGCAACAAGACCTACTTCGAGCAGATCGTCTCGGGCACACCCGAACCCTTCAAGCCGCTCTCCAACGCGGTGCTCTGGCCGTTCGAGCAACTGCTGGAGCTGGTCGCTGGCGAACCGGACGACCTGATGCGGGCTGCGCAGCTCTGCCTGGACACCGGTGCGGCGGTGCGGGAAATCGCCGGTGACCAGATCGCCGACCGGGCCCGGTTGCGCGGCGCCTGGACCGGCGACGCCGCCGACAGCTTCCATGCCTCGATGGAATCGGTGGAGGCGGCGATCGAGGAGCTCGCCCAGGGGCTCGACGGCACCAAGGAGGTGCTGGTCGAGGCGGCGAACGCGGCGGTGGACGCGTTCAATCTGCTGGTCGAGCTGATCCTTGAGTTCCTGCTCTGGTTCCTCACCGAGGTGATCATCGCGGCGGTGGCCGCGGCGCTGAGCGCCGGCGTCTCGCTGGCCGCCACCGTGGTTCGGGTGCTGGCCCGGCTGGCCACCACTGTTGGTCGGATGGTCAAGATCGTCGCCCGGTTCGCCGAGGTGCTCACCCGCCTCGCCGCCCGGCTGGGCAAGGTCGCCGGGCAGCTCCGCAAGTACGCGGACACCGTCATGGAGCTCAAGCAGCGCAAGAAGCAGTACAAGCTGCTCAGCAAAGGCGGCTGGACGGCCGAGGGGCGCGCCTTCCAGGTCGAGAAGCTCAAGACCCTGTTTCCCGGCAAGTTCGTCATCAATCAGGTCTCGCCGGTCAACATCCCCGGCTTTGGCGGCGCTCTGCTGGACACCGGCGTGGGCCTGCACGACATCTCCGACGGTCACAAGGACCGCAACTACCTGGTGGACGGCACGTACAGCGAGGACCTGGGCCCGTACACAGCGGGTGTGCAGAATGTCTTCGACTCCATCGTGAACTGAGAGGCAGCCATGACCTTCCCCGCCCTGGACCGCATCGAGGCGCTGGCTCGCAACCTGGACGGATGGCAGCGGCAACTCGCCGACCGGATGGCGGAGTTGGAGCAGACCACCGCCGAGGGTGTCAGCGACTCCGGCCTGGTGCGGGTCACCGCCGCCGCCGACGGCAAGATCGTCTCCACGGAGCTGAACGCACGGGCGATGCGACTGGATTCGTACAGCCTGGCCGAGGAGTTCACCGCAGCCGCCAACCGGGCGCAGGAGGCCGCTGCGGCCCAGGTCCGGGAGTTGGTCGGTGAGGTCATCGGCGCGCCGGGCGCCGGTCCGCGCCAGCCCGGCGACCACGAGGGGCGCTGATGACGGCCGACGAGAGCCAGGCACGGTACGTCGAGGGGATCGCCCGGCTGCTGGCCGCCGACGAGCGGGTGCGCGCGGTGGCCCAGGTCCGAGTGGGCGGCGGGCTGACCCCGGCACCGCCCTCCCAGCCGTCGGCCCCAACCGCCACTGGTGGGCCGGGCTTCCTGGGTGTCCTGCTCAACGTGCTGTCACCGAACATCACCTTCGGCCGGGCCGACAATGCCGTCGACTGGCTCTTCTTCGGTGTCGGCGGTCGAGGCGAACCGGACTCCCAGGCATCGGTCCTGCACCAGGCCCTGACCGTGGCGGCGAAGGGCCCCGGCCTCCGGAACCTCGTACTGGGGGTCACCGACCAGCGGCTGCTGCTCGGCGCGACAGCACCCGTCGGGCTGCTCTCCAGCTCGGCGGCAGACGAACAGGCGCAGGCCGACATCGAACTGCTCGGGTCCGTCCCGCGCGCCACCGTCGCCGCCAGAGTCGGCAGGTACCGGTTGAACTGGAAGCGGCTGCGGATCGACTTCGCCGACGGGTCGTGGCTGTCGTTCCACGTGCCGCTGGCCGACTCCAGCCGCCCGCTGCGGGAGGTCGCGGCGGCCCTGTCAGCCGGCTGACCCGCCGACCCTGTCAGCCGGCTGACCCGCCGACGAGCGGCGCGGGCAGCGGCGCAACGTGCAGCACCGCCAGCCGGGACACCGCCCGGGTGAGCACCACGTACAACCGGTGCAGCCCGCGCGGCTCGGCCGCGACGATCGCCGCCGGCTCGACCACCACCACATGGTCGTACTCAAGGCCCTTCACCAGCGTCGCCGGCACCACTGTGACCCGCTCCGCGGCCGCCACGTCGTCGGCGGTCGCGGTTTCCACACCGGCCGCGGCCAACGCCGCGCGCAGGCCGTCGACCGCGTCGTCAGCGGCGATCACACCGACCGAGCCGTCGTGCGCGAGCGCCGCGCGCACCTCGGCCACCGTCGCCGCGGTCAGGTCGGTCACCGTACGCACGTCCAGGCCGCCGTCATGCCGCAGCGACTCGGCCGGCGGTACGTCCACCGCGAGCGCCGGGAGCAGCAGGTTCGCGAACGCGACGACTGCGGCGGGCACCCGGAAACCGATCGTCAACGGCACCACCACCGCGTCCGGCTTGCCCAGGTGGGCGAGGGATTCCCTCCAGTCCGTCGCCGCCCACGGCGCGGTGCCCTGGGCCAGGTCACCGAGGAGCGTGACCGAGCCGTGCTCGCTGCGCCGGGCGATGGCCCGACACTGCATCGGGGAGAGGTCCTGCGCCTCGTCCACCACCACGTGCCCGAACCCGGAGAGCCGTTCCAACAGCCCGGTCGCCTCGTCGATCAGCACCGCGTCGGCAGCTGTCCAACGGGTCGCCTTCGGCGTACGGGCCGGCTTCGCCCAGATCAACTGCGCCTGCTCGGCGTCGCTGAGCAGCCCGTCCGCCGCTGCGGCGAGCCGGTCCGGATCGGAGAACAGGCTGTGCACCAGCCCTTCCGGGGTGAGCGCCGGCCAGACCGCGTCCAGGAAGTCGAGCACCGGCCGGCAGCGGCTCATCCGGCGCAGCCAGGCATCGCTGGGCGACTCCGCACGCCGCGCCTCGGCCTGCCGTTGCAGCAGACTCACCACCCGCGCCTGGACGCGTTCCCGACCCGTGCCGTACGGCAGCCCCTCCCGGCGGGTCTCCTCGACGATCCGGTGCAACGGATCCACCCCGATCCGCCAGCGGAACGAACCGTCCGACACGGTGATCGACTCGGTAGGGGTGCCGATCTGCGCCTGCACCGCGTGCCGCAACACGCTCGCCATCCGTACGTCGTGTTTGAGCGCTGCCACCGCCGGCGCCTCAACCGCCCGGACCGACACCCGGGTGATCAACTCTTCCACAGTGGCCTGTTCGACCTCGACCTCACCGAGCGCCGGCAGCACCGCCGCGATGTACGACAGGAACGCCCGGTTCGGCCCGACGATCAGCACACCCGCCCGCCGCAACCGCTCCCGATGCAGATAGAGCAGGTACGCCGCCCGGTGCAGACCCACCGCGGTCTTCCCCGTACCCGGCGCGCCCTGCACACAGATCGAGTCGGCGAGGTCAGCCCGGACCAGCTCGTCCTGCTCCGGCTGAATCGTCGCGACGATGTCCCGCATCGGCCCGACGCGCGGACGCTCGATCTCGGCGGTGAGGATCCGACTTGTCGTACCGAGCTCCTCGCCCCGATCCAACCGCTCATCCTCGAAGCTGGTCAGCACACCATTGCTGAACCCGAACCGCCGCCGAACCGCCACCCCCTGCGGATCCCGCACACTGGCCCGGTAGAACGAGCGGGAGACCGGTGCCCGCCAGTCCAGCACCAACGGCTCGCCACGCTCATCAGTGACATGCCGCCGCCCCACGTGATACCGCCGACCGTGATGATCGCCGCTGGTGTCGGGCGCGGTCGGGTCGCTGGCGGGCCCGCCCGCAGTGGTCCCGTCGCCCCTGATCCTGCTGTCGGTGGTCCTGCCCTCGACGGTGTTGTTGTCAGTGGTCCCGCTGTTGGTGGTGCTGTGGTCAGTGGTGCTGTTGTCGGTGCTCCCGTTGTTGGTGGTCCCGTTGTCAGTGGTGCTGTTGTTCGGGGCGCCGCCGAAGTCGAGGCGGCCGAAGAAGAGCGGAGTGGTCGGGTCGTCGGCCAGCTCGGCGACCCGGCGGGCCAGGGTGCGGCCGAGCGTCTCGGCCGCGTACGCGTCGCCGGCCACCTGGTCACCGGTGGCGAAGAGCGACTCGGCCCGCTCCCGCATCCGAGCCAGCGCCGCCCGCGAGGTGGTGAGGTGTGCGCGTTCGGCGGCCAGGTCCGCGTCGAGGTCGGTTTCGGTGCTGAGCTGGGTGTCGAGGTCAAGTGCGGGCATGCTGACGTCCCATCGGTCACATCTGCTGCGCGCTCGCGTGTCCGGGGGCGGATGGCCGGCCGCCCGGCGCGAAGACGTCCGTTCCGGTGCAGCTCACCTCGGCCGTCAAGCGGGCTGCAACCCTACGCCCCCCAACCCGACGTATCCAGCGAATTACCGACGCGACCACCTGTCCGAGACGGCGTGTTGCCTGGCCGGCTTCGCTGGGCGATAACGCCCCGCCCGCCCGCCCGCCCGCCCGCCCCGCCCCGCCCCGCCCCGCGCCGTGCCGTGCCGTGCCGTGAGGGCCGCGTCTCTGGTTGATCGACTCGGCTTTCAGGAAGTCGCGGTGTCTGGGCCGGTGAGACACCCCGGTTTCCAGGAAGTCGAGTCGATCACCGGGAGCTGCCCGCTCGCCGTGCCCCGCTTGCCCGTCCGCCGAGGCCGTCCGCCGAGGCCGTCCGCCAAGCCCGCGCTGGCCGCGCGGTCGGGCCGCGCTGCGGGGGTGATGGCAGGTTGGGGTGGGCTGGCGGGATCATGGGCGTATGACCGAGGCCCGCTCCGAATCGCGCCGGATGACGATCAGCGACCCCCAGGTGATGCGGGCGATGGCCCATCCGGCCCGGATCGCGATCATGGAGTACCTGAACAGCCGTGAGAGCGGTGGGACTGCCACCGAGTGCGCCGAGATCGTCGGGCTGTCGCCGAGCGCAACCAGTTACCACCTGCGGGCGCTGGCGAAGTTCGGTCTGGTTGAGCAGGCGCCGAGTCGGGGGGACGCGCGCGAGCGGTTGTGGCGTGTGCCGAGTGTGAGTGTGCTGGTCGAGGCGGGTCGTGATGCCGGGCCTGAGGCGCGTGCGGCCGAGCAGGCGCTGGTGGAGGCGCATGCGGTCCGGGCCATGGAGCGGACCCGGGACTGGTTGCGCCGCGCCGGGGACGAGCCGGCCGAGTGGTACGACACGGCCCTGTTCAGCGACACGCTGCTGCTCCTCACCGCCGAGGAGTTGGTCGAGTTGAACGAGGCGGTGCTGGCGCTGCTCCGGCCGTATCACCCGCGGCGGCGGCAGGGTGAACCGCCGGCGGGGGCGCGCACTGTCGCTGTGCAGTACCGGACGGTGCCGCTGGCATAGCCAGGCTTGCACGAAGCAGTTGTGAAGGATTATTTTCGAAGTATGTCCTTCACAACTGACGAGTCGCGCTGGTCCGACGTGTGGCTCGCCGCCGCCGCTCGAGGCACCACGATCTGCGGCGACTTCCTCGCCGCGACCGCCCTGGCGCTGGCGCTACAGGGTGCCGGCGCCGGCGGGCTGGCCGTGTCGGGGCTGCTGCTGGCCGCCACCCTGCCCCTTGTGGTCCTCGCCCCACTCGCGGGCAGACTCGCCGACCGGACTGACAGCCGTACCCTGCTGGTGACCATCGGGTTCGGGCAGGCCGCAATCTGCGCGCTGCTCGCCGTTGTCGAGCATCCGGTCCTGGTGGTGGGGCTCGTCGCCCTGCTGGCCTGCGGGCTCGCGGTCACCCAACCCTGTCTCGCCGCGCTGCTGCCGGCGATGGTCCGTCCGGCCGACCTGCCGCGAGCCAGCGCGATCAGCCAGACCGCTGTCTCGCTCGGTGCGCTCGGAGGCCCGGTGCTGGCCGGCCTGCTGGTGGGACAGTTCGGCACGCGCGTACCGCTGCTCCTCGATGCCGCGACCTACCTGGCGCTCGTGGTCGCGGGCCTGCTGCTGCGGACCCGACGCGGCGGCCGGTCCCGCGCCGCCGTGAGCAGCGAGGCCGCCGCCAGCCCGGCCACGGCGGTGAGCGGCCCGGCCGTTTCGGGCGGCGTGGCAACCCCTGGGGGTACGGAGATCGGCTGGCGACTGCGCCGCGATCCGCTGATGCTCGTCATGGTGGCGAGTACCGCTGTGGTGATCGCGGCGATCGGCGGCATCAACGTGATCGAGGTCTTCTTCATCAGGGAGACGTTGGAGGGTTCGGCGACCACGTACGGCCTGGTCAGTGCCGCGTGGATGGCCGGCATGCTGCCGGGAACCTGGCTCGCCGTACGACTTGCCAGGCGGCTTGACGACGACGGCGCGTTGGTACGGGGAGTGCTTGCCACTCTGGCCGTGTGCAGCCTGATGGTGTTGCTGGCGTCGATGGTGCCGGCGGCGGGTGTGCTGGTGCCGCTCTGGCTGGTGGGTGGTGCCGCCAACGGTGGCGAGAACGTCTTCGCCAACCTGCTCACCGCTCGGCGGGTACCGGAGGCGATGCGCGCCCGGGCGTACGCCAGCTACGGCGCGGCGGTGCAGGGCGGCTCGATGGCGGGCTTTCTGATCGGCGGGGCGTTGCTCGCTGTCGTTCCGCCTCGTCCGCTGATCGCCGGTGTCGGTGTGGTCGGGCTGCTGGTGGTGCTGGTCTTCGTGCCGTTCGTGACCGGGGCGGCACGACGGTCGTCAAGTGCGGGCTTGGCCACTCCGGGCCGACCCGCCGAGCCGGAGCCAGCCGCCGGGGATACGGTCGGGCCATGGCTGAGCGCATCGCACGCCCGCGGGTCGGGCACATCCAGTTCCTGAACTGCCTGCCGATCTACTGGGGTCTGATGCGCTCCGGTGCACTGCTCGACGTCGACCTGCACAAGGACTCGCCGGACCGGTTGAGCGCGGCGCTGGTCGCCGGCGACCTCGACATCGGCCCGATCACGCTGTTGGAGTATCTGAAGCACGCCGACGAGCTGCTGCTCCTGCCGGACCTGGCGGTGGGCAGCGACGGTCCGGTGCTCTCCGTCAACATGGTCTCCACCCGACCCCTGGGCGAGCTGGACGGCGCGCGGGTGGCGCTCGGCTCCACCTCGCGGACCGGGGTCATGCTGGCTCAGCTGCTGCTCGCCGAGCAGTACAACGTGCGACCCGAGTACTTCCGCTGCCCGCCGGATCTGACCCAGATGCTGCTGGAGGCCGACGCCGCCGTGCTGATCGGGGACGTGGCGCTGCGGGCGTACTACGAGGCGCCGCGGAAGGGCCTCACTGTCACCGACCTCGGGCAGGCGTGGCGGGAGTGGACGGGGCTGCCGATGGTCTTCGCCGTCTGGGCGGTCCGCCGCGACTTCGCCGCCGCCCATCCGGGCCTGGTGAAGGAGGTGCACGAGGCCTTCCTGCGCTCGCGGGATCTCTGCCTGGCGGAGTTGGACCAGGTCGCCGAGGCGGCTGCCCGCTGGGAGACCTTCGACGCGGAGACGCTTGCCACGTACTTCCGAACCCTCGACTTCTCCCTCGGCGACCGACAGGTCGCCGGGCTGCGCGAGTGGGCTCGGCGGGCCGCCGCCATCGGCGAGGCCCCGGCGCTGCCGGACGGCGGCCCGGAGTTCTTCGCCGGCTGACCGCTGCCAAGTGGGCCCGGCGAAGCGCCGAGCCGCCAGACGCCGAGCCGCCAGACCTCGGCTCGCAGCCCTCGGGTCGGTGCGGCCGGCGTCAGCCTGAGCGACTCAGGTGCCGGGGCGCAGGAGCGCCTCGGTGATCTTCTCGCAGTTCTTCATGCCGTAGTCGTAGCCCATGTTGATCGGGTACTTGACCATCACGCCCATCGTCCAGGTGTCGCCGATGGCCAGGCAGTTGATGTGCATCTCCTGCTCCCTGGTCCGGTCGATCCACCCGTTCTTGATGGCGATCTTCTTCTGCTCGGCAGCCGGGAAGGCCTTGCGGATGCCGAAGTCACCGGCACCGCGAACCAGCTTCATCTCGTTGAGCAGCCACTTGGTCCACTTCGGCCCGGCGGCGGTGCCGGTGACGATGCAGTTGCCCATCCGGGCGGTGTCCCGGGGGGACAGCGCCGTCCGGCTCCAGCCGCCGTCGGGGGCGACACTGCTGTCGGTCAGTTTGCACATGGAGATGAGCCGCTTGATCGAGGCGTCCCGGTCGACCTGGTTGTAGAACTGTTCGGCCCGGGTGTTGTCGCTGTCCCGGATGATCCGCGTCGCGTCGGCGAGCTTCGCGTCGCTCGGCGTCTGGCCGGCATCGGCAGCGCGACGCAGGTAGTCGGCAACGATCCAGGCCTTGATCATCGAGGCGGTCGTGCTGGTCTCGCCCATGTTCTTCGAACCGATGATCTTTCCGGTTCGGCGGTCGAGGACGCTCCAGGAGTACCAGCCCTCGATGTCCAGATCGAGGTTCTTGGCCACGAAGGGCAGCGGCTCCAGCGACGGGCTGGGGCTCGGTGACGGCGAGGACGGCTGGCGGGCGCTGCGGTCGGTACCGGCGCCGGTGGGGCGGTCGCTGGTGCCGGAGCCCGCGTCACCCCACTTGGCCGCTGCGGACGACTCGAACGGCGACCCGGGTAGTAGCCGCAACGACACCAGGACCAGCCCGACGAGGATGACCGCGACGGCGATCAGCCGAATCGGAGAGGTCTCGCCGCCGCCGCGATCGACCCGACGGTTGCCGGCCATCAGAGCTTCCCGACCGGCTGCTGCGGCACCTTGAGCGCGGCGCCCGGCTGCGGGGTGACCAGCTGGGTGGCCACACTGGCGCAGACCTTCGCGCCGTAGTCCAGACCGGTTCTGATCGGGTAGCGCAGCATCACCGCGAGGCTCCACTTGCTGGTGACGGCGAGGCAGTTGACGTGCCAGTTGCCGTCGCCATAGATCGGGGTCCAGCCGTTCTTGATGCTGACCGGACCCTGTGCGGTGATCGACTTCGGTAGACCGTCGATGATCCCCCAGCGGCCACCACCGTACGAGGCCTTCTGGTCCTTGGCCGCGGTGGTGCCCTTGACCTTGCTCATCTGGTCAAGCACCCACTTGGTCCACTTCGGGCCGGCAGCCTTACCGTCGGCGATGCAGTCGCCGACCCGGACCGCGTCCCGGGGAGACATGCGGGTATAGCTCCAGAAGCCGGTGTACGGCTGCGTGTTGCCGCGCTTGGTGTCGGTCAGCCCGCAGATCTTGATCGCCCGTTGGATCACCGCGTCCGGAACGCTGCTCGACGAGGGCTTGTAGGAGCCACCCGCAGCGGCGTGGACCTTGTTGGCGGCTTTGTCGTTGCTGTCGACGATGGCGAGTCGAGCCGCCTCCTTCATCGCTGCGGGCGGTTCCCTGTCGCCGAGCTGTCGCAGGTAGTCGGAGACGATCCACGCCTTGATCATCGATTCGGTGGAGCTGGTCGCGGTCATGTTCGACGACCCGGAGATCTTGCCCGTCTTGCGATCCATCAGGGCCCATGAGAAGAACTCACCCTTGAAGCTCACCGACACCGGGCCGGCCGCCAGGGTGGGCGGCGGTGGTGGGGTGGGCGCGGGCGCGGCGACGGTCGACGTACCTCCGCCGCTGTCGTCACTGGCGAGTCGGGCGTACGCGGTGGGGACCAGTAGGACGCCGCCGAGCACGACTGCCGTGATGGCGAGCACCAGGGTCACGCGAGATCGCATGAGTGGGTGAACTCCAGGTGTCAGGGCCGGGGGGACCGGCTTGTCGTCGGGACGAATCGGATGCGATCGCCGGGGCCGGGGGAGATGGCCTCAGTAGATATGTCGATGTCGGCAGCCGATCGGTTGTCCGGCAGAAGTCTACGTCCGGACCGGCGGACCGCCAGGGTTCGACACTAGGCAACCTGCGATAAAGGCGGGCTATGGGGCCGGTATGAGGTTTTTGCAGGGATTCACCTTTGTTTCGTGGCCTAGGTCACGACGAGATGACGGTGTCCAAGTAGCGCAAAGCGCTCATGCGCTCACAGATGGGATGCGCGGATTCCTGTTACACCCCCTGGTGCAACGCGGCGCAAGCTGTAACACTTAGCCTCATGTATGGCAACGACTTCTCCGCCCCGAACGGCGCCACCGACGAGGCATCCGGCGGCCTGCTGGGCGAGGTCGAGGCCGCCGAGGCCGAGCTGCGGGCAGCGGCGGCGCGCGGGCGGCGTGGCGGGCCCGCGCCGGACGAGGACCTGGCGGCGTACTTCGCCGAGGTCGTCGACGCCGAGCAGAAGATCGAGCCCCGCGACTGGATGCCCGACGCGTACCGGCGGACGCTGATCCGGCAGATCGCCCAGCACGCCCACTCCGAGATCATCGGCATGCAGCCGGAGGGCAACTGGATCAGTCGGGCGCCGTCGCTCAAGCGCAAGGCGATCCTGCTGGCCAAGGTGCAGGACGAGGCGGGTCACGGCCTCTACCTCTACGCCGCCGCCGAGACCCTCGGCATCAGCCGCGACGAGCTGGTCCAACTGCTGCTCGACGGCCGCCAGAAGTACAGCTCGATCTTCAACTACCCCACCCTCAGCTGGGCCGACGTTGGCGCCATCGGGTGGTTGGTGGACGGTGCGGCGATCGTCAACCAGGTGCCGCTCTGCCGCTGCTCGTACGGCCCGTACGCCCGCGCGATGATCCGGGTCTGCAAGGAGGAGTCGTTCCACCAGCGGCAGGGCTACGAGATCCTGCACACCCTGGCGCACGGCACCCCCGCCCAGCATGCGATGGCCCAGGACTCCGTGGACCGTTGGTGGTACCCGTCGCTGGCCATGTTCGGCCCGCCGGACGGCGACTCCACGCACTCCGCCCAGTCGATGGCCTGGAAGATCAAGCGCTTCTCGAACGACGATCTGCGCCAGCGCTTCGTCGACATGTGCGTCCAGCAGGCCGAGATCCTCGGGCTGCGCATCCCCGACGCCGACCTGCGCTGGAACGACGAGCGGCAGGCGTACGACTACACCCAGCCGGACTATGACGAGCTGATGCAGGTGATCTCCGGCGACGGGCCGTGCAACAGGGAGCGGATGGCCCACCGCCGGGCCGCGCACGCCGACGGCGCCTGGGTACGCGAGGCCGCCGCGGCATACGCCGCGAAGCGGGCGGGACAGAAGGAGACGGTGGCCGCGTGAGCGAGCGTAGCGAGCAAGCCAAGCAACCCGGCATGACGAGTCATTCGCCTCTGTGGGAGGTCTTCGTGCGGGCCCGGCGTGGGCTGTCGCACACGCACGTCGGCAGCCTGCACGCCCCCGACGCTGAGCTTGCCCTGCGCAACGCCCGCGACCTCTACACCCGCCGCCAGGAGGGTGTGTCGATCTGGGTGGTGCCGGCCGGCGCGATCACCGCGTCCAGCCCGGACGAGAAGGACGCCTTCTTCGACCCGGCCGCCGACAAGGTCTACCGCCATCCCACCTTCTACGAGGTGCCGGACGGGGTGGCCCACCTGTGAACGGGCCCTTCGACTTCACTCTCTCCCTCGCCGACGA
The DNA here is from genome assembly GCF_040677775.1 of Micromonospora sp. NPDC053740. Classification (NCBI taxonomy): domain Bacteria; kingdom Bacillati; phylum Actinomycetota; class Actinomycetes; order Micromonosporales; family Micromonosporaceae; genus Micromonospora; species Micromonospora sp. NPDC053740. Next base: position 661,955 of record NZ_JBFASO010000003.1, read on the forward strand.
CGCGTTGATCGCGGCCCAGCGGCTGGCCGAGTGGACCACCCGCGCGCCGGAGATGGAAGAGGACATCGCGCTGGCCAACATCGCCCTCGACCAGCTCGGCGCGGCGCGCCTGCTGCTGTCGTACGCGGGCGAGCTGGAGGGCGCCGGCCGCGACGAGGACGCGCTGGCGTACCTGCGCGACGACCGCGAGTTCCGCAACGTGCTCCTGGTCGAGCTGCCCAACGACGACTTCGCGGTGACGATGGCGAAGCTGTTCTTCCTGGCGGCGTACCAACTGCCGCTGTACACGGCGCTGGCCGGCTGTCCGGACGAGCGGTTGGCCGCGATCGGCGCGAAGGCGCGCAAGGAGTCGGCGTACCACCTGGACCATGGCGCGCTGTGGGTGAAGCGGCTCGGTGACGGCACCGAGGAGTCGCATCGTCGGATGCAGGCGGCCGTCGACCAGGTGTGGCCGTACACCCACGAGTTGTTCGTCGCGGACCCGGCGGCGCCGGTCGACCCGGCCACTCTGCGGCCGGCGTTCGACGAGGTCGTCGGCCCGGTGCTGGCCGAGGCGACGCTCACCCAGCCGGGTGGTGCCTGGGCCCCCGCCGGTGGGCGGACCGGTGTGCACACCGAGCACCTGGCCTACCTGCTCGCCGAGATGCAGGTGCTGCACCGAGCCCACCCCGGAGCGAAGTGGTGAGCCCGAGGAGCGCGAGCCCCACCATCGCGAACGCCACCGGCAGGGCGAGCGCACGGCAGGCCGCCGCGAGCGTCGTGGACCCGGAGATCCGGGTCATCACCATCGACGAGCTGGGCATCCTGCGCGCGGTCGACGAGGATCCGGCCAGTGGGCGGGTCACCGTCACCATCACCCCGACCTACACCGGCTGCCCGGCGATGGACGTGATCCGGGCCGACATCCGCCGCGCGCTCGCCGCTGCCGGCCACCCGGACGCGGAGGTCCGGACCGTCTACAGCCCACCGTGGAGCACCGACTGGATCTCCGAGGGTGGGCGGGCCAAGCTCGCCGCCGCCGGGATCGCCCCGCCGGCCCCGGTGGGCACCGCCGGCGTCGTGTCGCTGACGCTCGCGGTCCGCTGCCCGCAGTGTGGCTCGCCGGAGACCGAGCAGGTCAGCCGGTTCGGCTCCACCGCCTGCAAGGCACTGTGGCGGTGCCGTTCCTGCTCCGAACCCTTCGACCACCTGAAGGCGCTGTGACTGTCACCATCACCCGCCCGGTTCGCCGCCGGCCGGTCTTCCACCCGTTGTCCGTAGCCGCCGTCGACCGGCTCACCGACGACTCCGTGGCGGTCACCTTCGCCGTACCCGAGGAACTTCGGGAAACCTTCGCGTTCCGCGCGGGCCAGCACCTCACAGTGCGGCGAGCCGCCGAGGACGGCGCCGACGTGCGCCGGTCGTACTCGATCTGCTCCACCCCCGACGACCTGGCCCGGCACGGCCGGTTGCGGATCGGGGTGCGGGAGATCCCCGGCGGCGCGTTCTCGGCGTTCGCCTGCGGGGCGCTGCGCGGCGGCGACACCGTCGAGGTGCTGCCGCCGCTGGGCACCTTCACCACGGCGTTCGCGCCGGACCGGGTGCGGCACTACGGCGCTGTCGTCGCCGGCTCCGGCATCACGCCGGTGCTCGGGCTGGTAGCGACCGCCCTGGCCGTCGAACCGGCCAGCACCTTCACACTGGTGTACGGCAACCGCACGGCGAACACTGTGATGTTCGCCGAGGAGTTGGCCGACCTGAAGGACAGCTACCCGACCCGGTTGCACCTGGTGCACGTCCTCTCCCGGGAACAGGGCGAGTCGCCGCTGCTCTCCGGTCGGATCGACGCCGAGCGACTGGGCCGGTTGCTGGGCACCATCGTGCCGGGCGACCTGATCGAGGAGTGGTTCCTCTGCGGCCCGTACGGCATGGTGGTCGACGTCCGGGACGTGCTCACCGCACGCGGGCTGCCCGAGTCGGCGGTGCACACCGAGTTGTTCCACGTCGACACGCCGCCGGAGCCGGTCCGTCGACCCGTCGACCAGGCGGGCGCCGGGGCCGAGGTGACCATCGTGCTGGACGGCCGGTCGTCGAGCTTCACGATGGGTCGCGAGGAACGGGTGCTGGACGCCGCGCTCAAGGTGCGGGGCGAGCTGCCGTACGCCTGCAAGGGTGGCGTCTGCTCGACCTGCAAGGCGAAGGTCGTCGACGGCGCTGTCACGATGGCCCGCAACTACGCGTTGGAGCCCGACGAACTGGCCGCCGGCTACGTGCTGACCTGCCAGTCCAGCCCGACCACCGACAAGCTCACCGTCGACTACGACGCATGACGACGCCGAACGACAGGGAGTTCGTCGAGCGGTTCGCCGAGGTCGCCGGGGGACGGCGGCCGACCGGCTACGTGGAGGGGTGGGAGCAGTTCGTCGAGTTCTGCGAGGCGGGCTATCACGACAACCTCGACGAGTACTGGTTCGACCTCAGCGTCCGCGACGCCATCGAACGGGTGCTGACCGACGAACGGCTGTCCGGCTTTCCGCAGATGGGGTGGGTCCGGGAGCGGATCGAGGCGGCGGACGAGCGGTTCCGCGCGGTGCTCTCCGCGCGGCCGATGCCGGGCCGCTCCGAGCAGCCGTGGTGGCAGGCGTACGTGCCGGCGTGGGCGGGACCGGAGTTCGCGGCGGAGCTGCGCGGCACCTACGGCGTCCACGTCGAGGTACGCGAAGACTGACGGCTGTGGGACGTGCCGCACCCAGCGGGGTCCGGCGGTCGAGTCGGGTGGGCCGACGTAGGCTCGGGGTGTGACGGTGAGCCGGGAGATCGACGACATCCTGCAGCGTGGCGCTGACGGCGGGCGGATCACGCCCGAGGAGGCGCTGCTGCTCTACACCGAGGCGCCCTTCCACGCGTTGGGCGAGGCGGCGGACGCGGTGCGTCGGCGGCGCTACCCGGACAACGTCGTCACCTACCTGATCGACCGCAACATCAACTACACGAACGTCTGCGTGACGGCGTGCAAGTTCTGCGCGTTCTACCGGGCGCCCAAGCACACGGAAGGGTGGACCCACCCGACCGAGGAGATCCTGCGCCGCTGCGGCGAGGCGGTCGAGCTGGGCGCCACCCAGGTGATGCTCCAGGGCGGGCACCACCCGGACTACGGCGTGGAGTACTACGAGGAGCTGTTCTCCTCGGTCAAGCAGGCGTACCCGCAGTTGGTCATCCACTCGATCGGCCCCAGCGAGATCCTGCACATGGCCAAGGTCTCCGGGGTGAGCCTGGACGAGGCCATCGCCCGGATCAAGACCGCCGGGCTGGACTCGATCGCCGGCGCCGGCGCGGAGATGCTGCCCGAGCGGCCCCGCAAGGCGATCGCCCCGCTCAAGGAGTCGGGCGAGCGCTGGCTGGAGGTCATGGAGCTGGCCCACCGGCAGGGCATCGAGTCGACCGCCACCATGATGATGGGCACCGGCGAGACGCACGCCGAGCGGATCGAGCACCTGCGCATGATCCGTGACGTGCAGGACCGCACCCGCGGTTTCCGGTCCTTCATTCCGTGGACGTACCAGCCGGAGAACAACCACCTCAAGGGCCGCACCCAGGCGACCACCCTGGAATACCTGCGGCTGGTCGCGGTGGCCCGGCTCTTCTTCGAGACCGTGCCGCACCTGCAGGCGTCCTGGTTGACCACCGGCAAGGACGTCGGGCAGCTCGCGCTGCACATGGGCGTGGACGACCTCGGCTCGATCATGCTGGAGGAGAACGTCATCTCCTCCGCCGGTGCCCGGCACCGCTCCAACCTGCACGAGCTGATCGGCATGATCCGCTCGGCGGACCGGATCCCGGCGCAGCGCGACACCCTCTACAACCGGCTCGCCGTGCACCACACGCCGGCCGACGACCCGACCGATGAGCGGGTGGTCTCGCACTTCTCCTCGATCGCGCTGCCCGGCGGCGGCGCGGGTCGATCCCTGCCCCTGGTGGACGTCAGCTGACTGTCGGCACCCGGCCGTTCGGCTGATCGACGCTCATGCTCCCGCCGGATCACCCCGGCGGTACGGGTGGTCCCCGCCGCCGCAGCGTCAGCCTCTCCGGTGCGGGGCTGGTGGAGATGATCGTCGGCGGCTAGCGTCCCGGCTCATATCCGTCGCCACCATCGACGGAAGAGGCTGTCCTCCATCGGCCCGCTGCGGGTCGTTCATATAACGCACGGCAGTACGGGCGGGATGGGTGACCATCCCGCCCGTACTGTCTGCCCAGCTCGGACCGGACGGATGAAAACGGCTCCGCCTGCTGGCGTGGCAGATCGGCCTCCGATAACGTCCGCTCGTTCCGCAACCATTCTTTCTTCCCTACCCCCGGGGGACTGATGACAGCGTTCCACCGCTCGACGCTGGTACGCGCCAGTGTCGTGGCGCTGCTCGCGGCCGGCGGCATCGCCGCCGTGGCCGCTCCAGTGCTGGCGGCCGAGGAGGCCGACCTGGCCCTGGTGCCGCTCAGCTACAACCTGGCCAAGGGTGTGACGGAGGCCAAGAGCAAGCCGTTCAAGTTCTCGGTCGACAACACCCGGAGCAAGGAAGACGCCAAGGGTGTCAGTTACACAGTGGACACCAGCAAGCTGAAGACGAACAAGGTACGGGTCGTGGTGCCCGACGGTTGCCGGGTGAACGGCAAGAAGTTCACCTGCCGCCTCGGCGACCTGGCCGCCGGCACCAGCGAGGACTTCGGTATCCCGATCTTCTCCACCGGTGGCAAGGGTGACGCCGGCACTCTGGTGGTCACCATCCGCTCGGCCACCGAGGACCCGAACGAGGACGACAACAAGGTCGAGCACGACATCACCGTCACCGAGCCCGGATACGACCTGACCAGTTGGGTGCAGGACGTCAACGCGAACGTCGTGGTGAACGGCGTCAACGGCGACGACCCCGACCTTCGGCCGGTGCGGCCGGGCGAGACGGTGCCGGTCGACTGGGCGGTCTACAACGACGGCAGCCGCAAGGCCACCGGCCTCGCCTACGTGTTGACCCTCCCGGCGGGCGTCACCTTCGACACCCTGCCGGACACGTGCACCACGCAGACCTTCGGCGTCGCTCAGGCGCTCTGCCAGGACGACGGCGCGGTGATCCGGCCCGGCGACTACTACACCGCGGACATCAAGGTGACAGTCGGCAAGGACGTCACCGAGCCCGTGCTGCGGGTCGGCGAGCTGGTGGCGCACGGCCTGGACGTGGCAGCCGGCAGGCCCGAGGAGCAGCCGCGGCGGGCCAACACCGCCCAGCGGAAGGCTTTCACCGAGATCGACGAGGGCGACAACCAGGCGATCTTCGACGTCTTCGTCGACCTGGCCGTCGACCCGACGCCGACGCCCACTGTCACCCCGACCGAGTCGCCGACCCCGACGCCGACGGCCACCCCGACCGAGTCGCCGACGCCGACGCCGACTGTCACGCCGACGGAGTCGCCGACCCCGACGGAGACGCCGACCCCGACGCCGACTGTCACCCCGACCGAGTCGCCGATGCCGACGCCGACTGTCACTCCGACGGAGACGCCGACGCCGACGCCGACGGTCACGCCGACCGAGTCGCCGACGCCGACTGTCACCCCGACCGAGACGCCGACGGTCACGCCGACGCCGACTGTCACGCCGACCGAGACGCCCACCGTCACCCCGACCCCGACCCCGACGGAGAAGCCCACGCCGACGCCGACAGCGACGGAGACGCCGACGGCCACGCCGACCGCGACGGGCACGCCGACGCCGATCCCCAGCGGTACGGCGACGCCGGGCACTACCGCCTCGCCGGGTGCCGGTGGTGGCTCCGCGGGTGGTGGCCCGGGCGGTGGCGGCCTGCCGGTGACCGGTGTGCAGGTCGGGCTGATCGGCGGCATCGGCGTGATCATCCTGCTGGTGGGTGGGGCGCTGCTGGTGCTCACCCGTCGCCGCAAGGTGGTCCTGGTCTCGCCGACCGACGAGAAGTCGACCGACTGACACCGGTGCCCTGACCAGCGGCGCGCAGACGAGGCGCGCCAGCGACGGGTGCGATGGCGAGAGGCGTCCTGACCGAGTTGTCACTGACGCGGGCACGACGCGAGGGCGGGGTGGGCGACCACCCCGCCCTTTCGCGTACCGGGTGTGTGCCGCCCACCCAGCGAACGAGGGTTGGCGGGCGGCTGGCAGAGTGAGGGGGTGAGCCGTACCCCGCAGGGCCAGCGCGCCAGTCTGGACAAGCAGCCGCACGAGGTCGCCGCGATGTTCGACGGCGTGGCAGAGCGTTACGACCTGACCAACACGGTGATCTCGCTGGGACAGGATCGTTCCTGGCGGCGGGCCACCCGGGCGGCGCTCGGGCTGCGGCCGGGTGAGCGGGTCCTGGACGTGGGGGCGGGCACCGGCGTTTCGACGCGCGAGCTGGCCCAGTCCGGGGCGTACGCGGTCGGGGTCGACCTGTCGCTGGGCATGCTGCACACCGGTAAGCGGGTCCGGCCCGAGGTGCCGCTGCTGGCGGGGGACGCGCTGCGGCTGCCGTTCGCCGACGCCAGCTTCGACGCGGTGACCATCTCGTTTGCGCTGCGCAACGTCAACGACACCGACGCGGCGCTGCGTGAGTTGGCCCGGGTGACCCGGCCGGGCGGCCGGCTGGTGGTCTGCGAGTTCAGCACCCCGGTCAATCCGGTCTTCCGGACGGTCTACCTGTCGTACCTGATGCGGTCGCTGCCGGCGGTGGCCCGCACTGTGTCGAGCAACCCCGAGGCGTACGTGTATCTCGCCGAGTCGGTAAGGGCCTGGCCGGCGCAGTCCGCGCTGGCCGGCCGGGTGGCGGCGGCCGGGTGGGGGCGCGTGGCGTGGCGCAACCTGACCGGTGGCGTGGTGGCCCTGCACCGGGGGATCCGCGAGTAGCGGGGTACCGCACCCGCCCGGTACGGACATTATTCAGGTTTCGTTAATATCGGTCTTTAGTCCACTTTGCCCGGTACGCTCGATCGCATGACCGGAGCAGACCCGGCGGACCCGGTGGCCGCCACCGACGACGACGCGGCCGAACTCATCTCCCAGTTGCGCGAGTTGGCCGGTGCCGACCCGGTGGAGGTCCGGCAGGTGGTCGCCGAGGTGTTGGCGGCTCTGGACCGGGCGGCGGGTGGGGCGCTCCGCGAGCATCTACCGGAGACAATTCGGGTCGATGCGGGCCTGGACGCCTCCAGCCCGGCGTGACGCCTGACCGCTGTGGACGGTGGTGAGCTGTCACATCGGCGAGTTAGGTACCCCTGATCCTGCGCTGGTATGACGCCGGTCATACACTCGTCCCGTCTGGCTTGTGAAGCATTTCACGAGCGTGCGGGAGGAGGCGCGAAATGACCGCGGTGGAACACGATGCCGACGTCATTGTCGTGGGCGCCGGTCCCGGTGGGTCAGCGACCGCGTACCACCTGGCCCGGCACGGCGTACGGGTGCTGTTGTTGGAGAAGACCGAGTTCCCCCGGGAGAAGGTCTGCGGCGACGGGTTGACCCCCCGCGCGGTGCGCCAGCTCGTCCGGATGGGTGTGGACACCTCGCCCGAGGCAGGCTGGCTGCACAACCGCGGTCTGCGGGTCATCGGCGGCGGGGTGCGCCTCGAACTGGACTGGCCGGAGCTGGCCAGCTTCCCCAACTACGGTCTGGTGCGCACGCGCCTGGACTTCGACGACCTGCTCGCCCAGCGGGCGGTGGCCGCCGGCGCGAAACTGCGGACCAGCGTCAACGTGCTGGGCCCGGTGCTCGACGACGATGGCCGCGTCACCGGCGTCGAGGCGGAGGTCGGGCCGGGCAAGGAGCCCACCACCTTCCACGCCCCGCTGGTCGTCGCCGCGGACGGCGTCTCCGGCCGGTTCCCGCTCGCGCTCGGGCTGGCCAAGCGGGAGGACCGGCCGATCGGTGTGGCCGTCCGCCGCTACTACCGTTCGCCGGCCAAGCACGAGGACAACTACCTGGAGTCCTGGCTGGAGCTGCGCAGCAAGGACAGCGGTGACAACCTGCTGCCCGGGTACGGCTGGATCTTCGGCCTCGGTGACGGGCGGGTCAACGTCGGGCTCGGCGTGCTCAACTCGTCCTCGGCGTTCGGCAAGACCAACTACCGCCGGCTGCTCACCGACTGGCTCGCCAACACCCCGGAAGACTGGGGGATGACCGACGAGACCAACGCCGACGGCCCGATCCTCGGTGCCGCGTTGCCGATGGGCTTCAACCGGGTGCCCCACTACACCCGGGGTGTGCTGCTGGTCGGTGACTCGGGCGGCATGGTCAACCCGTTCAACGGTGAGGGCATCGCGTACGCGATGGAGTCCGGCGAACTGGCCGCGGAGGTCATGGTCCAGGCCCTCGCCCGCCCGGCCGGCCCGGAACGCGAGCGCGCGCTGCTGGCGTACCCAAACGAGCTGAAGGCGCGGCTCGGCGGCTACTACCGGCTGGGCGGCATCTTCGTGAAACTGATCGGCCGCCCCGAGATCATGCGGATCGCCACCAAACACGGCATGCCGCACCCGACGCTGATGCGTTTCGTGCTCAAGCTGTTGGCCAATCTGACCGACCCGCGCGGCGGGGATGCGATGGATCGGGTCATCAACGCGATGACGAAGGCCGCCCCGGCCGTCTAGGTAGGACGGCATCGGCGCTGGTCACGGCGCCGATGCCGACAAAGATCGACCCCCGCCGACTGCCACTGCGAGGGACGTGAATAGTGTGATTTTCGTCAAGCACCGAGGGCAGGGAAGGACGAGCAGGAGAAAACGATGTCGCTCTCGCCTTACGCACCGATCATCGGGCTGTTCGCCCTCGCCGCGGCGTTCTCGCTGTTTTCCGTTGGCGCCGCCCGCTTCGCCGGTCCCCGTCGCTACAACAAGGCCAAACTCGAGGCTTACGAGTGCGGCATCGAGCCCAGCCCGCAGCCGGTCGGCGGCGGGCGGTTCCCGATCAAGTTCTACCTGACGGCGATGCTCTTCATCGTCTTCGACATCGAGATCATCTTCCTCTACCCCTGGGCGGTCTCGTTCGACGCTCTGCCGATCTTCGGCTTCGTGGAGATGGTCCTGTTCATCGTCGCGGTCTTCGTTGCGTACGCCTACGTGTGGCGGCGCGGCGGCCTGGACTGGGACTGAGGAAGGAACGTCAGATGGGCATCGAGGAGAAGCTTCCCGCCGGCGTCCTGCTCACCTCGGTGGAGAAGCTGGTCAACTGGTCTCGGAAGTCGTCCGTGTGGGGCGCGACCTTCGGCCTGGCCTGCTGCGCCATCGAGATGATGGCCGCCGGTGGTCCGCACTACGACATGGGCCGCTGGGGCATGGAGGTCTTCCGGGCGTCCCCCCGGCAGGCCGATTTGATGATCGTGGCCGGCCGGGTGAGTCAGAAGATGGCACCGGTGCTGCGCCAGATCTACGACCAGATGGCCGAGCCGCGCTGGGTGCTCTCGATGGGCGTCTGCGCCAGCAGCGGCGGCATGTTCAACAACTACGCGATCGTGCAGGGCGTCGACCACGTGGTGCCGGTCGACATGTACCTGCCCGGCTGCCCGCCCCGGCCGGAGATGCTCATCGACGCGATCCTCAAGCTCCGCGAGAAGATCATGTATGAGCCGCTGGGCCCGAACGGCCGCAAGATGCTCGCGGCCCGCCAGGAGCGCGGTGACGTTCCGATCGTGCCCTACGGCTCGATGCCCTCCTCGTACCGCAGCGACAAGTCCCGGCGCGCCGAGTGGACCCGGGCGGTCCGTGAGGGCCGCGAGGAGCAGCTGCGCATCGAGAACTGGATGAACGCTCAGAACCACCTCCACCCGCAGGTAGGCCCGAAATGACGTCACCCACGGACAAGCCAAACGACGGCGGCGTACCGCTGCCGGTGGTGCCGGCCGGCGCCACCAGTGGTGCCCCCGCCGAGTTCCCGCCGGCCAGCCCGGCCGGTCGCGGGATGTTCGGCAACCAGGGCACCGGCGACGTGTCCGGCTACGGCGGCCTGGTCCGCCAGCGCCAGCCCATCGAGGAGGCGTCCCGGCCGTACGGGGGCTACTTCGACGAGGTACGCGACGCGCTGGAGGAGGCGTACCCGGCCTTCAACGACGCGATCGAGAAGGTTGTCGTCGACCGGGGTGAGCTGACCCTGCACGTACGCCCGGAGCGGATCGCCGAGGTGTGCCAGGTGATGCGGGACGACCTGGCGCTGCGGTTCGAGTTGTGCTCCTCGGTGTCCGGTGCGGACTACCTGGGCGCCGACGAGCGCCGGTTGCACGTGGTCTACCTGCTCACCTCGATGACGTACCGGCGGCGGGTCCGGCTGGAGGCCGCGGTCTCCGTCGAGGCCCCGCACCTGCCCAGCGTGACCGCCATCTACCCGACGGCGGACTGGCAGGAGCGCGAGGCGTACGACATGTTCGGCATCGTCTTCGACGGCCACCCCAACCTGACCCGGATCCTCATGCCGGACGACTGGGAGGGCCACCCGCAGCGGAAGGACTACCCGCTCGGCGGCGTCCCCGTCGAGTACAAGGGCGCGGAGATCCAGCCGCCGAACGAGCGGAGGTCGTACCAGTGAGCGCGAGGAGTGCAGCGGAGCGGAGCCCCGCAGTCGCGATCGGAGGGCCGGCACTGTGACGACGTCGAACTACGCCAGCGAGCGCGAAACCGACGAGGGTCGGGTCTTCACCGTCACCGGTGGGGACTGGGACACGATCGTCTCGGGCACCGACCCGATCAACGACGAGCGGATCGTGGTCAACATGGGTCCGCAGCACCCGTCCACGCACGGGGTGCTGCGGCTGGTCCTGGAGCTGGAGGGCGAGACGGTCCGCGAGGCCCGTTCGGTCATCGGCTACCTGCACACCGGCATCGAGAAGAACCTCGAATACCGCAACTGGGTCCAGGGCTCGACGTTCGTGACCCGGATGGACTACCTCGCCCCGATCTTCAACGAGACGGCGTACGCCCTCGCTGTCGAGAAGCTGCTCGGCATCACCGACGACATCACCGAGCGGGCCACCACCATCCGCGTGCTGATGATGGAGCTCAACCGGATCTCGTCGCACCTGGTCTGGCTGGCCACCACCGGCATGGAGCTGGGCGCGATCTCGATCATGCTGTACGGCTTCCGCGAGCGGGAGTACATCCTCGACATCTTCGAGACCATCACCGGCCTGCGGATGAACCACGCGTACGTGCGGCCGGGCGGCGTGGCACAGGACGTGCCGGACGACGCGATCGTCAAGATCCGCGAGTTCCTGAAGATGATGCCGAAGAAGCTCAAGGAGTACGAGGACCTCCTCTCCGGCCAGCCGATCTGGACCGAGCGGACGAAGAACGTGGCGGTGCTTGACGTCACCGGTTGCGTGGCGCTCGGCATCACCGGCCCGGTGCTGCGCTCCGCCGGCCTCGCCTGGGACCTGCGCAAGACCATGCCCTACTGCGGCTACGAGACGTACGAGTTCGACGTGCCGACCCACCCCGACGGTGACGTGTGGGGTCGCTACCAGGTCCGGCTCGCCGAGATCCGGGAGTCGATGAAGCTGGTCGAGCAGGCACTGGACCGGCTCCGTCCGGGCCCGGTGATGGTCGCCGACCGCAAGATCGCCTGGCCGGCGCAGCTCGCCATCGGCGTGGACGGCATGGGCAACTCGCTGGAGCACGTCGCGAAGATCATGGGTCAGTCGATGGAGTCGCTGATCCACCACTTCAAGCTGGTGACCGAGGGCTTCCGGGTCCCGCCCGGCCAGGTGTACGTCGCCATCGAGGCGCCCCGCGGCGAGCTGGGCGTCCACGCGGTCTCCGACGGTGGCACCCGGCCCTACCGGGTGCACTACCGGGAGCCGAGCTTCGTCAACCTGCAGGCCCTCCCGGCGATGGCCGAGGGCGGTCTGATCGCCGACGTGATCGCCGGCGGCGCCTCGTTGGACCCGGTGATGGGCGGGTGTGACAGGTGAGCGCGAGGAGTGAGCTTGCGAGCCCCAGCCGCACGCGCGAGGAGCGAGCGAAGCGAGCCCCGCAGTCGCGGGCAGAGGGCAGCCCAGTCGCGAACGGAAGGCGGCTCTGATGACGACGACTTTCACTGACGAGACCCGGGAGCGGGCGCGCGACATCATCGCCCGTTACCCGGCGGACCGGTCCCGCTCGGCGTTGCTGCCGCTGCTGCACCTGGTCCAGGCCGAGGAGGGGTACGTCTCCCCGGCCGGGGTCGCGTTCTGCGCCGAGGTGCTGGGGTTGAACAAGGCCCAGGTCGGCGCGGTGGCCACCTTCTACACGATGTACAAGCGCAAGCCGACCGGTGACTTCCTGGTCAGCGTCTGCACCAACACGATGTGCAACGTGCTCGGTGGCCAGGAGGTCTACGACACCCTCGCCGAGCACCTGGGCGTCGGGCACGACGAGACCACGGCGGACGGCACGATCACGCTGGAGCACGCCGAGTGCCTGGCGGCCTGCGACTACGGCCCGGTGATGACCGTCAACTACGACTTCTTCGACGGTGTGGACGCCTCCACCGCTGTCGGTGTGGTCGACGAGTTGCGGGCCGGCGGTCGGCCGATGCCGACCCGGGGTGCCCGGCTCTGCACGCTCAAGGAGATGGCGGTGCAGCTCGCCGGTTTCGCCGACGAGCGCGACGGTGCGGTCGCCGACGGCGGGCCGGGTGAGCCCACCCTGCGCGGGCTGCGGTTGGCCCAGCAGCACGGCGTCTCGGTGCCGGGCTTCGACCCGAACACCCCGATCCGCAGCAAGGCCGAGGCCGACAAGGCCGCCGCCGAGGCGAAAGCGAAGGCGGAGGCCGCCAAGCCGGCGCCCGTCGAGGCCAGCGCGGCCCCGGTCAAGGGCAGCGACGGGGCGTCCGCCCCGACGGGGGCGGCCGCAGTCGCCGAGCCCGCGAAGCCGGCAGGAGCCACTGAGCCCGCGAAGCCGGCAGGAGCCACTGAGCCGGCGAAGCCGGCAGACGCCACCGGCAGCACCACGCGGGACGTCAAGGCACCGGACGACAAGTCGCCGCAGGTGCGCACCGCCGAGACCCGGCAACCGGACGCGAGCACGGCAGCGCCGGACGCCAGTGGCACGAAGGTCCCGACGGACGCCACCGGCACCGCGCCCGAGGCTGGCGACGCACGGGCGGCCGAGGCCGCCGGCGTGGCGGCCAACCCGCCGGCCGGCGACGGCAAGCCCGCCGGCGACGAGGCCGGGGCGCAGGAGCGCAACCTCACCGAAGCGAAGGCTGGGACGGACGCCGACGGCGCCGGACCGGCGGACGCGAACGAAACGGGGGCCCAGAAGTGACCACTCCCCGCCCGGAGACGCTGGCCAAGCTGACGCCGGTGCTGACCAAGCGCTGGCTGTCGCCGGACGCCTGGCGCATCGGCACGTACGAGCAGTTGGACGGCTACGCCGCGCTGCGCAAGGCGCTCAAGGCCCACCCGGACGACCTGATCCAGCTGATCAAGGATTCCGGGCTGCGGGGCCGAGGCGGCGCCGGCTTCCCCACCGGCCTCAAGTGGGGCTTCATTCCGCAGGGCGACGGCAAGCCGCACTACCTGGTGGTCAACGCCGACGAGGGCGAGCCGGGCACCTGCAAGGACCTGCCGCTGATGACCCACGACCCGCACGCGCTGGTCGAGGGCGTCATCATCGCGTCGTACGCGATCCGGGCCGCCCGCGCCTACATCTACATCCGGGGCGAGGCGGTGCACGCCGCGCGTCGGCTGCGCAACGCGGTCCAGGAGGCGTACGACAAGGGTTACCTGGGCCGGAACATCCTGCGCAGCGGCTACGACCTGGAGCTGGTGGTGCACTCCGGCGCCGGGGCGTACATCTGCGGCGAGGAGACGGCGCTGCTTGACTCGCTGGAGGGGTTCCGGGGTCAGCCCCGGCTGCGCCCGCCGTTCCCGGCCACCCACGGCCTGTACGCGAGCCCGACTGTGGTGAACAACGTCGGCACCATCGCCAGCGTGCCGCCGATCGTGCTCGGTGGGGCCGACTGGTGGAAGAGCATGGGCACCGAGAAGTCCTCCGGGCCGATGATCTACTCGCTCTCCGGCCGGGTCGTCAACCCGGGCCAGTACGAGTGCTCGATGGGTGTCACGCTGCGCGAGCTGCTGGAGCTGGCCGGTGGCATGCAGCCCGGCCACAACCTCCGGTTCTGGACCCCGGGCGGCTCGTCCACCCCGCTGCTCGCCGCCGAGCACCTGGACGTGCCACTGGACTTCGAGGGGGTGGCGGCGGCCGGCTCGATCCTGGGCACCACCGCCACGCAGATCTTCTCCGACCAGGACTGCCCGGTCTACGCGACGTACCGGTGGTTGGAGTTCTACCACCACGAGTCGTGCGGCAAGTGCACCCCGTGCCGTGAGGGCAACTACTGGATGGTCCGGGTCTACCGGCGGATCCTCGCCGGTCAAGGCACCCACGAAGACCTGGACACCCTGCTGGACACCTGCGACAACATCCTCGGCCGCTCGTTCTGCGGCCTGGGTGACGGCGCGACCAGCTCGGTGACCTCCTCGCTGCAGTACTTCAAGCAGGACTACCTCGACTACATCGAGGGTCGGACCGCACCCAAGCTGTCGGAGAAGACCCTGGTAGGGGCGCACTGATGAGCGCGAGGAATGAGCTTGCGAGTCCCGCAGTCGCGAATGGAAGGCGACTCTGATGACCGACGTAGCCAAGCAGACCGAGACCGTCACCCTCACCATCGACGGCGTCGAGGTCACCGCCCCCAAGGGGACGCTGCTGATCCGGGTCGCCGAGCAGATGGGCACCGAGATCCCCCGGTTCTGCGACCACCCGCTGCTGGCCCCGGCCGGCGCGTGCCGGCAGTGCCTGGTCGAGGTGGAGGGGCAGCGCAAGCCGGTCGCCTCCTGCACCCAGACCGTCGCCGACGGCATGGTCGTGCGTACCCAGATCACCTCCCCGGTCGCCAAGAAGGCGCAGGAGGGGGTGATGGAGCTGCTGCTGCTCAACCACCCGCTGGACTGCCCGATGTGTGACAAGGGCGGCGAGTGCCCGCTCCAGAACCAGGCGATGTCCACCGGCCGCACCGACTCGCGCTTCCACGAGCACAAGCGGGAGTACGAGAAGCCGATGGCGATCAGCAGCCAGGTGCTGCTGGACCGCGAGCGTTGCGTGCTCTGCCAGCGGTGCACCCGGTTCTCCGAGGAGATCGCCGGCGACAAGTTCATCGACCTGATGGGCCGGTCGTCCGCCGAGGAGATCAACATCTACCGGGACGACGCGTACGGCGAAGAGGGTGACGCCGGCGACGTCCCGTTCAACTCCTACTTCTCCGGCAACACGGTGCAGATCTGCCCGGTGGGTGCGCTGACCGGTGCCCAGTACCGCTTCCGCGCCCGCCCGTTCGACCTGGTCTCCAGCCCGAGCGTCTGCGAGCACTGCTCGGCGGGCTGCGGGCAGCGCACCGACTGGCGGCGCGGCAAGGTGCTGCGCCGGCTGGCCGGCGACGAGCCGCAGGTCAACGAGGAGTGGAACTGCGACAAGGGTCGCTGGGGCTTCCAGTACACCCGGGCCGCCGACCGGCTGACCACTCCGCTGGTCCGCGACGAGCACACCGGTGAGCTGCGCGAGGCGTCCTGGAGCGAGGCGCTCACCGTCGCCGCCGAGGGGCTGCACATCGCTCGGGAGAGCGGGCAGGGCACTGCCGTGCTCACCGGCGGTCGGCTGACAGTCGAGGACGCGTACGCCTACGCCAAGTTCGCCCGGGTCGCGTTGAACACCAACGACATCGACTTCCGGGCCCGGCCGGTCTCCCGCGAGGAGGCCGACTTCCTGGCCAGCTCGGTCGCCGGGGTCACCGACGTCACCTACACCGACGTGGAGAACGCGCCAGCGGTGGTGCTGGTGGGCCTGGAGCCCGAGGAGGAGTGCCCGATCCTCTTCCTGCGGCTGCGCAAGGCGTACCTGAAGAAGACCCTTACGGTGTACGCGCTGGCGCCCTTCGCCACCCGCGGCCTGGAGAAGCTCGGTGCCAAGCTGGCCCGGGTGGTGCCGGGCGAGGAGGCCAGCGTGCTCGCCGAGCACGCCACCGTCAGCGAGGCGCTGAGCGCACCGGGCGCGATCCTGATCGTCGGCGAGCGGTTGGCCTCCGTGCCGGGTGGGCTCTCCGCCGCTGCCGACGTGGCCCGGCGTACCGGCGCGAAGCTGGCCTGGGTGCCGCGGCGCGCGGGTGACCGCGGCGCGGTGGACGCCGGCTGCCTGCCCAACCTGCTCCCCGGTGGACGCCTGGTGACCGAGCCGGCCGCCAGGGCCGAGCTGGGTGAGGCGTGGGACATCCCGGCCGGGGTGATCCCGAGCCAGGCCGGTCGGGACACCGACGGCATCCTGACCGCGGCCGCCAACGGGCAGCTCGGCGCACTGGTCGTCGGCGGTGTCGACCCGGCCGACCTGGCCGACCCGCGCCTGGCCGAGTCCGCCCTGGACGCGGTGCCGTTCCTGGTCAGCCTCGAACTGCGCGCCAGCGCGGTGACCCGGCGGGCGAACGTGGTCCTGCCGGTCGCCCCGGTGGCCGAGAAGGCCGGAAGCTTCCTGGACTGGGAGGGCCGGCTGCGCCCGTTCGAGGCGGTGCTGAACACCGCAGCGATGACCGACGGCCGGGTGCTCGACGCGCTGGCCGCCCTGCTCGACGTGCGCCTCGGCACGGCCGATGTGCTGAGCGTGCGTCGTGAGCTGGGCACGCTGCCGGCGACGCGGATGTCCCGCCCGTCCGCGCCGTCTGTCGCACCGGGCCGGGTGCCGCAGCCGAACGCCGGGGAGGCCGTGCTGGCCACCTGGCACCAGCTGGTGGACCTCGGCACCCTGACCGAGGGCGACGAGAACCTCGCCGGGACCGCCCGTCCGCCGGTGGTCCGGCTGGGTAAGGGCACCGCCGAGGCTCTCGGTGTGGTCGACGGTGACGCGGTCACTGTCGGCACCGACCGCGGGGCGCTGACCCTGCCGGCGGAACTCACCGAGATGCCGGACGGCGTGGTCTGGCTGCCGACCAACTCACCCGGCTCGACCGTGCGGCGCAGCCTCGGGGCGACGTCCGGCGCGGTCGTCCGGATCTCCGTTCCCGCACCGAGTACGGCCATCCCGGCCGGACGCGTGGCGGCCGACGAGACCGGTCTCCCGGGTCCGCTCCTCAACTCCGGGGGTAACCAGTGAGCGCGAGGAGTGAACGAGCGCAGCGAGTGAGCCCCGCAGTCGCGAACGAAAGGTGGGCACTGTGAGTCCCCTCCTCGCCCAGGATCCGACGCTGGCCGACTTCGGCCGGGATCCGTGGTGGTTGGTTCTCGGCAAGATTGTCTTCGCGTTCGCCTTCGGTCTGCTGGCCACCCTGCTCGGCGTCTGGTTCGAGCGGCGCGTGGTGGGTTACATGCAGGTGCGGCCCGGCCCCAACCAGGTCGGCCCGTTCGGCCTGCTGCAGACCCTCGCCGACGGCCTGAAGATGGCCTTCAAGGAGGACATCCTCCCGAAGGCGGCCGACAAGGTCGTCTACTTCTTCGCCCCGACCATCTCGGTGATCTGCGCGGTCACCGCCCTGTCGGTGGTGCCGTTCGGCCCGATGGTGAGCATCTTCGGTCACCACACGCCGTTGCAGGTCACCGATGTGCCGGTGGCGGTGCTGCTGCTGCTCGCCTGCTCCTCGATGGGTGTCTACGGCATCGTGCTAGGTGGCTGGGCCTCCGGCTCGACGTACCCGCTGCTGGGTGGTCTCCGGTCGAGCGCCCAGATGATCTCCTACGAGGTCGCCATGGGGCTCAGCATCGTGGCGGTCTTCATGACCGCCGGCACGATGAGCACCAGCGGGATCGTCGCCGCTCAGGGCGACGGCACCCAGCTGACCGTCTTCGGCCAGACCATCCCGGCGCCGGGCTGGTACGCGATCCTGCTGCTGCCGAGCTTCATCATCTTCTTCATCGCCACGGTGGGTGAGACCAACCGGGCGCCGTTCGACCTGCCCGAGGCTGAGTCCGAGCTGGTCGCCGGCTTCATGACCGAGTACAGCTCGCTGAAGTTCGCGCTCTTCATGCTCAGCGAGTACGTCGCGATGGTGACCATGTCCGCGGTCACCACCACGCTGTTCCTGGGCGGATGGCGAGCACCCTGGCCGATCACCATCTGGGAGGGCGCCAACTCCGGTTGGTGGCCGATGCTCTGGTTCTTCGGCAAGGTGATCGCGCTGGTCTTCGTCTTCGTGTGGTTGCGTGGCACGCTGCCCCGGCTGCGGTACGACCAGTTCATGCGGCTCGGCTGGAAGGTGCTGCTGCCGATCAACCTGGTCTGGATCCTGGTCCTGTCGGGCCTGCGCTCCATCGAGGACTGGGACACCCGCGGCAAGGTGATCGCCGTCGGCATCCCGGCCGGCATCCTGCTGATCGCCACGATCTTCTGGCCCAGCCGGCGCCCGAAGCCGAAGCCGACGACGCAGGAACAGGTCGACAACCGGCCGCACGGGAGCTTCCCGCTGCCACCGATGGATCTTCAGGTACCACCGAGCCCGCGCATCACGCGCGTGGTCGCCGAGCGGGAGCCGGCCAACATCGTTGCCGGCTCGGACTCCAGGGAGGTGTGACGTGGGCGCGATCACCGGAACGTTCAAGGGATTCGGTGTCACCTTCTCGCACATGTTCAGGAAGGTCGTCACGACCGACTACCCGTTCAAGCCGCCGGTGTCGGCGCCGCGCTACCACGGGCGGCACATCCTCAACCGGCACCCGGACGGCCTGGAGAAGTGCATTGGCTGCGAGCTGTGCGCCTGGGCCTGCCCGGCGGACGCGATCTACGTCGAGGGTGGCGACAACACCGACGAGCAGCGCTTCTCGCCGGGTGAGCGGTACGCCAGCATCTACCAGATCAACTACGCCCGCTGCATCTTCTGCGGGCTGTGCATTGAGGCCTGCCCGACCCGGTCGCTCACCATGAGCAACGAGTACGAGTTGGCGCGGGACAACCGGCAGGACCTGATCTTCACCAAGGAGCAGTTGCTCGCGCCGTTGCTGGAGGGCATGGAGCAGCCTCCGCACCCGATGCGGCTGGGTGACAGCGAGAAGGACTACTACGTCGGCGCGCTGGACAACCCGGGCACCTCAGCCGGTGCGGAGACGTCCCCGATGGGCCCCGGCCGCTACAAGGTCGAGGAGCACCCCGGCGTGACGTTCCCGGGCGCCGAGCAGGCCGCCCAGCGCGTGGCGGCCGGCAAGGGAGAGGAAGCATGACCACGTCTACGGTGCTCGCCGCCGCGGGTTCGGTCTCCACCGGCGAGGCGGTCACCTTCTGGATCCTCGCCCCGCTCGCGCTGATCGGCGGGATCGGGATGGTGGCCGCGCGCAACGCCGTGCACTCGGCGCTGTGGCTGGTGCTGACCATGCTCTGCCTGGGCGTGTTCTACGTCCTCCAAGCCGGTCCGTTCATCGGCATGGTGCAGATCATCGTCTACACCGGCGCGATCATGATGCTCTTCCTCTTCGTCCTGATGCTGGTCGGTCGGGACTCCACGGACTCGCTGATCGAGACGCTGCGCGGCCAGCGGGTCGCCGCGATCGTGCTCGGCCTGGGCTTCGCCGGCCTGGTCGGCACCGGGCTCTACCAGGCGCTGGACCGGACCAACACGGTCGGTCTGGAGCAGGTCAATGCCGAGGGGAACGTGCAGGGCATCGCCCGGCTGCTGTTCACCAAGTACGTCTTCGCGTTCGAACTGACCTCGGCGCTGCTGATCACCGCGGCGGTCGGTGCCATGGTGCTGGCCCACGTCGAGCGGCGTAAGCAGGACAAGATCGACCAGGTGTCGACAATGAAGGCACGCTTCGCCCCGGGTAACTACCCCGGCCCGAAGCCGGGCCCCGGCGTCTTCGCGACCTCCTCCTCGGTGGCCACCCCGGCCCGGCTGCCCGACGGCCGCCTGACCGACCGCAGCACTCCGGCGATCCTTCCGCAGCGCGAGCTGACCGCCGAGGAGACCTCGCTGAAGGGGACGGACAAATAATGGAGACGTTCTTCTCGGTCGAGCCGACCTACTACCTCGTGCTCGCCGCGGTGCTGTTCACCATCGGCGCCGCCGGGGTGCTGGTCCGGCGCAACGCGCTCGTGCTGTTCATGTGCGTGGAGCTGATGCTCAACGCGGCCAACCTGACTCTGGTCACCTTCAGCCGGATCAACGGTGACCTCAACGGCCAGATCATGGCGTTCTTCGTGATGGTGGTGGCGGCGGCCGAGGTCGTGGTCGGGCTCGCGATCATCATGTCCATCTTCCGGACGCGACGCTCGGCGAGTGTCGACGACGCCAACCTGCTGAAGTACTGAGGGGTCCACCGGTGGAAGAGACTGTGGAATACGCCCAGGCCACGGGGCTACTCGGGGGCGTTTGGCTGCTGGTGGCGATCCCGCTGGTCAGCGCGGCCATCCTGCTGCTGCTCGGCCGCCGGGCCGACCGCTGGGGGCACTGGTTGGGCGTCGCCGCCATCGGCGCCGCGTTCGTGCTCGGCCTGAGCTTCTTCTTCCAGCTGCGTGGCCTGGAGAACAAGTCGGTCGAGCTGAGCCTCTGGGACTTCATCGCTGTCGGTGATCTGCGCGTCGACTTCGGCCTGCTCTTCGACCCGCTGGCCGCGGTCTTCGTACTGCTGATCACCGGGGTGGGTTTCCTGATCCACCTGTACGCGGTGGAGTACATGTCGCACGACGCGGGCCGTCGTCGGTTCTTCGCGTACTTCAACCTGTTCGTCGCGGCGATGCTGCTGCTGGTGCTCGGCAACAACTACGTGATGCTGTACTTCGGCTGGGAGGGCGTCGGTCTGGCGTCGTACCTGCTGATCTCCTTCTGGACCGACCGGCCGAGCGCGGCCACCGCCGGCAAGAAGGCGTTCCTGATGAACCGCGTCGGCGACGCCGGCCTGGCCATCGGCATCTTCATCATGTTCGCCACAGTGGGCACCACCCAGTACGACGAGGTGTTCAACGGTGTCGGCGCGCTGACCGGCACCACGGTGCTGGTCCTCGGCCTGTTGCTGCTGCTCGGGGCGGCCGGCAAGTCCGGTCAGTTCCCGCTCCAGGCATGGTTGCCGGACGCGATGGAGGGCCCGACCCCGGTGTCGGCGCTCATCCACGCCGCCACGATGGTCACCGCTGGCGTCTACCTGATCGCCCGGTCCAACCCGATCTTCTCGGCCAACTCGACGCTGCAACTCGTGGTGGTCAGCGTCGGCGCGCTCACCCTGCTGATCGGCTGCATCATCGGCGCGGCCAAGGACGACATCAAGCGGGTGCTGGCCTGGTCGACGGTGAGCCAGATCGGTTACATGTTCCTCGGTGTCGGCCTCGGCGGCGCGGCCTACGCGCTGGCCATCGTGCACCTGCTGGCGCACGGCTTCTTCAAGGCCAACATGTTCCTCGGCGCCGGCTCGGTCATGCACGGAATGAAGGACCAGGTCGACATCCGCCGCTTCGGTGGACTGTCCAAGTACATGAAGATCACCTGGTTGACCTTCATGATGGGCTGGCTGGCCATCATCGGCATGTTCCCCTTCTCCGGCTTCTTCTCGAAGGAGCCGATCATCGTGGCCGCCTTCGAGCGGGAGGACTGGACCGCCTGGCTCTTCGGCGGTGCGGCACTGCTCGGCGCCGGGCTCACCGCGTTCTACATGACGCGGCTGTTCGTGCTCACGTTCCACGGGCCGCAGCGGTGGACCGAGGACATCGAGCACCCGCACGAGTCGCCGAAGCTGATGACCATCCCGCTGATCCTGCTGGCCGTCGGGTCGGTCGGCGCCGGCTTCCTGCTCGCCACGTCCGTTCCGGACTGGCTGACGGAGACCGCCGGGCTGGGCGGCGAGCACGCGGAGCACGCGGCGGTCCTCTCGCACACCGTGATCACCATCCTGTCGCTGCTGGTGACAGTGCTCGGTGCCGGGCTCGCCTGGTTCCTCTTCCGGGCCGGCACGGCCACCGTGCCGCAGCCGGCCGGGGTGCTGGTCACCGCCGCCCGGCGCAACCTCTACACCGACACGGTCAACGAGGCGGTCTTCGAGAAGCCGGGCATCTTCCTCACCCGGGCGCTGGTGTACCTCGACAACCGGGGCATCGACGGGCTCGTCAACGGGCTCGCCGCCGCGGTCGGCGGGGGCTCGGGCCGCCTCCGCCGGATGCAGACCGGCTTTGTCCGCTCGTACGCCACCTCGATCCTGGCCGGTGCGCTGCTGGTGATGGCGGCGTTCCTGGCGGTGCAGGCGGGGTGGTTGGCGTGATCGACCTCAATACGCCCGCCCCCGCCGGCGGACCACGCATCCACGACGGAGGTAAGGCCGCATAATGTCCAACTTCCCGTTCCTCTCGGTGCTCACCGTGGCGCCGCTGGTGGGCGCCCTGGTGGTGGCCTTCCTGCCGCGCCACCGCCCGGAGCTGGCAAAGCAGGTGGCGTTCGCCTGGTCGCTGCTCGTGCTGGTGCTCTCGGTGGTGATGTGGGTCAGCTTCAAGGCCGGCGGCCAGCGGTTCCAGTTCCACGAGTCGTACTCGTGGATTCCGAACTGGGGGGTCAGCTTCACCTTCGCCGCCGACGGCATCGCGCTGGTGATGCTGATGCTGATCGCGGTGCTGGTGCCGCTGGTGATCCTGGCGTCCTGGCACGACGCCGAGTCGTCGAAGCGGTCGGTGCCCGTCTACTTCGCGCTGCTGCTGGTCCTCGAGTGCACGATGATCGGCGTCTTCGCGGCCGCCGACGTGTTCCTGTTCTACGTGTTCTTCGAGGTCATGCTGGTGCCGATGTACTTCCTCATCGGCAGCTACGGCGGCCACCAGCGGCAGTACGCGGCGGTGAAGTTCTTCCTCTACTCGCTCGTCGGCGGTCTGTTCATGCTGGCCGCGGTGATCGGCCTGTGGGTGGTCGGCGGAAAGACCTTCGACTGGCAGGCGCTGTCGCAGGTCGACATCAGCACCGGCACCGAGCGGTGGCTGTTCCTCGGCTTCTTCCTCGCGTTCGCCATCAAGGCGCCGTTCTTCCCGTTCCACACCTGGTTGCCCGACGCCGGTGGCGCTGCCCCGGCGGGCGCGGCGGCGCTGCTGGTCGGCGTGCTGGACAAGGTCGGCACGTTCGGCATCCTGCGCTACTGCCTGCCGCTGTTCCCCGAGGCGTCGAAGTGGTTCGCGCCGTGGGCGCTGGCCCTGGGCGTGATCGGCATCGTCTACGCCGCGCTGCTGGCGGTCGGCCAGAACGACCTCAAGCGGCTGGTGTCGTACACCTCGATCGCGCACTTCGGCTTCATCGGCGTGGGCATCTTCGCCTTCACCACCCAGGCCGGCACCGGCGCGGTGCTCTACATGCTCAACCACGGGCTGGCCACCGGCCTGCTCTTCCTGGTGGTGGGCATGCTGATCTCCCGGCGGGGCTCGTCGCTGATCAGCGACTTCGGTGGTGCCGGCAAGCTGGTCCCGTTGCTCGCCGGGGTGCTCTTCTTCGCCGGTCTCGCCTCGCTCGCGCTGCCCGGCACGGCGCCGTTCATCTCCGAGTTCCTGGTGCTGATCGGCACCTTC
Organism: Micromonospora sp. NPDC053740; assembly: GCF_040677775.1. NCBI lineage: Bacteria > Bacillati > Actinomycetota > Actinomycetes > Micromonosporales > Micromonosporaceae > Micromonospora > Micromonospora sp. NPDC053740. The sequence goes on from NZ_JBFASO010000003.1 coordinate 685,439, forward strand.
ACTGTGAACAAGCCGGTAGCGGTCATCGCCACGCTCGGCATCATCCTGGCCGCCGCGTACGTGCTGTGGATGGTGCAGCGCACCACCCAGGGCACCCTCAACCCGGCGCTGACCGAGGTCGACGGCATGCGCCGCGACCTCAACCTGCGCGAGAAGGTGGTCGTCGCCCCGCTGATCGCGCTGATCGTGCTGCTCGGCTTCTTCCCCAAGCCGGTCACTGACGTGATCAACCCCGCCGTCCAGGCGACAATGGACGACATCGGCAGAACCGACCCGGCGCCGTCCGTGGGCGGCACCGTCCAGGAGGCGGCTCGGTGAGCGCGAGGAGTGAGCTTGCGAGCCCCGCAGTCGCGAACGAAAGGTCGGCACCGTGACCGAGTTGAAGCTGCCGTCGATCGACTACGCGGCGATCTCTCCGATCCTGATCATGCTGGGTACGGCGTTGCTCGGCGTGCTGGTCGAGGCCCTGGTGCCTCGTCGCTGGCGGCACGTGGTGCAGTTGACGCTGGCGCTGCTCGCGGTGCTCGCGGCACTGACCATGGTGGTCCTCAGCGCCGATGAGCGGATCATCACCGCGGGTCAGGCGCTCGCGATCGACGGGCCGACGCTCTTCCTCCAGGGCGCGATCCTGGTGCTGGCCGCGATGGCGCTGCTGCTGATCGGTGACCGCTCGGTCGAGCGGGGCGGGGCGTTCGTCGCCCAGGCCGCGGTGACCGCGGAGTCGGCCGACGACCGGCGGCAGGCCGAGGGGCGCAACGGCCTCACCGAGGTCTACCCGCTGACCACGTTCGCTATCGGCGGCATGCTGATCTTCGTGGCGGCGAACGACCTGCTGACCATGTTCATCGCACTCGAGGTCTTCTCCCTGCCGCTCTACCTGCTCTGCGCGCTGGCCCGTCGCCGGCGTCTGCTGAGCCAGGAGGCGGCGATGAAGTACTTCCTGCTCGGCGCGTACGCCTCGGCGTTCTTCCTGTTCGGTGTGGCCCTGATCTACGGCTTCACCGCCGGCATCCCGGGTCGCCCGTCCGGCGTCGACTTCGCCACCATCCACGCGGCGGTGGGCGAGTCGCCGGCCAGCCCGGTGCTGCTCTTCGCCGGCATGGCGCTGCTCGCCATCGGTCTGCTCTTCAAGGCCGCGGCGGCCCCGTTCCACGTCTGGACCCCGGACGTCTACCAGGGCGCTCCGACCCCGGTCACCGGGTTCATGGCGGCCTGCACCAAGGTCGCCGCGTTCGGTGCCCTGCTGCGCGTCTTCCAGGTCGCGTTCGCCGACGCCAACTGGGACTTCACGCCGGTCCTGGGCGCGGTGGCGGTGCTGACCATGCTGGTGGGTGCGGTGCTCGCGGTCACCCAGACCGACATCAAGCGGCTGCTCGCGTACTCCTCGATCGCCAACGCCGGCTACCTGCTGGTCGGTGTGCTGGCGCCGAGCCGCGACGGGCTGGCCGGCACGATGTTCTACCTGGTCGCGTACGGCTTCTCGGTGCTCGCCGCGTTCGCCGTGGTGACGTTGGTACGCGACGACGACGGCGAGGCCACCCACCTGTCCCGCTGGGCCGGGCTGGGCCGTCGGTCGCCGTTCTTCGCCGCGCTGTTCACGTTCATCCTGCTCGCCTTCGCCGGTATTCCGCTGACCAGCGGCTTCACCAGCAAGTTCGCCATCTTCGGGCCGGCGCTGGAGGGTGGCCAGGCCTGGCTGGTGATCGCCGGTGTGCTGACCAGCATGATTCTCGCGTTCCCGTACCTGCGGGTCGTGGTGATGATGTGGCTCTCCGAGCCGGGCGAGTCGACCCCGACCGTCACGGTGCCCGGTGGGCTCACCTCCGCCGCGCTGATGATCGGTGTGCTGGCGACCCTGGTGTTGGGTGTCGCACCGGCGCCGCTGCTCGATCTGGCTGCCGGAGCCGCCGAATTTGTTCGATGACCGAAGGATCGATCACCGGGGTCGGCGCGTGTTCACGTGCCGGCCCCCGGTGCGTATCCCCGGGCCGGAGCAGGTCGAACGGGTGTGGCATGGTTGATAGCGTGGTGAAACCGGCGGGCGAGCGTTCAGGTGCCTCCGGCTCCGGCGGTCGGCGGGGTCGGGCGAGCACGAGTCAGTTCGGCGCGCTTGGCCTCCATCTCGCCGATCCCCGTGTCGAGGCGTCAGTGCTGGGGCTTCTGGACACGGTCGAGGTCGAGTTGCGGGCCAGCGTGTCCAGTGCCGACCCGTTCGTCACCGAGGCCGCCCGGCACCTCGTCGAGGCCGGCGGTAAGCGGTTCCGGCCGTTGCTGGTGGCGCTCGGCGCCCAGTTCGGTGACCCGACCGGTGCGCAGGTGGTCCCGGCCGCAGTGGTGATGGAGCTCACTCACCTCGCGACCCTCTACCACGACGACGTGATGGACGAGGCCGCCGTCCGTCGGGGCGCGCCGAGCGCGAACTCCCGGTGGACCAACTCGGTCGCCATCCTGGTCGGCGACTACCTCTTCGCCCGCGCGGCGGACATCGCCGCCGACCTGGGCACCGAGGCGGTCCGGTTGCAGGCGCGCACCTTCGCCCGGCTGGTGCACGGCCAGATCGCGGAGACGGTCGGGCCGCGCGCCGACGACGACCCGGTGGCCCACTACCTGCACGTGATCGCCGAGAAGACCGGCTCGCTGATCGCCACGTCCGCCCGGTTCGGCGGCATGTTCGGTGGCGCCGCCCCGGAGTACGTGGAGGCCCTCGCCGGGTACGGCGAGACGATCGGTGTCGCCTTCCAGCTCTCCGACGACCTGCTGGACATCGCCTCCGAGTCGGTGCAGTCGGGCAAGACCCCCGGCACCGACCTGCGCGAGGGTGTCCCAACCCTGCCGGTGCTCTACGCCCGCGAGGCGGACGACTCCGACGCGTCGTCGGTGCGGTTGCGGGAGATCCTGGCGACCGGCCCGCTGACCGACGACGTGCTGCACGCCGAGGCGTTGGGGCTGCTGCGGGAGAGCCCGGCGCTCAAGCGGGCCCGGGAGACGGTGCGCAGCTACGCCGAGGAGGCCCGCGCGCAGCTCGCCCCGCTGCCGCACGGCCCGTCCCGCAGCGCACTTGAGTCGCTCTGCGACTACATCGCCGACCGCACCAGCTGATCCACGCCCCGGCCCGCCGCGGCGGCGGCGCGGGTCAACAGTCGGCTGCCGACGAGCATGAGTGCGGCGGCGAGCAGCATCGCCACGGCCGCGATGGCCCACATCGCCGGGTAGCCGAGGTGCGCGGCGAGTGGGCCCAGGCTCAGCGGGCCGAGACAGCCGCCCGCGTACACCCCGGTCTGCGTGATCGACGTGGCGGCGGCCGGTGACTGCGGGTGGAGCCGGACCACCGCGAAGTTCATCAGCCCGGGCCAGGCCCAGCCCAGACCGAAGCCGAGCACCACGCCGACCACCAACGGCACCGGGCCGGTCAACGCGAGCAGGCCCAACCCGACCGCGCCGACGAGCAGCATCGCGGCGATGACTGCGACGTGGCCGGTGTCGCGGCGGTCGGCCAACCAGCCGACGCCCACACGAGCCGCCACGCAGACCGCGCTGCCCAGGGTCAGGGTGAGGCCGGCGAGACCCGGCGACAGACCCCGGGCCGCTGCGGAGTCCACCAGGAAGGTGCCCAACGAGTTGGCCGCGCCCGAGGCCAACGTCGCCGCCGCGCCGACCACCACCAGCGCTGCCGTCGCCCGCCCGGCGCGCCCGGCTCCGGCCCGCCGAGCGGGATTGGGTAACTGCCGGGGTACGGCGGCCAGCGTCGTCAGCGCGGCCACGGCGGCGGCCACGAACGCCCAGCGCCACCCGGCGGTGAGCGCGATGGTGGGCACCGCAACCCCGGCCAGCAGGGTGGAGACCGGGATGGCGGCCTGCTTGACACCGAACGACAGTCCCTGCCGCCGGGCCGGAACGTGCTGGGCCAGCGCGGCGTTGCTGGCCAACTGGCCGAGCGCGTTCGCGGCGGCGCTGAGGGCCAGCAGGCCCACCAGCACCGGATACGACCGGGCGAAGGCGGCCACGGCGAGCATCGATCCAGCGGCCAGCAGAATGCCGCAGCGGGCCACCAGAGCCGGACCGTACCGCTCGACCAGCCGCCCGGAGGGCACCGAGGCCAGCGCGCTGACCCCGAAGTAGACGGAGACGGCCAGGCCCAGGCCGGCCGGCGAGAAGCCGAGGTCCGTGCCCATCTGCACGGCGAGACCGCCGAGCAGGAAGACGGGGAGTACGCAGGCCACCGTGGTGACGACTGCGCCGGCGCTGGCCCGGACCGGACGGGGTCGGGCAACGGCCGGATCGGGGGTGTTGGAGGTGTCGGTCATCGTTCGGCAAACCTACGCGAGCCCCGCTCACAGCACTCCTGGTGACCGGCGGGGCACAAGCTGTGGATGGTGATCTGGCATCCTCGACCCGAACAGGCATTTCGCACCGGGCCTGTTTTTCATATGGTGTAAGTCCCCGGCGGCGGAGGTGGTTGTGCGCGACCCCTTGGCAGAACCTTCGGACCTGATTCGCAGCGTGTCCCGAGCGCTACGGGTGCTGGAGTCGGTCGGTCGCGCCCCGAAGGGCCTGACCGTCAAGCAGATCGCCCGGCGCTGCGAGCTGACCGTGGCCACCACCTACCACCTGGTCCGCACCCTCGCCTACGAGGGCTACGTGATCCGTCGCGAGGACGGCACGTACATAGTGGGGTTGGAGGTGGCCGACCGGTACCGGGAGCTGGTGACGGCGTTCCGAGGCCCGCCGGCGGTCGGTGAGACGCTGCGGCGGGCCGCCGTGGACACCGGCTACAGCCACTACCTCGGCCGGTTCGTCGGCGGTCAGGTGGCCCTCACCGCTGTCGCCGAGGGGCACCGCTCGCCCTACCTGGAGGATCTGGTCCCCGGCTTCGACGAGGGGGCGCACGCCACAGCGCTCGGCAAGTCGTTGCTCGCCACCCTGACGACCGACCAGCGCTACCGCTACCTGCGCGAGTACGGCATGCGCCCGTTCACCTCCGCCACGCTGACCACCACCGAGAGTTTCGAGGCCGACCTGGCGGCCGGCGACCGGCGCGGCATGCAACTGGAGATGGGGCAGTTCCGCCAGGGGGTGGCCTGCGCCGCGGTGCTCGTCGCGCCGGACAAGGACATGGAACGCCGCGTCGTGCTGGCCTGCGCGTTGCCGGCCAGCGAGATGATGACCTCCGCCCGGGTGGTACGCGCCAAGCTGCTCACAGTGGCCCGCGGCGTGGCCGACGGCATCGCCACCGACAACTGACCGCCGAGAGGCCCTCTCCCGGGCTGGGAGAGGGCCCCTCGGGGCGGTCGAGCGCCGGACCGCCGGAGCAACGTCAGCGACCCACCGGGCGGCGTGTGCAACGTCAGCGGCCGTTTCGCCGCGGGTGCTGTGTCAGCTGCCCACCGGGCCGCCGTCGAGGCGCCAGGTGACCACCACGCCCGGCTTGGCGTAGTCACCGTCCGGCCAGTTCGAGGCCGGGTTCTCCACCGAGGCCCCGGTGATCTCGCCCGGGTGCTGCACGGCGACGAAGACCGAGCGGTTGTCTTCGGTGATGAACGGGCCGCAGGTCTCCGCGCCGAGCGGCACTGTGAGGAACTGCTTGAGGTGACCCCGCTCCGGACCCTCCACGGCGGTGGCGAACAGGCCGTCGTTGCTGCCCAGCGCATTGCCGTCGGTGGAGATCCAGAGGTTGCCGGTGGCGTCGAAGGCGACGTTGTCCGGGCAGGAGATCGGGGAGACCTTGGTCTTGTCGTACCCGGCGAAGAAGGTCGACGGGTCGGTCGGGTCGCCGCAGACGATCGGCAGCGACCAGGCGAAGGTCTCCGAGGTGTTGTCGTTGCGGTCCTCGACCAGCTCCAGGATCTGCCCGTGCTTGTTGGCGGTGCGGGGGTTGGCCTCGTCGGCCTTCGGGTTGCTGCCGACGCCCCGGTTGGTGTTGTTGGTCAGCGCCACGTACACCTTGCCGGTGAGCAGGCTCGGCTCGACGTCCTCGGGGCGGTCCATCTTGGTCGCGCCGACCTTGTCACCGGCGAGCCGGGTGAAGGTGAGCACGTCAGCGGCGGTCATCCCGTCGACGAACGACCGGTTGCCGCTGACCAGCCTGATCCAGCGACCCCGACCGTTGAACGCGCCGTCGGTGGGGAGCTTGCCGGTGCCGTCGATCTCGGCGGCGCTGCTCTGGTCGAGCTTCGCCACGTAGAGCGTGCCGGACTCCAGCAGGGTGAGGTTGTGCTTCCGGGCAGCCCAGGAGTTGCCAGCCATGAACTTCTTGTCCGAGACGAACTTGTAGAGGTAGTCGAACCGCTCGTCGTCGCCCATGTACGCGACCACGTGGCCGTCCTTCGCGACGATCACGTTGGCGCCCTCGTGCTTGAACCGGCCCATCGCGGTGTGCTTGCGCGGGCGGCTCTCCGGGTCGAACGGGTCGATCTCGACGACCCAGCCGAACCGGTGCGCCTCGTTGGGGTGCTTCGCCAGGTCGAAGCGCTCGTCCGCGCGCTCCCACCTGCGGCTGCCGCTGGGGTAGCGGCTTGCGGTGCTGATGCCGTAACGGTCCAGCTTCGGCTTCAGCTCGGCCGGGACGGCGTCGGCGCCGACGAAGTACTGGTTGAAGTTCTCCTCGCCGGAGAGCACAGTGCCCCACGGGGTCACGCCACCGGCGCAGTTGTTCAGAGTGCCGACGACGGTGCGGCCCCTGGGGTCGGCGGCGGTCTTCAGCCAGGCCGAGCCGGCGGCCGGGCCGGTCAGGTCGAACTTGGTGCTCAGGGCGGTGACCCGCCGGTTGTACGGCCGCGGGCCCTTGCCGACCGGCTTCCACTGCCCGGTGCCAGCGACCCGCTCAAGCTCCACCACCGACATGCCGTGCGCGGCCATGGCGGTGCGCAGCTGCTCCACCGAGAGCCCGTCCAGGCCGGGGAAGCCCGGGAACATCAGGTCCTCGTTCGTGTACTCGTGGTTGACCACGAGCAGCGCCCGCTTGCCCTGCTTGTCCAGCGGCAGCACGCCCACGAAGTCGTTGTTGTAACCGAACTGCTTCGACTGCGCGGCGGCGGTCTGGTGGTGCAGGTTGAACTCCGGCGCGCCCGGCAGCACCGGGTCGCCCCACTTGATCACCACGGCGTGGTCGTAGCCGTTCGGCACGACAAGGGTGTCCAGCTTGTTCGGTGGGATCGGCTTGAAGGTCAGCGCGCCGCTGCCGACCCCGGTGCCGGGACGACCGAACCCGAGGTTCTCCGGGACGTCCGGGGCGGTCGGGGTGGCCATGGCCGGGGCCGCCCCGGCGAGCGCGCCGGCTGCCGCGCCGCCGAAACCGAGCACCAGCGCGCCGACCGCGCCGGCCCGGACCACGCCACGCCGCGACACCTCGGCCTTCACCACGTAACCGAAGTACGCGTTGTCGGAGGTGTTCGGTACCGGGTGGTCACAGGCGTTTCCGCACCGGTACAGGCAGGTCATGGCATCACGGGTGCCATGGCGGGTGCCGTTCAACAGGGGGAGCAGCCGGGGGCGGTCGCTCATGGGGGAGGCCTCCAGAGAAGTCGGTGGAACGACAGGCGGCGTACCAGCCGGACGCTAGGAGGACGTGGTGAGCGCTCGTCGGCCGCGATGTGAACCAGGCGTGAACACCTTCGTCGATGGCAACCGACACGCAACCGGTCTGACCTCGGGCTGAACCGATCGGCGTGACAGCACGTATTCCCGAGCGGACGCACCGCCGGACGCGCGCCGGAAGCGAGGGAGACCGCCATCAGCGACCACGACGCCCAACTGCTGCGCGCGCTGCACGACGAGCACGCGGAGGCGCTGTACGCCCACGCCCTGCGGCTGGTCAACGGGGACCGGCAGCGGGCCGAGGACCTGGTGCAGGAGACGCTCCTGCGGGCCTGGCGACATCCGGAGTCACTAGACCCGAATCGCGGATCGGTGCGGTCCTGGCTGTTCACCACCGCCCGCAATCTGGCCATCGACGCCTGGCGGCGGCGATCCACCCGGGTCGGCGAGGTGTTCACTGACGACCTGCCCGAACCGCCCGACGTGATCGACGAGGCCGAACGGGCGGTGGAGGCGTGGACCGTCGCCGAGGCCCTGAACCGGCTCAGCCCGACCCACCGGGAGGTGCTGGTCGAGTGTTTCTACCAGGGGCGGTCGGTTGCCGAAGCGGCGTCCCGCCTGGGCGTACCGCCAGGGACCGTCAAATCCCGCACCCACTACGCGCTGCGGTCTCTACGGTTGGTCCTGGCCGAGATGGGGGTGACGGGATGACCCGGTGCGAGTTCGCGTACGACGACGGCGCGTACGTGCTGGGCGCCCTGGCCCCCGCCGAGCGGGCGGCCTACGAGCGGCACCTCGGCGGTTGCGCCTCGTGTCGGGAGGCGGTCGCCGAGATCGCCGTCCTACCCGGGTTGCTCGGGCGCCTCGACCCGGCGGGGTTGGAGCAGATCCTGCCGCCGCCGGCCCCGCCCCGGGTGCCCGCGTTACTCGACGAGGCCCGCCAGCGCCGTCGTCGGGAACGCGCCGCGGACCGGCGACGGTACGCACTGACCACACTGGCCGCCGCCGGACTGGCGCTGCTGGTCGGGGTGGGCACCGCCGTGGCGCTGCCTCGACCGGTCGGCCCGCCCGGCAACCCGGCCCCGCAGGTGTCGATGGTGGCCATGCGACCGGTGGCCGCCGCCGGGCCGGTGCACGCCGACCTCGGGCTGACCGGCACCAAGTGGGGCACCGAGGTGAAAATGCGGTGCGGGTACGACGCGCGGGCGAGCTACGGCAAGGCGTACCCGTTCCGGCTGGTGGCGCGCGGTCCGAACGGCGCCACCGAGCAGATCGGCTCCTGGCTGGCGGCACCCGGCGACGACCTCAGCTTCACCGGCGCGACGAGGTTCACCGACGCCGAACTGGTCAGCGTGGAGCTGCAAAAAGCCGACGGCACGCCCCTACTGACCTACGCCGTCCCCTAACCCCGGTGCGCCCCACCCGGTCCTCTGCGATCTTGCACTTTCTGCCCTGGCAAAAGGGGCATGGCAGGCGTATCGACGACCGAAACTGCAAGATCGCGGGGTCAGGGGGTGGGGAGAGGGGCGGGGACGTTGGTGGGTTGGTGGGACTGGCGGGTGCGGCGGGAGGTTCGGACGGCGTCGGCGGTGAAGACGATCAGGGCCAGCCAGACCAACGCGAAGCCGGCCAGCCGGGCCGGCGGCATCGGCTCGTGGAAGATCAGCACCCCGCAGCCGAGCTGAAGGATCGGCGCCAGGTACTGGACCATGCCGAGGCTGCTCAGGGGTAGCCGGTTGGCAGCCCCGGCGAACAACAGCAGCGGAATCGCCGTGGCAGCGCCGGCCAGCACCAGCAGCGCGGTGTGCCCGGCCGAGACGTGCCCGAAGGTCAGGTCGGCCTTCGCCGTCAGCCAGCCCAGGTAACCCAGCGCCGGCAACGCCAGCACCGCCGACTCGACGAACAGCCCCTCCGCCGCCGGCAGCCCGAGCCGCTTCTTCACCAGGCCGTAGCCGGCGAAGCTGAACGCCAGGGTCAACGCCAGCCAGGGCAGCCGGCCGTAGTCCACAGCGAGTACCGCCACCGCCGACGCGCCGATCCCCAGCGCCACCCACTGCGCCGGGCGTAGCCGCTCCCGCAGCACCGTCACCCCGAGCAGCACCACGACCAGCGGGTTGATGAAGTAACCGAGCGCTGTCTCCACCACCCGGTCGGAGTTGACCCCGTAGATGTAGGTGCCCCAGTTGACAGCGATCAGCGCGGCGGCGGCGACGATCCCCGCCACCGCCCAGGGGCGGCGCAGTAGCGCCCGCAGGAAGCCGACGTTGCGCAGCGCCGCCAGCAGCAGGGCCACGAAGAGCACCGACCAGACGATCCGGTGGGCCAGGATCTCCAGCGGGCCGGCGGGTCGCAGCAGCTTCAGGTAGAGCGGAAAGAAACCCCAGAGCAGGTACGCGCCGAGGCCGTAGAGGTATCCCAGGCGGAGTGGCGTCACGCTTCCACCGTAAGGGGCGTAGTGCTGCTTTGTTCCTTTCCGGTGATCGGGGTCACCGGGGGTCGTCGGTCCAGCTGCATCCACCGCTGCGGCGCGTCCAGCGGGGTGAAGCCCACCCCCGCGTACACCTGGTGCGCGTCGTTGGTGCAGAGCAGGATCCGGCGTACGCCCAGCTCGGCCAGGTGGTCACGGACCGCGCCGGCCAGCCATCCGCCCAGCCCGCGACCCCGGGCGGGCCGGTCGACGTACACATCGCAGAGCCAGGCGAAGGTGGCACCGTCCGTGACGACCCGGGCCACAGCGACCTGGCGGCCGTCCTCCGGCCGGTAGATGCCGAACGGAAGTGAGCCGGCGAACGACCGCTCGGTGGTCTCCCGGTCTCGTCCGAGAGCCCAGTACGCGTCGGTGGACAACCAGTGGTGCACCAGATCCAGGTCGATCCGCGCCGGATCGGTGCTGAGCAGGTGGCCGTCGGGGCAGGTCAGCGAGAACATACAGCGACGCTAACCGCCGAGGTGGGCAGTCCGGCCGCCACATTCCCGAACTCTGGTCATCGGCCCGCCGGGGCCCCGACCGAGGTCGGAGCCCCGGACGGACCGGGTCGGTGCTGGCTGGTCGGCGGTCAGTCCCGGTCGAGGACCGCGCCGAGGATCCAGGTCACGATGCTCACGAAGAGCGCGCCGAGCACAGCCGCCGGCCAGAAACCGTCCACCGAGAACGGCAGCCCGGCCTGGTCGGCGATCCAGCTGGTGAGCAGGAAGAGCAGCCCGTTCACCACCAGGGCGATGAGACCCAGGGTCAGCAGGTAGAAGCCACAACCGACGGTCTTGATGATCGGCTGGAGAACCGCGTTGACCACGCCGAAGATCACCGCCACCAGGAGCAGCGTGGTCACCGTCTCGGTGGCCGAGTTCGAATCCAGGGAGATGCCCGGGATGAGGAGCGTGGCCAGCCAGAAAGCGAGAGCTGTGCTGGCCAGCCGAATCAGCAGACCCTTCAGAAAACCCATGGCGGGGATCGTGCCACGGACACCGCACCGACGTAACCCGCCGGCTGGCCGTCCCGGTGGATCAGCCGCGCGTCGGCGGCCCGATCAGTTGCGCCTCGATCGGAGTGGGGGAGAGCAGTGCCCAGCGCAGCGCCCGCCGGTTGACCACCGCCACCATGTCCTCCCGGATCCGGGTCAGCCACTCGGCCGAGCCGCCCAGCCCCAGCGCGGCTCCGGCCAGGGTGGCCTCGGCGGAGGACAGTGGCTGAAGCAACGCCAGGTCGGCGCGGCTCAACGCGTCCACATCGGCCGGGGTCAGCTCGTCGCGTACCACAAGCGTGGCCCGCCACGGCGGGCCCGGCGCGGCCTCGGCAGCCACCGGCCCGGCGTCGACGATCAGAAGCAACGGACGCAGCGCGGTGCCCACCCCGTCGGCGACCGCCCGACCGGGAGGGAGCAGCGGGATCGTGCCGCCCGGCGCGCCAACCCCTCGGATGAACGGTTCCCAGGCGCGTGGCCGGGCGGTCTGCACCACCACCAGGGCGCCGAGTGCCAGGGCGCGCAGGGCCACCAGCTGGGCCGCCCGTACCCCGCCGACCAGCAGGACGCGGGTGCTCTCCGGCCGGAACAGTCGCACGGTTACGGCGCGGCCGTGCCGGTTGGTGCCGACCATCATTCCCGCGTCGCCCACTGACAGCTCCCAGTCGTCCACGGCCGGGCCGGGTCGCGCCCCGGCCGCCGGTGGGCGGGGCTGCGCCCCGGGCGCCGCCAGCGCCAACGGCAGCGTGGCGGCCAGCCCGCTCAGGTGGGCGCCGTCGAGTCGTCGTAGCTTTCCGCCAAGGTCGGTCACCAGGCGGACCAGCGCCTCGCTGGCAGCCGCCAACTCGGCCGTCGTCCCGGCGGCCAGGCGTACGATCAGCTCCGTCGGCACTCCGCCGGCCGCCGCCGGACCCGACGACGTCGACATCGTCGGCGACGGGCCTGAGCAGATCGACACCGTCGTGGCCGTCGCCGGCAGCGCGAGTAGGCGGGGCACCAGCCGACGTCCAGCCACAGCGCCCGCGTCGGGCCAGTGGAGCAGGCGGAAGGTGGCCTGGACGAGAGTGCCGGACCGGATCGCCGGCCAGGACTCCCGGACCGGCTCGCCCTCGTGGTGGGCCAGCTCACCCAGGACGCGCAGCGCCGCCGGCACCCCGAGCGGCCGCGCGGCCAACGGCCCGAGCCGGCGGACGATCCGGCGGACCGTGCCGGAGAGGACCCGGCGCAGGTCCTCCTCGGACCAACCGTTCATCCGCAGCACCCGGACCGCCACCACCGCCCGCTCGCGCCCGGCGAGCCGCCCGTCGGTGAGCTGCCGGTACGACGTGCCGACAGTGCCACCGGCGCTCGGCACCGGCGCCGGCGCACCGGCGAGCAGCAGTTGGACCAGCAGCGGGGGTTGGTCCGGACCGGTCGGGGGGAGCAACGCGGCCGGGGCGGGGATCGCCTGGGACACGTCGCCCAGCAGGTCGCCGGGGTCGCCGAGCTCCAGGAGCGCGACCATGCCGGTGGTGTCCTCCAGGACGGCCGCCGGCCCGCCGGTCAACTCGGTCGAGCGGACCACGGTGCCCGGGGCGACCAGGTCGAGCAGTTCGGCCGCGTCGGCCGGCCCGGTCAACCCCCGCCGACGGCTGAGGTGCCCGATGGCGGTGCCCAGCCACTCGAACAGCCACCCCCCCCGCACCGGCACCCAGGCGGCGGCCACCAGCAGCACGGCCACCAGCACGGCCGCCGCGACGACCGGTGCGGGTCGGCCGAGGGCGACGAGCACGAGCGCCGCAGCGACCTGTGCGGTGACCAGTTGGCCGGCTCGCACTCCGGCAGCCGCACGACGGCTGAGTGCGACCCAGTGGGCCGTCGACGAACGGCGACGGGGGGTGCGCTGATCGGCAGGCCCCGGACTGCGGTCGGTGGATCGGCCGGGCCCGCCCAACAGTGGGAAGGCACCTGCCTCGGACCCGACCGGGGTCGGTGGGTGCGGCCCTCCGGTGGTGATCGCCGGCACCGTGCCTCCTCGACCAGTGGGGACCGGGTCGGGCGGCCGTCCGCCCTCCGGCGGCCCGTCACGCGCCGCGACGTGGCTGCGGCACATCGTAAGCGACCGATGGCCGCCTCGGTTGTCCACAGGGGAAGCCGGCGGGGTAGCAGAACCGCTACGAGGTCGCTACCGTCAGCCACGAAGTCCTTCGCTGACCCGGGTCTCAGTGCTCGACGACCGGGCCAAGCGACGACGCGTCGCCCCGGGGGTGGACGCGTCGACGGCCAGGTGCGATCCGAGAGACGAGGTGACGTCCGGATGTCCCAAACCAAGGCAGAAGCAGCGGTGATGCAGCAGACTGCCGCGAAGTTCGAGCAGGTGGACCAGTCGTTGCAGTCCATGCTGACCGGCCTGCTGGCCGAGCTGGAGGTGTTGCAGCAGGCCTGGCGTGGCGCTGGTGGCCGGTCGTTCGAGCAGGTCAAGCAGCAGTGGTCACAGGACCAGGCGGCGCTGCACCGCGCGCTGCGCGAGACCGCCGGTGCGATCCGCACCGCCGGTCGGCAGTACCACGCGTCCGACGACGAGGTGGCCAGCCGGGTGGCCGGCACCAACCGCGGCGGCATCCAGTTGCCGCTCTGATCCCGCTGGGGAGGGAATCCGATGGACCATGGTGTGCTGGTCGTCAACTTCGCCGCGCTGCAGCAGGCCGGCGCTGACATTCAGAAGGCGTTGAACACCCTCGACGCGCAACTCGGCCAACTCGAACGCGACGCCGCCCCGCTGGTGGCGAGCTGGACGGGCGACGCGCGGCAGGCCTACGAGCAGCGGCAGGCGCGGTGGCGTTCGGCCTCGCAGGACCTGCAGGGGATGTTGCGTGACATCAGGTTGGCGGTGAACGACTCCGCCACCGACTACCTGGACACCGAGAAGAAGAACACCGGGCTGTTCCAGTGAGCGATGTGGGCCGGGAGCGCTGACCGTGTCCGGGCCAGCGCCCCGCCCGCAGCCGGTCCACGGTCAGGGCTGCACGCGGGCGGGCTCAGGCCGCACGTCGGCGGCCTCAGGCCGTGCGCAGGTGGGCTCAGGCCGCACGTCGGCGGCCTCAGGCCGTGCGCAGGTGGGCTCAGGCCGGGCCGGCCGGGCGCCAGCGTCGACGGGCGCCCCGGGGCGCCAGCAGGGCGAGCAGCGCCACTGTGACCGCTGTTATGCCGGCCACCGCGCTGATCAGCAGGGCTCGGTCCCGTGCGGCGGCCCGACGGGCCTGGCGGGCGAGCTGCGTCGGGTCGGCCCGATCGTCGGCGAGAGCGGCGACCGGCCGTGCGCCGGCCGCACGGCCGCCACTGGTCTCGGTGACCGCCCGGTAGGGGTTCAACACTCCGGCGCCGTACCCGCCGCCCCGGCCCGCGCCCGGAGCTGGATCGGCGGTGGCGATGATCCGCTCCGCCACCTGGGCGGCGGTCAGCTCCGGCCGGTATTCCCGCAGCAACGCGGCGGTGGCGGCCACGAAGGGCGCCGCGTAGCTGGTGCCTTCGACCCGATGGTGGCCGGCACCGGGCGCGGCGGTCAGCACCTCGCTGCCCGGAGCCACGAGGTCGACGTACGGGCCGGTCTGCGAGAACGTCGCCCGCCCGCCGTCCGCCCCGATCGCACCCACGCCGAGCACCCCGTCGTAGCCGGCGGGGAACGGTCGGGGGTCCCCGCTGTCGTGCAGGTTGCCGGCGGCGGCCACCAGCACCACGTCCCGGTCGACCGCGTACCGCACTGCCGAACGGACCTCGGGGTCGTCCGCGTACAGCACCACGGACAGGTTCACCACGTCGGCGTCATTGTCGACGGCCCACCGGATGGCCCGGGCGAACTCGTCGGCGCTGACCGTACGCCCCGACTCCCGCCCCTGCACCACCTGCTGCTCACTCACCCGCACCGGCAGGATTCGGGCACCCGGTGCCAGGCCGCGGAACGCGACGTCAGGGCGGGGTGCCGCGGCGATGATGCTCGCCACACCGGTGCCGTGCCCGGCGCAGTCCCGACCGCCGTCCCCGCCGGGGTCGAGCAGGTCGATGCCGGCCAGCACCCGCCCAGCCAGCTGCGGGTGCACCCGGTCCACCCCGGAGTCGACCACCGCGACTGTCACCCCGGCACCGGTGGCCAGGGGCGCGAGCCGCGCCGGGTCGTACCGTTGCTGTGGCCAGGGCCTGGCCGCGACCGGCCGGACGGGGGCGAGTGCTGTCGCGCAGGCCGGCGCCGTCCGGAGCCCGGCGGTGGCGGCGACTGTCGGAAGGGCCGGTACGGTCAACAGGCCGACGGCCAGACCTGCGAGGACCGGGCGCGCGATCGATTGGGACATCGACACCCTCCGTATCGTATCGGCTCCGGAACGGGATGTTATCGCCTCCTCCGGTCCCCGGCTGGCCGCCGCCGGCCAGCCATTGTGATCTTGGTACCACCTTGTAGGTTGTACGCGATACCTGTGGCCTGTTCTCGGAAGGGGAGGTGGCCGTGACCGCATGGGAGCCGGCCACGGAGGCCGAGGTGGCGATGCGCGACGCGCTGCGCGCCAACGACCAGGAGCTCTACTTCCGGCTCCTGTCCCGCACCGATGTGCTGCTGCCGGTCTCCGCGCCGACGCAGCCCGGCCAGCCACCCGCCGGATGGGGCACCTGGACCACCGGCGGCCGGACCCACGTCCTGGCCTTCACCTCCGCCGCCGCCCTGCGAGCCTGCCTAGGCGATCACGCCGGCAGCAACCGACGCATCCCCTTCGCCGATCTCGCGGCCAGCTGGCCCAACCACGAGTGGTGGCTCGCCGTCAATCCGGGTCTGCCGGTCGAGGGTTACCTGCCGGCGTGGTTCGTGTCGCAGCTGTCCCGAGGCGACGTGCGACTGCCCGGCCGTGCCATGGGTGCCCGCGCCCGCCTGGAGCGGGCCGAGACGTTGGCGCGCACCCGGCCCGGCGCGCCACTGCGGGACGCCGCCCCAGCCGCCGGATCGCCCCCCGTGACGGGGGCGGCCCCGTCCGCGCCCGAGAGCGTTCCGCTCGCACCCCGAAGGCCCGCGCGTAGCCCGGGCCCTCGGGTGGGTGCCCCGCCGGTGCCGGGTCCGGCGCCCCGGCCACCCGCCTCCGCTGAGCCGCCGGTGTCGGGTTGGGCACCCCGGCCACCCGCTTCCGCTGAGCCGCCGCGCCGACCTGGCGAGGAGGACCTGCCCGCCGCCGGTCAGCGGCACCCGACCGAACCGCCGCGGCCCGCCCCGGGCAACGGAGCACTGCCCCGCACCGGACGGCCGTCCCGGTTCACCCCGTTGGCGACCGCCGGCCCCACCGCCGACCAGGCCGGGCCGGGCGTGGGCTGGCCGACAGGGACCCGGCCGGGCGATGTCGACGGCCCCGCCCCGGGTAACGGCAACGGTGGCCCCCAGGCCGCCCCTCGGCGCTCCTTCTTCGACCCCAGCCCGGCCCGCGACCCGGCCGCGAGCGGAGGACGCCCCGGTGACCGGGCGGCCCCGCCGACCCGGTTCGGGCGAGGCAGCCAGCCCTTCCCTCGCCGCCGCCCAGCCGACGCGCCGGCCGACGAGACCGCGACGCGGGCCTTTCCGATGGCGGCGGACCCGGCCGCCACCCAACCGATACGACGGCCGGAGGGCGGCCTCGGCGCGTCCCGTCGGATGGACGCGCCGCCATCCGGCGAGGAGATCACCCAGCCGCTGCCGCCGCGCCGGCACAACCCGCTGGCCGAGGAGCCCACCCGCGCGTTCCGGGTGACCGGTGAGCCTCCCCTGACCGGTGCGCGTGGGCGGCCGTCGGCGGAGGAGACGCAGGCGATTCCTCAGGACCGGCCGGGCCGGTTCGAGCCGACGGAGGATCTGCCGGTGTCCGTCGCGGAACCGGTCTCCGGGCCGCCCGCGCCGCGCCGCGGCTTCACGCCCATCGTCATCGAGGGCACCATCATCGAGTCCCGCGACCTCACCGACCCGATCGAGAGCAGCGCGCCGGTCGACGCGCCCCGGCGGCCCAGCCCCGCCGAGGCCGCCCCGCCGTTCGGTTCGACGTCCCCCGGTCCGGGCCTGTTCGGCCCGTCGTCGCCCAGCCCCGCCGAGGCCGCCCCGCCACCGTACGGCTCGACGTCCTCCGACCCGGGCCTGTTCGGTCCGTCGTCCTTCGGTTCCAGCCCATCCGGGCCCGCGTCGTTCAGCCCCGGTCAGTCCGCCCCGGGCCCGTCCGCCCCGCACCCCGTGACTCCGACGGACGTCGGCGGTGGCCTGGGCGATCCGCGCATCGACGACAGTGGCGACGCCCCGCTCCGTGACGACCGCGCCAACAGTGCTGTCTCGTCGACCGGACCGGCCGGTACGGACCAGGCCGGCGGCGCGAGCGTGATCGCTGACGACGGTCCGCACCCGCCGGCCGACGAGCCGCCGCCGGTCGAGTTCGAGCCGGCCAACACGGTCGAGGAGGACCTGCTCAGCGCCGCCGGCTCGGGCAGCACCGACACGTTCCTGTCCACCCTGCTGCTGGCCCGGGTGCTACTGCCGGCGGCACCGGACTCGGTGCGGGGGAGCCGCCCCGGGGATCCCGGTTTCGTCTGGCGTACCGGGCAGCTCGACGGCGAGACGTACGTGGTGGTCTACACGTCGTCGGAGCGCCTCGCCGACCATGTCGAGGGGGACGTCGACACGGTCCGGGTGAAGTTCGCCCAACTGATCCGGCGCTGGCCCGACGAGGACTGGTCGTTCGCCGTCAACCCGGGCACGCCGGTGGGTGCCAAGTTGCCGGGCGAGCAGATCGTCGCGTTGGCCAACTGGGCTGCCGAGGTGGGGCTCGGGGACGACCTGGAAGTGGACCAGGCGGAAGCGCCGGCCGTTGCCGAACCCGCCGCCCGTCCCCGGTACGCCCCCGCAGCGGTCGACCCGACCCGGCCGACGGTCATGCAGAAGGCGATCGCCCCCAGCCAGCTCGCGTACTACCTGGATCGTGGGTACGACCGGGTGTCCGGGTTCGTGCACCGGGCCGGTGAGCTGTCCCACCTGACCACACCGGCTCAGCTGCACGACGCGCTGGGCCTCAGCTACCCCGGCTCGCCGTTCGCACCGGACGCCGAGGAGATCTACGTGCTGCGCTGGCCGGCGCACCGGCCGAGCCTCTACCGCATCCCGTACGGCGGTCAGAACGAGCCGGCGATGCGGGCCATGGAGGGCTGGGTCATCGAACGCCCGCCGTTCCGGGGCAACGGCTTCGCCCCGGGTGAGAGCAGCGACGTGGTGGCGGAGTTCAAGGTGGACAGCGCGCGGCTGCCGCACGGCGCCCAACTCTGGCGCATCGGCGCGGACGGCAGCGAGCGGGTGGTCGCGGAGTTGGACACCGACTCGGTCACCTGGCGACGGGTCGGGGAGGCGTGATGCGCGACGGTTACGTGGCCCGTTGGCAGGGCCGGGAGTACCAGGCCAGCCCGGATGGCGACGACATCCGCCTCTACCAGCCCGAGCCGGGCGAGGGTTTCGAGGAGGTCCGCGCGGGCCGCTACGTCCGGGTGCTGCCGGCGAGCGAGATCGAGGACCTGGCGTACGTGCGGACCACCTGCACCTGGAAGGGGCAGCCGTTCATAGTGCTCGGCGAGCACGACGCCTGGCTGCGGGTGGAGTACACAGGTGGCCGGTGGCCGGTGGCCGAGGCGATGCGGCTGGAGGTCTTCGACTTCGGCGTCTACCAGGGCTGGGCGCCCGCTGCCGAGGTCACCGACCTGCGGGAGCAGCGGGTCTGACCGGTCAGGTCTTCGCCCACCGCAGGATTTCGCCGAGCACCAACTCCGGTGCCTCCAGGTGCGGGAAGTGCCCCACCCCGTCGAGCAGTCGCCACTCGTAGGGGGCGACGACGTACCGGCCGGAACCCAGGGCGGTGCGGGGCAGGGAGGCGGTGTCCAGGGCGCCGTGCAGTTGCAGCGTCGGGGTGGACAGTGGCTTCTGCATCAGACGGACGAACCGGTAGCCGTGCAGTCGCAGCAGCGAGCGGAACGCCCACCGGTAACCCTCCAGCGCGCAGAACGCGGCCTGCGGGATGCACATCGCCTCCCGGCACCGCTCGGCGTACGCCTCGAAGTCCGGCCCGGCCACCCACTGTGGGCCGCCCCAGCGGCGCACGATCTCGCCGACGGCCGCCGCGCCATCGCGGGTCAGGACGTGCTCGTAGCGGGGTAGCTGGAACTTCAACGCCGGAGTGGAGGCGGTGAACTGCCCGCGCGGGTCGGCGAAGATGGCGGCGCGCAGTCGCAGCGGGTGCGGTGCCCCCAGCACCACGAGTCGGCGGACCAGTGACGGGTGGAACGAGGCCACCGTCCAGGCCACCATGCCACCGAGGCCGCTGCCGACGATCGTCGCGGACCGTTCACCGAGCGCGCGGATCAGCCCGGCGATGTCGGCGGCGAGGGTGTAGCCGTCGTACCCCCGGGGTGGTTTGTCGCTGGCCCCGTAGCCGCGCAGGTCGACGGCGACCGCCCGGAAGCCGGCGTCGGCGACCGCCGGCAGCATCTGGTGCCAGGCCCACCAGTGCTCCGGGAAGCCGTGCAGGAACAGCACCATCGGCCCGGTGCCGCCCTCGACCACGTGGAACCGGCTGCCGTTGGCGCCGACGAAACGGTGCGTCCACGGCCCCTCGGTGAGGACACAGGACTCGTCGACGGCCCCGCCGCGCTGGTCGGTCATGGCAGACAGCCTAGGACCCGGTTGCCGCAGGCGACCCTGGCGGTCGCGTTGAACAGGGGAAAGCCCCGGGTTGCCCCGGACCGGGACCAGGGGAACCGGCTCGACCAACTCGGTCCGGGCCACCGGGGAGGTGGCGCAGAAAGGGCGACGCCCGGGCAGGTGACCTGCCCGGGCGTCGCTGGTTGGTGCGGGATCAGTGGTCAGCTGATCCGGATCTTCATCGAGGTGCCGTCCTGCTCCAGAACCTTGATCTTGACACCGGTCGCGGGGAGCTTGACGCCGTGGTTCGGCAGCTCCTCGTAGAAGTACTTCTTGGTGTCGTCGAACAGCGGCTCAGCGGCCTGGCCACGGATGTACTGCGGCTGGCTGTTGAGGTGCAGGGTGAACGAGTCGGCCTTGTTCAGGCTGAACGGCGCGTCGTACATCTGGACGCGGGCCCGCCACGGTGCCCCGGTCAGGTTGTAGATCGGGCGCGGGTGCGCGTCGATGTACAGGTTGCGACCCTCACCGGGGTGACCACCCGGGTTGGTCGGGGAGGCCGGGGCGGTGTTGTTGTCGGAGAACCGGGTGTTCCAGTACGAGATGAGCAGGCCCTCCTGGTACGCGTAGTGGTCCACCCAGTCCGGGCGGGTGTTCGCGTAGCCGAAGAAGTACGGGCCGGTTTTCAGGTACTTGTCGTACGAGACGTACGACCGGTTGCCGGCGATGTAGAAGTTGTCGAACAGTTGGGTGTAGGTCGCCCCGACCACCTCGAACTTCTCCAGGTTCCAGCCGGCGTCGGTCTCGGCGCCGTCGCTGAACACGGTCTGGCCGTCGGCGGTCACTGTGATCGCGTCACCGAAGAAGCCGCCCTCGGAGACGCCACCGTCGGTGACGTAGTGCAGGCGGACCTGCGCCGACTTGCCGGCGACCGAGGTCAGCGGGATGTTGATGTCCGCCCAGGCGCCGTTGCTGCTGCCGGCGAGGGCCGGGCGACCGGCACCGTCCACGCCGATCGGCTTGCCGTTGACAGTGCCGTCCAGGTCGGTCCAGGACTGACCGCCGTCTGTCGACGCCTCGAAGTAGAGGTAGTCGTAACCCGCTTCGATGCTGTACTTGCCCTTGAGCGACAGCGCCGCCGCGGACTTGCCGGTGAGGTCGAACGTCCTCGTCATCTTGCTGTCGAGGTTGTCGTCGTTACCGGAGAAGTACTGCTTGGAGCCTTCGAACGGCGGACCGTAGTTGAAGGTGTATTCCCTCTGGGGCAGCACGACCACGACGGCCTGTGCTTCCTTCGAGTTGTATTCCTGTGGGCCGAGCTTCAGCGTCTGCTTCTGCCCCGCCGCGACCACCTCGTAGTCGAGCCAACCGAGCTGGAACTTGTTCCACGCGCCGAGGTCGCCGCCACGGTCGCCGATGCCGGCGTCGTTCTTGGCGCCGAGCCGGCTCTGGGCCATCAGGGTCCAGTGCTCGTTGCTGTTGTCCGCGGGGCCGTAGTCGTCCGGCAGGCCCAGGTCGTGGCCGTACTCGTGGTAGAAGACGCTGCGGCCGCCGTTCTCCGGCTGGATCGTGTAGTCGCGGATCCAGATGCCGGTGTTGCCGATCTGGGTGCCGCCGATCGGGAAGTTCGGCGGGCCCACGGGCGAGCTGTTGAACGCCGACCAACGGTGGCTCCAGATCGCGTCCTCACCCTGCTGCGGGTCACCGTCGGCCTGGTCGCCGCCGGAGTGGACGATCTGGAAGTGGTCGATGTAGCCGTCCGACTCGTTGAAGTCGCCGTCACCGTCGTAGTCGAAACGGTCCCACTGGTCGAAGGACTTCATCTCGGCGGCGATCTGGGCGTCCGTCCGGCCCTTGGCCTTCTGGTCGGCGACCCACTGGTTGGCGGCGTCGCGGATCAGCGCCCAGGTGTTCGAGCAGACGTTGTCGGCGCAGACGGCGGGGTCGTTGGCCGGGTCGTCCGAGTCGTCCGCGATCGGGTCGTCGGAGCGCCCGTAGCGGGCCTCGTTGTACTTGACCTTGACCCAGTCGGTCACCTCACCGTCGACGGTGTAGCGACCCGAGGACTGTGCCTCGTAGTACTGCTTGAGCGACTCGTCGCCCGGGTTGGTGCCGAAGTAGAGCTGGCGGAAGTGCTCCGGGCTGAAGTCCGGCTGCCAGATGGTGGAGTTGTCCACGGCCCGGTTGGGCTCGGGGATCTTGTTGTGCAACGGACCGTCGAACGTCGCCGGTCCGGCGATGTCCGGGTTCATGTCCTTGTCCGGGAAGGACGGGTGGCGCTCGTCGCCGAACTCGGCCAGAATCACGAAGATCTTGTCGGTCCGCTCACGCTTGAGCTCGACGTACTGATCCCTGGTCTCCTGGCCGCCGCCGGCGGCGGAGCGCGCCTTGGCGTTGGTGCCCGTCTTGCCGACCTGGCCGACCTTGACGACAGTGCTGCCGTTGCGCTCGATCGGCTTGCTGCGCCCGCTCAGCACGTCGGCGAGACCCTGCTCACGCAGCTCGCGGCGCTTGTCCTCGAGCTTGTCGGGGAGCTCATCCTTCAGTGCCTGTGGTTCGGCAGCGGCCGGTGCTGCTGCCGGCAGTTTGGGCTGAGGCGCCGCCGAGGCGGACGGGCCGAAAGCCAGGCCTGTCGCCGTCAGTGAGAGCCCGAGCAGACCCACTGCGACTTTGCGCACGTGGTACCTCCGGTGTGAGGGAACCGGCCCAACGGGGGTACGGGCCGGTGGGAGATCGATCCCACTAGTGGGACCATTGGTGAACATAGTTACTGGCGGGACGGGTGGGAAGACGAACGCGTCGATTTGTTGCAAGATTTTGTTGGGAACGCTTTTCACCGTCACACCCCGCCGGTTCATCAGCCACGCTGACCAGCGTGGACCCGGACGCGAACGTATACAACGACATTTTTCGATCAAGCTGATCGCACATACGACAGTGGGGCCGGCAGCGTCTCCGCCACCGGCCCCACAGTCAGTTGTCGATCCGCGAAACAGTTACTTCTTCGCCGGGGTCACGTAGATCATGGCCGACGAGTTGTCCCCGGCAGCCTTCTTGATCGTCAGCGAGACGCCGTAGTTCACGCCCTGGTCGCCGGGGTTACCGGTGCCCAGCACGATCGCGCCGCCGCCCAGGGTCACGCCGTAGAACTCCGGCGCGGGGCTGCCGTCCGGGTTGGTGACCCGGGTGGTGTACGGCGCGTTGTTGCGCGACGGCAGGACCACCGACGCGTCGTTGTCCCGGGCGTAGGCAGCGCCGTCGCGCATCTCGATGCCCGGGTAGTAGCCCTTGGCGTCGGTGAACGCCTTCACCGGCGGCAGTCCCTTGAACTTCGTGCAGTAGGCGCTGTACGGCTCGTCGGCCGCCTCCAGGCACTCGGTGAACGGGTACGTCCGCTGCAACGTGAAGGCCGCGTTCGACGACTGCGGGCGGCTCGGCAGGTTGTCCGTCACCGACGGGTCCTTCACTGCCGCCTCACCGGTGCGCCGCAACGGGTCGAAGTGCGAGTCGACGATGAGCAACCCGCCCTTCGCGCCGTAGCTGGGCAGCGCGGTCATCTGCCCGGTGACGTGGTTGACGTCGCCCAGCGCGGTGTCCCGGTACCAGACCAGCATGCCCGGCGCGTTGTAGGAGATCCGGTCGACCTTCCACGCCTCGTGCGAGTAGATGGTGTCGTAGGCGTACTTCAGGCCCTTGTCGAAGCCGTCGAAGTTGCGCCACTCCGCCAGGTAGAACTGGGCGTGCACCTCGGTGCCGCTGGAGACCTTCCAGCCCCCACCGGTGGTGTCGACGAAGGTGCCGCCGGTGGCCGTCCAGCCGTTGGCGCCGCCCTCGACGTCGTCACTCCAGGTGGTGGCGCCGCCGCCGGTGACCGAGAAGTCGTCGACGAACCAGTTGCGCTCCTCGAACGCCTCGTCGGTGGCCTGGCGCAGCCGCAGCTGGACCGTCGTACCGGCGTACGCCGACAGGTCGACGTAGTCGTGCCGCCAGCCGTCGGTGCTGCCGGTCAGGCCGTACTTCTTGCCGCCGAAGTCGTTCATGCGGCCGTTCGGGTCCGGGTAGCCGTCCGGCGTGGTGACCACCGTGCCGCCCTCGTCGTACACCTTCTGCTCGGTCCAGGTCGTACCGCCGTCGGTGGAGAGCTCGACGAACCCGTAGTCCCAGTCCTCCTCGATGATGTAGTTGTTCCACATCCAGAACTTCGAGTCGGCCGCCGCGGGCACGTCGACCGAGCGGCTCAGCTTGACGTCGGCCCACTCCTGGTCGTTGTTGCTGTGCCACATCTTGGTGCCGCTGTGCGGGGTGGCCAGCGTCGTCACCTTGTCCGGCAGGTCGACCTTGATGCCGTCCTCGGAGTCGATGGGGGTGCGCGACGTCTGGCCGAGCTTCACCTCGCGCGGGTTCGACCCGGGGCGGATGGTCAGCGGGTCGGCCCAACCGAGCACCCACTTGTCCCAGATGCCCATGTGCGTCGGCAGCGCCTGGAAGATCTCACCAGAGTGCGAGCCCGAGGCCATCAGGTCCCAGAAGTCCACGTCGGAGTCGGCGTTGCCGGACGTGTCGTAGAGGTCCGGCAGGCCCAGGTCGTGGCCGAACTCGTGGGCGAAGACGCCGACGCCGGCGTCCTCCGGCTGCACGATGTAGTTCGACGCCTTCAGGTTGGTGCCCGGGATGGTGTAACCACCGGCGACAGTGGAGGAGTGCGCCCACACGGCGTACACGCCCTCGGCGCCGCCGCCACGCGACTTGCCCTGACCGGCGTGCACCAGCACCAGGTGGTCGATCACGCCGTCCGGCTCGAAGACGTTGCCGTCACCGTCGCGGTCGGCCTGGTCCTCGATGTCGTAGTCGGCCCACGGGAAGTTCGGGTCCTTCGCGACGAGCGCGTCGATCGCGTCGGTCGCCAGGCGGCCCGCGCCGGCCGGGTTGTCCGGGTGGCCGTTCATCGACTGCTCACGGCCGGGAACCCACGCGCCGGTCTCGTCCTGGAAGCAGCGGTTGGCCGCGTACCAGCCCTCCGAGTGCGGCACCGTGATCCACGGGCTGGACTGCCCGTCCACCGTGTACGCGTTCTTGGACATCTCCAGGTACATGTTGTGCATGGTGCGGCCGGACAGGTCGATGCCCTTCTTGCCGTCCGGGCCCTTCAGGTCGGTGCGGACCCGCTCGGTGATGCCCTTCTTGCTGTAGAGCATCTTGTTGTAGTGCTGCGGCGAGAAGTCCGGCACCCACATCGAGTTGTTGTCCTCGTGGGGCAGGCGCGCCGGGTCTGGGATCTTGTTGTGCTTCGGGCCGTTCTGGACGGTGCCGGGGACGCAGGTGCGGTCCTCGAACACCGTCTTGGGGACCATCACGCCGGTGAAGTCGTCGTTGGCCTTGTCGTTGAACTCGACAAGCAGCGTCAGCAGCTTCGCCGTCTGGGTGGTCGGCGCCTTCTTGAACTTGCGGGGGTTCTGACCCGTCTTCAGCGACTTGGCCTCGTCCTTGGCCAGCTGCCGTGCGGTCACCGGGTTGCCCCGGGCGTGCTTGCGGTCGAACGCGCGCGCGGACTCCGCGGCAGGGGTGTAGATGCCACCCTTGCCCTTCACCTCACGGCCGGTGGTGTCCGGCTGCACCTCGGGCTCGGCGTAGTTGATGTAGTGCTCGTCGGCGCCGATCACCGCCTGGGGGGTGCCGGACGGCGACTGGGCCGCCGCGCTGCCACTCACGGTCAGTGACGTGGCCGCGAGGGCGATGGCGGGCAGCGCGACGAGTAGTCGTCGCCGCGCCCTGGACTGCGGTTTGTGGTTCATGCCGCTCCGTTTCTCGGGCATGGGGAGGAGGACGTTGGCGTGGCCGACCATCGAAGCGATGTGTGTCGAACTCTTCCAACCTGCGTGAACCTAAAGCACAACTGGCCGAAAGGACAGAGGTGATCTACGCCTGTGCCCGTTCAGCTTCTCCAGACTCCCCCGACCGACCGATGTGACAGCGGTGAGCCGGCGCGGACCGTGCCCGTAAGACATGACGGAGGGTGGCGGTCCGCACGGACCGCCACCCTCCAATGAGTACGCCTACCGTCAGTCCTCGTCGGACTTCGTACCGCTCATCCCCGAAGAGATCAGGTCCATCACCGAGGAGTCCTGCAACGTGGTCACGTCGCCCAGCGACCGGTTCTCCGCCACGTCCCGCAGCAGCCGGCGCATGATCTTGCCGGAGCGGGTCTTCGGCAGCTCCGGCACCAGCATGATCTGCCGCGGCTTGGCGATCGGGCCCAGCGTCTTCGACACGTGGTTGCGCAGGTCGGCGATGAGCTGCTCGCCCGCCTCGCCAGCGATGTCAGTGCTGCCGCGCGGAATGGCGAACGCGACGATCGCCTGACCGGTGGTCGGGTCGGTCGCGCCGACGACAGCCGCCTCGGCCACCGACGGATGCGACACCAACGCCGACTCCACCTCGGTGGTCGAGATGTTGTGCCCGGACACCAGCATCACGTCGTCCACCCGGCCGAGCAGCCAGATGTGCCCGTCGTCGTCCTTCTTCGCACCGTCGCCGGCGAAGTACATGCCCTGGAAACGTGACCAGTACGTGTCGATGAACCTGTCGTCGTCACCCCAGATGGTGCGCAGCATCGACGGCCACGGCTCGCGCAGCACCAGATAGCCGCCACCGCCGTTCGGCACCGACTGGCCCTGGTCGTCCACCACGTCGGCCACGATGCCCGGCAGCGGCGTCATCGCCGAACCCGGCTTGGCCGCGGTCACCCCCGGCAACGGCGAGATCATGATGGCGCCCGTCTCGGTCTGCCACCAGGTGTCCACCACCGGCAGCTCGCCCCGGCCGACGTGCTTCCGGTACCACATCCAGGCCTCCGGGTTGATCGGCTCGCCGACGCTGCCCAACAGGCGCAGCGAGGACAGGTCGAAGCCCGCCGGGATGTCGTCGCCCCACTTCATCATCGTCCGGATCAGGGTGGGAGCGGTGTACAGGATGCTCACCCCGTACTTGTCGATGATCTCCCAGAACCGGCCCTTGTGCGGCGTGTCCGGGGTGCCCTCGTACATCACCTGCGTGGCGCCGTTGGAGAGCGGGCCGTACACGATGTAGGAGTGCCCGGTGACCCAGCCGATGTCGGCAGTGCACCAGTAGACGTCCGTCTCCGGCTTCAGGTCGAACACGGCATGCGTCGTGTACGAAGCCTGGGTGAGGTAGCCGCCGGTGGTGTGCAGGATGCCCTTCGGGCGGGCCGTGGTGCCGCTGGTGTACAGGATGAACAGCGGGTGCTCGGCGTCGAACGGCTGCGCGGTGTGCTCGGCCGACGCGGTCTCCACCGTCTCGTGCCACCAGTGGTCCTTCTCCGACCACGCCACGTCCTCGCCGGTGCGGCGCACCACGAGCACGTGCTCCACCGACGGGGAGTTCGCCACCGCCTCGTCCACAGTGGGCTTCAACGCCGACGGCTTGCCCCGCCGGTAACCACCATCAGCGGTGATCACCACCTTGGCGCTGGCGTCCTGGATCCGGTTGCTCAACGAGTCGGCGGAGAAGCCACCAAAGACCACACTGTGCGCGGCCCCGATCCGGGCGCACGCCAACATGGCCACCGCCGCCTCCGGGATCATCGGCAGGTAGATCGCCACCCGGTCGCCGGCGGTCACCCCCAGGTCGGTGAGCGCGTTCGCCGCCCGGCAGGTCAGCTCGTGCAGGTCCGCGTACGTGATGGTGCGGGTGTCGCCCGGCTCGCCCTCCCAGTGGATCGCGACCTTGTCGCCCCGGCCCGCCTCGACGTGCCGGTCCAGGCAGTTGTACGCGACGTTGAGCTGCCCACCCACGAACCACTTCGCGAACGGCGGGTTCGACCAGTCGAGCACCTCATCCCACTTCTTCGACCAGGCCAGCCGATCCGCCTGCTTCGCCCAGAAGGCCAGCCGGTCGGCCTCAGCCTCGGCGTACGCATCGATGGTGACGTTGGCGTGCGCGGCGAGTTCGGCCGGCGGGGGGAACTGGCGCGTCTCGTTCAGCAGATTGGCCAATGCCTCGCTCATGCCGTGACTCCTCATCCTCGGGGTGACCTGGGTCTCGATGGCACGAGGGTAGTCGCGGGGCATGCAACCGGCCACGGCTGCCCACTGCGTCGCGCCGAGTGGCCCCCGCCGCGCGCCCGGCGGCCCGTCCCTGCGCGGAGTGCCTCGATCGACACGAGCCGTGCCGGCGTGCGTGGGCCGAGTGCCTTGATCGACACGGGTTCACGGAAATCGCGGTGTCCGCCTGACCTGGACACCGCGATTTCCATGAACCCGTGTTGACCTTGCCGAGACTGCCGCGCCGGGTCGGTTGTGTGGCCGCGCCGGCTCGGTTTGCGGCCGCGCCGGGTCGGTTGCGTGGTCGCGCCGGGGTCGGTTTGCGGCTGTGCCGGGTCGGGAGGTGCCGCGCCGGTCGGGTGGTCCGGGTCGCGTTGCGGGCGGGTGCGGCCCGCCGCGCCGGACCGGGTCGTTAGCGTGGCGGGGTGACCACCGACCCGCTCGCGCCCCTGCTCGCGCTCGCCGACATCGCCGCCGCCGTCGAGCAGGCGCGCGCGCGGTTCGACCAGGCGCTCGGCCACCGGGCGCTGCGCCGGCACGGTGGACAGGTCGCCGCCGAGGTCAGCCTCCGTTCCGCGGTGGCCAGTGCGGCCCTTGAGGGGGCCGGGCACGAGCGTGAGGCGGTCCGGGCCGGCACCGTCACCGACCCGGTGCTCCAGGGGGCGCTGCGGGTCGCCGGAGCGCTGCCGGGCCTGAGCGAGCTGTGGCCGAAGGCGCCCCGCCAGGCGCTCGCGAAACTGCACGTACTCGCCGCACGGGACCTGGTGTCGGAAGCCGAGCTGGGCCGCCCGGTCACCGACCCGGTGGTCGCCACCCGGCTGGACGGGCTGGCCGGCCTCGTCGCCGGCGGCACGAAGGTCTCCCCGTTGGTGCTCGCCGCTGTCGTACACGGGGAGTTGCTGAACCTGCGCCCCTTCGCCGGGCCGTCCGGCGTGGTGGCCCGCGGGGCGGCCCGGCTGGTGCTGCTCGCCAGCGGCCTCGACCCGCGTGGCCTGCTCCCCGTCGACGTGGGGCACCGCGAGCGGGAGCCCGAGTACGTCGGCGCGGCCGGTGCCTTCGCCACCGGCACCCCGGACGGACTGCGCTCCTGGCTACGCCACTACATGGCCGCCGTCGAGGTCGGCACCGACCAGCTCACCGCCATCGGAGACGAGATCCTCGCCGCCGCCTGAGCGGCGATCGGTTCCGCCGGCCCGTCCTCGCGGTGTCGATCATGGAGTTGTGGTGCCCCGCAAAAGGTGCCAATTGGCCGAAGGCGCCCACCACAAGCCCATGATCGACCTGGACGGGGTGGGGCCGGGTGGTCAGGCGGTGGTGGCTGCTCGGGTTCGGCGGTGCCGGCCGTACCAGGCGATGCCGATGGCCACGCCCACCCCGACCCCCAGGGCCGCAGCGGCCACCGGAACCGCAGGACGTTCCCGCAGCCGCCGGCCCAGCGGGATCGGGTGCCGGAACTCCAGCACCGGCCACGCGTTCTCCGACGCCAGCTTGCGCAGCTGCCGGTCCGGGTTGACCACACTCGGGTGGCCGACGCACTCCAGCAACGGGCGATCGCTGTACGAGTCGGAGTAGGCGTACGAATCAGCCAGGTCGTAGTCCCGGGCGGCGGCCAACTCGCTGACCGCCTCGACCTTGCTCGGGCCGGCCGCGTAGAACTCGACCTCGCCGCTGTACCGGCCGTCCCGCACGGTCATCCGGGTGGCGATCACGTCGGTCACCCCGAGCAACTCGCCGATCGGCCGGACCATCTCCTCACCGGACGCCGACACCAGCACCACGTCCCGCCCGGCCGCCTGGTGCTCCTCGATCAGGGCGGCGGCCTCGGCGTACACGTAGGGGTTGATCAGCTCGTGCAGCGTCTCCGCGACGATCTGGCGGACCTGCTCCACCTGCCAGCCCTTGCAGAGCGCAGCCAGGTA
Organism: Micromonospora sp. NPDC053740; assembly: GCF_040677775.1. Lineage (NCBI taxonomy): Bacteria > Bacillati > Actinomycetota > Actinomycetes > Micromonosporales > Micromonosporaceae > Micromonospora > Micromonospora sp. NPDC053740. Next base: position 715,062 of record NZ_JBFASO010000003.1, read on the forward strand.
GTCCCGTGTTCGGGCCATGGTCTGCTCGTCGGTGCCGCCCAGCCGGAACATCAGCTGCGCGTACGCCGACTTGACCACGTCACGCCGGGTGATCAGCCCATCCCGGTAGAACGGCCGACCGAACGCCAGGGCGCTCGACTTGGCGATGACGGTCTTGTCCAGATCGAAGAAAGCGGCACTTCGGCCCACGGCGCGAAAGTCTAGCCGGATGGTCTATCGTCGGCGGGTGCCCGGGGTCATGCCACCCCTCAGACCTGCGGGCTCTCCGCTCCGCGTGATCACGCTCACACTCTGCGAGGAGATTTTCGCAGTGAGTGGAGGCAGCACCACTCGACGTGACGGGCCCGCTCAGGCAGACTTGTCCGTACGACGAGCTTTCACATCCTCGAAACAGGCAGACCCTCAGCGGTTGCACCCCCCGTGACCGCTGAGTGGTTCGGCTCGACCCCCCCGGAGCCGAACCTCCGACGACCCCCGTCTCCCCCCGACGGGGGTCGTCCCTTTCCCGGGAGCGGTTTCGGCCAGGTGAAGATGTGCCTCCTGGATCTTCCGGTCGGAGTGACTAGGGAAGGTCAGCCGAACTCGCTCGGTGTACTCCTCAGGCGTGCACCTCGCCCCGCGTTCGCCATCCGGCTCGGCTCTGGGGTGAAGTTGCCCTGCCAACGACTCAAAGCAGTCTTCAAGCGAGCATTTTCCGCCCGAAGGGCGCCTTCTACGCCATCCCGCGCGGTCAGTTCGTCAACGACGGCCCGGAGGAAGGCGTAGACCTGTTCCTCGGCCAGGCCGCGTCGCCCGAGCTTCGCGCGACCGAAGCGGATTCGCTTGACCTGCTCGGGGCAGAGCCGGGCCAGGCGCGACGCGGCCCGGACGACGCCTACCGAATGCAACCTCATTGCAGCCTCCTCGATGTTGAAACCGTCGTGCGGGTCTTCCGGCTCGCGCTGCTCAGGCCGGCAGGGGATGGAGGATCGGGTGGTATCCGCCCGGTGGCGGGAGGGGCGGCCGGAGTGATCATTCGCAACCCGGCGCGCTGCACGAAGATCTCTCGCCGGTCGACTGCCCTGCCCGTACGGTCGAGTGAGTAGCCGGTCAGCCAGACCCAGCCGTCGTACGTCGGCCGGTCGCAGACTTTGATGACTCGGAAGATCAGCGCGCGATCCCCGCCGAACTGCACCGACGCGTCGCTGCCGACGTGCAGAACATCGCCCGGCTTTGGAACCATCACTGCCCGCCCTCGATCAGTGGATGGGCACCGAAGCAGGCGGGCTGTGGCCACGGCCGACACCGCGAATCGCCTGCCTGCACCTGCTCCGGTGCCCTGCTCAGGACGCATCCGCTACGACAAGGACGGCCGGTGCCGGCGTAGTCCGGGCACTTCCGTTGTTGCGGCCGAATCGGCGCAGGCGCGAGGAGTCGGACGCCGTTTTGATACGTGCATCTCAGCGTTCAGTACGCGCACAATTGCGGTGGGTGAGAAGTCCATGGTGGAGATGGAACACCCGGTTGTGGAGACCGATCGAGGACCGAAACAGCACCTCTGGCGGACCTCGGGCGGACACCATGAGGACCTGTCTTGTGGTCAGGACCTCGCGCAGGTGAGCGTGGAGATAGCCCATCAGGAAGGCGTCGACGATGGCCCGAGATCGCCGCGAACCTCGAACCGTCCTGGAGTACCTGATCCAGTGCAGCGACCGTACGTACGAGGAACTGGCCGACGAGTTCAGCCGCATGGACTCCCGCGCGGCGATCAGCGCGCGGCACCTCGGGCGGCTGGCACGCGGCGAACGGGACCTGGCCTCGTCAAACCCCGCCACCCGGCGCGCGTTGCAGGCCATGTTCGGCAAGCCGGTCGATGAATTGCAGCGCCCCTGGGCATCCCACCAGTTGACCCCTGCGCCGGCCCGACACCTCATCGTCGAGCCCACCGGCGCCGGCCCGGAAAGGAACCTCCTCGCCATGGCCGCACAACGCGCCCGCCAGTACGCAATGCTCGCCGCCGAAGCCACCTCCCCGGCAGCCATCGACCAGCTCACCGAGGACGTTCAGCGCCTCGCCCTGGCCTACCCACAACGACCGGTCAGCCAGATCCTGCCGGACCTGGCCGAGACTCAGGACACCCTGTTCACGCTGCTCGAACGTCGCCAACAGCCGACCCAGTCGCGTGACCTGCACTTCCTCGCTGGCATCACCAGCGGCCTGCTCGCCAAAGTCTCGCACGACATGGCCGACCCGCACTCCGCGATGCTGCAAGCCCGAACCGCTGTCCTCTGCGCCGACCAGTCGGGCCATCCCGGGTTGCAAGCCTGGCTCCGCGGACTTCAATCGCTGGTCGCCTACTGGGCCGGTCGGTACGCCGAAGCGGTCCGCTATGCCGAGGCGGGACGCGAGTACGCCACCCAAGCAGGCGGCACCTCGGCCGTCTGGTTGCCCGTCAGCGCTGCACGCGGCTACGCCGCACTCGGTAATGCGGAACAGGCCAAGGCCGCCATCACCGAGGCTGAGGACACCTGGTCACGGGTACGCCCCGACGAGATGGACGAGATCGGCGGCATCTGCACCTTCAACCAGCCCCGCACGCTCTACTACGCCAGCGACGCCCTCGCCTGGCTGTCCGGCGAAGCCGACGCCACCGAGCGCTACGCCCTGCGTGCCGTTCAGGCGTACTCCGACCGCTACGACCCGGCGTGGGCCTTCGGCGACCAGGCCGGCTCCCACACCAACCTTGCCATTGCCCGCGTCGCCAGCGGAGAGCTCGATGCCGCCACTGATGCCCTCGCCCCCGTGCTCGATCTCCCCGCCGATCAGCGCATCAACGGCGTCATCCACTCGGTCCGCCGTGTCCACCAGGCCATCACTCGTGCCGGCCACGCCAATGACGCTCGTGACCTCATCGATGGCATCGAGCACTTCACGCGCACGCCTGCCAACGCCCTTCCTCGATAAGGCACCATCAGCACATGTACCCGATCACCATCCCCGGCCGCGTCATCACTCTTCGCGAACTGCGACCCGATGACGCGGCCGACGCTTTGGCGATCGTCGGTGACGATCGGGTCACGCAGTGGCTCTCGTTCGACAGCCGCGACCACGCCGCCACTGTCGCCATGGTTGAGGGAGCGGTAAGCCGCGCGCAGCTCGACCCGCGCATCGAGTACTACCTAGCGGTCGCTGACGCCTCAGATCGGATGATCGGCTTCGCTCGCCTCGGACTCAGCGGGCACCAGGCCGCCAAGCTCGGTTACGCCATCGGAGCGGAACACTGGGGCCACGGCTACGCCACCGATGCAGCCCGAACCATCATCGACTACGGCTTTCGAGAGCTGAAGCTTCACCGCATCACCGCAGCTATCGGCCCCGACAACGCTTCCTCCATCGGCGTCGCCAAGCGGCTCGGGATGCAGTACGAAGGCCGGCTACGCGATCACGTCTTCACCAACGGCGCCTGGCGCGACTCCCAGCTCTACTCGATCCTCGCCCCAGAGTGGAACGACACCGCCGGCTGACGCCATCGTCGCTCAGCACGCGGGCGAGCAATTCCGATCATGGCACCGGTACGATCGCCGCCATGCGCGACGCCGACACGCCGCCGCAGGATCCCGCCGACCGCCCCTACGCCCGCACCGAACTCACACCTCGCCAACGAGCGGCCGTCATCCGAACCGCCGCAGCCGAGGTACGCCAGCGTGTGCAGGAATGGCGAGACTCGCCAGGCTGGCAAGACACACCGACGAACGCTTACCGGCATCAGGCGACCGTGGTCGCACTGGCGGCCCTTGACGCACTACCCGAGCCGGCGACTGACCAGGAACTCGCCGGGCTCGTCGACGCCGTCAGACCCGTAATTGCTGAGTGGCGGCCGAGCCGACCTGGCCCCGAACAGCAGATCTTTATCGCGGTCGAACGACTCCAAAAAGCGTGCGGTTAGCACCGACTGCGCCGAATCTCATACGTCTTCAAGGCGGCCCTGAACGGGCCGCACGCGCCGCCGCCTGGGCGCGCGTCCGTCGCTCCGCTGGCGCTCCGACTCCGGTCACGCAACACGCCCGGCGGCTGGCGCGGAGAGCGAAAGCCCAAGGGGGCCGCCGCAGAACGACAGGCCGGTGACGGGTGCGACCTAGACAGCTTTCTACCAGGCGGCCTCGTTCGTCGGCTCCGCACCGCGATCAGTGCGAAACATGATAGTACGACAGCCTATGCGGAGCACGGCGACGTTCCGATGTAGGACACCCTCTGCGGTGTCAATCGTCAGTCCGGCAAGGCGCCTACTGTGCTCGAGCCACAGAGCACCGCCAGCTCAACCGGGATATACCGCTCGAACACATTCATCTCAGGCGGCCCCACGGCCGATGACTGGGCTTGACTGGCGGACGCGCACCACCGACCATTGTGTCGGCTGAGTCCGGGAAGTTGCCGTGCGTCTGGCGTGCTAGGGGTACGGACCCGGGCTCAGTCCCTTTGCCAGCTTCCCATGCGTGTGGAGCGAGTGTCCGTGGTGGCCCACAGAAAGAGGGCATGTGCAGACCAATGTACCGCGCCACCGGCACGTCCGTGGATATAAGAAACGCCATCGTGTGCTGAGTGTGTTGATTGGCATGTTGACGGCGCTAACTCCGACGACGGCCACGATGGCTGCTGGCATCCAGCCATCAGAGACCTCCACGACTTCTCCGCAACCATCACAGAAGCAGTCACCAATTCCTGAACTCGAACAACAAAAGCTCAAAGAGGAAGTCCGGAAGCTTAAACAAGAGAACGAGCGTACAACAGGAATCGCTGGATGGCTCGCTCTTTTCGGGCCAGCTCTGGCTGTCCTAGTCGGCATCATCGGACTGGTATTGACTTTTTGGAAGCAAATCAGCGAAAACTCGAACCAGAACCGAGAATTCACACGACTGCGTAATGCCGAAATGGAAGAGCGCAAAAATGCAAGAATTGCCGAAAAGCGCGAAAGGGAGGCCGACAGGCAGCAGCGCGAAACCGAAAGCCTTCGGCGTTTCGACGAAAACCTTGCGATCACTATGCAGAATCTCGGTTCTGGCTCAGAAGCCTTACAGTTAAATGCTGCCGCGGCTTTATCGGCTCTGGTGCGCCCACGCCACGATGAGTTTCTACCAGATCTTATAACTGTAACCATTGCCAATCTGAAGATTGAGCACTCTCCGGCAATGAGCAAACTACTGGTGACCACCCTTCAACGCTGCTTGCACCGCGCATCTCAAGTTGATGGGTGCTATCAAATGCTGGACGGCCTCCTCGACCTATCGCGTTCCACTATTCCCCGCATCAACCTTGAGGGGATCGACCTATCTCAGCTTAGAATCGACATAGCATATGCAAGTATGAAAGATAGCAACTTCACGAACAGTTCGATTCCGCGAGCGCTTGGCTATGCTGCGATAGCAGACGGCTCTAGGTTCTCAAACTCTAACCTCACAGAAGCGCGACTAAATAAAATCTCCGCTGAAGGCGCCCATTTCCATAGGGCCACCTTAGTCTCAGCCTCTCTTAAGGAGGCGAAGCTTAAAGGCGCCGGATTTCAGCAAGCGAAATTGCAGTCTGCCCACTTCGAGGGAGCGGACTTGCGAGGCGCCCGATTCGAACGGGCTAACGTCAACAACGCCTACTTCACAGGGGCAACCCTCGACAGCGCCGCTATAGAAAGCCTGCGGCTGTCGTACAACTGGCAGAACGCCCATTTTGACCAATCCGTGGCAGACCGGCTGAGACAGCGCCCCGCGTAGGTATCACCCCACCAAGACCCAAACGGACGCAGCCTGGCTTCTAGAACAGAGATTCCTGCACTTCCGGAACGCTTACAGCATCCGAAAACACCATAATCTCATTCGCTTTAACCACTCTATGAGCCGAATAGTTTAAAGCGAAAACATTCCTACGACGTTGTTCGTAGAGACGCGCCACCTGCGGTACGTTGTCGTATGTAAGAACCCACATGCTCTCGGAATGCTTGTTAAGGCAATTTGCCAACGCTATGTGATCAGATTCGTCGAAGGCATTCAAATAGAGCGACCCTGCCTTCTCGAAGTACGGTGGGTCAGCATAAATAAAAGTGTTCGACTGACGCGCATATTCTCGAATGACGTCGAGGCCGTCAACATTGCTGACTGTTATATACTTTGAGTACAGATCTATGATTCGAAGACGTTCACCCAGTGCATTTTTGTTGAAACGAGCATCGATCTTATAGTTACCGGATTGGTCTTTACCGCCGATCGGACCGCCATTAAGAACACCCGAACGATTCGTGCGATTCAAGTAGAAGGTAGCGAACCCCAGCTTGAGGAAGTCGTCCTGCACTGTCAGGTAAACTTCCTTTTGACGCTCCCACTCTTCCACATTCAGAGTCGCGTTCTTCACCAGTGCCGAGAAAGCCTTGGGCTCTTGCGTAGCAGCACGCCAAAAAGCGTATACGGCTGGGTCTAGGTCATTGATAACAATTCGCTTTACCTCGCCGGAGGCAAGCAGGCCCAGAGCAGCACCTGCTCCGCCGGCGTACGGCTCAACGTAGGTCGTGTTGGATGGCCGGTTCGACCGCACAAGAGCCCGCAAGGTGCTCAAGAGTGACCCTTTGCCCCCTGGATACCTAAGGGGCGAAACGGATAGCCGCCTCAAGTCCTGACGCCGAGTGAAGCCCGTCATGCCTTAAGCACCCACTCGAGAATCGGCTTAACCGAAGTCCACGCGGCTCTTACTTCGAAGGGTTCAGCGAGCACGAGCGGGTTGTGATTAATAGCGTTCATCTGTGTCGTCATCGGGAATTCAGCTAGCGGACCGTGCTTAACTTTCTTAATAAGCTCGGCGACGTTTGTATCCCTGGTCGAAGAAGCCGCCCGCTTCTGCAGCCATTCCAAACACTTATCCAACGTTACGCGCTTACCCGTATTCAACTCGACGGTGATGTCAGCACCAACAACGTCGGCATACTTCTTGATGGTTTTCTCAGTCACCGTGCGCAGGAGATCATATGTCGCATTCGGAAATATATCAACATTTAGTTGACCCAATTCACGCAAGAGAGCCGGCACCGCTGAGACTGCCATGCTAGCCGGCACTTCGAGACCTGAAACATCGAGCTTTTTGGTAGCGCGCTTGGGTCGATCCTTTTCAACAGGTGCCTGATCAGTAGCCTTCAGTTCCTCTGCGGGGATGCCAGAAGTGTTAACCGAAGCAGGTAGCGCACCTCTGCTTGTAGGCGCATGACGGGACGAAGGACCGTCTGCAGGAGACGCACCTTTGCCAGGATCAACTAGCTCTACTTGACGATCGGCATCAGCGCTACGCGTAAAGTCGGAGGTAGGCTCAGGCGAAGGTGGCAGAGCGTCAACAAAAGCGTGCAGCTCGCGCATATACGCCTGGTAAAAGTCGCCGTCCTGCCTATTCAGCGTTCGCGTATTGAGTCGGCCCTCGATTACATCCTCGACAACCTTCTCCGCGACCGCGAAGAATATGCGCTTACTCCCCGTCACTCTAACCGAGGCGGTCTTAGCTATTACCTCGATACCTGCAAGCCGCTGGAATCCCTCGTACTCATAAAGTCGTTCAAGGATTGAAACTTTGACGGACTTGCCTTCGTGAACAGCCTTCGCGTTACGCTGGTCTTGATAGGGCACCGACTTAAAGAGCTTCAGGACCTCGGCGCGCACAACAAAATCCCGCACCGGAACAGTGGGATATAGTTCTAGCAGCTGATCCAGACTCAAACCCGCGTTAAGCTGGGCCTCAAAAAACGCCGCCTGCCTGTCCGGAGACCATGCTAGTCGCGGATTGCTGGTATGCAGCGCTGCAATAAGTTTATCTGCCTGCTCCTGGCTCGGTGCGACTTTCACGGAGACCTTAAGAAGGCTATCCCTGTCGGCAGCATCCATAGCGTCCACGTACTTCTTCACGCCGGAGGCGTAGGCCGGAACAAGAATTGGATTCTGGATTGCCTTTAAAGCAGCGAAGCGACGGTTTCCCTCAACAACAACGAGATCTTTTCCTCGCCGGACAACAATCGGGACCTCATGCGTTAGGAAACCCAGTTGCGTGATGGCTTGAACGAGATCCAAAACCTTAGCGTTAGCGAATAAGTCATTTATAATCAATGACGGCGGGGTTTCTCCGGTCAGCCCAAGACGCACGTTCAGCGGATCCAACATGACACCCGTCAGAACGTTGACCTTACGCTCTGGCCACGTTCTCATGTCTAGTAGCATCCAAGCCCTCGTACTCGTTGCGAGCTAAAAATATTTGGCGATATTAGCACAAATGATCCATCTCGTCCATAGGTGAGATTTTTAGCGCTTGTTCGGCTCTTTGGCTAGCCTTGAATGTGCTGCCGAATTGGTCTCTTTTGGATCAAGGGGCCGCGCAGGCGCGGCCCACCGGCTGCGGGTGGCCTGCTGGCGGCCTTCGGCCGGCATCGACCACCCGCAGCCGTCCATTGCCAGCACCAACGGCTGTCGTTCAGCCCTCAGCTAGTCAAACGAAGGACATCCTGAAGGTAGCCACCGACTGCCTTTCCGGGATCGCTGTCAGAGGTGATCACCGTTAGGCCGCAGCGCTCGAAGAAGCCGAGCCGTCCCTGGTCGTCCGTGTGCTGGTCGGGCAGGCCGGCCACGTAGGTCAGGCCTCGCGCCGTTGCGTCCTGGGCGAAACGGTGCACCAGCATCCTTCCGACGTTTTGGCGACGGTTGTCAGGCAAGACGCCTAGGTTGCTGAGCCAAGCCTGAGGCATCTCGACGCCGGGAGGCACGTCGTCTGGGTAGCCTGCGTCAAAGGTGCCTTCAAGGGCACCGACGATGGTGCCAGAGGCATCTTCAGCTACGTAGACGACGTACTTGTTATCGTTCGACTCCATGCGCATGTAGTACACGTCGAGGCCGCATTCCTCGAAGAGGGAGATGTAGTGTTCTCGCTCGTCTCCCTGCGCCAACCGCACTGTCACGGGCTTCGAGAGTGGCATCTCCATTGGACTATTGGATCATCTTGGGGATGGCACCCGGCATCCACCGAGAGGCCGTGACGATCGCGGGGTAAGCAGACGCCGCCTGGGGCAGGGCGATCGGCTGCCGCGCCGCTTCGCGGCTTGCCATCGGGTACCGGGGTCCAGGCGCGCGGAGGGCCGACGACACGCCAAGCCGCCCCCGGCCCGAGGGCCGGGGGCGGTAAGCCGGACGCCGCCGGACAGCCGCGCGTCCAATGCGCCGCTGTGCCGCTGTGCCGCGTGCCAGTAGCCGGTGTCGCAGACGGTCAACAGCGGTCACGATCGGGCGCCACGTCACCGCCGCTGACCAGGCGATCCGGACAGATCACGACAACCAAAAACGATCTTCGAAACTGATGGTGTGGGGATCGCGGGCGAGAGAGCATCCTCTGATGCTGAGTTGCGTGGTGAATGACTGTGATCGTCCGGCGACGCGTGGAGAGGCGTGGACGGGCGAACTGCTTAAGGGGATCGAGCAGCTCGACGGGTGGGGCTGGCAGCCGCTTCGCGGGCCGGCCGGCTGACACCCGCAGTGCGTCATCCAGAAGTCAGCGGATCGTCAGCGAACGCCGTACCGCATGGTCCAACTCGATCATGCTCGACGGCACGACCGGTACGTCTGACCACGCGCCACGGCACTGGATCACACTCGCTGCTACGTCAGGTCACTTTCCCCCCGACGGGGGTCGTCCCTTTCTGCTGGAAACGCTCCATCGCGGGAGCGCCCCGGTGAAGAGGGCTGCTGCTCGGACGGGATCCCTCCACCTTGTCGCGGACCGTGCGATCGACGCGTGGCGTGTAATTTGCCAAGCGGGACGAGCTGGGGAGGGAACAGGTGGCTGCTGGCGGTTTCTCGTCGAAGCGCTTGGCTCGGCTGCAAGGGCTGCTTGAGCGCCACGTCGAGTCCGGCTTCGTCCCGGGCGTGGTGGTCGTCCTGGCCCGGCACGGCGAGGTGCACATCGAGGCGACGGGTCAGCTCGCGTTCGAGGGCCCAGGGGCGCAGACGTCGATGGCGGCCGACACGATCTGTCGCCTGGGCTCGATGTCGAAGCCGATCGTCGCCGCGTGTGCGATGACCCTCGTCGAGGACTGCACAGTCCGCCTCGATGACCCGGTCGACGATCTCCTGCCGGAGTTGGCGGACATGACGGTGCTCGCCGATCCGCACGGTCCGCTGGACGACACCGTCAGGGCGGAACGCCCGATAACGCTGCGGGACGTCCTGGACGGCACCCTTGGCACCGGCATGGTCCCCGCCGAGCCGGGAACCGTGCCGATCGCCGACGCGCTGGACGCACTCGAGTATCGGTCGCCGGACGAGTGGATCGGCCAGCTCGGTGCCCTTCCGCTCGTGCACCAGCCAGGTGAGCGCTGGATGTACGACACCGCCGCCAACGTGACAGGTGTGCTCATCGCCCGGGCCACCGGCATGTCCTTCGGCGACGCCATCCGTGAGCGGGTCTGCAAGCCACTGGGAATGGCCGACACCGCCTTCAACGTGGGTAGCGAGAGCATCGACCGGTTCGCGACGGCGTACGAGCAGGACAACGCCGCCACCGGCGAGCCGGTTGTCGAAGACGCCCCCGACGGGCGGTTCAGTCGACCGCGGATGTTCGAGTCCGGTGGCGGCGGTCTCGTCTCGACCGCCCAGGACTACCTCGCGTTCGCCTCGGCTCTGCTCGCTGGCGGCGCCCACGGCGGCGAGCGGGTGCTGTCGCGGCCGGCGGTGTCGCTGATGACGAGCGACCAGTTGACCCCGACGCAGAAGGCCGTCTCCGGGTTCTGGCCCGGCTACTTCGACGCCATCGGCTGGGGTTTTGGAATGTCGGTCCGGACCCGCCGTACGCACCTCGGGCCCTCGGTCGGCAGTTACGGATGGCCCGGCTTCTACGGCACCGCCTGGTACAACGATCCCGCCGAGGACCTGACGACGATCGTGTTCATGCAGCGGGCGCACGCGGGCGACCAGCGGCTGCCGATGTGGCAGGACTTCTGGACCACCGTCTACCAGGCGATCGACGACTGACCGCAACGCTCGTTCTCCCGCTGGGCGGCACCCGCCCTCGGCCGCGCGGTAATCCTCTGGTCCTCAGCGACACAAGCCAATGTGAGAGTCGCCGAGGCAATGGGGGTTCGGGTGGGTCCACCGAAGACGCGGGACGAGGGCTGGTTCACCAGCCTCTACGCCACAGAGTACGAGCACATAGTGCGATACGGCCTGCGCCGGCTCGCTGACCGGGATGCCTCGGCGGAACTTGCCCAGGAGGTCTTCGTCGTCGCCTGGCGTCGCCGCGCCGAGGTGCCGGAGCGCAGCCTGCCCTGGTTGTACGGGGTGGCCCGGCGCCTCCTCGCCAACCACTGGCGGTCGCGGCGGGCCGCACCGGACCTCCTCCCGATCACCGAAGTCGACCTCGAGCGACTGGCCGGATCGTCGGGTGCCGACACGGGCGTCGGGGTCGCCGACATCTGGACCGCCCTGGCCACCCTCAACGACCTCGACCAGGAAATCCTCCGGCTGGTCGGCTGGGAGGAGCTGACGGTGTCCGAGGCGGCCAAGGTTCTCGGTTGCACCGGGGCGACCGCCACAGTGCGCCTGCATCGCGCCCGCCGTCGTCTTGCCGAAGCGATGTCGGCCCGGCTCGCGCAGACCCGACGTCGACCGGTGTTGGCGACCATTCGAGAGGATCTGTGATGTTCGGAGCAGTGCGCACCCGTACTCTTCTGGGCCCGGCCGACCCGGCCCGGAACGTCGCCGTCGAGCCGCCGCTGGTCTCGGCGCGCGAACTGATCGACCGCGCCGACGCTACCGAAACGGTCGCCGGGCGTCGTCGCGTACGTCCGACCAGGCGGCTGGTCCTGACGGCCGGGACGCTGGCGGTCGCGGCCGGTGCCGTGGCGGTGCTCCAGCCGTTCGGTGCGGCCACACCGGACACCCCGGGGTCGGCGACGGGCACGGTACTCGTGCCGGTCGCGTACCAGTTCGACGCGGATCCGCCGGCCGCCGGTCCGCAGCTACGCATGCTTGCCGACAAGATCAAAGATGCGGCGTACGACCACCAGCGCGGACGCTACATGTACCACCACACGAAGGTGTGGGGCGATCCGGTGATGACCTCGGCCGACGGTCGCCACCTCGTCGCCTTCGCCGGCGAGACGAAGGTCTGGCAGGCCGCCGACGGGACCGGTAGCCAGGTCAACACCCAACTGGAGCCGCAGTACCCCGATCAGGAGTCACGGACCTACTGGCAGCGCAGACTCGACTCGCAGCCAGCGGCCGGCAGCACCCCCGCTCCCAACGGGTATCCGCTGCCGCCCATGGACCTCAGCCCACCGACGGCTGTCCCGTCCGAGCTGCGGGAACTGTTGAAGGTTGAGTACGGTCCCGCCGCGGCGAGCAAGGAGGTCAGCACGCTCTATGGCCGGTACGTCGTACCGCGTGCGACCCGTGCGGCGGTCCTGCGGGTCCTCGCCGACGTGCCCGGCTTCCGCTGGCGGGGGCAGGTCACGGACCGCGCCGGCCGACATGGAGTCGCCGTCACCTTCGACGACAGCGAACACGACGCGCAATCTCTTCTGGTTTTCGATCCGAGGACGGGCGAACTGCTCGCTCACGAGCGGTTGACGTTGTCGCTCGTGCGGATCAGCTCGTACCAGGTGATCCTCGACGCCGCCCGGACCGACCGGGTCGGCTGATCGCCGACGCTCGGGGCCGCTCCTTCCGGGAGCGGCCCCGCTGTCCTTTTCCGCAGCGGCAGTAGCTGCGGAGTTGCCCGCGCTCGTAGCAGATCAACTGTTCGAGTGGGGGTTATCCACAGCCCACCAGGTTGTCCACAGGCGACCACATCCGGACGGTCCGGGGGGCGGATTCCGAGCAGGGTCGGCGGCATACCAGAGCCCGACCGCTGGAGGCCGCGATGCCACCCCGTACAACGGTTCCGCCGATCCGCCGGCTCCCGCTTGTCGTCACCGGCGACGACGATCTGCTCGATGATGTGCTCCGGCTCGCCGCCGTCGGCGGGACCGAGGTGGAGCTCGCCCGCGATCCAGCGGCCGCCCGTACCCGGTGGCTTCCCGCGCCCCTGGTGCTGCTCGGTGCCGATCAGGCGCAGGCCTGCCTCCGCGCCCGGTTGCCGCAACGACCACGGCTGGTGCTGCTCGGCCGGGCTGGTCAGCTCGACCCCGGCTGGCAGATCGCCGAGCTGATCGGGGCCGAGCACGTCGCCACGCTGCCGGCTGCGGAGCCGTGGTTGGTCGACCGGTTCGCCGAACATGACCCGGACCGCCCGGTCGGCATCGGCGCCAGGGTCGTCGCGGTCTTCGGTGGTCGGGGCGGTGCGGGCGCGAGTGTGCTCGCCGGTGGTCTTGCGGTGACCGCCGCCCGGGCCCGGCTGCGCACCCTCCTGGTCGACGCCGACCCGCTCGGTGGTGGCCTCGACCTCGTGCTGGGCTGGGAGCAGTTGGAAGGCCTACGCTGGCCGTCCCTCACCAGCGCCGACGGGCGGGTGGACGCCCCGGCGCTGGTGCAGGCCCTGCCCAGCCGGGGTGATCTCGTGGTGCTCTCCTGGGACCGCGGCGAGATGCTGGCGTTACCGGCGACGGCCATGGCGGCGACAGTCGACGCGGCCCGGCGCGGGCGGGACTTCGTGGTGATCGACCTACCCCGACAGCTGGACGACGCGGCAGTGGTGGCGCTGCAAGCCGCCGACCAGGCGTTCGTCGTCGTGCCGGCCGAGTTGCGTGCCACCGCTGCGGCCACTCGGGTGGTGGCCGCTGCCGCCCCGCACTGCGCTGCGCTCGCTGTGGTGGTGCGCGGGCCTGCACCGGGGCGGTTGCGGGCGTCCGAGGTGGCACGCGCGTTGGGTCTCCCACTGGCCGGCACGCTGCGCCCCGAGCCGGGGCTCTGCCGTGGGCTGGAGCGGGGCGAGGCGCCGGCAGCCGGGGGCAAGGGCCCACTGGCCGCCCTCTGCCAACGGATCGTCAGCGACCTCACCGGCGTGCCCGCTGCGGGTGCGGCATGACCGCCGGGCCGGAGGACGGCACCCTCGCCGCCCGGGTGCGGCAGCGGATCGCCGCCGCCACCACCCCGGTCACCGCGGCGGCCATCGTCTCCGCGGTACGGGCCGAGCCCGCCGCCGCAGTGCTCGGTGACACCGCCATGCTGCGGATCGCCGACCGGGTGCGCGACGACCTCGTGGGCGCCGGGCCGTTGGCGTCGCTGCTCGCCGACCCGGAGGTCACCGACGTCCTCGTCAACGGCGCCCGGGTCTGGGTCGACCGAGGGTCGGGGCTGCACCAGGTCGCCGTCCCGGTGGGCTCGGTGGAGGACGTTCGCCGGTTGGCGCAGCGGCTGATCGCCAGCGCGGGGCGGCGGCTCGACGACGGCTCCCCGTACGCGGACGCGCGGCTTCCCGACGGCACCCGACTGCACGCCGTGCTGCCGCCGGTGGCGACCGACGGCCCCTACCTGTCGCTGCGAACCTTCCGGCACCGGCCGTTCACCCTCGACGAGTTGGTGCGCCAGGGCACCGTGCCGCGACCGCTGGCACCACTGCTCGCCGCAGTCGTCGCGGCCCGACTGGCGTACCTGGTGACCGGGGGCACCGGGTCGGGCAAGACGACACTGCTCAACACCCTGCTGGGGATGGTGCCGGCCACCGAACGGATCGTGCTGGTGGAGGACGCCGCCGAGCTGCGTCCGGGGCATCCGCACGTGGTGGGGCTCCAGGCACGTACCGCCAATGTGGAGGGCACGGGCGTGGTCAGCCTGGCGGACCTGGTCCGGCAGGCGTTGCGGATGCGCCCGGACCGGCTGGTGGTCGGGGAGTGCCGGGGCGGTGAGGTGGTCGACCTGCTGGCCGCGCTCAACACCGGCCATGACGGGGGTGCCGGCACCCTGCACGCCAACACACCGTCGGACGTGCCGGCCCGGTTGGAGGCCCTGGGCATGTTGGGTGGGCTGCCCCGCGCCGCGCTGCACGCCCAGGTGGCCGCCGCGTTGCAGGTGCTGTTCCAGGTGCGACGCGGCGACCGTGGTCGGGTCCTGGAGTCGGTCTGCCTGCTGCTGCCCGAGGGGCCCGATCGGATGGTGACAGTGGTGCCCGCCTGGGTACGCGGCAGTGGGCTCGGTCTCGCCGCCCGTGCCCTCGGAGCGTTGCTGCGCCAGCGTGGGGTGGCGGTCCCGCCCATCCTCAGCGAGCCCTGGCCCGGATCGGCGGGTCCGGCATGACCACCGAGACGATTCTGGTGGCGGCGCTGCTCCTGGTCGCCGCCGCCCTGGTGGCGTGGCCCGTGCAGAGCATTCGGGCCCGTCGACGTCGCGTGCTGGCACCGGGACGGAGGGGCGGCGGCGCCGATCCGGATGACGCCCTGGTGCGGTGGATCAGGGAGCTCGGTCGCACGCCGGACGGGCCGGTCGACGGCGCTGGCGCCGCCCCGACCAACGGCCATGCGGTCGGCATCGCGTTCGAGTCGGCACCTACCGCGGGTGCCAACGGAAGACGGACGGCACTCGGTTGGCCCGACCGGGACGTCACAGGCAGCCCGAGGTGGCCGGGAGCGGCAGGCGGGTTCACGCGTCCGGAGGGCCCGACGCGCCCGCCGGCCCGCAGGGATCTCCGACGCCCGACCGGCACCACCCGCCCCGAACTGGCCCCCACCATGCTCGACGCCGAACAACGGCCTGGCACCTCGGCGGCCACGACCACGATCGGCGTCAACGGTGTGGACGTGACCGGTCGGAACGACGTCGCCGGTCCGGCAACCGCAGACGGGCACGGCGACCTGGACGCTTGCTGTCGGGGCGCGTCCGCCGGGGCGGCGTCCGACGGGTGCGCGATCGCCGATTGCCGCGCTCACGGGCGCGTCGGCGCGACCGCCGGAAGGCGAGGTACGCCTGCGTCGTTGCGCATCTCGCGATCGACGGCCCGCGTGCTGCCGGTGGCCGGTCTGCTCGGCGGCTGTGTGGGTGCCGTGGTCGGGGGTCCGGTGGCCGCTGTCGCGATGGCCGGGTACGGCACGCTGGCCGTGCGCGCCGCGCTGCGTTGGCGAGTGAACCGGAGCGCCGAGCGGGACAGGCGACGTGGGCTGGACCAGCTCTGCGGCCTCGCGGCGGACCTGCGGGCCGGTCTGCCCGTGCCGCACGCGTTCGATGTCGCGGACCTTGAACGTGGAAGGGCGGACCGACTACATCAGTTGACCTCGGCGGCGGTGCGATTGGCCGACCGGACCGGCGCGCCGCTGGCGGAGCTCGTCGAGCGGATCGAGGCGGACGCCCGGGCGACCGACAGGGGCCTGGCCGCAGCGGCAGCCCAGGCGGCGGGTGCGCGGGCCACGGCCTGGCTACTCGCGGCGCTGCCGATTGGCGGGATCGGGCTCGGGTACGGGATCGGCGTCGACCCCGTGGCGGTGCTCCTGCACAGCACCGTCGGTGGAGCCTGCGCTGTCGTCGCGGTCGCCCTGCAGATCGTGGGCCTCCTCTGGGCAGAACGGCTGGGCGCGACACCGGGGCGGGCCGGATGACGGCCCGGAACCCGGCCGGCCACCTCAGCTCGGCGGGCCAGCCCAGCTCAGCCGGTCAGCCCAGCTCGGCGGGTCAACTCAGGGCAGCGGGCCTGCCCAGCCCGGCGGGCCCGCCCAGCTCGACCAGTCGGCGACGGCCGGACGTGATCCGGCTCGTGGCGGTGTTGGCCGGGCTTGCCGTGGCCATCGTCGTCGAGGGTTGGCTCGGGCTGCTCGGCGCTTTCCCGGCCGCGTTCCTGCTCGATGTCCTGCTGCGGCGGATCGAGTCGCCCGCCGTGCGTAGGCGGCGGCAGCAGGAGGCTGCTGACCTGCCGCTCGCCGCCGACCTGCTGGCGGCGGCGATGCGGGCGGGCGCGCCGGTGGATCGCTCGGTGCTGGCCGTCGCCGAGGCACTGGACGGGCCGCTCGCCGGCCGGTTGGCCCGGGTTGGCCGCACGCTGCTGCTTGGTGGTGGCCCAGCGGAGGCATGGTCCGCGCTGAACGGCGTGCCCGGCGCTGAGCGCCTGACCGCGGCGGCGTTGCGCTCGGCAAACAGTGGTGCCGCCCTGGCCGGCGCACTGACCCGGCTCGCCGACGACCTGCGCGCCGACCGGGCCACCGCCGCCGAGGCATCGGCCCGTCGGGCGGGCGTGCTCATCGTCCTGCCGCTGGGGCTCTGCTTCCTGCCGGCGTTCATTCTCGCCGGCCTCGTGCCGGTGATCGTCGCCGTTCTCGGCGATGTGCTCTGACCCATCGAGAAGGGAAACAGTCATGCGCAAACTCATCGCTCGCCTGCGCGGCGATGCCGGAATGAACACGGCCGAGTACGCCGTGGGCACCCTCGCCGCGGTCGCCTTCGCCGGGATCCTGTTGAAGGTGCTGACCTCCGGCAACGTCCAGTCGGCGCTGACCGCCGTCATCGACCGGGCACTGAAGTGATCGGGCGCCGGCAGGCCGGCCGGGTCCCGGGGTCTGAGGTCGCCGCACGCACGTTCGTCGGCAGCCGGACATTGCGTCTCGTCGGCGGGGTATCCGGCGACGAGCGGAGATTCGTCCGGGCATCCGGCGGTGGTGAGAGGGAATTCCGCGCCGACGCAGACCGAGGGTCCTTCACCGCCGAATTGGCGGCCGGCCTGCCGGCGCTGCTTCTACTCCTGCTCGCCGGTCTGACCGCAGTCAACGCCGTCAGCACCAGGGCTAGTTGCCTACACGCGGCCCGGGAGGCGGCGCTGGCCGCCGCTCGGGACGAGGCGGACAACAGCGGCGGTGGATACGCGGCACCGTCGGGCGCGGAAGTGTCGGTGTCGATTGACGGGGGTCGCGCGCAGGCGACGGTTCGGGCACCCGTGCGTGCGCTGGGCGGCCGACTGCCGCGGATCACAGTGGTCGCCACCGCCGTCGCGGCACTCGAACCCCGCGGCGGAGAGGGAATGCCGTGATGCCGGGACCTGACAACGAGCGGGGTGGGGCGACCGTAATCCTGCTGGCAGTGGGGTTGGTGTTCGTGCTGATGGGCACGTTCGGCGCTGCTGTCGCCGGCGCTGCGATGGCGGCTCAGCGGGCGGCGGTAGCCGCCGACCTGGGGGCGTTGGCCGGGGCCGCCAAGGCGCTCGATGGCGAGGCGGCGGCGTGCGCGTCAGCTGTGGACATCGCTGTTCGCAACGGCGCGCGGCTGGTCGGCTGTCGTCTCGACGGGCTGGACCTGCTGGTGACCACCGAGGTGACTGTCACGCCACTGCCCGGCCTGACCCGGGTCGCGGCGTCGACGGCCCGTGCCGGGCCGGTGCGGGGGTGAGTGGTCGGCCCAGTGGGCGCTACGACGAAGCCAGTGGGGCCACGACGAAGCCAGTGGGCGCTACGACGAAGCGAGAGCCTCGGCGATCATTCGGTGCCCTTGGGCCTCGAACGACTCGTCGCCCACGCGGTAGGCCCAGGCTGCGGTGCCGATCGCCTCGCGGACTCGGGTGCGGTGCCAGGCGGGCGTCCGGCGCGGATCGGCCCCGTACCCGTCGAGGAACGCGCTCTCAAGCTGCGAGTCGCGGCGGAAGTCCTGGACCGACAGCCGGGTGAAGTCCGTGTAGGCGGGGCGCATCGCGGCGCGACCGAAGTCGATGATGCTGACGGTGCCGTTGTGGACGAGCCAGTTCCGGGGCTGCCAGTCTCCGTGGGTCGGCACGAGCAGCGCTGCCGGCGTGGGCCAACTGCCTATCTCGGCGCGCAGCCGGTGCACAGTGCTCGAAGCGATTCGGTGCGCTCCGTCGAGCCAGGTGAGCGACTTTCGGTTCTCCCGCTTCTCGTAGCCGTCGTCAGTGATGCGGGTCTGCGCGTGGAGCAGTGCGAGCAGTTCGCCCGCCTCCCGGTAGGTCGCGGGAGTATTGGCGTGTTCACTGCCCAGCACCAGCTCACCCGGCAGGTATCTCGTGACGAGTAGTTTCGCCGCCGCGTCGCCATGCTCCATGATCGGCGCGCGGCCCAGCCTGGTCCACGGGCTCAGCCAGTTGAGGTGGGCGTGAAGTTCGCGTTCGACGTGATGGTCATCGTCGCCGCCGGCTTTGACGATGAATAGTGACCCGGCGTACGCCATCTCCAGGACAGTGGTCTGCACCAGGCCCCAACTGTGATCCCGCTCGACCTTGGCACCGGGAAGCCATTTCTCCAACAGGGCCAGTTGCCGCACGGAGAGATTGGCGAGTCCAGGGCCCATGGCGGGAATCCTAGAAGAGGGAGGACCCGAGCCGAGCCAGCCGCAGCGGGCCCGTGAACCCGTGCCGTGCCACGGCAGGGCAGGGCGCGGGCAGCGGCAGGGCGCGGGAAGGGCAGGGAGCGGGCGCAGGGCGAGGGCGCAGGGCGAGGGCGCAGGGCGAGGGAGCGGGGCAGCGGCAGCTTGCCGGCCGGGGCACGGGCAGCGGAGGCCCAGGCCCCGGCCAGCGGGCAAACGGGGGGTGAGGCCGGGTGTGTCAGCGGGCCTGGAGCGCGTCGAGGGCGACGGCCATCGCGATGACCAGGCGGCGGTCGATCTGCGGGTTCTGCACCTCGACGACGTACTTGTCGCGCAGGCCCCACTTCTTGACCACGGTGAATACCGGCTGGCCGCCCGCGGTGAAGTCGAAGTGGTACGGCAGCCAGGACAGCGAGTCGACGAATCGACGCAGCAGTGCCACCGGCATGCTGCGCTCCTGGCCCGTCACCTGCGGCAGGCCGGCCTGCTCGACGTGCCAGGTGGAGCGCAGCAGCGACTGGGCGAAGTCCTTGCGGAACAGGCCGATCGGGTTGCCGGCCGCGTCGGTGACGTCGTACGTGGCGCCGAGGTCGATGCGCTGGCGGGCCTTGAAGCCGAGCAGGGGCTGCTGCTTGGAGTCATCCGTGTAGATGGTCACCTGCTCCTTGAAGGCGAGCCGCTTCTGCTGCGCGAACGCCAGCAGCTCACCCTCGGTGCCGTCGGGGGCGACCGCCCGGACCTCGTACTGGTTGACCATCATGCGCAGTCGCTGGCGGATGTGGAACTGGTGCTGGCCCTGCAAGTTGTCGAGCTGCATGTGCACTCCTCTGGGGGTTGGTGCGCCGGAGTCTCGCACAGCCCGACAACCGTCGCGCCCCCTGCTGTCCATGATCAGTTGCGGCTGGGTAGCCGTCGAGCCCGTTGGACGACTACCCAGCACGGAGTGATCACCGGTGCCCTTGCAGGATCACTCCCGGCGACCTCAGCGACTGTCGACGGAGGTCACGGTCCGCAGCGACCAGGTGTTGAGCACCTGGTGAATGCCGCGCAGCCGCTCGTTGATCTGTTCCAGCCGTTCCGCCTGGGCCAGGGCGGCCAACGCCGACCCCAGCGCGATCTGCTGGTCGAGGGTGAGATTGTCCTGGTCGATGGTGTAGAGCAGGTCGACGGTCTCGGCGATGGTGTCGGCCACAGCTTCTCCTCGGGCACGGGGGGCGATCAGCAACATGGGCATCGATGGAAGCGCTCCCACATCATTGTGCCCCGTGCCATGCCGATTCATGCAAGCCGCTCAGTCCGGCAGGTTCGTCAACACCACGTCGAGCACCCGGATCGCGTCCGGCTTGGAGAGGGGATTGTTGCCGTTGCCGCATTTCGGTGACTGCACGCAGGACGGGCATCCGGTCTCGCAGCCGCACTCGGCTATCGCGTCCCGGGTGGCCCGCAGCCACGCCGACGCCGTCCCGTACGCCCGCTCGGCGAACCCGGCGCCACCCGGATGCCCGTCGTAGACGAAGACGGTCGGCGCCTCGGTGTCCGGGTGCACGGCGGTGGAGAGTCCGCCGATGTCCCACCGGTCGCAGGTCGCCATCAGCGGCAGCAGGCCGATCGCGGCGTGTTCGGCGGCGTGCAGCGCACCCGGCACGTCGGCCGGCTGGACCCCGGCGGCGGCCAGCGACTGCGGTGACAGGGTGAACCAGACCGCCACAGTGCGCAGCTCCCGGGTGGGCAGGTCCAGCGGCCGGGTGTCGATCACCTCCCCGGTGGCGATTCGCCGCCGCTGGTACGACACCACCTGGCTTGTCACATCCACCTCGCCGAGGAACATGCCGACCGGCCCGGCGTCCACGTAGGAGCGCACCGACACCACTGACAGGTCGGTGACGTCGCGGGCGTGGGTGGACCAGTCCGGCTCCTCGGCGCGTACCAGCGCGCAACCGTCGACCAGGTCGAGCTGGTCGACCACGTACGAGACGCCCTGGTGCAGATAGACGGCGCCGGAGTGCAGCAGGAAGTGCGACGAGCCGCCGTCGACAGTGCCGAGCAGTCGGCCGGTCGACGACTCCACCACGGCGACCGGAGCGCCGCCCTCGCCGCGCAGGTCCACCTCGGGCCGCTCCCGGTGCCGCCAGTACCAACCGGTGGGCCGCTGCCGCAGCGCCCCGGCCGCGACCAACTGGTCGACCGCCTCCTTCGCCCCCTCGCCGAAGAGCACCAGGTCGGCCGGGGTGAGCGGTGCCTCCACCGCGGCGCAGGCCAGTTGCGGTGCCAGCACGTACGGGTTGGCCGGGTCGAGCACCGTCGCCTCCACCGGCGCGCCGAAGATCGCCTCCGGGTGGTGCACCAGGTAGGTGTCCAGTGGGTCGTCCCGGGCCACCAGCACCGCGAGGGCCTCCTGCCCGGAACGCCCGGCGCGGCCCGCCTGCTGCCACAGCGACGCCCTGGTGCCCGGGTAGCCGCAGATCAGCACCGCGTCGAGCCCGACCAGGTCCACGCCCAGCTCCAGCGCGTTGGTGGAGGCCAGGCCGAGCAGGTCGCCGTGCAGCAGGGCCCGTTCCAGCTCGCGTCGCTCCTCCCGCAGGTAACCGCCCCGGTAGGCGGCCACCCGGTCGCCGAGCCCCGGAACGGCGTCGTCCAGCGCTCGACGCGCGTTGGCGGCCACCACCTCGGCACCCTTGCGGGAGCGGACGAACGCGAGGGTGCGTACCCCCTCGGCGACAGTGTCGGCGAGCAGGTCCGCGGTCTCGCGCAGCGCCGACCGACGGACCTGGTGAAGTTCGTCGTGCTCGCCGGTCGCCTGCGGCGGCACCGGCGAAGCGGCCGACGAGTCGGGTGGCAGCAGCGGCGGTTCCCAGAGCGCGAAGGTCACCCCGCCACGGGGGGAGGTGTCCTCGGTGACCGCTGTCACCGGCAGGCCGGTCAGCCGTCCGGCCGCGGTGGCCGGGTCGCCGGAGGTGGCCGAGGCGAGCACGAACACCGGGGTGGCCCCGAACCTGGCGCACTGCCGACGCAGCCGACGCAGCACGTGCGCGACGTGCGAGCCGAACACGCCCCGGTAGGTGTGGCACTCGTCGATCACCACGTACGCGAGTCGGCGCAGGAAGCCGGACCACTGGGCGTGCCCGGGCAGGATGCCGTGGTGCAGCATGTCCGGGTTGGTCAGCACGAACCGGGAGTGCCGCCGGATCCACTCCCGCTCGGTGCGCGGAGTGTCCCCGTCGTAGCAGGCGGGGCGTACGCCCTCCAGCTCCAGCGCGGCGACGGCGCGCAACTGGTCCGCGGCGAGCGCCTTGGTCGGCGCCAGGTAGAGCACTGTGGCCCGGGGGTCGGCGAGCAGTGTGGCAAGGGCGGGCAGCTGGTACGCCAGTGACTTGCCGGACGCGGTGCCGGTGGCGACGACCACGTGCTGGCCCTCGTACGCAAGGTTGGCCGCCTGGGCCTGGTGCTGCCAGGGCGCGACCACGCCGCGTCCTGTGAACGCCGCGCGCAACTCCGCAGGTGCCCACGACGGCCACGGCGCGGGCACACCGGCGCGGGCCGGCACCCGCTCGACGTGGGTGACCGGGTCGGCGGCACCCCGGGCGCGTAGCCGGCGCAGCAGGTCGGCCGGCGCTGGCCCAGGGCCGGGACCAGCGGATACGGTGGCCGCGGACGACGACTCCAGGTCGTGGCGCGGCGTGCCGCGCGCGGAGCTGAAGTCGTTGGAGGTCACGCCCTGCACTCTCGCACTGGTGTTCGGAGATGAAAAGTCGGACACCGGGGTAAAGGGAAGCCTCCGCTGGCGTCCGCAGGCCGTCCCGGCGGTAGTGGTTAGATGCCCACGAGAGTTTACGGCTCTGGCGAGGAGGACCGATGGAGCTGTCACTGGCGACCCGCACCGTGGGCGAGCACACGGTGCTCGAGGTCGGTGGTGAGGTGGACGTCTACACCGCGCCCCGGCTCCGTGAGCGACTCCTCGAACTGATCGACGGTGGCGCCCGTCACGTGGTGGTCGACCTCGGTCGGGTGGACTTCCTCGACTCCACCGGGCTGGGCGTGCTGGTCGGCGCGCTCAAGCGGCTCCGCTCGACCAGCGGTTCGTTCGCGCTGGTCTGCGACAAGGAACCGCTGCTCAAGATCTTCCGGATCACCGCGCTGGACCAGGTGTTTCCGCTGCACCCGACGGTCGACGCGGCGATCAGCGCTGACTCGGCGGGCGCCGGCGCGTGATGGCCACAGTCAAGCTCTCCTTCTCGCCCGCTCCGGTGCACGTGCGCACCGCCCGCCTGGTCGGCGTCGCCGTCGCCCGGCGGGCCGGGGTGCGGGAGGAACTGCTGGACGAGGTGCGCCTGGCCATCGGTGAGGCGTGCACGCGCGCGGTGGCCCTGCACCGGCAGTACGGCCTGGCCGACCCGGTGCTGGTGGAGATGTCCGACGGTGGCTCGTACGCCGTGCGGGTGGTGGACCGGGCGCCGATCGAGGCGGGTATCGGTCTGACCGCGCTGCCACCGGACGAGCTGGCCAACGAGTCGCTGACCGATGAGGCGCTGACCACCGGCGTCGGCTTCGCACTGCTCGCCGGTTTCGTCGAGGATCTCCAGGTGCGCCCGGTCGACGAGGGCATCGGCACCGAGGTACGGATGGTGTGGCCGGTCGGCCGCTGACCAGTTTCGCTGCGTAGGCCGCGTCCCCTGCTGGGGATGCGGCCTTCTTTGCATGGATGGGGCCCTATATCAGATTTCGTTTCATAACACAGCGACGAAGATCATCGCGACACGGTGCCACCTGGGTGTGACCTCCAACACTGCGGAGGGCTACAGTACCCGGGTTGTCAGCAAGTGACCTATCCCGCAGCCAGCGGGTATGGGTGTTCATCGCTGGTCCGCTGGTGGGTTGGCGCGCGCTTGCGAGTCCGCATCCAGGCGTCGGTCAGTGCGTCTCCACTCACCGGCGCGATTGTTCGGTAACAGGAGGACACAGATGTCCGAGACCTTGGCCGCCGACGGCGGCGGGCTTTCCCTTACCGGAAGCAATGTCACCTACGTCGTCATCGCCGCGGTTGTCGCGCTGGTGGCACTCGGTTTCGCTGCCGCCCTGACAAAAACGGTGCTGGCCGCTGGTAAGGGCACCGAGAAAATGCAGGAGATCTCGGGGGCGGTCCAGGAGGGCGCCTCGGCCTACCTGCTCCGGCAATTCCGCACCCTGGCGATCTTCGTCGTCATCGCCGTCGTGCTGCTCTTCCTGCTTCCGGTGCACGACACCGATGGCAGTGAACTCGCTGTGAAGATCGGCCGCTCACTCTTCTTCGTGGTGGGCGCCCTGTTCAGCGCGTTCATCGGCGGCGCCGGCATGTGGCTGGCCACCAGGGCCAACCTGCGCGTGGCCGCCGCCGCGAGGGAGCGGGCAGGCGGCCGCGAGGCGGCCATGAAGATCGCGTTCCGAACCGGGGGGGTCGTCGGCTTCTTCACCGTCGGCCTCGGCCTCTTCGGTGCCGCGCTGGTCGTCCTGCTCTACCGGGGTGACGCGCCGACGGTGCTGGAGGGCTTCGGCTTCGGCGCCGCGCTGCTCGCGATGTTCATGCGGGTCGGCGGTGGCATCTTCACGAAGGCCGCCGACGTCGGGGCCGACCTGGTCGGCAAGGTCGAGCAGGGCATCCCCGAGGATGACCCACGCAACGCCGCCACCATCGCCGACAACGTGGGCGACAACGTCGGTGACTGCGCCGGCATGGCCGCCGACCTGTTCGAGTCGTACGCGGTGACGCTGGTCGCCGCGCTGATCCTCGGCCGCGCCGCGTTCGGCGAGGAGGGCCTGGTCTTCCCGCTGATCATCTCCACCATCGGCGTGCTGATCGCGATCGTCGGTGTCTTCATCACCCGGCTGCGCGCCTCCGACCGCAACGCCCTGACCGCGATCAACCGGGCCTTCTACCTGTCGGCGGTGCTCTCCGCTGTGCTGGTGGCGATCGCCGCCTACGCGTACCTGCCGGCGACCTTCGGCGAGTTCGACAGCGGGCTCACCGACGCGCCCGGCAACCCCCGGCTGGTCGCCATCGGCGCGGTGGTCATCGGCATCGTGCTGGCCGCCGCGATCCAGGCGCTGACCGGCTACTTCACCGAGACCAACCGGCGCCCGGTGCAGGACATCGGCAAGAGCTCGCAGACCGGTGCGGCGACAGTGATCCTGGCCGGCATCAGCATCGGCCTGGAGTCGGCTGTCTACTCGGCCCTACTGATCGGCGCCGGCGTCTTCGGGGCGTTCCTGCTCGGCGGCAGCTCCATCACGCTGTCGCTGTTCGCTGTGGCGTTGGCCGGCACCGGCCTGCTCACCACCGTCGGCGTGATCGTCGCGATGGACACCTTCGGGCCGATCTCCGACAACGCGCAGGGCATCGCCGAGATGTCCGGTGACCTCGACGAGCACGGCGCTCGCACGCTGACCGAGCTGGACGCGGTCGGCAACACCACCAAGGCGATCACCAAGGGCATCGCGATCGCCACGGCGGTGCTCGCCGCGACCGCGCTGTTCGGCTCGTACACCGACTCGCTCCGCAGCGCGTACGCGACGGCTGGCGTGGGCGACGTCGGGACGGAGATCCTCAACTCGCTGAACGTGGCGAACCCGCGCAACCTGGTCGGCCTGATCATCGGCGCGGCGGTGGTCTTCCTCTTCTCCGGGCTGGCCATCAACGCGGTGTCCCGCTCGGCCGGTGCCGTGGTGATGGAGGTCCGCCGGCAGTTCCGTGAGCTGCCCGGCATCATGGACGGCACCCAGCGCCCGGAGTACGGCAAGGTCGTCGACATCTGCACCAGGGACGCACAGCGTGAGCTGATGACCCCCGGCCTGCTCGCCATCCTGGCGCCGATCGCTGTCGGCTTCGGCCTCGGGCCCGGCGCGCTCGCTGCGTACCTGGCCGGTGCGATCGGTGCCGGCACCCTGATGGCGGTGTTCCTGTCCAACTCCGGTGGGGCCTGGGACAACGCCAAGAAGCTGGTCGAGGACGGCGCGTACGGGGGCAAGGGCTCCGAGGCGCACGCCGCCACTGTCATCGGCGACACCGTCGGTGACCCGTTCAAGGACACCGCCGGCCCGGCGATCAACCCGCTGATCAAGGTGATGAACCTGGTCTCGCTGCTGATCGCGCCCGCGGTGGTGGCCTGGAGCGTGGGCGACGACCGCAACGTCGGCCTGCGGGTCGGCATCGCGCTGGTCGCGACGCTGATCATCGTGGCGTCGGTGGTGTTCAGTAAGCGCAAGGGCATCGCGATGTCCGACTCGGACGTCGATGGCAACACCGGCGCGGGCAGCACCGATCACCGCCCGGAGACGGTCAACGCCTGATCCAGGAACGGCCCGGGGTCCCCGGTCGACGTAGCCCGTCGACCGGGGACCCCGGCCGTCCGGCCCGATGCCACACCTGGCCAAAGGCCGTACGCTGCAACGCATGCGTACGTGCCGGGCGTCTGCCGCCGGAAAGTTCACGGTGGTCCTGGCCACGATCGTCGTCCTGGCCGGCTGCGGCGGGGGTCCCAGCCCACGGGCCTGGGCGGCCTCGGTCTGCGGTGCCCTCACCCCGTGGCGCTCCGAGATCAACAAGCTGACCAGCAGCACTGACGAGCAGATGACCGCGCAGACCACGCCGGCGCAGGCCAAGGAGAACCTGGTGCGGCTCTTCGATGGGGCGGAGCAGGCCAGCGAGGCCGCGCGCCGCAAGGTGGAGAAGGCGGGCATCCCGGAGGCGGAGAACGGCGAGGCCATTTCCGCCGGATTCCGTGGCTCCCTGGGAAAGATGCGGGACGCGTACGGTCGCGCCCGGGACACCATCGACGGCCTGGCCACCGGCGAGCCGACAGTCTTCTACGACGGGGTGCGGGCCGCCGTGGAGACCCTCAACAAGGAGTACGACGCCAGCGCGCTGGACACCAGCAAGCTCAACTCCGAGGAGTTGAAACAGGCATTCGACGAGGTGCCGGAGTGTCGCTGAGCGGGCTCGGTGACACCGGGAAGGCACAGCCGCCCCCGGCGCTGTTCCCCGCGCCCGAGTCCGACACGCCCACTCCCGGGCGACGCCGCGGCGGCGTGCCGCAGGCCGGCCCGGCGCAGCGCGGCTCCCCCCAGCAGGGTGACGATGCGGGCCGGCAACTTGTCTTCTTCGGCGCGGACGCGGCCGAACCGACAGTCGCCGACCTGGCCGGGTTGCTCGCCGGGCCGGGTGAGGTGGTCCGGATGGGCGGCACCGCCCGGCTCTCGGTGCAGGTGGACGCCGCCTGGCGAGTGCACGTGCTCGTCGCCGAGCTGGCGTCGCGTGGGCTGGCGGCCAGTTGGGAGCCGACCGAGGGCGCGCGACACGCCGTTCGTACCTCGTACACCCGGGTCTTGAAGCCGCTCGCGGCCGCCTGGCTGCACGGTACGACGAAACGCCCGCCGGACGCGTTCCACCTGACCGGTCGACGGTTGCGGCTGTGGCTCGCCGCCGCCGGGACGGCGGAGCCTCCGGACTGCTTCCTGTTACGGCTGGGCGCCGACGACCAGGAGTGTTGGGAGTCGATCGGCGTGGCGCTCGCCTCGGCGGGGCTGGCCGGAACGCTGCTCGGCCCGGGTGAGGGCGGCCCGGCGTACCGGATCACCGGCCGCCGCCGACTCTCCCGGCTGGCCGAGCTGGTCGGCGCGCCGCCGCCCGCAGCCCCAACCAACACCTGGCCAACCTGACCCCCGGGTCGATCATGGAGTTGCGGTGGGGGACGTATTGCTCCTCCGGGGTTAAAACGCCCACCACAAGTCCATGATCGACGCGATTGGGCGGTGCCGGCCGGGTGTCCGGTGCCGGACAGCGGGCGGGTCGATCCAGGCGGAAAACGGGCGGGTCGGGTCTCGGTGGTGGGTCCGCCATCGTCACAGTGACCCGCTTCGAGCCCTACCCACGGTGTACGGTGGCGCCGTCCGGCAGTGCTGAGCGCGGTGGGGCGGCGTCGACCGCCGCGTCGAAGCGTTTTGCGGCCCGCGAAACCCGAAACGCGGGCGGCGCGTTACGTTGGACATCCGGACCGCCGGTGCGACGGCGGGGTCGAAAGCGGTCGCTGTCCGGGCGCCGGCAGACCACGAGCAGGAGTGAGGTCGGGGAGAGACGTGCCGAGCAACGCTGGAACCACCCGTCTGGTCATCGTCGAGTCACCGGCGAAGGCCAAGACGATCTCGGGCTACCTTGGCCCGGGGTACGTCGTGGAGGCCAGCTTCGGTCACGTCCGCGACCTGCCGCGCAACGCCGCCGACGTGCCGGCCAAGTACAAGAAGGAACCCTGGGCCCGGCTCGGGGTGGACGTCGACAACGGCTTCCAGGCGCTCTACGTCGTCTCCGCCGACCGTAAGCAGCAGATCAGCAAGCTGGTGAAGCTGGCCAAGGAAGTCGACGAGATCTTCCTGGCGACGGATGAGGACCGCGAGGGCGAGGCGATCGCCTGGCACCTGGTCGAGACGCTCAAGCCCAAGGTCCCGGTCAAGCGGATGGTCTTCCACGAGATCACCAAGCCGGCGATCCAGGCGGCGGTGGCCAACCCCCGGGAGATCGACCGCGATCTGGTCGATGCCCAGGAGGCGCGCCGGATCCTCGACCGGCTGTACGGCTACGAGGTCTCCCCGGTGCTGTGGAAGAAGGTCATGCCGCGGCTCTCGGCAGGCCGGGTGCAGTCCGTGGCGACCCGCATCGTGGTCGAGCGGGAGCGGCAGCGGATGGCCTTCCGCACCGCCGAGTACTGGGACATCCTGGCCACCCTCGCCGTGGCGAACGCCGGTGAGGGGCCGCGAAACTTCAACGCCACGCTGATCGCGTTGAACGGTGACCGGATCGCCACCGGTAAGGACTTCGAGCCGACCACCGGTCGGGTTCGGGCCGGCGCCGGGGTGGTGCACCTCGACGAGAGCGGCGCCCGTGGCTTGGCGGCCCGGCTCGACGGACGGCCGTTCACGGTCACCCGGGTCGAGGAGAAGCCCTACCGCCGTCGCCCGTACGCGCCGTTCATCACCTCGACCCTCCAGCAGGAGGCGGCCCGCAAGCTGCGCCTGTCCTCGCAGCAGACGATGCGCACCGCGCAGCGCCTGTACGAGAACGGCTACATCACCTATATGCGTACCGACTCGGTCAACCTGTCGGAGACCGCCATCTCGGCGGCCCGCCGACAGATCGTCGAGCTGTACGGCGAGCGCAGCGTTCCGCCGGAGCCGCGCCGCTACACCGGCAAGGTGAAGAACGCGCAGGAGGCGCACGAGGCGATCCGCCCGGCGGGGGACAACTTCCGTACCCCGGGCGAGGTGGCCAAGGAGCTGTCCGCCGAGGAGTTCAAGCTCTACGAGCTGATCTGGCGGCGCACCATCGCCTCGCAGATGACCGACGCGGTCGGCTCCAGCGTGTCGGTGCGCATCCGGGCGGTCTCCACCTCGCAGGAGGAAGCCGACTTCGGCGCGACCGGCAAGACCATCACCGACCCGGGCTTCCTGCGCGCCTACGTCGAGTCCAGCGACGACGAGAACGCCGAGGCCGAGGACGCCGAGCGCCGGCTGCCCACCCTGGTCAAGGATCAGCCGCTGACCGCCGACGAGCTGGCCGCGCAGGGTCACCACACCCAGCCGCCGTCGCGCTACACCGAAGCGTCGCTGGTCAAGGCCCTGGAAGAGCTGGGCATCGGCCGCCCGTCCACCTACGCGTCGATCATGCAGACGATCCAGGACCGGGGGTACGTCACCAAGCGCGGCCAGGCGATGATCCCGACGTTCCTGGCCTTCGCGGTGATCGGGCTGATGGAGCGGCACTACCCACGCCTCATCGACTACGACTTCACGGCCACGATGGAGAACGAGCTGGACGAGATCGCCGGCGGTGACCACGCTGCTGTCGACTTCCTCACGGCGTTCTACTTCGGCAGCTCCAACGGTGCCGGCGACCAGGACATCGCCCGTTCCGGCGGGCTCAAGAAGCTGGTCACCGAGAACCTCAGCGACATCGACGCCCGCAGCGTCAACTCCATCCCGCTCTTCACCGACGACGACGGCCGCGAGGTCGTCGTGCGGGTCGGCCGCTACGGGCCGTACCTGCAACGGGAGTTGCCCGGTGGCGAGCAGCCGGCACCGGCCGCCGAGGGCGAGGAGGGTGGCTCCCAGGGTGACCGGGCGCCGATCCCCGAGGGCCTGGCCCCGGACGAGCTGACCCCGGAGAAGGTGCACGAGCTGTTCCTGGGCGGCAGCGGCGAGCGCAAGCTCGGCGACGACCCCGGCACCGGCGAGCCGATCGTGCTCAAGTCCGGCCGGTTCGGGCCGTACGTGTCAAGCGGCGAGCGGAAGTCGTCGCTGCTGCGGACGCAGACGCCGGACTCGCTGACCCTGGAGGAGGCGCTCAAGCTGCTCAGCCTTCCCCGGCTGATCGGTGTCGCGCCGGACGGCGTCGAGGTCTTCGCCAACAACGGCCGCTACGGCCCGTACGTCAAGCAGGGCGAGGAGTTCCGTTCGCTGGACTCCGAGGACAAGATGTTCACCGTCACGCTGGACGAGGCGCTGGCTCTGCTGGCCGCCCCGAAGGCGCGTGGACGGCGAGCCGCGGCGCCGCCCCTGCGCGAGATGGGCGTGGACCCGGCGACCGAGAAGCCGATGGTGATCAAGGACGGCCGGTTCGGCCCGTACGTGACCGACGGTGAGTTCAACGCGTCGCTGCGGCGCGGGCAGACGCCGGAGGCGCTGACCATCGAGGAAGCGTCCGAGATGTTGGCCGAGAAGCGGGCGAAGGGTCCGGCGCCGCGGAAGAAGGCGGCGGCGAAGAAGGCGCCAGCGAAGAAGGCGACTGCCACGAAGAAGACGGCCGCCGCCAGCAAGTCCACCGCCGCGAAGAAGACCACCACTGCCAAGGCGACGGCGGCGAAGAAGGCTCCGGCGAAGAAGGCCGCCCCGCGCAAGGCAGCTACCAGCACCGAGTAACTCCCGTCCGGGCCGCTCTGATCCGTGACGCGGCGCTCCAGATCTTGGACAGTTTCCGTCTTCTCTGAACGGAAACTGTCCAAGATCTACGGCTGTGGTCGTGGTCCAGGTGTTTCCGATCACGCTGAGGTGGTGCCGCTCGTCGCTTCGCCGGTACCGCCGTACCGCTTGGTCATGCCGATCTGCGAGCTGTGCCCGCCGAGGTTGAGATGATCCGCAAGAGGCGGGCGGGCGGCGAGAAGCGGGCTGCCGTTCTCGACGCCGTGGCCGCCGTGCTGGCGACCCGTGGCTACGAGAACACCCGCTTCACCGACGTGTCAGCGGCCGGCGGGGTGGCGATCAGCACCCTGCAGACCTACTTCGGCTCCCGCGAAGACATGATCATCGAGGCCATGCAGGTCTTCACCGACCGGGAGGTGGAGGCCCTGCGAGCGGTGTCCGCCGCCGAGGCCGATCCGTGGCGACGACTCGTCGCGCTGGTGGACCGGAGCCTGCACAACTCGGAGAGCACAAGGCAGGTCCTGGTCGAGTTCTGGCGCTCCGCGATGCGCGACGACGAACTCCGCGACTACAGCGCCACTGTGCAGCAGCGCTACCGGGAGCCCTTCCTGGCCGCCGTCCGGGAGGGCGCCGCCCGGGGGGCGTTCACGCCGGCCCACGATGCCGAGGCGGTGACGGATCTCCTGCTCGCCGCGCTGGCCGGTCTGATCGTCTCGCGGGTTCAGCACCATCCCACGCCGGCACCAGCGAACTTCCGCGACGTCCTGCTGACCCAGCTCAGACTGATGCTGGGTGTCAGCGACTCCGAAACTACACCCGAACGGATCGAGGCACGATGACCACCGTCGAGATCACCCGGTTCCGCGTCCCCGCCGAGCGCGCGGAGGATCTGCTGGCCGCGCGGCCGGCGATGCTGCGCGACTTCGAGGCCGATCGCGCCGGCTTCCTCGGCGCACGGCTGATCCGGCTGGGCGCGGACGAGTGGCTGGACATCGTCTTCTGGGCTTCGTCCGAGGACTACGCCGAATCCCGCCGCCGGGGCGCGAACCGGCCCGGCATCCAGACGTTCTTCTCCCTGATCGATTCGGTGATCAGCGCCGAGGAGGGCACGACGACCGACGTGGTGGGTGCGTGATGCGCGCCGCGTGGTACGACAGGCAGGGCCCGGCACGCGGCGATCTGCGTTACCCCATCGCCGCCCGTCTTCCGCTGGCGGAGATCGCACACGCGCACGAGTTGGCCGAACACAGCTCGGCCAGCGGCCGGGTCGTCCTGGACATCTGAAGGGCCCGAAACGACCATGATCTGGACAGCCGGCTTCCGGACCCACGTTCTGGTCCACTTCGGTATCAACGACCTCGGTCTGCCGGCCATGTTGGGCGAGCCGCCAGTCACCGCCGACGCCCTCGTCGAGGGCTTCCGCGAGCTGGCCGACCGCGTCCACGGCGCCGGTCTGCGGATCGTCGCCGCCACCATCGGCCCCTTCGCGGGCGCCGGCCCGGAGATCAGCACACCGGCAGGCCTCGCCACCCGACGCGAGGTGAACGACTGGATCCGTACGACTGACGCCTTCGACGTGGCGAGCGCTGTCGCGGACCCGCACGCCCCCGACCACATCCACCCGGCGCTGGACAGCGGCGACGGCATGCACCTGAACGACAGGGGCGCGGAGGCGATGGCCGACGCGGTGAACCTGGACGACCTGGCGCTCTAGCGCTGGTCACCGCGATGGCGCGCGCCGACGGGAGCCGTCAGACCCCGAGCACGTGGTTCAGGTGGGGGTTGGTGAAGACGCGGTGCGGGTCGAGCCGGTCGCGGACGGCCTGGAAGTCCGCGAAGCGGGGGTACGCGGTGGCCAGCGAGGCGGCGTCGCGGTAGTGCAGTTTGCCCCAGTGCGGGCGACCGCCCAACCCGGCGGCCACCTGCTCGAAGGCAGTGAAGTACGGCTCGTACGGCATACCGACGTACTGGTGCACGGCGATGTAGGCGTTGTCCCGGCCGTAGCCGTGCGACAGCCAGATGTCGTCGGCGGCGGTGAACCGCACCTCCACCGGGAAGAGCACCTTGAACGGCAGGCCGTCCACGATCCGCTGGAGCGCGGCGAGCGCCTCCGGCAACGCCTCGCGGGGCAGGCCGTACTCCATCTCCACGAAGCGGACCCGGCGCGGGGTGCAGAAGACCCGGTCGGAGCGGCCGGTGTACTGGCGTTCGGTGAGGGCGCGGGCGGAGACGGCGCTGATCCCCGGTGCCAGCGCGGGCACGGCCCGGCCGAGTCGGCAGGCGCCGGCGAAGACCCGGTTGGACAGGAAGTCGTCGTCCATCCAGCCGCGCCAGCGGGACAGCGGCCGGTCGTTGGCCGGTACCCGGTCGTTGGCCTTGACCTGGACCCGCGACGTGTACGGGAACCAGTAGAACTCGACGTGGTCGTGCCGGCCGATCAGCTCGGGCAGTTCGCCGAGCACGTCGGCCAGCTCGGCCGGTCGTTCGTGGGCGCGCAGGACGAAGGCGTCAACGCACCGCAGGGTGACCTCCACCAGGACGCCGAGCGCGCCGAGTGACACTCGGGCGGCGGCGAGGACGTCGGGATGCTCGTCGGCGGAGCAGCGCAGCACCTCGCCGGTGCCGGTGACCAGAGTGATCGCCTCGACGAAGGTGGAGAGGCACCCGTAGCCGGCTCCGGTGCCGTGGGTGCCGGTGGAGATCGCCCCGGCGACGGTCTGCGCGTCGATGTCGCCGAGGTTGGGCAGCGCGAGGCCGTGCCGGGCGAGCAGGCCGTTGAGCGTGTGCAGGGTCATGCCCGCCGGCACGGTGACCAGTCGGTGGGCGACGTCCACGCTGACCATGGTGTCCAGCTCGGACAGGTCCATCCGACGGTCGTCGGCGAGTGCGACGGCGGTGAACGAATGGCCGCTGCCCGTCACCCGGATCCGAGCGCCGTCGGCGGCGGCAGATCTGACGGCTTCTACGACGTCGGTCGGCGAGCCGGGGCGCAGGATCGCGCTGGCGCTGCCACGCTGGTTCCCGGCCCAGTTGGACCATCCAGCCCCGAGCGGTGCGGTGCGGACCATGCGCACTCCTCATTCATGAATATGAACTGACTTCATATCAGGAACGTTCTAGCTGGTAAATACCGCAATTGCGATCCGCTCGTTGTACCGGTAGTCACGGACTCGTGACGTGGAGATATGTTCATCCGTCGAAGGGGGGTGGCGCAGAGTGTCCACACCAGCCGCCACGACCGGGCCGCTGCGCCGCGTACCGGTGCAAGGTCGAAGTGTCGCGCGGGTACAGCGCATGTTGGATGCCTGCGCCGAACTCGTCGACGAGGTGGGGTACGAGGGGCTGACCACCACCCTGCTCGCCGAGCGGGCCGAGGTGGCGATCGGGTCGGTCTACCAGTTCTTTCCGGACAAGCGGGCGATTGTGCAGGCGTTGACCCTGCGGACCATGGAGTCCTACCTCCAGCGCCTCGACGAGAGGTTCGCCTCCGACGAGATGACCCACTGGTGGGACGGCGTCGACGCGGGCATCGACGAGTACATCACCATGCACCGTACCGTCCCGGGCTTCCGTACCCTGCACTTCGGCGACGTGGTCGACCTGCACCTGCTCGACGAGCAGCGGGACAACAACGGCGTGATTGCCGACCAGTTGGCCCGGGTGCTCACCGAGCGTTTCGGGCTCACCGACGTGCCCAAGCTGCGCTTCGTGCTGGAGATCGCGGTCGAGGCGGCGGACGCGCTGATCAAGCTCGCGTTCCGCCGGAAGTCCGAGGGCGACGAGCGGGTGCTGCTGGAGGCGAAGGCGCTGATCCGGGAGTACCTGCACCGTCAGGTCGACGGCCCGGACAACGGCCGGTCCCCCGTCGGCAAGCAGGCCGAGGCGCCCCAACCCGCCTGAGTCGGCGCGGCGGGCGGGCCTCGGCCGGCGGTGGGGGCGGCTGCCCGGTCTCAGAGGAAGGCCTGCCCCTCACCCCGGTAGGTGGGCACGGTCGCCACTACCGCGTCCCCCTCGATCAGGTGCAGCTCGTTGACCCGTTCACACAGCTCACCTGCCTTGGCGTGCCGGAACCACACCCGGTCGCCGACGCTCAGCCCGGCCGCCGCCGCTCCGGACAGCGGGGTCTGCACCTCGCCGGCGCCCTCGGTGCCGACCAGCTTCAGCCCAGCCGGTAGCCACGGCCGGGGCAGTCGACTGTCGGCGGCCGGGCCGGAGGCGATCCAACCACCGCCGAGCACCGTCGCCAGCTCCGGCGTCGGTCGACGGACCACAGCGCAGGCGAAGAACGCCGCAGGGGTGGGACGCCAGGCGCGGTACGCGTCGAACAGTGTCGGCCCGTACAGGCCCGATCCCGCGGTGATCTCGGTTACCGCGGGATCGGCGCTGGTCGCGGCCACGCTGCCAGTGCCGCCGCCGTTGACGAACTCCAGGTCGGCGTGCGCGCGTACCGCGGCGACCGCCGCGCCACGGCGGGCCAGCAACTCGCGGTACGACCCGCGCTGGGCCAGCCTGATCGCGCCGGCCAGCAGTGTCTTGCCCGGCGGCGCATCGCCCAGGCCGGCGATCTGCGCCTCGTACGACATGAGCCCGACCAGCCGGAAGCCGGGCCGACCGGCGACGGCTGCGGCGAGCGCGCCGGCTGCCCGCGCGCTGTGCACCGGTGAGCGGCGGACGCCGACGTGCACCCGGCCGCGCAGCGGTCGCCAGGAGGCGTCCAGATCCAGGCAGAGCCGTAGCTCGGCGCGCTGCCCCGGGGCCTCGATCGCGTCGATGAGGTCGAGTTGGCCGGTGCCGTCGATCATCAGGGTGATGGCGGCGGCGAGCGTCGGGTCGGCGCCCAGCTCGGCGAGGGCGGCCCGGTCCGCGCTCGGGTACGCGACCAGCACGTCGTCGCTGACGCCGGCGCGGACCAGCCAGATCGCCTCGGGCACTGTGAACGCCATCACGCCATGCCAGCCCGGCCGCGCGAGCGCTCGACTGATCAACTCGCGGCTGCGGACCGACTTGCTGGCGAGGCGGACCGGTTTTCCGGCGGCGCGATCGGCCAGGGCGGCCGAATTGGCGTCGAAGGCGGTGAGGTCGACCACCGCGTACGGGGGGTCGAGGTGGGCAGTCGCCCGATCCAGGCGCTCGCGAAGTTTGTCGCTTTCGATGGCCACGTGTGCACGCTAACTGTCCGACGGAGAATGCGAAATACCCTCGCGTACGTCCGGGCTGCGGCCGGTACCTCCGGCGGCCTAGGCTCAGCGAGCAGGAGAATGTCGCCCGGGGGGTGGCCCCCACCGGGTCTAGAGTGTTGCACCGGAGGTGCCCAGCGATGGGCCGGCACGTGGAGGTACGGCCATCGAAAGCCAGAACAGCGGCGAGTCGCCCGGCGTGTCGCGCCCGGGTGACCAGTCGGGCAACGCCGCCACGCAGCCCAACGGCGGCCAGGCTGATCCGTCCGGTTATGCCGCGATCCGGTCCGTGCTGCGCATCCGGCCGTTCCGACGGCTCTGGATCGTGCTCGGCGCGGCCTCCTTCGGCGACTGGCTCGGCTTGCTGGCCACCGCACTCTTCGCCGCCTCGCAGGTGCAGGGCAGCACCGCCCAGGGCGCCGCGTTCGGCGGGGTGACCGCCATCCGGCTGCTCCCCGCGCTGGTGCTCGGCCCGGTGGCCGGCGTCTTCGCCGACCGGTTCGACAGGCGCTGGACGATGGTCATCTGCGACCTGCTGCGCTTCGTGCTCTTCGCCTCCATTCCGCTCTACGCCCTCAGCGGCGCCGCGGGTGGCCTGGTGGTCGGCTGGGCGCTGATCGCCACCTTCCTGATCGAGTCGCTCACCCTGCTCTGGATCCCGGCCAAGGAGGCCGCGGTCCCGAACCTGATCCCCCGGGCCCGGCTGGAAGCGGCCAACCAGCTCACCCTGATCACCACCTACGGCCTCACCCCCGTCGCCGCCGCCATCGGCCTCGCCGTGCTCGACCGTGGCGTCCGTGGTGCCGTCGGCGGCGACCTGCCCTCCTGGGCCGAGCCGGCCCAGCTCGCGCTCTGGTTCAACTCCTTCTCCCGGCTGGCCACGGCGCTGGTGGTGGCGTTCGGGATCAAGGAGATCAGCGAGGCGCAGCGCGGTGAGGCGGAGCGTGCCGAGCAGAGCATGTTCCGGCAGTTCTCCGAGGGCTGGAAGTACATCGGCCAGACCCCGCTGGTCCGCGGCCTGGTGCTGGGCATCTTCGGCGCGTTCGCCGGCGGCGGCATCGTGGTCGGCACCGCCAAGTTCTTCGCCAACTCGCTGGGCGCGGGCGACGCGGCGTTCTCACTGCTCTTCGGCGCGATCTTCGTCGGTCTGGCGCTCGGCATCGGGCTCGGCCCGATGGTCGTCAAGGAGATGTCCCGACGCCGCTGGTTCGGCATGAGCATCGTGCTGGCCAGCGCCGCTGTGATGACCCTCGCCTTCGCCATCCACCTGTCCATGGCGATCGTCGGCGCGGTGCTGGTCGGCGCCGGTGCCGGGATGGCCTTCCTGGCCGGCACCACGCTGCTGGGCGGCGAGGTGGCCGACGAGGTGCGCGGCCGGGTCTTCGCTGTGGTGCAGATCGGCACCCGGCTGGTGCTGATCCTTGCCATCGGCCTGAGCAGCGTGTTGGTCGGTGTCGGCGGCTCCCGCAAGCTGGAGATCGCCGACCTCGGCATCTCCGTCTCCTCCACCCGACTGCTGCTGCTCGCCGCCGGTGCCGCCGGCATCTTCGCCGGGATCAGCGCGTTCGGCCAGATGGACGACAAGAAGGGTGTCCCGGTCCTCGCCGACCTGTGGGGCTCCATCCGGGGCCGTCCGCTGATGCCCGCCGAGCCGTTCGTCTCCGCCGGGCTCTTCGTGGTCTTCGAGGGCGGCGAGGGCGCGGGGAAGTCCACCCAGCTCACCGCGCTCTCCGAGCGGCTGCGCGGGCACGGCCGAGAGGTGGTGGTCACCCGCGAGCCGGGGGCCACCGGCGTCGGCCGGCGAATCCGGTCGCTGGTGCTGGACACCTCCGGCGACGACGCGCCCTCCCCCCGGGCCGAGGCGCTGCTCTACGCCGCCGACCGGGCGCACCACGTGGCCACCGTCGTCCGGCCCGCGCTGGTTCGGGGCGGCGTGGTGATCAGTGACAGGTACGTCGACTCGTCCCTGGCGTACCAGGGCGCCGGCCGCACACTGCCCGTCGACGAGGTCTCCTGGCTCTCCTCCTGGGCCACCGGTGGGCTCAAGCCCGACCTGGTGGTGCTGCTGGACGTCGAACCGCGCACCGGCCTGTCCCGGGTGGCCTCGCGCAACACCGGCACCGACCGGCTGGAGGCCGAGTCGGTCGCCTTCCACGAGCGCGTCCGGTACGCGTTCCTCGACCTCGCCGCCGCCGACCCGAAGCGCTACCTGGTGCTCGACGCCTCCCGGCCGGCCGACGAGATCACCGGGCTGGTGGTCCGGCGGGTCGAGGAGATGCTCGGCAAGCCGGGCGGCATCGTGCACCCGCGGCCGGCGCAGGGCCCGGACACCTCGGTGCAACCTGAGTTATCCGACGCGGAGCTGGTGACGATGGAGCACAAGACCTGATGCCGGACGTCTTCGCCGACCTGGTCGGTCAGGACGAGGCGGTGGTCGAGCTGCGGCGCGCAGCCGCCGCGGCAGCCGCCGTGCTGCGCGCTGGCGCCGCCGCGCTGGTCGCGGCCGGCCCGGCCAGCGGTGACGGGTCCGCTGCCGACGACGCAGTGAGCGGCGGGCTGGACCCGTCCGCCGGGATGACGCACGCGTGGATCTTCACAGGGCCACCCGGCTCCGGCCGCTCGGTCGCCGCACGGGCGTTCGCCGCCGCACTCCAGTGCGTGCACGGCACCGGCTGCGGTGAGTGCCCCGGCTGCCACACCACAATGGGCGGCACCAACGCCGACGTGCGGATGGTGGTGCCGGAAGGGCTCTCCATCGGCGTCGGCGAGATGCGCGCGCTGGTGCTCCGCGCGGCCAGCACCCCGTCCGGCGGGCGCTGGCAGGTGGTGGTCATCGAGGACGCCGACCGGCTCACCGAGGCCGCCGGCAACGCGCTGCTCAAGGCGATCGAGGAACCCCCGCCGCGGACGGTCTTCCTGCTCTGCGCCCCGTCCACCCACCCGGACGACATCTCGGTGACCATCAGGTCGCGCTGCCGGGTCGTACCCCTGCGGCAGCCGCCGGCCGAGGCGGTGGCCGAGGTGCTGGTTCGCCGGGACGGCATCGCCCCCGACGTGGCGCAGTGGGCGGCGGCGGCCGCGCAGGGTCACGTGGGTCGGGCCCGCCGGCTGGCCCGCGACCCGGAGGCCCGCAAACGACGCGAGGCGGTGCTCGCGGTGCCCCGCCGGTTGACCGGTGTCGGCGCGGCGTTCGACGCGGCGTCCGCGCTGATCGAGGCGGCCGAGGCGGAGGCCGAGGCGTCGGTCACCGAGGCCGACACCACCGAGCGGGCGGCACTGGAGACCGCGCTCGGCGCGGGCGGCACCGGCCGGGGCGCGGCCGGCGCCATGCGGGGCGCTGCCGGGCAGCTCAAGGAGCTGGAGAAGCGGCAGAAGTCCCGGGCCACCCGGGCCCAGCGGGACGCACTGGACCGGGCGCTGGTCGACCTCGCGGGCTTCTACCGGGACGCGCTCACCATGGCGCTGCGCGCACCCGTCGCCCCGGTGCACACCGACACTGCCACGCTGGCCGGCGCCGGCGCGCAGAAGTGGGACGCCGAGGGATCGCTGCGCCGGTTGGAGGCCGTGCTCGCCTGCCGTGCGGCGATCGAGGCGAACGTCAAGCCGCGGATCGCGGTCGAGGCGATGATGCTCGCCCTCTGGAAGGGCTGACCCGCACTTCCGGCCGTTGTCCACAGGCATCGACAGGCCCGATTGCGGTGCGGTACGGTCCCTGTGCCGTGGTGATGGTGGCACCACACTGAGTGATGGATCACCCGGGAGGAGTCGGCCGATGCCGCGGGGGGAGATCGACGAAGCCTGGATCGAGGAGGCGGTGCGACGCTACCGCCGGATCGAGTCCCTCCAGGCCGAGTTCGACCAGGCGGTGTCGACCGTCGAGGTGACCGTCCGCTCGCCGGACGGCCTGGTCGAGGTGGTGGTCACCGCCGGTGGACGGATCACCGACGTCCGGTTCCTCGGGCCGCTGCACACCCGCAGCCCGCGCGACGTTGCCGGTTCCGTGCAGGCCGCGGTCACCGCAGCGGCCGACGCCGCCGAATGGGCCCGGGAAAAGCTGCACAACGAGACGTTCGCCGCCTACCGACCGCTCGCGGGGGCCTGAGATGGACACGCTGCGCGCGCTCTCCGCCCGACTCGACGAGGCGAGCGCCACGCTCACCCTCGTTTCGCACACCGTCACCGCCAGCGATCCGGCTCAGGCCGCGTTCGGCGCCGACGCACCGGGCCGGCCGGGCGAGATCGGTCGGGCGCTGCACCGGCAGTGGACCACCGCCACCGACGACCGGGCTCGGGAGGCCCGCGCCGCCGCCGGTCGACTGGCCGCCGCCGCGGCGGCCGTGCGGGAAGCCGCCGACCGCTACGCCGAGGTCGACAGGGCGGCCCGCCGCCGGCTCACCGGGGAACCGTGATGGACGCGCTGGACCGGCTCGCCGAGCCCGGCCTCGACCTGCTCCGCCGGGTGGACAGACTGATCGCGGCCGGTGTCCCCGAGGGGCACCGGGTCTGGCCGCTGCTGCGCCGCATGCAGGTGCTGCCGGGCGACGCGGTTCGCAGCTTCC
Organism: Micromonospora sp. NPDC053740; assembly: GCF_040677775.1. Lineage (NCBI taxonomy): Bacteria > Bacillati > Actinomycetota > Actinomycetes > Micromonosporales > Micromonosporaceae > Micromonospora > Micromonospora sp. NPDC053740. The sequence continues at coordinate 755,934 of NZ_JBFASO010000003.1, forward strand.
TCGACCTGCACCCGGCGCCGCTCGCCAGCGCCGGCCACGCGGTGCGCCGGCTCGTCCGGGGGTACGACGACGTCTCCGCCGCGCTCACCGACTCGGTGCTCTGGTCCGGTCCGGCCGCCACGGCGTACGGGCAACAGCGGGCGGCGCTGCTACGCCACCTCGACGAGGGGCCGGACAGCCTGGTCGGGCGACTCGAGTCCACAGCCGGATACGCCGACGCCCTCGCCGACTGGGTGGAGGGCAGCCGTCTCGCGCTGGCCCGCACATTGGCCGACGTGCTCCGCTCGGCCGAAGCGGTCGCCGTGGTCGCCGCCACCGCCACCGGTGCGTCGACGCGCCCCGGGCCGGTCGGGCCGGGTGTGGCCGACGCGGCCGAGATCGCCGCACGGGTGCTGGCAGTGCTCTGCGTCGCGTACGACGGTGCGGAGACCCTGCTGCGTCAGTGGGCGCCGAGCCTGGCCGAAACCGCGTGGCGTCCGCCGACGGACGGGCGTCCCCGCTACGACCAGCCCACCCGGGTCGGCTGGTAACCGGGCCCGGCCGTGGCCGCGTTGCCTCGGACAGGCCACGGCGTCGCTCGCGGGCGCCTGACCTGAAGCCGGCGCCCACGGCGACGCCGTGGTCTTCCCCCTGCACCCCCCGCAGGTCTGCCTCCACTCAACGCCGCCGAGGCACGTCTTGTCTCCTGCCCGGCCCCGGATTCAACCGTCCGGGCGAGCAGCAACGGCACGACGGGACGCCCGGCAATAGGTCGAGTCGACGGTCATGAATGGCAGCGGGGCGTAGCCGGCCGGTGCGCCTTGTGCCGTGACCCGTCGTAGGGTGGGGGGATGGGCATGCTCTGCGCGGTCAGCTTCAACCGGTACGGGCGGCTCTACTACCTCGACCCGGGCGAGTTGCGCCCGCAGGTGGGCGACCGGGTGCTGGTGCCCACCGATGACGGGCCCGAGGTGGCGGAGTGCGTGTGGGCCGCGCAGTGGGTGACCGAGGAGACCGACGGCTTCCCCCGCCTGGTCGGGCTGGCCGGCGACGACGACCTCCGCCGGGACGAGGCGTTACGTCGGCGCAAGGCCGAGGCGAAGGTGGCAGCGAAACGGCTGATCCGCTCGCACGGCCTGCCGATGAAGGTGGTGGCGGTCGACCATGTGCTCGGCTCCGCCGAGAGCGGCGGTGAGCGCAGCACCGTCTACTTCACCGCCCCGCACCGGGTGGACTTCCGGTCCCTGGTCCGCGACCTGGGCGCGACCCTGCACTGTCGGGTGGAACTGCGCCAGCTCTCCGCCCGCGACTCCGCGCGGGTGCAGGGCGGCATCGGCTCCTGCGGTCGGGACCTGTGCTGCGCCACATTCCTCACCGACTTCGAGCCGGTGACCATCCGGATGGCGAAGGACCAGGACCTACCGCTCAACCCGCTGCGCATCTCCGGAGCGTGCGGGCGGCTGATGTGCTGCCTCAAGTACGAGCACCCGCTCTACCAGCGCTTTCAGGAGACCGCCCCGGCGGTCGGCAGTCGGGTCTCCACCCCCGAGGGTGACGGCCGGGTCGTCGGCCACAGCGTCCCTCGCGACGCGGTGACCGTCCGCCTGGACGCCGACGGCTCCCGCTGCTCCTGCTCCCGAGCCTCCGTCTGCGCCCCCCGCCAAGCCCACGACCAGCACTACACCCCCTAACCCCGGGTCCGCCGGCCCCCCCGGGTCCGCCAGTCCCGCGTTGATCATGAAGTTATTGCCATGCCGGACGGCGTGTCGGCGCAATAACTTCATGATCAACGGAGCGGGGCGGGGGTGGGGTGGGGGTTAGTGCAGGACTGTGGGGGGTTCGGTTAGGTGGGGGGTCAGGGGGCGCTTGGGGATCAGCCAGCTCTGGGTGGGGGACTGGTCGGGGTTCACCTGCCAGTCGCGGGAGACCCGGTCCACCCCCAGCGGGTAGATGGTCAACGTGCCGTCAGTGTCGATGCGCAGTCGCAGGAACGACTTGGAATCCTCGATGCCCTGGCCGGCGAAGAGTTCATTGACGTTCACTCCGAAGGAGCCCGCCACCAGCAGGTACGCCGCTACCAGCTGGCTGGCGACCAGACCGATCACCGGGCCGTAGAGCACCGCCGCGGCGACCGCCGGCAGTGGCCACGGCCAGTCGTAGAACGGCAGCGCCAACCAGACCCAGGTGCCGGCCGCCCCTAGCGCCACCTGCGCGACGCCGTGGCCGACGCCGAGGATCCAGTGCCGCGCGTGACGTTTGCCGCTCGCGCTCGGCGGCTTGGCGAACAGGGCCGCCGCGATCACCGTCACGAGCACCATCACCACCAGCGGGACGCTGAACAGCCGCTGGTTGGTGCTGTCGGCCCAGTTCGCCGTCGCACCGGCCATGGCAAGCATCAGCAGGGTGTGCAGGGTGCCGAGCAACGTGGTGAAGCCGGGATTGCGCAACGGCAACCGGGGGAAGATGCCCCAGCCGTAGCGGCGCGACCGCGCGGCGTCCGGGTAACGGGCCACCAGGTCGTACGGCTGGGCGGAGCTGGCCTTGCGGGTCAGCGTGTCCCGCGGTGGCACCTCGATGCGCTCCGGCAGCTTGTGGGTGGGATAGAGGTACGCGCCGCCCCCACCGCAGGTGATCAACTGCCGGTCCGGCCCCGAGTAGCGGGCGTAGTGGTGCAGGTCCCCGGAGAGCAACAGTCGGACCCGCGCCCCGGTCGGGTCGATGATCGTGCGGATGAAGTAGTCGATCGAGTCGTACGCCGTGGGGTTGTCGGCGGCCTTGACCCAGGTCGGCGCCGGCGCCGCGATGATCACCTTGGACTCCGGCCCGAGTCGCTTGGCCACCTCGTCGAAGTAGGCCAGCTGCGGGTCGTCCAGGTACGAGCCGGACTGGTCGTCAACGCCGAGCAACCACCAACCGGCCGGCAACTCCACAGCGAAGTACGACCGGGACTGCCCGGTGCCCCAGCCCGCGAAGTTGCGGTCCCGGGAGCGGACGAACAACCGCAGGAAAGCGGTGAGGCCGTCGTACCAGTCGTGGTTGCCCGGCACCGCGAAGAGCGTGGGCTTCTCGGCCGGCGTCACCGGCAGGGCAGCCTGGTAGGGACCCTTGCACCGGTCCTCGTACGCGGCGTAGGCCGCCGACGGGTACACCTGGTCGCCGCCCATCACCAGGGTCTGCGCCCGGGGCAGGCGGTGCCCGTCGACGGTCAGCTCGGGCTGCGCCAGCAGGTACGCCACCGAGTAGGTGGCGTTGAAGCCGTCACCCAGGTCGGCCACGTAGTCGAGCCACAGCCCGCCGTCCGGCCCGACCTGGCGGAAGACGCCGTCGCCGAACGCGTTCTGCAACTCACGCTTGTCGAGGTACGCCCCGAAGAGCACCGCCAGCAGCGTCCGGATGCCGGTGCTGATCAGCAGAAACGGCGCCAGCCACGGCACCGGCTTGCGCGGCGTGAAGCCCAACTCCAGCGGATCGGTGCTGCGCGGCCGATGGGCGACGCGTTCACCGGCTGGCGCGCGGTCAGAGCGTTCGGTCGTCTCGTCCTGACGTTCGGGGTGGTCGCGTTCGTCGCTCACCCGCCGCAGCGTAGTCCCGCACCCGATCATCCGCTGTCCGGTAAGCGTCCAGATGGCGGCCGATGTCCGGTTGGTGCTGACCGGCGCGGCGGGGGTATCCCGTTCGGTCGGTACCGCCGGGGTGCCGTACACTTGCTGATCGTTGCCGCCTTAGCTCAGTCGGCTAGAGCGACGCACTCGTAATGCGTAGGTCGACGGTTCGATTCCGTCAGGCGGCTCCACGGAAAGGCCCAGGTCACCGGCTTGATCGCCGATCATGACCTGGGCCTTTTGCTTGCCCTCGCTGGGCCGAGCCGTCAAGGGGTCTCCGGTGGAGAGAGTCGGCACGCAATTGTGCGGGGCGCCTACGCGGCATTGCCCTTTCGTGGAGTCGACATGCATCGAACGTGCCGCTCGGGGGCGACATGTGGCGACAGCAGGCGAGGTGTTGGCCGAGCTGAGCGGTACGGGATGACAGTCGACGGCAGCAGACGATGCGCCGCACCCGCGTTCACACCGAAGAGGCCTGAGGGGCTAGTTCGGGCCGCTGGGCCGTCGAATGAACTGTCGATCGCGGGCGCTGACCGAAGCCGTTGGGCCGGCCGCTCGGAGGACGACATCGAGGACCAGGTCCGGGTCCGCTACGTAGGCACCACTTGCCCACGCGGCATTTGCCTCGATCACGGCCCAGTAGCCGTCGACCAGTCCTACGTCTACGACGATGGCGGAAGGCAGCGTGTGCCCATATCCGGCGAGGAGGTCGGTGCCGAAGGCTAGCGCGTCGGTCGACGGAGGGCCGAGGTGCAACCGGCCGTGCGCGGCGTACTGGCTGCCTGCGTAGACCACACCGTCGAGCAGGTGTAGCCGGTACTCGGCGGTGAAGTCGACGATGTCGCTGACGAGCACTGGAGCTCGTCGGTCGACAGCATCCGGGCCGGGCAGGCGCGAGCCGTCGGTGTAGATCATCGCCGGGATGTTCTTGTCGTTGGGCGACTTGATGAACGCCGGCCGACGGAGTTCGTAGGCCTCGCCGATTGGGACCAGGATGATCTCCCGGCGGGTAAATTCACGGGGAAGCCCGGTCAGCCAGCCAGGTTCAGCCTCCAAGGGCGCAATCCCGAGCAGCGGTGCGACGACGTCGGCGAAGCTTGGTCCCGCATGAAGGTGATCAGCACACAACCCAGCGGGTACCTCGAACGTGGGGAGCTGGACGGTGCCTAGTCCGCGGCGGTGAGCCGCGTCGCGCAAGGTCTGAGCCGAGGCTGTCAGGCGCGGCGGCAGGACAAGTGTCACGACCGATGATCCTGCCCCAACACACCGCCACCGTTACAGCGGTTATCAGGCGTTCCGTGACGGAACACGGGTGGCTTTCGACAGCAACGGCGACAGCGACGGGCCGGGACGAGGACAGCCGCCGGCCGCCGGACACGGACAGTCGTCCGAGGTCGGGGATCCGGACGGACTCCGCCAGACGAAGCGCCTAGAACTTGTAAGCGAGAAGTCGATGACTGGCCGGTCAGGCCGCTTGCAGCCGCCGTGCGATGTCGATGAGAGCGGTAAAGGTGTCCCGGTCTGAGTCGGTCGGAAGTGGAAGCGGCGTGGCGACCTGGTGGTGACGACGGAGGTAGTCCGCTGCGGCGGCGGTTACCCCGCCTGCCCCCCAACCCTGGGCCTGATCCTCGGTGAAGTACTGCTGTAGGGCTTCAGCGGCCCCAGGGCCGTTTAGGACGACGGCTGCTGTCGTGAGCGACGGCGCATCGAGGGAACCCCGCGATTCGTTGTGGCGGGCACCACCCGCCGGATCCCCAGCTCCTAGCTGGGCTCGTTCCGTAGCTGCCCGTGGAGCTGGCCGGCGGCAGTGAGCACCGCGACGAAGCCGAACACCTCAATTCGATCAACGTCGAAACTTCCCGTGATGATCGGCGGTGGCGCGTAGGCGTAGATCTGGCTGGCGTCCAGTTGAAGCCCACGCCGGTGGTATGCGCCCATGGCGAGGGGTGCCAGAAGATACCTGTCCTGGCCCCCCTCGGTGTCCAGCTCGGCAGTCAGGTCGGCACGGGAGTTCCACCCCCGTACGAGCTGCCCTTCGAAGGTGTCGAGGAACCACCATGCGCCGTCGGCAGACTCAAGGAACACATCGCCGAACAGCGAGGTAAACCGCGGAGCCTTGCCGTCGAGGTCCAGCCCGGCCCATGACTCCAGCGCCGCAGCGTATTCCCGCTCACTGAACTGCTTGGTGAGTTCCACCGCGCCATTGGATCACGTGCCTGCTCAGGTTGCGCCCACCGGTGGCAGCAGCCGACGCATCTGGCCACCTTCGCGCAGCAACCGCTCTTGGCCGCGTTCAGCGCGCCGTGGTGTCGCAGATCAGTTGGCGGACGCGTGTCGCGCATCAGCCGGCGGAAGACATGCCGGTGACGTCACGGACTGCCGACTTCCGCTCTATTGGATCAAGGCGGGCCGCGCCGGCCGCGCTCGGCCTGCTGGCGGCGCAAGCGCCGGGATCGGCCGGCGCGCAGGCCAATTGCGTACTGCGCCAGTACCCGAGACCGATGTGCCTCCGGTGGGGATCTTCGACAGAGATGGGCTTTAATGCCCTCGGCCACCCGCGCATAAGCTTTCGCCGTGACAGAGCCAGATCCGCCACTACGGCACCTGAGCGCGAACGAGGCAGGAGTCCTAGAAGCACTTCTTCGCCACCACTTCGCAGGTGTTGAGGAGCTCCGCGTGCAAGCGCGAGATGTCCTGGCCCGCCCCGGATGCGGGTGTGGATGCGGGACCATCCACCTCTTCCCACATGGCAAGAACCTTCCCGCCTCACCGGCGCAGACTCCGGTGCGCGTAGAAGGGCAGTTTCCCGATCAGGAAGGGCAGTGGTTTGGAGGCATCTTGCTCTTCCTTGCCAGCGGGCAGCTCGCGGAGCTGGAGGTTCACTCGTTCGGTGACCCGTTGCCCATGCCGAAACCCGATCAGGTGCTCTGGCTCCTGAGAACCGGCGAAAGCACCTGTGTTCCACTGCCCAACCAGCCGGAGCGAGGACCGGCAGGAGATCAGTGATTCGAGGGCAGCCAGCGTGGCGACGCAGGTCAAGCCAGGCCGCTGCCGAGCGAGGTGGGTGCGATCGTCGCCGCCACGGAAACGTTGGGCACGCAGGCCAGGGTCTATGTTGTCGCGGTGGATGATCACACCGCCGAGACCTCCGGACACTCGGACCAGCATGAGATGTTCAGATCCCTGCCGTTCCCCTTCAGTGGCGGCCGGTTCCCGGACAACCTGGGGGCAGTCGTGCAGCGCACGGTGCTGGAGGGTCGAGAGCCGGCGCGCGAGGTGATCCACACCGACGACAACTCCTGGATGGTCGGCGACGGCGTCAACGATCCGAATCAGCCTGACGCAGTAGTCGCGACATGCATCAGGCATGTCATGGAGCTGAACTCATCGGTGGCTCAACTCGCCAGCCTCCCGCTCGGCCAGTCTGCTTTTCGGAAGAACCCAGGCGAGCCGTGGGTGATTGAACCGCACTCCTGGTCGGAGGAGTGATCTACCGAGTAAGTGGCCGGCCTGCCTCACTCCTCATCCGGTCCTTGAGAGGCCGGACCGCGGCCACCGGCATTGAGAGATGCCGGGAGCCGTATCAGCAGATCCGGCGGGGTTTTGCCAGGTAGGCAGATATAGGCCACTTGATCGTGATGCGTAGGTCGACGGTTCGATTCCGTCAGGCGGCTCCAGACGTAAGGCCCAGACCAGCAGGAATGCCGGTCAGGGCCTTACGCTCATCTAGGTAGGCTTTAAACCGCCCCGGAACCCGGTCAAGCACGTGCAGGGCGATCCGGGCCCGGGCGATCCGGGCTAGGGTCGGTCGGCGGGCTTGCCGCCGTCCAGCGAACCCGGAGTCGCGGAGGTTGTCGACCCCGCAGAGCGTGATCAATCGACGAGCATATGTGTTCGGGCAAACCGCTGCTCCGGCAATCTGTGTCAATTTGACGACCGAAATGCTCGGTGGGCGTGGTCGCAGCTCTCGACCATAGTGATCGTTGGCCCTTCCTCGCATTAGTCAGAGGGAGGATATGTCCGGCATGCTCACCTTTACGTGGAGTCGCTAAGAGGTCGCCTATGCCAACAGCCTTGGCGCAGATTGCGGTGAGAAGCTCTGCTGAGCGGCTGCCGGCATGCGGCGGGCCAGGGTGGTGTGGTGCCGCCATGGGACCATGCGACGGTGCCACTTGAGAGCTACCTCCAAATGATCCAGGGCGTCATTACTCGGTTGGCTACCCAATCGACGACGATCAAGGGATGGTGCGTCACGGTGACTGCGGCCGTACTCGGATTTGGGGCAAACGCGACATCGCCGATCATATCCATCATTGCCTTCTACGTAATCTCGGCTTTCGCGTGCCTTGACGCCTACTACTTAGGACTAGAGCGAGCGCACCGTGACCTGTACCAGTTGGCAGTGCAAGGTATAGCTGAACCTTGGTCGTTCGCTATTCGCAGGCCGGGTGCCCGGGAGATGATGCAGGCCATGCGCAGCCCGTCAATCGCTTTGCCCTATGGCGCATCGCTGCTGGCAGCTACCGCAGTTAGTGTCTACGTCACGCTCAAGTGACGGCAGGGTCCCTTCCGTCCGAGAGGTTTCAAGCAAGGTGAAACCAAACTGTGAGTCCTCTACCGTACGGCGCGGAGATTCCCTGCCTCGTTATCTATCAACCGATTATGCCGGTGGCCGGAGTCGTTGATATGCAGAGAGAGAAGCAGTTTGGTCCGGAGCTGCAACGCCTACGGACGGCTTGTGGTATGTCGCTTCGCGCACTCGCGATGGCCGTGCCCTGCAGTGCGGGCTATTTGAGCAAAGTAGAGCGAGGTCTGCGGCATCCAGCGCCATCAGTCGCACAGCGGCTCGACGCGGTGATGGCTGCCGACGGTGAGCTAAGTATGTTGGCGCGTACCCTTGGCCGTCGGAGTGGAGCTGCCGCCATTGTCCCGGGGCAGGCCGCGCCAACAACCCGGTTGGCACGCGCCTTTGATGCCACCGCCGCGGCAGCGGCGGCCTTTGCGGACGACCACGAACTGTTGGCGCAAGGCGCGCGGAACGTTTTCGAGACGCTGCGCGAACAGGGACGAGTCGTCTCACCAGTCGTGCTGTTGCCAGCGTTGGCATCGAAATTCGGGGCCATACGCGGGGCTGCCGAGATGGTAAGTGGCGAAACTCGTTCGCAGCTGCTGTCAATAGCGGCTCGTTATGCGGAGTACGCGGGTTGGATGATTCAGGAGGCTGGCGATGCTCCGGGGGCGCTGGTGTTGACCGAAAGAGCCGCCAATCTTGCTCGTGCGGCGGGTGACCACACGATGGCCGAGTACGCGTTGCTACGACGTGCGGATATTGCCCTGTACGGGGACGACGCCCGGATAGTCGTTGCCTGGGCCATCCGGGCGGAGAACGGCGTATCGCCTGAGGTGCGTCTGCTGGCTGCTCAGCGGGCAGCGCAGGGCTGGGCGGTACTTGGCCAACGATCTCGTTGTCTATCGGCGTTGGCGCGTGCGGCCGACGAGACAGCTGCGGTGGAGGAGTCAACAGTCGACCTTGGATCCTCGTTGGGATCTCGGGGTGGCGGTCGATTGATGCAGATCGTGCGGGGATGGTGCTACCTGGACCTCGGCATCCCGCGCAAAGCTGTCGATGCGCTGGAGATCGGGATGTCCTTGGTGCCTACGGACGCCCGCCGTGCGCGTGCTCTGTATGGCGTCCGGCTCGCCCTCTCGCACGCAGTCTGCGGGAACGTGCATCATGCTTACGATGCGGGGATGACGGCGTTGGACGAGGCCGCGCATGTGGATTCGGCCTCGGTGCGGCATCAGTTGCGCCTACTGGCCGCGGCGGCCCGAGGGTGGCCGCATGACGCGCGACTCGACCAATTCCGTAGACGGATCGATGGCGAACTGGCCGCCGCGCGACGTCTATCGTGACGCAACTCGACGGTGCAGATTAGGCCGGGTCGGGACAAAGTGCCCGAACCATGACGAATGACCGATTCATCTGGACTGGTTGGTGCGGTCGCATCATCGCTGGCAGCCAGCGTCGACTGATCTCGCCCAAGCTGCGCTGAGGTAGCGGCAGCAGGGCAACGGGCAACAGGCAACACCTGCTGATCATGGATTGCGCTGCCCATACTTACGGATGGGTCAGCGCTCTGTAGCGTTCCAGGAACGAACGAATGGATCTATTGGATGAGTGGCATCTTCATTAATTACCGAACGGTCGATTCAGCTTTGGGCGCCGTCATGCTTGACAATAAACTCGTCGAGCGCTTCGGGAGGGATCTGGTCTTCCGTGATGACCGTTCTCTACCGATGGGAAAAGCATTTGAGCAGATCCTTTGGGATCGACTCCAGACTAGCGACGTAGTTCTGGCCGTTATCGGACCGCATTGGTTGACAGAGGCCGTTGACGGCTTGCAATTAATTGCCGACTCGAACGACTTCGTGCATCGAGAGATTGCCAAGGCGCTGGACCTCAACCTTAACCTCGTCCCCGTGCTGGTAGGCGACACGCCGTTGCCAAAGCCTCAAGAGCTCCCGCAGGAACTGCGGCGGTTGCCTGAGTATAAAGCTTTTTCAATTCGGGCCCGCAATCCGGAACCGGACATTAACCGGTTGGTCGACCAGCTCGCAGAACTTCCAGCATTTGCGAGCTTGGCCCCGCCGGAGAGCTCTCCGCAGCGCCCCACGCCAGCTGGCGAAAGTCAGGCCGTACATAATCACGTCAACACAGTGCGCGGCGAGAACATTGTATTCGGGTTCCAGAACCGTGGTTGACGTCACGGCTTCCGAAGATGGGAAGAGTCCAGAATTCGAATACCTCGATCGTTGCGACGCGAACGCCGGTCGGCAGGTGGTTTACAACATTATCCATCGAGCCGAAATTCAAGGCAGTGCGAGCTTCGGCTTTGATGGTCCAGGCCGTATGGAGGGGTACCAACTAACCGGCCGGGTGGGCTCGTCGGAGTTGGAACGACTCAATCATTTCTATGTCTACCCTGCTCCGTTTCGTGCCGTAGCAAAGAAGCTGCGCGAACAGCACATCGTTGTGCTTCAGGGGCAGCCGAGCAGCGGGCGTCGCGCTGGAGCAATTCAGCTTTTGCGTGAGGTCGCACCAGAGTTGCCGCTCGTGAGCCTTTCTCCGACGTACACCTTTGCTGACTTGGGTACGAAGAAACTCGAGAAACGGGGCTACCTGCTACCAGACAAGTTGGACGAGCGGGACGTCAGCGGATCGCAGCTAGACGAAATCGCGCAAGCGGTCAAGGATGCCGAAGCATTTCTTGTAGTGACGGCCACCATCGCCACGACGCCGCACGATATGAGGGATATAGTGCATCCTTGGCCGATGCCTGATTCCGAGGTCTTGCTCGCCGAATACTTGAAGAGGCACGGCGCCGGAGTCGCTGAGGACGATCGACGAGTGGCGCTGGCCCAGTTGCCGGCCGACGCTACACCGCGGCAGGTGATCACAGTTGGAAAGCGCCTCGTCACCGGAAAAAGTGGCACAGAAGCACTGGGCGTGCTTAGCGAAGAGAACGCCGCCCGCGTCGCGCAGTGGTTTGACAGCCAGCCGACGTTGGCCAATGTGCAATTTATTTCTGCCTTGGCTTTCCTTGAGCAGACCTCGGAATCAGACTTCGAGCTGGCGTTGCGGCAGTTGGTTGATGCCATGGCACCCGAGGCCGCAGCTCCTGAGGTCATGGCGGCGGATACCGTAGTCCCCCAACAGCGCAGTAGCCGTTTCGCCGCGGGCAGCCTGGCTACTGTAGTCAGTGAGGCTGACGCGTATGGAACGACCGGCCGCAGGGTGGAATTCAAACAGTTCGTCAGCCACGAACGGCTCGTTGCGTGCCTCCACGAGCGTTACGACGCACAGCTATGGGGCCCGCTTACGCAATGGATCCGGACGTTATCCAAGCGGCGTCATCTTGAGGTGCAGGCTTCGATCGCTCGGGGAGTTGCCCAGCTTTGGAAAATCGATCGGTCGGTTGCTGAGGATTCTTTCCTGACGCCCTGGTCAAAAGGGACCGCTGCCGAACAACTCACCGCTGTCCTGATGTTGTGGTGGCTCGGTCATGACAGCGGAACCGAGGACGCCGCACTGAAGTATGCCACTCAATGGGCCGCCACGGGCACCGTTGCACAACGACGTGCATCGATCGTGGCACTGAGTGGTTCACTCGGCCTCCGGTATCCCAAGGATGCTCTCAAGTGGATGTGGCGATCAGCGACTGCGGCCCGCAATCAGAAAGAGCTTGAGTTGGCCCGGTCCTCAATGGTGGACTTTTGCGCCGAGGCCGGAAACGATCCCGAGACTCTTGCCGTGATCCTGCGTAAAGTGCTGTCATTGGTTGAGGGCCTGCCCCCGCATCCTTTTGTGCAGCGTGAGGGGTTCCGGCTCGTCGCGGAGATCCTTGCGGTGCGATCCGGTCGGCTATTGCTACCGACGACTTGTCTTCTGAAGGTGACGGACAGTGCGAGCGTGCTGGGTCAGCTGTGGGCCCGCGTCCTGGTGTTTCGTCCGGCTCGCCGCCGCGCTGTCGAATCCCTCTGCGCATGCCTGCGCGAACTGGAGCACACAGGACCTGGTGGGAAGCGCCTGATCAACCAATCCGGCATCGGTACGCAGCACACCACCGAAGAGCTGGGCCGGCGCTTGTTGGCAGCCCTGCCAGACGGCCTGGAGCGAAGGCTGCTCTACGCCGATGTCGCTCGCTGCCTCCAACGCCTTGATCGGCACGACGGCGACCGCATCCACAGTGACCGAATCCTGCACGCCCTTCAAGCGGCCTTCTAGGGGGAGACTACAAATGCCATATCCCATCATCGAAGAGGTCCAGCTCGACGAGGTGCGGCGCGGACTCTTCCGGCGTACCCGCCGTGACGTGGGACAGCTACCCCGACAGCGTCCTGGAACAGTCCTGGTATTCCAGGTCAGTAACCGTTATGTCATCGCGCCAGGACAGCGACTTCGCGGAGACGAACCCGTCGTCGTCGATGCTGCCTCCGTGAGCGTCGTTGACGTTCGGCAACGCATGGTGCCCGTCCGGCTAGAGTTACCGTCGGCCAATCCGGCGAACGTTTTTGCCGTGCGGGTTACCTTCAGCTGCCGAGTACGCGAGGCGGAGGCGGTCGTCGCCACCCATGCCGACATGCTGGAGGATCTGGCGTCGTATTTGCGGCAGGACCGGCAGCTTCGGGTGCTGGCCAACGGCTACACGCTCGAGGAATTAGCCGACGCGCGAGACGCCTTGTCTGCACAGATTGAGGCCCGGTTTAGCCTGAAGCCGGTGGAGTTGGAGGGCGTCGAGGTCCTGCTCGGCGACGTCGATGTGTTGACACCCAAGGACCTTATCGACTTTGAGCGCTCGCGCCAGGAGCTGAACCGAAGTCAGATTTTGGAAATGGTTCACCGAGACTTCGACCGCAGCCAGGCCGCACTGATCGAGGACATTCTGAATCGTGGTCCGCAGGCCGTCGAAGCTCTGGCGATCCGCCTCGGGGAGGTCAGTCTCGGCAACGCCACCATACGTAGCTACGGCGAGGACGACAAATCCACCGGCCGGCTTCTTGAGATGCTGACGAACCTAGCCTCCTACGGGCATGCTGACCAAGTGCCGATCGACACTGCTCTCATTATTGACAAGATCGTCGCGAAGGTAGCCCGCGATTCGCAATCGGTTACGTTTAGGGACACTGCCCTTCCACTAGGCGATACTGCGACTGCGATCGGGCGTCGGGAGACGTCCCAGGAGGCCCGTTCAAATAGCGGGAAAGAAGATGATGATTGGCGCGGCAGTTCGGAGCCCCAAGACGTCGACGACGATGACTTCTGAGCAGCGCAGGAAGGGGCCGGTGATCGGTCCGGGAACTTATTCCGCTGGAGGGCTCCTTAGCCGGATTGGGGGCAACGACGACGAGGTGCTCGCGCACGTCCCGGCAGAGAAGTCGCGTGCTACCGCCCTCGGCGGCGTGGTACTTGGCACCGCCCTCCTATCGGCGCTGGAAATGTATCTGCTGATCCACACTGTAAACGACGGTTTTGCCTTTCTCGCTCTTGTCGCCGTGCCCGCATGGTTCGCATTCATCTTGAGCTTCGACCGACTCCTCATGATTAAATTGTCCGGCGGCCAGTGGACGAACAAGCTCAAAATGACCGCACCTCGGGTCGTTCTAGCGATCCTGTTCGGGTTTGTGCTGGCCGAGCCGTTGCTGTTGGCAATATTTCACACAGCAATTGAGGAGCGAATTCGTTCCGAGCGGGCAGACACCGTAAGTAATGCAGAGGCCAGTTATCAGCGCTGCAACGCTCTGGCCCCGGATAGTCGCCGGGCCGGGCAAAACCTGCCGGAGTGTCGTGAGTACCTTCTGAGCGTCACCGCTGACGTTGCCGGCCCGGCCGACGAGCTAACTCGGACGAAACAAAGTTTGAATACTTTGCAGGAAAACTTCTCTGACGTTCAGGCTGCTTACGATAAGATGACCCAACGAACCTGGCGTGAGTGCAACGGGCTTACTGGTGACGACGTAACTGGGCGGCCTGGCGTTGGCCCAGAATGCCGGAACTTCCGCAACCAGCAGGATTTGTTTTACCGTGCTAATCAGATTGAGGGCAAAGGCGAGCAGGTCAAGCTCTTGCAGGATAAGTTGCCGATGCTCGAGAAGGACGTGCGCTTGGCAGTTCAGCTGTACACAGAGCAGGTGGGCGCAAAGACTAGTCAAGCTCTGAATCAGATCCGAGCAACACAGCAGGAAATCGGCTTGCTCGAAAGAATGGCATCATTCGACGAACTGCGCGCGGATAACGGATACTTGACTACGGCGACCTGGTTCCTCCGCCTGTTCCTCACTGCGATCGAGTGTGCCCCCGTGATCGTCAAGCTGTCCAGCGACAAGACAGCCTATGACGACATTCTTGACGCGACATTGCGTAGCCAGCAAGCAATTGCACTGAGTCGCATAAAGCGCACGGAACTGGACACTGCCTATGGTGACCGGTTGGCCGTCGAAGAGCGTCAGCAGGACCTGAAGGATGAGCAGCAGAAGCTCCGCCGGCGCGATCGAAGTCGAGATCTTCAGAGTGATATCGAGCTTGATCACGCTATTCGACAGCGCGCCGAGCAGTTGCGCTCTCAGAAAGCGAAGGCTTAGGGGGCTGCGCAACTGTCCGTCGTTGGCGACTACCGGAACGGTTTTCGGCGGCCTGGCTTGCTGTGCAGGCGTGGTCGGGAGCGTTCTGCGAGCGGTGTGCGGCTGCTGATCCAACCGCCGGCCACGGCCCCGGCTGGTGCCGACGGTGGATCGCCTTCTGGGTCACTGTCACTTCATCGCCCCCAAGCCCGGCGCGAACGCCGACCTTCGGGCGATGCCGGTCAATCCGCCGCCACCGAGCATCCAGGGAGCCGCGCGTCGCGGATCATCGATCGCCGCCCTCGGCCGAATACTGCTAACGACGTACGCAGTCTCGCCTGGCGGCGGCGACGGAGGATTGACGAAAGGCGGTCAGGATTGCCGTCGGCCGACGATGATTCCGCCGAGCCGGCTCTCCGCCGAGGTGACGGTGGTCTGCGAGTCGACGGTGAACCCGTGCTGACGCAGCCAGGCCGCCACCTGGGCTGGCTGCCGACGATGGACGTGCACGTTCATCGGGTGGCCGCCGTACCCCTCTGTCTTGAGCGTCGTCTCGTCGCCCACGTGGAACCCGAGCAGCAGGGGACCGCCGGGCCGGACCACCCGCCGGAAGTGCGCGAACACGGCGTCGATGTCGTCGTCGGGGATGTGGATGAGGGAGTACCAGGCGACCAGGCCGGCCACCGAGCCGTCGGGCAGATCGAGGTCGGTCATCGAGCCGACCTCGAACCTCAGCTCGGGGTGATCACGGCGGGCCACCTCGATCATCCCGGGCGAGAGGTCGATCCCGAAGGCGTCGACGCCGAGCGTGTGCAGGTGGGCGGTGATGC
The DNA here is from genome assembly GCF_040677775.1 of Micromonospora sp. NPDC053740. Taxonomy (NCBI): domain Bacteria; kingdom Bacillati; phylum Actinomycetota; class Actinomycetes; order Micromonosporales; family Micromonosporaceae; genus Micromonospora; species Micromonospora sp. NPDC053740. The sequence goes on from NZ_JBFASO010000003.1 coordinate 771,463, forward strand.
GACCAGTCCCGCAGCCCACGTCCGCGACCGGCCCGCCGCCGGCTGCCCGTACGAGATCGGCGAACGACGTCAGCGCGGCTCGTTCGTGCGGTGCCTGGGCCAACAGGTCGCGGACCAGGCGGGCGTAGCTGACCGCGACAGTGTCGTAGGAGGTGCGGGTCTCCGACAGCCAGTCGTCTGTGGTCACCACGCCAACGCTAGTTGAGCGACACACTGATGGCTGGCCATGCCGAGCCGACACTTTGGAGGCGTCCACCCATGACTTCCGCACCGGTGATCGTGAGTCTGCCGATAGCCGACCGCGCCACCTCCTACCGCTTCTACCGCGACGGCCTCGGCCTCGACGCCGTGGGCGAGTTGGCCGACGACGGCATCCCGGAGCCGTTGCAGTTCGTGGTCAACGACGGGCTGCGGCTGATGCTCATCCCGGTCGGCGGCTTCGGGTGGGTGATCGGCCGACACGAGGTCGCCCCGAAGGGCCAGAGCGAGTGCCTGCTCAACCTCGGTGTCGCTTCGTCTACCGACGCGGACAGGGTCGTCGGCCGGGCCCGCGCGGCCGGCGCCGAGATCATCACCGAGCCGGCGGACCAACCCTGGGGGTACGCGGGGGTCTTCGCCGACCCGGACGGTCACCTGTGGATGGTGTCCGCCGATCCGAAGTCCTGAAAGCGTCGGTGCCGGTGGTTACGGTCCGACGGTGACAGTGACCACCAACACCCCTCAGACGCTTCCCACCCCCGCCGACGAGGCCCGGCTGTGGGCGCTCATCGAGTCGGCCTGGGCGGAGCTGGGCGCCGAACCTCTGGCCCTGCGTCAGGCCCTCGTCGAGCGCGACCCCGCCGATGACGACGGCGACGACGATGACGGGCCGTCCTACGCGATCGACGCCTGGCTCGATGCCTTCCTGGATCGTCTCGGGCAGTTGACCGTCGAGCTGAGCGGGCAGGAGCTGACCGACCTCGACCGGGTGGTGGAGCGCAAGCTGCACGACATCGATCGGGAGGACATTCACGAGGTGACCGACGGGTCGGACGACGGCTTCCTCTACGCCCGAGGTTTCATAGTGGCCCTGGGACGGGCGTACTACGAAGCGGTCCGCGCCAACCCCGCTATGGCGCTGCTCGACGCCGACTGCGAGGGCATGTGTTATCTCTTCGCGCACCTGCACAACGACAGGTTCGGTTCGTGGCCGGAGACCGGCTCCGGGATCTCCCGGGAGTCGTTCGGCAACCCGGCCGGCTGGTCGGACTGGCGTGGGGACGAGCCGGGTCCCTCGCGCCCGGCCGAGGGGCAGCCGTCTCGGCCGGGCGGCGCAACTCAGGCGTAGATCTTCGTGGCGTACTCCGGGCCGTAGTACCGTTCCAGATCTTCGAGGCTCTCCGGAAGGGCTTCGACCTCCTTGATCAGGCGGGCCCGGGACGGGAGCACGTCGGGCTGCCAGGTCTCCGGCCGCCACAACGCGGACCGCAGGAACGCCTTCGCGCAGTGGTAGAAGATCTGTTCGATCTCCACCACCACGGCGAGGACCGGCCGGTGCCCCTTGACGACCATGTCGTCGAACCAGGGGGCGTTACTGACCAGGCGGGCCCGCCCGTTGATCCGCAGCGTGTCGGTCCGCCCGGGGATGAGGAAGAGCAACCCGACGTGCGGGTTGTCGAGGATGTTGCGGTAGCCGTCGGCCCGCTTGTTGCCGGGCCGCTCGGGCAGCGCGATGGTCGCGTCGTCCAGCACCAGGGCGAACCCGGCCGGGTCGCCCTTGGGCGAGACGTCGCAGCTGCCGTCCGCGCCGGCGGTGGCCATCAGGCAGAACGGCGAGGCGCCGAGCCACTCGCGGTCCCGTTCGTGCAGGCGGGTGCGTTCCTTGTTGGCGGCTCGCGCGTGCGGTACGCCGAGCAGCTCGCGCAACTCCTCGTGCGAGGTGATCTCCACCGTCACGTTGATCCTCCCTCAGCCGTTGACCCGGTGGTGGGCACCACCGTCGTCAGCCTAGGCCGCCTGACCAGCGCGAGGTTTGTGCCTGGTTGCCGGGGGTACGGCCTCACCCGACGCGCTCGCCGTAGGAGACCGTTCCGCAGCACGCCGACCAGTGGAGGCCGGGAGATGGAGAGCCGACTCAAGGTACTGGGTCACCCAGTCCATCCGATGCTGGTGATGTTCCCGGTCGCGTTGCTGGCCACCGCGGTGCTGTTCGACGTGGTGGACAGCGTCGGCGGTCCTGACTTCCTCGGCGAGGTCGCGTACTGGAACATCACAGTCGGCCTGATCGGCGGCCTGCTCGCCGCGGCGGCCGGCTCGTTCGACCTGCTGGCCATCCCGACCGGCACCCGCGCCAAGCGGGTGGGTCTGCTGCACGCGGGCGCCAACGTCGCGGTGATCCTGCTCTTCGCCGCTGTGTGGGCGGTGCGGCTCAACGCGGATTCCCGGGCTGCCGGCGGGGCACTGGTCGCCATCGAGGTGGTGGCGCTGGCGATTCTCGGCATCAGCGCCTGGCTCGGTGGCGAGTTGGTCGACCGGCTCGGTGTGGGCGTGGACAGCGACGCCGGCCTGGACGCGCCCAGTTCACTTCGGCCGCCGACGGCCACCCAGCGGATCGGAGAGGTGTGATGAGCGAGCAGCAGTTCGGCGGCTTCGGCCGGGGGTGGCGCGGCAGCCGGCAGCAGGGCTGGGACCCGATGGGGGAGTTGCAGTCGCTGCGCTCCGAGTTGAGTCGCCTGGTCGGTGGTCGCGGTGGGGGGTCCGACGTCGAGTTGACCGAGACCTCGGACGGCTGGGAGGTCGTCGTCCGGCTGCCCGGAGTGGCGCCGGAGGAGGTGGCCGTCGAGTTGGACGACCGCGAGTTGTGCGTGCGGGCCCGCTCGGAGGCGGAGGTCAACGCCGACCAGGGCATTCCCGGCGGCTTTGAGACGCGCGGCTTCGAATACCGGGTCACCCTGCCGGCGCGGGTCGACCCGGACACCATCGACGCGGTGATGGACCACGGCCTGCTCCGGGTCCGGCTGCCACGGGCGACCCGGCCCGCGCCGCGCACCATCACCGTCGGCCGCACCGGGCCGCGCTCCGGCGACCTCTCCACGGGTACGCCGATGCCAGCCGATCCCGCCGCGGACCGGGAGCTGCACCGCCCGGACACCGCCGGCGAGATCGACCGGCCGTAGCGGGCCGGGTGGTCACCCCGTCCGTGCTCGGCCCGACCACCGAGCGCCTTCCCCACGTGCGGCGGATCGCCGTGCTGCGCGCCAACGCGCTCGGTGATTTCATCTTCGCCCTGCCGGCGCTTGACGCGCTGCGCGGCGCGTACCCCGCGGCGGAGATCGTGCTGCTCGGCGCGCCGTGGCACGCGAAGCTCTGGCGCGACCGGCCCGGCCCGGTGGACCGGGTGCTGGTGGTGCCGCCGGCAGCCGGGATCCGTACGCCGGAGCCGGGCGAGCCGGAGTCGTCGATGGACGACTTCGTGGCTGCCGCCGCCGGTGCGGAATTCGACCTGGCGGTGCAGATCCACGGCGGGGGTGCCAACTCCAACCCGCTGATCAGTCGGCTCGGCGCCCGGTTGACAGTGGGCCTGCGCGCCGACGACGCGCCGCCGCTGGACCGGTGGCTGCGCTACGTCTACTACCAGCACGAGGTGATCCGCTACCTGGAGGTGGTGGCGCTGGCGGGAGCGCCGGCCACCACCATCACGCCGACGCTGGCGGTGACCGCCGCCGACCGGGCCGAGGCCGCCCAGGTGCTCGGCCCGGCCAGCCGTCCCCGGGTGGCGTTGCATCCGGGTGCCACCGACACCCGCCGCCGCTGGCCCGCCGAGCGCTTCGCCGAGGTGGCCCGTGCGCTGCACGAGGACGGCTACGAGGTGCTGGTCACCGGCACACCCTCCGAGCAGGAGGTGGTGGACCGGGTCGTCGCTGCGGCGCAGGTGCCGGTGCGCCCACAGGTGGGCACGCTCAGCCTGGGTGGGCTGGTCGGCTGCTACGCCGACTGCGCGTTGGTCGTCTCGAACGACACCGGCCCGCTGCACCTGGCCGCCGCTGTGGGCGCGCCCACCGTGGGCATCTTCTGGGTCGGCAACCTGATCAACGGGGCCAGCCCGCGGCGGGGCCGGCACCGGCCGATCAGTTCGTGGACGGTGCACTGCCCGGTCTGCGGTGTCGACTGCACACCGGGCATCTATCCGCACCGGCCCGGCGACGGTGACTGCCCGCACCGGGACTCGTTCGTGACCGACGTACCGGTGATCGAGGTGCTGGAAGCCGCCCGGGAGTTGCTCACCCCGTAGGTCAGGCCGGCTGCGGGGTGTCCTCGTCGGCGAGGACGACCTCCCACGCCTCCACGTCCCGGTCGGTGACGGTGGTGGGGGACTCCAGGTGGTACGCGCCGCTGGGCAGGATGCCAGCGCCGCCGTAGCGGGACAACACGGCGAGTTGCGCGGCCACGTCCTCCCCCTGGTGCTTCTCCTGCACCCGACGCCAGAAGTCGAAGCCGCCAGCGTCGACGAGCTTGGCCCGGTCGTAGAGCACGCACCCGCCGATCCAGGAGACCTTGTACGCCCGCCACGCGCCCGGCGGCAGCGCCAACTGCTCGGTGATGTGCAGCAGGTTCGCGGCCGAGTGGATCCGGGCCCGGTTCCACTGCGGGGTGTCGGGTCGGATCCGCTCCGGTGTGGGCGGGCCGACCCACTCCTCGTAGTGGCAGTGCGATTCCGGCCGTACGTCGTCGGTGTACGAGAGCCCGTGCACGCCGTTGCCGACGAACCCGCAGCCCAGCTCACCGATCGCGGTGACCAGTCGGTGCAGCGCACCCGGTTCCAGCCAGATGTCGTCGTCGAGGCTGAGGACGTACCGGGCGGCCGAGGCGGCGAGCAGATACGCCCGGTGTTCGGCCAACCCCCGTCGGGGCAGCCGGCGGGTCAGCAGCACCGGGTGGCCCCGGTGGCGCAGCGCCCGGACCATGGTGGCAGCTGCCGGATGCGTGTACGCCGGATCCCCGTCGGACTGGTCGCTGACGACCACGCCGAAGCCGGGTACCCCGTCCTGGGTGGCGAGCCCGCCCAGTGTGACGGCCAGCTCGGCGGGCCGGTTCCGGGTCGGAATCAGCACGTCCACCAGCCGGTCGGCGCGGAACTCCTCCGGGCTGCCGAGGTCCAGGGGGCGGTTCACGACGCCTGGGTGCGGGTGCGCAGCGACGGGTCGGGCTCCCGGTCGTTGAGGTGTGGCGACGGGTCCTGGCTGTGCGACCGGATCCGCTCGATGATCGCGGAGGTGGACCGGTCCGGCACGTACCCCAGGGTGCGCACCTGGCCGCCCAGCCGGCGCACCAGCGGCGCCTCCGGCACCAGCTCCGGCGGATAGTCGCCGCCCTTGACGTACACGTCCGGTCGGACCGCCTCGATCAGCGCGGCCGGTGAGTCCTCCTCGAAGACCACCACGTGGTCCACGCAGGCGAGCGCGGCGAGCAGGGCACCCCGGTCCTCGACCGGGTTGACCGGCCGGTCCGGCCCCTTCAGCCGTCGTACGCTTCCGTCCGAGTTGACCGCCACGATGAGCAGGTCGCCCAACGCGCGGGCCTGCTCCAGGTAGCGCACATGCCCGCGATGCAGCACGTCGAAGCAGCCGTTTGTGAAGACCACCGACCGTCCCGCCTCGCGGTACTCGGCGACGATCGCGTCCAACTCGTCGCCGCCGACCAGCGCGGGGTGGCTCGTGGTGTCGGTCGGCTGGTCCAACGCGGCGAGCAGGTCGTCACGTCGGCACACGCAGGTGCCGGTGTCCGAGACGGTGATGGTGGCAGCGAGTTGGGCGAGCTGGGCGGCGGTGGGCAGGGGCGCGTCGGCGGCCAGGGCCAACGTCATCGCCGCCAGGTACGCGTCGCCGGCACCCACCGCGTGGCTCGCCGGCACCGGGGTGCTGTGGCTGCGTCGTGGCTCCCCGTCGGCGCCGCCGACCACAGCACCCTCGGTGTCCAGGGTCACCGCGACCACGTCGGCACCGGTGTGCGCACGCAGTTCGGCAAGCCGCGACTGGGCCAGGATCGCCCGGTCGACGCCCTCTCCGGCCCGGGTGTTCACTGTGACGCCGGTGCCGGTGACGCTGAGCCCGTCACCGGTGAGGGCCACCCGTCCCTCGCCCGGGGTCGGCTCACCGACCGGTCCCGGGCGGTCGACCCGGGCCAGCTCGGCGGCGGTGTCGTCGGCGCGTACCGCCCCCGGTGCCGCGCCGACTGTCATCTCGGACGGTCCGTCGACCGGGTCCCCGCCCGGGTGTTCCAGGTGCAGTTCGGTCCCGCCGGTCGGTCGGGTCGTACCGCCCGCGCGGGCCAACAGCCGGGTCGCCTCGGCGAAGCTGGGGGTGACCACCGTCGGCGCGAGGCCCCGCCAGTCGGCCAGGTCGTGGGCGTCCAGCGCGACTGTGGCGTACCGCTGGCGGTTCTCGACCAGCCACGCGCGGACCGGCGCGGGCAGCGCGCCCAGGCCGTAGTCGCAAACCACCAGTGTCGGCGCCTCCCCACCTGCGGCGGCACGCAACTCCTCGGTGGCGCAGCTCAGGGCGATGAGCAGCCGGGTCACCCCCTCGTGGTCCAGCGCGTCCTCCGGGTCGCCGGAGTCCTCACGCAGCAGGATCTGGTTGCCGGCCAACATTCGCCGCTTGACCGGGGTGGGTCGCCCGGGCTGGTTGACGGTGCGGTCCCAGACGCTCGCGCGGTCCAGGCAGTCGTGCAGTTCGTCACCGGCGACGTCGGCGCCGACCGGTGCCACCAGCACCGCCCGACCGCCCAGGGCCGCGACGTTGACTGCGGTGTTCGCGGCCCCACCGGCGGCGGAGATCCGCCGGCGCAGGGTGAGAACCGGGGCGGGCGCCTCCCGGCAGAGCCGGTCGGAGTCGGCGAACCGCCATTCGTCCAACATGGCGTCACCGACGATCAGTACTGGGCGTCCGAGCCAGCTCTCCACGACGGTGGCGAACCGGCGCTGCTCCGCTGCTGCTCCTGCCATGCCTCCCCGGGTCCCCAGCGGCCTGGCGGGCAAACCTGCGCGCAGACCGGCCCCGCCGCTGCTCAGGCGGTCTTTCGGCGGCCCCTGACCGGTCCTCGCCGGTCCGAACCTGTCCGCCCTGTTTCGGGTGTTCGAGGGCGGGAAGGGAAATGAGGTACCCCCGGAAAGGAGATGTACCGAGATGGCAGCGACATTGCAGGGCAAGCGGATCGCCTTCCTGGCCGCCGACGGCGTCGAGGAGGTCGAGTACGTCCAACCACGCGAGGCGGTCGAGAACGCTGGCGCGACGGCCGAGCTGGTCTCGCTGAAGGCCGGTTCCATCCAGTCCTTCAACCACCTGGACCACTCCAGGACGTACGACGTGGACGTGACGGTCGACAAGGCCGACGTCGCCGGTTACGACGCGTTGGTGCTGCCCGGAGGGGTGGCGAACCCGGACTTCCTGCGGGGCGACCCGGACGCGGTGCGGTTCGTGAAGGCGTTCTTCGACGCGGGCAAGCCCGTCGGGGTGATCTGTCACGGCCCGTGGACGCTGATCGAGGCGGACGTGGTGCGGGGCCGGCGGATCACCTCCTGGCCGACCCTGCGTACCGACCTGACCAACGCCGGAGCCACCTGGGTGGACGAGGAGTGCGTCACCGACGGCAACCTGACCAGCAGCCGCAAACCCGACGACCTCCCCGCCTTCTGCGCAGCAATCACCAAAACCTTCACCACCCCCTAACCCCACCCCCCTCGGTTGATCATGAAGTTATTGCCCCTCGGCGCGGCGTGTCGTGGCAATAACTTCATGATCAACCCGGGTGGAGCGGGTGGGGTGGGGGTGGGGAGCAGGTGGGGGTGGGGGTGGGGTTTTTTGCTGGGTCGGCGCATGTTCTGCGGCTCGCGGGATAGAAGGGCACATGACCACCGAAGCCTCAGATGCGCCGGTGCTGAACCGTCAGCAGATCCGGCTGCTCATGTTGGGCCTGATGACCGGCATGCTGCTGGCCGCACTCGACCAGACCATCGTTGGTACGGCGCTGCCAACCATCGTGGGCGAGCTGGGCGGGATCAACCACTACTCCTGGGTGGTCACCGCGTACCTGCTCGCCTCGACCGCGTCGACGCCGCTCTACGGCAAGATGGCCGACCTGTACGGGCGTCGGCCGGTCTTCCTCTTCTCGATCGGCACGTTCCTGGTCGGGTCGTTGCTGGCCGGGCTGTCGCAGAACATGACTCAGCTGATCGTCACCCGGGGTATCCAGGGTCTCGGCGCCGGTGGTCTGCTGACGCTCGCGTTCACCATCATCTCGGATGTGGTGTCACCGCGGGAACGTGGTCGGTACCAGGGCCTGTTCGGCGCGGTCTTCGGGATCTCGTCGGTCGCCGGGCCGCTGGTGGGCGGTTACTTCGCGGAGACCGACTGGCGGTGGATCTTCTACATCAACGTGCCGCTGGCGATCCTGGCCATCGTCGTCTGCTACCACGTGATGCGGTTGATCCCGTTCGAACGTCGGGACCATTCGATCGACTGGCTCGGTGCCGGCCTGCTGGTGGCCGGGGTGAGTTCCCTGCTGCTCGCGCTGAGCTGGGGCGGCAACGAGTACGCCTGGGGATCCGGCGTGATCATCGGGCTCTTCGTGGCCGGTGTGGTGCTGGGGGTGCTCTTCGTCCTCCAGGAGGCCCGGGTAGCCGAGCCGATCCTGCCGCTGCGGCTGTTCCGGAGCGCCACCTTCGCGTTGGCCAACTCGGCACTGCTCATCATCGGTCTGGTGATGTTCGGTTCGATCATCTTCATCCCGCTGTACCTGCAGATCGTGAAGGGCGCCTCGCCGACCCGAAGCGGTCTGCTGATGCTGCCGATGATGGCCGGCATCATCATCACCTCGATCCTGACCGGTCGTGCGATGACCCGGATCGGCCGCTACAAGTGGTTTCCGGTGGCCGGTTCGGTGACCCTCCTGGTCGGCATGTTCCTCTTCACCCAGTTGGAGGTGGCCACCTCGCTGTGGGTGGCGTTCGGGTACATGGTGGTGATCGGCGTCGGGCTGGGCCTGTGTATGCAGTCGCTGATCCTGGCGGTACAGAACGCGGTCTCGGTACGCGACCTGGGTGCCGGCACCTCGTCGGCGACCTTCTTCCGGTCGCTGGGCGGTTCGTTCGGGGTGGCGATCCTCGGCACGGTGCTCTCGTCCCGGCTGACCGGCGGGCTCGCCGACCGGTTGCCCGGCGCGATCGCTCAGCTCCCGCCGCAGGAGCAGGCCGCTGTCGCGGCGAGTGGCGGCACCAACATCTCGATCAACGACCCGGCTACGATCCTGGCCCTGCCGGGGCCGGTGCGTGCGGCCATCCAGGGCGCCTTCGTCGACGCGCTGGACATGGTCTTCCTGACCGCCGGCCTGATCGCGATCGTGGCGGTGGTGGTCACCCTGACACTGCCCAACACGCAGCTGCGGGGCGCCGGCCCGCAGGGTGCCACAGGTGGCGCCGACCCGCTCGGCGGGGAGGCCCCGGCTCCGGGCGGCAAGCCGTTGACCCGCGAGTCGAAGGAGGAGGCCGCCGCCGACATGGAGGCCAAGTCCCAGACGATGATTTGAGCGTCTCGACACCGACCGCCCCGGACCGCTCCGGGGCGGTCGGTGTCAGCCGTGCCCTAGGTGGTCAGGCGGGGCGGCGGTAGGCGCCGTACCACCAGGTCGCGGCCAACTCCCGGGCGGCTGCCGCGTCGGTCTCGGGGTCGGCCGAGGTCGTGCTGACGTGGTCGGCCAGGAAGCGGTCGCCGCCGACCACTATCAGCCGGCTGGCCGCTGTCACGTCCAGGTCGGCGGGGGTACGCCCGGCCTGCTGCTCGACCCGGAGCGCGTCCACGGTGCGGGCCACGAACTGCTCCAGCCCGGCCGCCCAGTACTCCCGGACCGCCTCGTCGTACGCGGCGACCTCGCTGACCGCTGCGAGCACCGGGGCGTACGTCCGGTATATCCGGATCACGTCGGCGAAGACCTCGGTCAGCCGCGCGAGCGGGTCGCCGGGGCCGCCCGGGTCCCAGTCGCCGGTGCGGTCGAACGAACTCTCCCGCATGGTGCCGGCGAGACGCATGAGCAGCTCGGTCTTGTCCCGGAAGTGGGTGTAGAAGGTCGACCGGGCCACGCCGGCCTCGGCGGCGATCCGCTGCACGCCGAGGTCGGTGAAGCGGATTCCCTCCTTCAGGAGCCGTTCGGTGGCCGCCAGCACCCGCGCTTCGACTGCCGCGCGTCCGTCGGGGTTGCGCGGGCGGCGGCGGGTGATCGAGGGCATAGCCGGAATCCTAGGTGGCTGGGGGTCGGGTGGGCGACGTACGCTCGTTGCCGGACACAGTGTCCGACATAGTGACCACGGAGTGCCTGACCTCGGCCTCCGACCCACCACGAGGAGCGACACACGTGAAGTACCGACTGCTGGGCACCACCGGGGTGTACGTCTCGGAGATCTCGCTCGGCGCGATGACCTTCGGCGGTAGCGGGCACCCGCTCTGGGGCACCCTCGGTGGGCTGGCGCTGCCCGAGGTGCAGCGGCTGGTGGACACCGCGCTGGACGCGGGCGTCAACTTCGTCGACACCGCGGACGGCTACAGCGACGGCGAGAGCGAGGAACTGCTCGGCAAGGCGCTCGGCAAGCGGCGTCGCGACGTCGTACTGGCGACGAAGGTGCACTCCCGGACGGGCCCCGGCCCGAACGACGTCGGCACCTCCCGGCTGCACATCATGCAGAACCTGGAGGACAGCCTGCGCCGACTGGGCACCGATCACATCGACCTATATCAGATCCACAACTTCGACCAGATCACTCCCATGGAGGAGATGCTGCGCGCGCTCGACGACGCGGTCCGGCAGGGCAAGGTCCGCTACATCGGCGCCGCCAACTTCGCCGCGTGGCAGATCTCCAAGGCGCTGGGTATCTCCGCCCGGGAGAAGTTGGCCGGGTTCGTCTCGGTGCAGGAGTACTACTCGCTGCTGGGCCGGGACGTGGAGCGCGACGTGGTGCCGATGGCGCTCAACGAGGGTGTCGGGCTGACCGTCTGGAGCCCGCTCGCCGGTGGTTTCCTGTCCGGCAAGGTCAACCGGGACGGTGCCGTCGCCGACAGTGGCGCGCGCAGCGCCCAGCCCGGGTACGCCAGCTTCACCCCGTTCGACCCGGAGCACGCCTTCGGAGTGGTCGACGTGCTCAAAGGCGTCGCCGAGCGGCACGAGGTGAGCCCGGCCCGGGTGGCCGTCGCCTGGCTGCTGTCCCGACCGGCGGTGACCAGCGTGATCGTCGGTGCCCGCAAGCACGAGCAGTTGGTCGACAACATCGCCGCCTCGGATCTCACGCTGACCGAGCAGGACCTCACCGAGCTGGACGAGGCCACCAAGCTGCCCGTGGCGTACCCGAACTGGATCCAGGAGGGGTTCTTCGCCGGGATGCGCTACCCGCAGTAACGCGGCCCGGCCGACCTACTTGAGGATGAGCCGGTTCGTCTGCTCGAAGACGTCCAGGTCGGCAAGGGTCTCGATGACCGAGGTGGAGAGTGGGGCGGGAAACCGGTCGCGGGCGAAGAAGCCGGCGTCGGTGGTCTCGTCGGTGACCCGGGCCAACTGCCCGTCCCACTCCTCCACCTTGAACGCCGTCGTGAACACCTGGTACGTGTGGCCGTACATGTTGGTGCTCGTCCGGTCCGGCCCGGTGTAGAGCGCGAACGCGCAGACCCGCAGCGCGCGCAGCCCGGTCTCCTCGCGGACCTCGCGTACCGCGCAGTCGGCGATCGACTCGCCCAGCTCCATCGCGCCGGCCGGCATGGCCCACTGGCCGTTGTCCGAGCGTTTGATCAGCAGAATGCGTCCGGCGTCGTCGTTGACCACGGCACGGGCGCCGACGAACATCAGCGTCCGGTCCCCGGCGAGCGCGCGCAACTGCCCCACGTATGAGTCGGCCCAGGAGATGCTCACCTGCGACAACTTACGGGGGTTCCCAACGTGTGACCGCCGACACTAGCTTGTTACCCATGCGTAGCACGATGATGGACGCCCCTCTGCAGATCTCCCGGATCCTCGACCACGGTGCGCTGGTGCACGGCACGGCCGAGGTGGTCACCTGGACGGGTGCCGAACCCCGCCGGATGACGTACGCCGAGGTGGGCCGGACCGCCGCCCGGCTGGCGCACGGGCTGCGCGACGAGTGCGGGGTGACCGGCGACGAGCGGGTCGCGACCTTCATGTGGAACAACAACGAGCACCTGGTCGCCTACTTCGCGGTGCCGAGCATGGGCGCGGTGCTGCACACGCTGAACATCCGGCTCTTTCCCGACCAGGTCGTCTACATCGCCAACCACGCCGAGGACCGGGTGGTCCTCGTCGACAGCACGCTCATCCCGTTGCTGGCCCGGGTGATCGGTGAGCTGACCACTGTGCGGCACGTCGTGGTGGTCGGCGGCGGCGATCCGGCTCCGTTGGTGGCGGCGGCCGGCGACCGGATCACCGTGCACCACTGGGACGCGTTGCTCGCCGACCGGCCCGAGGTGTACGACTGGCCCGAGGTGGACGAGCGCGACGCCGCCGCGCTCTGCTACACCTCGGGCACCACAGGCAACCCGAAGGGTGTGGCCTACTCGCACCGGTCGATCTACCTGCACTCGTTGCAGGTCTGCATGCCGGAGGGGTTCGGCCTCGGCCCGACCGACCGCGAGTTGGCCATCGTGCCGATGTTCCACGCCATGTCCTGGGGCCTGCCCTACGCGGCCTTCCTCTCCGGCGCGTCGCTGATCATGCCGGACCGGTTCCTCCAGGCCGCGCCGATCGCCGAGATGATCGCCGCCGAGCGGCCCACCCTGGCCGGCGCGGTGCCGACCATCTGGACCGACCTGCTGGCCTACCTGGACACCCACGACGTGGACACCTCCTCGCTCGGTGAGGTGATCGTCGGCGGTTCGGCGTGCCCGCCGGCGCTGATGCACGCGTTCGACGAGCGGCACGGAATCGACGTCATCCACGCCTGGGGGATGACCGAGATGTCCCCGCTGGGGTCGGTCTCACGTCCACCCGCCGGTGCGACCGGTGAGCAGGCGTGGCGTTACCGCTACACCCAGGGGAGGGTGCCGGCGGGCGTGCAGGCGCGGATCGTCGGCCCGTCGGGTGACCCGATGCCCACCGACGGCACGGCAGTGGGCGAGCTGGAGGTCCGAGGGCCGTGGGTGACCGCCCGGTACGTCGGTGACGACGCCCCGGACGAGGAGAAGTTCCGCGACGGCTGGCTGCGCACCGGCGACGTGGGCACCCTCTCGCCGGACGGGTACATCAACCTGACCGACCGCGCCAAGGACGTGATCAAGTCCGGTGGTGAGTGGATCTCGTCGGTGGAGTTGGAGAACGCGCTGATGGCCCACCCGGCGGTGCTGGAGGCGTGCGTGGTGGGGGTCCCGGACGAGCGGTGGGACGAACGTCCGCTGGCCACTGTGGTGCTCCGGGAGGGCGCTTCGGTGACCGCCGAGGAGTTGCGGGACTTCCTGGCCGGGTCGGTGGCGCGCTGGCAGTTGCCCGAGCGTTGGGCGTTCATCGACACGGTGCCGAAGACGAGTGTCGGCAAGTTCGACAAGAAGGTCGTCCGTTCGCGGTACGCCGAGGGCGAGCTGAGTGTCCGGGAGCTGACAGCCCCGTAACGTTTTCCCCGGCACTGTCGCCTGTTAAGGCGGGAGTACTCCTGAAACCCTCCCCAGGGGCGGCCCCGGCGTTCGCACCGCGCCGGGGCCGCCCGCTCCACGCGGGGTGACCCGCACCGTCATTGTTGCGAAAATTGTTCGCTTCTGTCCTGCTGACGGGGAAATCGGGTTCCCGGCGACCCGATCAGGCGTCGCTGGTGTTGATGAGCACCTTGCCCACCGTCGAGTCCTCCACCGCCTGGTGCGCCGCGGCCGCCTCCGCCAACGGGTAGTAGTGCAGCGGCAGGCCAGCGTCCGCGCCGACCCGGATGCCACCCTGGCTGGCCGCCGCCGCCACGTCCTTCACGCCCAGCGCCTTGGCCGCCTTCGGCTCCGTGTAGACCAGGACGAACTGCCAGCGGGCGTTCGGCGCCATCATCGCCCGGATCGGGATGGTCACCTCGTCCCCGCCGTTGTCGGCGTACATGCAGACCGCGCCGCCGTGCCGCAGCACCCGGGCGTCGACAGCGGCGTTGCGGGCGGGGGAGACCTCAACGATCGTGTGGACCCCGTCGGGGGCGATCTTGTGGACCTCCTCGACCACGTCCTGCTCCCGATAGTTGATCACGAAGGAGGCGCCGGCCGAGGCCGCGAGCTGAGCCTTCTCCGCGCTGCTCACAGTGGCGATCACAGTGGCGTCGGCCCAGCGGGCGAGCTGGATCGCGGCGTTGCCGACAGCGCCAGCACCGCCCTGCACCAGCACCGTGTGATCCGCCAGCGCCCCGGCCCGCAGCGTGTCCGGCATGAACTCGCCAGCGGTCAGACAGCGGTGCGCGGTGAGGAACGGGATGCCCAGGGCCGCGCCCAGCTCGAACGGAGCGGCGCCGAGACGTACCGCCTGCCGAACCGGCACCAGCGTGTACTCCGCCGTCGTGCCCCACTGTCGCTGCCAGGCGGCCTCCCAGACCCACACCCGCTCACCGATCAGGTCGGGGTCGACCCCCTCGCCGACCGCCTCGACCAACCCCGCGCCGTCCTGCCCGGGGATCTGCCATCCGTTCGGCGGGGCGTTACGGCGGGACTTCCAGTCGGTCGGGTTGACCCCGGAGACCGCCATCCGCACCAGGACTTCGCCCGCGCCCGGCTCCGGCACCGGCCGGTCGACCAGTTGCAGCACCGAACTGTCGCCGTTGCGCTCGTACACGATGGCCTTCATCAGTGGTCTCTACCCGGCTCGGCCCGGGTCAACCCAGCTCGTCCACCAGCTCCGGCGTCAGCTCACCGATCGCGTTCAACGTCACCGCCGCCAGCCCGGCGGCGTCCGGGTCGAGCGGGTACGAGCCGTGGGGCACCGCCACCACCCGCATCCCCGCCGCCGCGGCGGAGCGCACCCCGTTGGACGAGTCCTCCACTGCCGCGCACCGGTCCGGGTCGACGCCGAGGCGCTGCGCCACGCTCAGGTACACATCGGGTGCCGGCTTGCCCCGCTCGGTCTGCTCGGTGGAGAGGGTGGCGCCGAACGCGTCGGTCAGGCCGGTCGCCGCCAGCGCCGCCTCGATCAGCCGGGTCGGCGACGAACTGGCCAACCCGAGCGGCCACCGCGCGGCCAGCCGGCGAACGACCTGGTCGGCGCCGTCGATGAGGGGTACGTGGTCCCGGTAGCGTCGGGTCATCTCCTCGACCACCTCGACGGCGACCTGCTCGGCGGTGCGGTCGACGCCCAGCTCCCCGCTGAGGTAGTGGGCCCACTCGCCGGTGCTCATCCCCATGAGTCGGCGTTGCGTGTCCGGCTGCCACGTCCCGCCGTGCGCCGCCACGTACGCCCGGCGGACCTCCTCCCACACCGGTTCGGAATCCACGATCACGCCGTCCAGGTCGAAGACCACCGCATCAGTCACGGGCCCATCCTGCCCGACTCGCGGGTGCCCGGTCAGCCGGGCAACGCGGGCAGACCGAGCGGGCTGCCCTCGGGGAGCAGGGCATGGCCGGACCGGGCGATCGGCTCCAGCAGCTCCCGGAGCCGGTCCGTGTCGTGGGCGCCGAGCGCCTGCCACGGGTGCGCGGCGGCCCGGTCGGTGGCGTCCTCGATGGCCTGGAACTCGGCGCGGGCGTGGTCGGTGGCCGCGCCGTCACCGGTCAGCCAGCCCCGCTCGGTGAGCCGCCCGCGGGCGGCGTGCCACTGCTCCTCGGACCAGCCCCGGCCCAGCAGGTACTGCGGCGGCGAACCGTCCAGCGCGACCCGCCCGGTCAGCGTCTCCACCGGGTCCAGGCCGGCGGCCACCAGCGCCGCCACGTGCCCGTCCCCCCGGTGCTCGCGCAGCGTGGTGGCGGCCTGCCACAGCCGCGCCAGCGGGTATTCGCCGGCCGGGAGGGCCGCGTTGGCCGCGCCGAGCACCCGGCCGGCGGTCTGCGCCGCCGCCGCGGCCCGCTCCAGCAGGTCGGCGGCCTCCACCAGGTGCGACTCGGGTAGCTCGTAGGTCAGCTCGGCGAGCGCCTGCACGGCACCGGTCAGACGGGCGCGCAGCGCCTCCGGCGGGGTGGCCAACCGCCACACCGCCGGCAGCGCGCGGGCCACCATCGGCGGCGCGAAGTTGAAGAAGGCGGCGACCACCGGGGCCGCCTCGGTGGCCCCCAGCGGCGCGGCCCGGCCGGCGAAGTAACCGCGCCAGTAGCCGCGCAGCCCGACCGCCTCGTACGCGGCCCGGGCCCGGGGGTGCAGGTAGGTGACGGTGTGCACCGGCTCGAAGTACGCCCACATCGACCGGGCGGTCCGCCCAGGCTCGTCCAGCGCCGTCACATGCACCTCCGCGTCCCCGTTCCGGATGCTCACCCCGGGCGGCGAACCGCCCGGGGTGACGCCGAACCTACTGCCGCTGGGTGACGGGCCGGAAGCCCCATGTGAACAACTCCATCGCGTCCCGGCGACAACCGGGACGACCCGGACAGGTCACTGGGCGGCGATCACGTCCACCACGAAGCGCAGCGGACCGGTGGGACGTCCACCGGCGGCGGCCTCGTCGTTGCCGTACGCCAGCTCGCCCGGGATGTCGAGCTGCACCCGGCTGCCCACAGTCACTCCGACCAGGCCCTGGTCCCAGCCGGGGATGACCTGACCGACGCCGATCGGGAAGGTGGCCGGCTGCCCGCCCTTCCAGGAGGAGTCGAACTCCTTGCCGTCCTTGTAGAACACCCCAACGTAGTTGGTGGTGATGTTCTGGCCCTTCTGCACGGCCGGGCCCTTGCCCTTGATCAGCGGGGTGACCGTGAGCTTCTTGAGGTCGCCAGTGCCCGGCGTCACCGTCGGCTTGGTCTTCAGTGCCGGATCGGCGTCGGCGGGCAGCTGCGGCGCGGGCGGCGCGCCGGCCTCGTCGGGGGCCGGGGCGGAGGCGGACGGGGTCGAGTCGGCCTGGGTCTTCGGCTTGTCGTCACCCCCGCCGATCGTCACGAAGACGCCGATCAGCACCCCGACCACGGCGACGGCGGCGAGGCCGCTGGCCCACGCGTTGCGCTTGCGCCTCGCGTCGGCGGCCTTCTTCGCCGCCAACTGGGCGGCCAGGCGGCGCCCCGACTTGGTTGCCGGGCTCTGGTCCGGGCCCGTCTGCTGCGTCCGCTCGCTCACGTCGTCGACTCCCTGCTGCGAAGTGTGGCCGGCACCCGGTGCCGGGGGGAAAGCCGACGCACACGGTACCCGCACCGCGGCCTACCGTGCCCGCCGCCGACGCCTCGGATCGCCCAGCGCGACAGTTCCGGGGCGTTCCTGGGCGGTTATTCCGGGACGACCATGAAGTCGGTCACGAACGACGTGATCCGTCCGTCGGCGGTACGGCCGATCCAGGTGCCGTAGCAGCCGTCGCCCCAACCGGTGGTCACGGTGACGACGTTGGCGCCGCTGGCCTCGTCCAAGACAGCGGTGATCAGCCCCGGGACCGGGGACGAGGGCAGCTCGTCGGGGATGAAGACCTCCTCGACCCGGTCGTAGTCCCAGCCTTCCAGGACACTGAGCGCTGTCGGGTCGGCGAGGGTGCCGGTGCCAGCGTCCACCCCGTACCCGAAGTAGTCGTCCGCACCGAGCGTGGCGACGTCCTGGTCGCCCGCGACCGCCGGTTCCCAGCTAATGGTCGGCTCGTCGGAGACGACCAGCTGAAACGCGGCCACCCGCCGGTCCACCTCGGCGTTCTCCCGGAGCACCACTGCCACCCAGGCGCGGGCGGCGTACCGGCCCGGCGGGACCGTGACAGTGAACGGCTCGCCCTCCGGGCAGACCAGCGGGTCACACCCGACCACCTGGCCGGTGGGCAGCACGACGTCGCCCGCCGGGTGAACCTCGATCAGGTACCCGCCGTGCTGGTCGGTGTAGCGGGCGCCGGGCGTCAGTAACCGGTCCAGATCAGGGGTGTACGGCATGGGGGCTCCTCCGGTCGCCAGCGGCCGGCGGAGCGTACCCGGCGAGGCGGACACCGCCGCCGCTGCCGTACGGTCAGGCGCTCTTGCGGGGTGCTGTCTTGCGCGCGGCGGTCTTCTTCGCCGGCTCCGCCTTCTTCGCGGGGGTCTTCTTGGCGGCGGTCTTCTTCGCCGGCTCGGCCGCCTTCTTCTCGGCGGTCTTCTTCGCCGCTGTCTTCTTCGCGGGCGCCTTGGCCGCCTTCTTCTCGGCTGCCTTCTGCGCGGACCGCGCCGACGAGATGGGCGTCGGCTCGCCGCCGCCACCACCGCGGGCGGGCTGCTCGCCGCGAGCCGCCTTGGCGCGTTCCACCGAGGCCTTCAACGCGGCCATCAGGTCCACCGCCGCGGCCGGGGCCTCCTCGACCTCCTCCGGCTGGACGACCTCCCGACCCTCCACCTTGGCGTCGATGACCTCCTGCAACGCGGCCCGGTAGTCGTCGGTGAAGACGTCCGGCTCGAACTCGCCGGTCATCGAGTCGATCAGTGAGCTGGCCATGGCAAGCTCCGGCGGGCGCACCTTGAGGTCCTCGTCGAGGAAACCGAAGTCCGGGGTACGGATCTCGTCCGGCCAGAGCATTGTGTTGAGCAGCAGCACACCCTCGCGGACCCGCAGCGTGGCCAGCTGCTCCCGCTGGCGCAGCGCCACCTTGACGATGGCCACCCGCTCCGAGTCGGTCAGCGCGTCGCGCAGCAGCACGTACGGCTTGGTCGCCGCGCCCTCCGGCTCAAGGAAGTACGCCTTGTTGTAGAGGATCGGGTCCACCTGTTCGGCTGGCACGAACTCCAGCACGTCGATGGCACGGGAACTGGTCAGCGGCAGGTCGGCGAAGTCCTCGTCGGTGAGGATCACCATTTCGCCGCCGCCGATGTCGTAGCCCTTGGCGATGTCGTCGTAGGTGACCTCTTCGCCGCAGACCGAGCAGGTGCGCTTGTAGCGGATCCGGCCGCCGTCCTCGCGATGCACCTGGTGGAACCGAATGTCCTTCTCCTCGGTCGCGGAGTAGAGCTTCACCCCGATCGAGACGAGCCCGAACGACACGGCTCCCTTCCAGATGGCACGCATCCTGCGCTCCCTTCCCCGGTATCGACCATGCTCGCATCCGAAAGAACCGGACGCGAGGTGTTCGGGCTGCTACTACAGTCGGGTCGTGCCCGGCGCGCCGCTCAAGCCGATGCTCGCGATGACCGGGCCGCTCCCGGCGGGTGACGGCTGGGCGTACGAGTTCAAGTGGGACGGCGTCCGCGCCCTGGCCGACATCTCAGGTGGCGGTCAGCACCTTTATGCCCGTTCCGGCGTGGAGATCACCGCCGCGTACCCGGAGTTGGCCACCCTGCCCGAGCAGGTCGACGACGCGCTGCTCGACGGTGAGGTGGTGCTGCTCGGCCAGGGCGGGCAACCGTCGTTCACAGCGCTGGCCGAGCGGATGCACGTCCGGGACCGGGCCAAGGCCGCCCGGCTGGCAGCTGTCATGCCGGTGACGTACATGATCTTCGACCTGCTCCGGCTGAACGGCGACGACCTGACCGGCTGGCCGTACGAGCGCCGCCGGGAGGCGCTGGACGCGCTCGCGCTCGGTGGCCTCCGGTGGGCGGTGCCGCCGATGTTCGCCGACGGGCCGGCCACCTACGAGGCGGCCGGTGAGCACGGCCTGGAGGGGGTGATGGCCAAGCGGGTCGGGGCCGTCTACCGCCCGGGGGTGCGCTCGCCGGACTGGGTGAAGGTCAAGCTGGAGGTGACCGGCGACTTCGTCATCGGCGGTTGGCGACCGGGCGCGCGCCGGATCGGCGGGCTGCTGGTCGGGGTGCCCGGCCCGGACGGCCGACTGATCTACCGGGGTCGGGTCGGCGGCGGGATCGGCGCGGCCATCGAGCGGCAGCTCCTCGCCGAGCTGGAGCCGCTGCGCTCCGGCGTGTCACCGTTCGCGCCGGGGATGCCACGCGAGGATGCGCGGGGCGCCATCTGGGTAACACCCCAGGTGGTGGTGGAGGTGAAGTACGGCCAGCGCACCCCCGACGGCCGGCTGCGCTTCCCCCGGGTGCTGCGGTTGCGCCCGGACAAGCCTCCGGAGGAGGTCGACGATGCCGGCTGAGCGGCTACGGGTGGACGTCGAAGGTCGCGCGCTGGAGTTGTCCAACCTGGACAAGGTGCTCTACCCGGCGGCCGGGTTCACCAAGGGTGAGGTGATCGACTACTACACCCGGATCTCCCCGGTGCTGCTGCCGCACCTGCGGGACCGACCGGTCACCCGGATCCGCTTCCCGAACGGGGTGGACGACAAGTCGTTCTTCGAGAAGAACACGCCGGCCGCGACCCCGGACTGGGTGCGGGTGGAAAACCTGCCGGCACCCGGGTCGACGAAGGGCCGGGAGACAATCGACTACGTGGTCGCCGACGACCTGCCCACCCTGGTCTGGCTGGCCAACCTGGCGGCGTTGGAGCTGCACACACCGCAGTGGAAGGTGGGCGAACACCCGGACATGATGGTCGTCGACCTGGACCCGGGCCCGCCGGCCGGGCTCGCCGAGTGTTGCCCGGTGGCGGTCCTGATGCGCGACCGCCTCGCCGACGACGGCATCGAGTCGTACCCGAAGACGTCCGGCAAGAAGGGCATGCAGCTCTGCTGCCCGATCGCCGGCACCCAGTCGTCCGACGTCGTCTCCGACTACGCCCGGCGGATCGCCCAGGAGTTGGAGAAGGCCCACCCGAAGCTGATCGTGTCGAAGATGGCGAAGAACCTCCGACCGGGCAAGGTCTTCATCGACTGGAGCCAGAACAACGCGGC
This sequence comes from Micromonospora sp. NPDC053740, assembly GCF_040677775.1. Taxonomy (NCBI): domain Bacteria; kingdom Bacillati; phylum Actinomycetota; class Actinomycetes; order Micromonosporales; family Micromonosporaceae; genus Micromonospora; species Micromonospora sp. NPDC053740. The sequence goes on from NZ_JBFASO010000003.1 coordinate 792,296, forward strand.
GAAGACCACAGTGGCGCCGTACTCGCTGCGGGCCCAGTCGGTGCCGTCGGTGTCGACGCCACTGACCTGGGACGAGGTCGAGGCCGGCGCGCGCGGCCGGAAGCCGGCCGTCCGCCAGTTCACCGCCGCCGAGGTCCTGACCCGGGTCGAGGAGTACGACGACCTGCTCGGCCCGCTGCTCGACGGCGGCCCGGAACTGCCCTCGGCCTGACAACCTTCGGTGACCCCGCGGCGTGTAAGGCGCGTGACCGACCAACAGAAACCATTGTCCGCGGCGGACCGGTCCTACGTCGCGTTCGTCGAGGTGGCGTGGCAGCGACATATCCGGCTGGCCATGCTGCTCAGCGGCGACCGGTGGCGGGCCGAGGAACTGCTCCAGGACAGCCTGGTCAAGGTCTACGAGCGGTGGCGGCGGCTGTCCCGGCTCGGTGACCCGCACGCCTACCTGCGCCGGGCCCTGGTCAACAACCACACGTCGGCGTGGCGGCGGCGTCGCCGGGAGAGCCTCTTCGCGGACGTCCCCGACCGGGCCGCCGCGGCCGACGGCGTCGGCCCGGACGCCGTCGTGCTGCGCCGGGCGCTGATGTCACTGCCGGCCAAACAGCGAGCGGTGGTGGTGCTCCGCCACTACGAGGACCTGAGCGAGCGCGAGGTCGCCCAGGTGCTGGGTTGCTCGCTCGGCACCGTCAAGAGCCAGAACGCCCGCGCACTGGGCAAACTGCGCCACCTCCTTGAGGAATCCTTCGACTCGGTAAGCAGGTGATAGTCATGAACAACATCGATGACCGTCTCGCCCATCGGCTGCACGACATCGTCGACGGTGAGACGGACTCCGTACCCCCGGTGGGTGCGCTGATCGAGCGCGGCCGACGGGCCCGGCGGCGCCGGACCACCGCGCTCGTCGGTAGCACGTGCGCGCTGCTGGCGCTGGGCGTCGGCACCGCGCTGACCGTCCCGACGAACTCCCCGGCGGGCCGCTCCGACGTCACCACCCAGGCCGCGCCGCCGGAGCCGGCCTCGCCGGCGATGCGGCTGGTCTCGGCCGCCGCCGCCAGCGAGAACATCAGCTACCGGATGCGGCTGACCAACTCGGGCCGGGACGGGCTGACCTACGAGGGCGCGTTCGACCCGAAAACCGCTACCGGCTACGTCCGCGCGCCGCAGGACGACTCGGTCATGACCGAACTGCTGATCAACGGCACCAGGTACCAGGGCGGCGAACGCCCGCTGGGCCCGCTGCCGGCTGACAAGGGCCCGGGCGAGGCGTACGGCCGGTACGGGCAGTACCCGGGCACGTACGACCGGCTCTCCCTGCACGGCGACGGGAACGACGTGCTGGGTTCCGCCGAGCCCGACCCGGCTGCCCTGTTCGCGGCGTTGAAGCGGCAGAACGCGACAGTCACCGAGAATCCGGACGGCTCGCTGCACTTCAGCTATGCCGAGAGCGGCAGGGACGGGTCGAGCAACACGACCGGTGACGTCACGCTGGACCGCGACGGTCGGATCGCGACTGTGGCGCTCACCTTCACCTGGCAGTCGACGGCGAAGGGCCGTCTCGACACGGGGACGTCCAACTCGACCCTCGAACTGTTCGACTACGGCACCGCAGTGACTGTCGAACGCCCGACCGACGTCGTGATGGTCAAGGAGTAGGAACCGCGCGGCCCGGCGTCCACGCCTGTGGACGCCGGGCCTTGCCGGCTGCCGGATCAGCGGCGGCCGAAAACCTTGCGGCTGTCGCCGAGACGCAGCAGCACCGTCTTACCGGTGGTGGCCAACGGGATCAGCTCGCGGCGACGGGAACAGTCGGCGAGGCACGGCGCAGCCGCCACCAGGCGCCGCCGATCAGGGCGACAGTGACGACGGTGACCGCGACGTCGCCGGCCAGGGCCGCGGCCGGGCTCGCCGGGGAGTATGGCGGCACCAGGTACGCGAACGCGGCGGCCATGACCAGGCCCGCGGTGCCGGCAACAAGCACGTGCCGCTGCCCCCAGCCGTTCTGGGACGACCAGTACACGACAAGCCCTCCGGCGACGACGGAGAGCGAAAGCGCGATGATCATCCCCGGCCAGCCGGGCGTCAGGTCGGAGCCGAGGCGGACGAGGATGACGGGCAGACCGACCCAGAGTGGGTGCGGTGCCCGACGGGCCCGGCGCGGGCGAGGGTGACGCCAGCGGGGCAGCACTGCGACAGCGACCAGGGCGAGAACCACCACGGCGGCGAAGGCCAGTTGGAGCGGGCTGGCCAGGAAGCCCTTCCGGCCGCTGCTGTCGGAGAAGATCAACAGGCTGCCGAGCAGGTAGAGCACGCCCACCACGGCGAGACCGGGCCAGCCCAGCCAGGGCCGTAGCCGCCGCTCCGGCCCGAGGAACGACTCGATGAGCACTATCGGCGCGCAGATCGTCAGCACGATGTGGTTGCCCACGTAGTCGAACGCCTGCCGGAGGCTGAAGTCGAGCCCCGGCACCAGCGTCGCCTCGGCGGCGGCCCAGGTGTCGGCGTACTGGGTGTCGTCGAGGAAGTCGCTGTTGAACAACGACTGGTCGACCAGCCCGGCCTGGAGCACGCCGAACGCGGCGGCGAGCAGCACTATCGTCGGCCAACCCGCGCCGAGGCGTCGGGCGGTCTCCCGGATCAGGAGCGCCGCGCCGCCGTACATCGGGCCCAGGAAGATCAGCACCGGGAGGAAGTCGTCGATGGCGAAGCCACCCCACGAGCACTCGGCCGCCCAGGGCGCGAGCAGCAGCAACGCGATCACCGGCAGGAGCCGCCGGCGCAACGGCAGGCGGCCAGCGTCGGCGGGATGGTCGGCAGCGGGATGGTCGGCGGTGACGGGGTCGGGTCCGGTCGGCATCGGCGCTCCTCGGCGGCGTCTCGGGGATCGTTCCCCGCACACTGCGCGAGCCACCCGGTCACCCGATACGGCCATCGGCCGACGACCGGTGCGACCAAAGTCGTTGAGTACTGTGATGCCGACGTCGACCCGGGGAGCGTGGAGATGCAGCCAACCGTCACGGCCAACCTGGCGGCCCGGCCCGTCGAGGCCGAGCGTCCGCTGCTCAGCTACCGCGACGAGGCGACCGGCGAGCGCGTCGACCTGACGGCACAGCAGGTCGGCCAGTGGGCGGCCCGCAGCGCGAGCCTGCTGCGGGACGGCTGCCGGCTCGGCCCCGGCAGCCGCGTAGCGGTCCTGCTGCCGCCGCACTGGCGTACCGCCGCTGTGTTGTTGGGCGCCTGGGCCTCGGGCCTGGCGGTGTCGTTCCGACCGCGCGCCACGGCGGGCCTGGCGGTGCTCGAACCGGGCGGCGACCGGCCGTTCGACGCGGTCTTCGTGACGCCGGAGCGGCAGGACGACTGGCTGGAGGACGTGCCGGACGCGCCGCACCGCTATCTCGTCGGCACCGGGCCGGGGCGGCTGGACGACGTGCCGTTGGGCTGGTTGGACTGGTCCGCCGAGGTGCTCCGGCACGGCGACGGCACGCCCGACCACACTGCCATCCACCCGTCGGACCCGGCCACCGCTGACGGCACCACCTACGGTCAGTGGGGCGCGCTCGCCCAGGAGTTCGCCACGATGCTGGACCTGCGCGCCGGCGACCGCCTACTGGTTGACGCCGCCGAGACCGAGCAGCCGCTGAAGTGGTTGCTCGCGCCACTCTCGGCCGGTGCGTCAGTGGTGATCAGCGCCAACCTCGACCCGGCGCGGCGGGACGCGGTAGTCGTCGCCGAACAGGTGACCCGCGTCCTCTGAACCCCGCCGGAGCGGCCCAAACAGCGCTGGCCGATCCGGTTCCGTTACATCGCCATCTGCCCTGCTCAGAGGGTCTTTTGTCGATGCCGTCGGCGTGTTCTCATACCCGAACAGCGACGTCATCGACACCGCACCGTCTCCCTCATCGAAAGGTGCACCGATGCGCAGAAGACCGACCTTCCGACTGGCGGTCCTCACCGCCACCGCCGCGACGATCCTGGCGTCCGGCGGTGCCTCCGGGGCGCTCGCCACGGCCGCGCCAGCGACCGCCTCCCCGTCCGTCACCGCGTGTGACCCGGGCACCGACGCGCACAGCGCGGCCCGGGTGGCCGAGGGCGCCGCCGCCCAGGAGCCGGCGCTGTACGCCACGAACGAAGCCAAGGCGTACGGCGTGATCAAAGACGCGCCGCGGCTGCCGAACGGCAGCGTCACGGTGCCGACGGTCTTCCACATGATCTCCGACCATCCGCTCACAGCAGCCGAGACGACCAGGTGGAACACCCTGATCGCCGCGCAGATGGCGGTGCTCAACGACTCGTTCGCGGGCCGTACGGCCGGAGACGCCTCGAACACGCCGTTCCGGTTCTCGCTCGTCGACACGACGTGGACGGTGAACAGCGCCTGGTACACGGTAGTGCCGGGCAAGAGCGAGCGGGACATGAAGAAGGCGCTGTACACCGGCGACTCGGAAACCCTCAACGTGTACGCGGCCAACATCGGCGACGGGCTGCTCGGCTGGGCGTACTTCCCGAAGGGTTACAACAACGGGCGCGACTACATCGACGGCGTGGTGATGCTCGACGAGTCGATGCCTGGTGGTACGGCCGGCAAGTACGCCCTGGGCGACACGCTGACGCACGAGGTCGGGCACTGGCTGATGCTGGAGCACACCTTCGCGCACGGCTGCTCCGCTTCCGGCGACTTCGTGGCGGACACCCCGCGTGAGGCGGCGCCGCAGTTCGACTGCCCGGTGGGCGCGGACTCCTGCGCTGCGCCCGGGCTCGACCCGATCCACAACTTCATGGACTACACGGAGGACTCCTGCATGAACATGTTCACGGCCGGGCAGGCCGACCGGATGAGCGACGCCTGGATGGCGTTCCGGGCCGGCGGCGCCGGATAGCCCACTGGCGGTCGGGGTCGGCGGTTCGCTCTGCGGCGAACCGCCGACCCCTCTCGCTTCACCCTTCCGGTGGAGCCCGCTCGTTCCTTCGATCCTCACGTTTCGCCTGCTCCTACGCTTCGCCGAAGGTATCTGGCACGTTCATCGGCAGGGCGGGGGACACATGGCGTCGGGGCGTACACGTCGGACACTGGTGTCGGTGGTGGCCGGTGGACTGTTCGCTCTCGGCGTGGTCGCGCCCGGCCCAGCGGCGGCACCGCTGCCCCGGGCGGCCCAGGCCGACGGCCCTACCGTTCCCGAACCACGCGAGCCGCGCCCACCGCTGCTCCCCGCGGACTTTCAGGGCACCGGCCGGTACATCGTGCGGGACCTCGGCATCGACGTGCCGTTCTCCTGGCAGGGCCGCGACGGCAACAGCCAGATGACCGCCGGTGGCCCGGACCACCCGATCTGGTTCACGAACCTGATCTTCGAGAACACGCTCTACACACTCACCTACAGGTGGCCGAACATTCCGCTGTTCCCGCCCCGCGCGTGCAGCAAGGTGCCGGGGTTCTTCAACCGGCAGATCTTCAACGACAAGCTGAAGACCGCCCGCTACGTGGGGCCGGAGGTCCTGCAGGGTGAGAAGGACCGGCACGTGGACCACTGGCGGGTCGGGGTGGTCGGCGGCTCCACAGTGCCCGGGGAGTTCTTCCGGTTCCCGCTCGCGCTCGGCGACATCTACGTCGACCAGCACGACCCGAGTCGGTGGCGGCAGGTGTTGCAGTTCGGCCTGCAGAACCTCTTCGACCCGGAGCTGGACGAATGGTTCACCATGGACACCTTCGAGCACCGCCCCGGCGAGGTCACCCTCCCCGACCGCTGCCCACCCCCCACGTCCTGACCCATCCACTGCGTTGATCAAGAGGTTTGCGTCATCGATCGGCCCGATGATGACGCAAACCTCTTGATCAACAAGGGCAGGGGCCAGAGTGGGGTTGGGTCTGGTTACAGGGCGAACAGCAGGGCGGCGTTCAGGAGTACGACCATGGCGGTGGCGAAGTGGATGCCGAAGGCGACGGCCTTCGTGCCGCCGTTGCGCAGCACGATGAGGGTGTCGCCCAGCGGAACGAGCGCGACGACCAGCATGTACCACGCCACCGCCTCGGCAGTGGTGAAGGCGATCAGGGCGAGCCCGAGCAGCCCGAACGTGAGGTCCTTCAGTCCTTTGACGGTCAGGTAGGCGGGGTCGCCGTCCGGCTTGGCCGGTACGCCGTACCCGGCGGCTGCGGCCTGCGGCACCAGCAGGAACCGCGCACCGATGAAGGCGACGAAGAGGCTGAGTACGACGGCGAGCCCGTAGGCGAGGGGTGCCAGCATGGGTCTACTCCAATTCCTAGCGCTGCTAGATATGAGAGCGACGCTAGCAGAGCATCGACAGCTTCGCTAGCGGTGCTAGGGTTGCTCTCATGTCGACTCAGGCACGCCGCGAGCGCGAGCGGGCGGAACGGGAACGCGCCATCATCGCCGCTGCCCGCGACCTCGCCCTCGCGGAAGGCTGGGACGCGGTGACCACCCGGCGGCTCGCCGCCGAGATCGAATACAGCCAGCCCGTCCTCTACAGCCACTTCAAGGGCAAGGACGCCATCATGGCGGCGGTCGCCGTCGAGGGCTTCGCCGAACTGGCAACCGCGCTGGTGTCCGCCCGCGCCTCCGCGGCAGACCCACGACAGGCGGTCGCCGACGTCGCGGCGGCGTACGTCACGTTCGCCGAGCAGCGCCCAGCGCTCTATGACGCGATGTTCACCCTCGCCGTGGACTTGCCGTTCGCCAGCCAGACTGTCCCGACCGACCTGGCCCGGGGCTTCGCCGAGCTGGCCGAGACGGTGCGCCCGTTCGCCGGTGGCGGCGACCTGGAGACGCTCACCGAGACGTTCTGGAGCGGCCTGCACGGACTGGTCACGCTGATGCGCAGCGGCCGACTCCGCCGCCCCGGCCACGACCGCCGGCTGACGGTGCTGGTGGACCGCTTCTCCCGGTGAGCGCGCTCGCCGTCAGGGCCCAGGCGCACCCTGGGCCTACCGACGATTGGGCCGCAGCGGGTGCCGGGCGCAGGGCGCGAGGTGGTCGACCGGCAGGGGGCACCGCGCGCCGCCGGGCAGTGGTCGATCACAGAAGACCCAGTGTCGTACGCCCTGCTGGTCCTCCGCCGAGACGGTGACCCCGCCCGGCTCGACCAGCGCACTGAGTCGCACCAACACCCGAGCGGCGGTACGCGCGAAGATCCGGGCGCGCAGCAAATCCGGCGCGCTGATCGGCAGGTGGATCACCCAACGCCCGCTCATCGGTGGTGGCACCGTTCGAGAAGCTGACGGGGCTGCGGCAGATCGTCCCGCCTTCTCGTCGCACGTGGCTCCTCGCGCCGCCTCGGCAGCCGACGGAACAGGTTGCGCACGGTGACCGCCCTTCGTCGGATGCATCGGCGTGCAGGGGCGGCCTCCGCCGGTTGCGGTCGACGGAGACCGCCCCGCCCTGCGGCCGTCCGGGGGATACGGCGGCAGACCGCGCCGGGGGAGCGCGGCGGGTGAGGTCTCGGCGGCGATGCGAGACCAGTACGAGAGGCGCCAACCGACCGCAGCAGCACCGCATCACCGAGAGCGACGCTACCGATACTGAGTCACCTATGTCAAGGACGTCTCCGAGTCATCTACCCACCTATGTCACTCGCGCTACATACGTTGCCTGCGTCGAAGCGGCTGATCAATACTGGGCGAGCCAACCGACTGCAAGGGGCTCCACGTGCCTATCCCGCCCACTATGGACGAACTGCTCGACGACCTCCTGAAGAAGATCAAGAGCGGGGCCTATTCGCCTGGGTCCCAGCTCCCGTCCGGGCGCGTATTGGCAGACGAGTACGACGTCTCACAGTCCACGATCAGTCGGGCGGTGGCGAAGCTGCGGAAGCAGGGCGTGCTCGTTGGCCGTCCGGGGCGCGGAGTCTTCGTCGCGGAGTCCGCCAAGCGCTGACGCTCGTTGGCCGCCGGGTCGTGCTCTACGAGGCCGCCGACCCGGAGTCGCCCACGGCCCACCGCGCACTCGGACGGCCGATCCGTCCAGGACAGTCGACGCCGCCCTCGCCGACCGGGATCATCACGAGCAGCGTTCTTCGGGACGGCCGATTCGTCGACGACGCTGGACGGCCGATTCGTCCAGGACAGTCGACGGCCGATTCGTCTACGACATCAGGTCCATAGCGAGCGCAAGAGACGCGGCGTCCCCGCTCGGCGGTGCCCCGCTCGCCCCTGCTCGCCCCGCGCCCCGTGCTCGCCCGCGCCTGCGACGCGCTGATCGACTCGGTCTTCAGGAAATCGGGGCATTGAGCTGCCCCGGACACCGCGACTTCCTGAAAACCGAGTCGATCAAGGCCATGCGTGCGTCAGTCGACAGTGGGCAGCTTCGGGCCGAGGACGTCGTCGGCGTCGACGATCGTGTACGCGTACCCCTGCTCGGCGAGGAAGCGCTGCCGGTGCGCTGCGTACTCCGTGTCGATCGTGTCCCGGGACACCACCGTGTAGAAGTGCGCCTGCCGGCCGTCGGCCTTCGGCCGGAGCACACGACCCAGCCGCTGCGCCTCCTCCTGGCGTGACCCGAACGTCCCGGACACCTGGATCGCCACCGCCGCCTCGGGCAGGTCGATGGAGAAGTTGCCGACCTTCGAGATGACCAAGGTCCGCAGTGAGCCGGACCGGAACGCGTCGAACAGCCGCTCCCGCTCCTTGTTCGTGGTCGAACCCTGGATGATCGGCGCGTCCAGGTATTCCCCGAGCTGGTGCAACTGGTCGATGTACGCGCCGATCACCAGCACCTGGTCGTCCGGGTGCCGCTCGACGAGCGCCTTGACCACCGGCAGCTTGGTGCGGGCGGTCGCCGCCATCCGGTAGCGCTCCTCCGCCTCCGCCGTCGCGTACGACATCCGCTCCGCGTCGGTGAGGGTGACCCGGACCTCGGTGCACTCGGCCGGGGCGATCCAGCCCTGCGACTCGATGTCCTTCCACGGCGCGTCGTACCGCTTCGGCCCGATCAGGCTGAACACGTCACCCTCGCGGCCGTCCTCGCGTACCAGGGTCGCCGTGAGGCCCAGCCGGCGGCGGGCCTGGAGGTCCGCGGTGAACCGGAAGATCGGCGCGGGCAGCAGGTGCACCTCGTCGTAGACGACCAGGCCCCAGTCGCGGGCCCCGAAGAGGTCCAGGTGGGTGAACGCGCCGCCGCGCCGCGCGGTGAGCACCTGGTACGTGGCGATGGTGACCGGGCGAATCTCCTTGCGCTCGCCGGAGTACTCGCCGATCTCCTCCTCGGTCAGGGAGGTACGGGCGATCAGCTCCCGCTTCCACTGCCGGCCGGCGACAGTGTTGGTGACCAGGATCAGGGTGGTCGCCTTCGCCTCGGCCATCGCCGCCGCGCCGACCAGGGTCTTGCCGGCGCCGCAGGGCAGCACCACCACCCCCGACCCGCCGGCCCAGAACGCCTCCACGGCCTCCCGCTGGTACGAGCGCAGCGTCCACGGCTTGCGCCCGTCCTTGCCGGCCTCGGCCAGCTCGATCGGGTGCGCCTCACCGTCGACGTAACCGGCCAGGTCCTCCGCCGGCCAGCCCAGCTTGAGCAGCGCCTGCTTGAGCCGGCCACGCTCGGACGGGTGCACCCGGATGGTGTCGTCGTCGATCTTGTCGCCGAGCATTCCGGCGAGCTTCTTGCTCTTCGCCACCTCGATCAGCACCAGCCGGTCCAGTGCGCGCAGCACCAGCCCGTACGCCGGGTCGTTGGCGAGCTGAAGCCGGCCGTACCGGTCCATCGTCTCGGCCACGTCCACCAGCAGGGCGTGCGGCACCGGGTAGCGGGAGTACTTGAGCAGCGAATCCACGACGCCCTCGGCGTCGTGCCCCGCCGCGCGGGCGTTCCACAGACCCAGCGGGGTCAGCCGGTAGGTGTGCACGTGCTCCGGCGAGCGTTCCAGCTCCGCGAACGGCGCGATCGCCATCCGGCAGGCCTGCGCGTCGGGGTGGTCGATCTCCAGCAGCAGGGTCTTGTCCGACTGCACGATCAGTGGTCCACCGCTCACGCCAGCGTCCTCTCCTCGGTTGGCCGACCGGCCGGAACGGGTCGCATACCCGCTGCTGGCCGACCATCCAGTGTTGCACGATGCGGGACTGCGGAAGAAAGATGCTCACCGGGCGCAACCGTGATGGCACTCACGAACGTCTAGTAAAGGGACGACTGTCTGGGGAGGGCCCATGAAGCATGTTCGGATCGCCTCCCGGCTGGTTGCCCTCGTGGTGGTCGTGCTGGTCGGCGCGGGAGCGTGCGCGTTCGATCCGCAGTCCGGCGGGAGTGGTGGCGGGGGAGCCGCCCCGGCCGGTGCGGCGGAACAGGCAACGGGGGCGGGCGACACGTCCGGGCCCGACCAGCACGGCCGACCCACACCGGCCGCGCCCACAACGAAGCCCTCCCGGAAACCCACCCCAAAGCCGACCCGCGCGGCACCCACCACGACCCCCGGCACCGGTACGCCGACAGTCGCCGGCTGCCCCCAGGGGCAGCACCAGCGTGCGGTGGAGACCCACCTGGCCCGGTTGGGTGGGTTCGGGGCGGTGACAGTGGACGGCCGGCAGTCCGCCGCCGACTGCGCGGCGATCAAGAAGTTCCAGAAGAGGTACGGCATTCGCCCCGTCGAGGGTCGCGCCGGACCAACCACCCTCGACGTGGCCCAGCGCCTCGCCACCACCGACACGACCCGCTGCAAGGCCGGCACCGGCACCACGTTCTGCGTGGACCTGACCCGGCAGACCGTCTGGGCGCTTCGCGGCGGCAAGGTGATCATGGCACCGACGGTGACCCGCACCGGCATGTCCGGCTACCGCACCCCGGCCGGCACGTACGCAGTCAACTACCGGAACCCGAAGGAATGGTCGAACCCGTACGAGGTGTGGCTGCCGTACTGGCAGCACTTCACCCAGGGGATGGGCTTCCACGAGACCACCACCTACCTGCACGAAAAGTCGATCGGCTCGCACGGGTGCGTCAACCTCCTGCACGCCGACGCCGTCCGGATGTGGGAGCTCGGCAAGGTCGGCACCCGGGTGGTGCTGATCGGCCGACGCCCCGGCACCTGAGTGCCGCCGAGCGAATCGCGGCGATAACCCCCTGTCCGACCGGACCAACGAGTGTCACCCTTGGAGTCCAGGGCCGGACCGGGCGGGGAGGCTGGGCATGACGGTCGACCGTGACGTGATCGCGGAGCACGAGCACGCACCACCCGACGAGGTGTCCCGAGCGACTGTGATCGCGTACGCCGTCGCGGCGACGCTCCTCCTCGGGTGGTTCCTCTTCGGCTGGCTGGTGCTCCAGCAGGGCTTCGTCGACTCGGTCGGGGAATCCGCCGGCGCCGGCTTCGCGCTGCTGCTGATCATCTCGGTGGTCGGCACCGTACGCCGCAGCCGCCGCTGACCGACGGCGCCCGCGCGGTGCCGCCGTCGGTCAGTCCGCCACCACCGCCGCGGTGATCCGGTGCAGCGCGAACGTGTGCAGCATCTCGGTCCGTTCGTCCTCGGCCCGCAGATAGCCGGCACCGATCGAAACCGGCTTGAGCAGGCGTGACGCCGTCGCCCCGTGCGCGTCGACGTAACCGACCCAGACCAGCGCCTTGTCCCGGACCGCCTGCTGGAGCACCGCCAGGGCCTCGCTGTGGGTGTGCGCCGGCACCGGGCCGCCGCCCAGCCCTGGCGCACCGCCGCGTACCACCGCCGGTGCCCGTCGGGCGGCCCGCGCCGCCGCGTCGCCTCGCCGGATGTGCTCCACCACGCCGAGCAGCCGGGGCATGGGTAGCTTCGGGGCGGCCAGCGGGTCGATCGTCCTGGTGGTCACCGACACCCGGGGCGGGGCCCGCCGGATTCGCGGCCGGGTCAGCACCGTGCTGCCGGTGCCGTCCTCCTGCACCGGGGCGTACCCCGCGTCGCGCAGCGCGCCCAGCAGCCGACCAACCTGGTACTGCGTACACAGCACCGTCGGCGCGAGCCGGCGCAGCGCCAACGACTCCAACCGCCGGTCGGCCAACACCTCGCTGATCAGCGTCTCGTCGTCGCTGCGCAGGTACGCCCCGGCCAGGCCGACCCGCAGCCCGCCGTGCTTACGGGCCACGTCGTCGATCAGGTAGGTGAGCCCCTGTGGCACCGGGGTACGTGACCGACGCCGGAACACGTCGTGCAGGTCGTCGGCCGTGTAGCCGGAATCCAGGGCCCGCCGCACGCTCGCCGTGGTGACACGGTGCACGCTGGCCCCGCCGGCCGACTCGAGCTCGGTCATCGCCTCCAACTCGACGGCGAGCGCCGGTTCGGGTGGGCCGGGCACCACCACTGTCAGGTCGGCCTGCACCAGGAAGTGGTCGACCGGTGCGGGCAGCAACGCGTCCAGCGCCCGTGCGGCACCGGACGGCTCGCCGCTCTCGACGTCGGCGTGCACGCCCAGCGGGTCGTCACCCCGCTCGTCGGTCGACGTCAGGTCCCCCAGCAGCAGCCGACCGTACGAGGTGAGCGCCCCCAGCCCTGTCACGCCCAACTGTGCGGCCTCGGCCAGCACCTCCCGGTGGGCGGCGTCCCGGCCCCGGCTACGACGCGGGGCCCGCCAGTCCAGCAGCTCCTGCACCTCCTGCGGGGTGGGTGCCGTCGCCGGCTCCAGATCGGCGAGTACGCCGAGCACCGCCCGTCGGGTGGCCGGCACTCCGGCCCGCTCGGCCTCGGCGGAGAGCGCAGTGATCGGCCGGTCCCGGTCGTCACGGCGGCCCACCAGCCCCACCTGCCGGGTCATGGTCAGCCACGCTCGGGCGAGCTGCTCCCACCGTTGGGCCAGCGAGGCGGCCCGCCACACCTCGTACCCACCGGTCGGCAGCACCTGCTGATCCGCCCCGTACCGGCCGGTGGTCGCACCGGGCATCTCCAGCTCACCGAGGAGCCCCGCCGCGTACGCCACCTCCAGCAGCAGCGCCGTGGTGGGTTCGTCCAGCCCGCCGGTACGTGCCAACCGGCGCAGGTCCCGTACACCGATGCCACCCGAACGCAGCACCGGCGCGGGCTCGTCGGCGAGCTGCTCCAGCAACCCTTCGGTGTTTCGGACCACCTCCATGGTCTGGCCGGCCCCGGCCGAGTCGACAGCTTTCGGCTCGCGCGGCGCGGCGGCCACCGGCGGTGGGCTGGTACGCAGCGGCCCGAGGGGGCCGCTGTCGCGGCGCAGCAGCAGGCCGACCTCGCGGGGCAGCTCCACAGTTCCGCTGGCCGTGGAGGAGCCTGTCGTCGCCGGGACCAGCAGTCGGTTGTCGACGAGCCACCGCACCGGGGAGCCGGTCGGGGCGCCCCCGTTGGTCGGGTCGGTGAGGACCGGGTCCGCCGCGCCGAGCGGGGGCGCCTGCAACGCCCCCGGCGGCACGCTGCCCACCGGCGGGCCGGCCGCCAACCGGTCCAGGATCGCCCGGGCCGAGGGTGGGGCGGCGAGCACCGTCCGTCGGAGCTTCGCCGGGTCCGCGCAGAGCGCGGCAGTGCGCGGGTCCAGCTCCGCGGCTGGTCGGCCGAGCCCAGCGGGGTACGGGGAGACCTCGTCGACGGCGGGCAGCACCTGGAGCGCGTGCTCCGGGCCGTACAGCAGGAATAGCGCACGCAGTCGGCCCACGGCGGCCCGGACGGCCGTCGGAGCCGGCGGTTGCGGCCCGGAGGTCGCCATCGCGAGCACGGTGTCGGTGGCGGTGGTGGCGTCGTCCGGATTCCGGGTGAGCCGGGCGGCGTCGAGGATCTGGAGGGTGAACTGGTCCAGACCGTCCAGCGCGCGGGCCACGGAGACCCGGGACTGGGCCCGGATGGCCAGGGCGGAGACGTCGGCCGGCACGGGCACGACGAGGTCGGGCCGCAGCTGGAGGAGCGCGGCCAGTGACTCGTCGGGCAGCGACCGCAGGTGGTCGGCGAGTGAGGTGGTCATCGTCTTTCCACGCTAGCCCGGCACCGGGCTTCCGCGCCCCTCGGACGTCCGGTCGACCGGGAGTAGCCGGTACGTTTCTCGACATGCCCGCACTGACCGTCGGATTCGACCTCGACATGACCCTGGTGGACTCCCGCCCCGGCATCGCCGCGACGTACCGGGCGCTGACCGCGAGGACCGGTGTGCCGGTCGATGCCGAACTGGCGGTGTCCCGGCTCGGGCCGCCGCTGCGTACCGAGATCGCGCACTGGTTCCCGCCGGAGCAGGTCGAGTCGGCCGTGCGGGTGTATCGCGAGCTCTACCCGGCGTACGCGATCACCCCGACGCTCCTGCTGCCCGGCGCGCGGGAGGCTGTCGAGGCGATCCGTGCACGGGGTGGCCGGGTGCTGGTCGTCACGTCCAAGATCGGTCGGCTGGCCCGGTTGCACCTGGACCACCTCGGTCTCAGCGTCGACGAGTTGGCCGGCGACCTGTTCGCCGAGCAGAAGGCGACAGCTCTGCGGGAGCACGGCGCCACCCACTACGTCGGTGACCATGTCGCGGACATGGTGGCGGCGGCGGCGGCCGGGGTGCCCGGCATCGCTGTGGCGACCGGCCCGTGCTCCGCCGATGAGCTGCGCGCGGCCGGGGCGGAAGTGGTGCTGGACGAGCTCACCGAATTCCCAGCGGCGCTCGACGGGATGATCCAGCTAGCCTTGGAGCAGTAGCGGCTCAAGTGAAGCAGGGGTTTTCAGGTGCCTACGGGTCGAGTGAAGTGGTACGACACGGCCAAGGGATACGGCTTCGTCACGAGTGACGAGGGCGGCGACGTGTTCCTGCCCAAGGGGGCGCTGCCGGCGGGTGTCACCGACCTCAAGGGTGGCCAGCGGGTCGACTTCAGCGTGGTGGACAGCCGCCGGGGCGCGCAGGCCATGGGGGTCAAGCTGCTGGACGCGCCGCCGTCGATGGCAGAGCTACGCCGTCGGCCGGCCGAGGAGCTGCACGGCCTGGTCGAAGACATGATCAAGGTGCTGGAGGCGAAGGTCCAGCCGGACCTGCGCCGGGGTCGGTACCCGGACAGGAAGGCCGCGCAGAAGATCGCTCAGCTGGTCCACGCGGTGGCCCGCGAGCTGGAGGTCTGAGGCACCAGGCCAGCGGTGGCGGCCCGGTCGAGCAGTGCCGCCACCGCGGCGAAACCGGCCTCGCCCAGGTCCGCTGTGAACTCGTTGACGTAAAGGCCGATGTGCCGGTCGACCACGTCGAGCTCCATCTCCTGGGCGTGCGCCAGCACGTACTCCCGGCTGGCCGCCGGGTCCGCCCAGGCCTGCCGGACCGACTCGCGGACCCAGCCGGCCGCGGCCTCCGGGTCGACCGCCCCGCGTCGGGCCAGGATCGCGCCGAGGGGGATGGGCAGACCGGTGTCGGCCTCCCACCATTCGCCGAGGTCGACAAGGGCGCTCAGGCCGTGCCGGTGGTAGGTGAACCGGGCCTCGTGGATGACCAGCCCAGCGTCATAGCGCCCAGCAGCCACGCCCGGCATGATCTCGTGGAACGGAACCACCTCGATCCGGGCCGGTGGCCGCCCGGCCGACCAGAGCCGGAACAGCAGGTACGCGGTGGTCCGGTCACCCGGCACCGCCACCGTCGCACCGGTCAGGTCGGTGCGGTCCGGCCCGCCGTCACTGTCGCCCCGGGTGAGCACCAGCGGACCGCAACCGCGACCGAGGGCGCCGCCGCAGGGCAGCAGGTGGTAGTCGTCGAGCAGCCACGGCAGCGCCGCGAAGCTCACCTTCACCAGGTCGAACGCGCCCCGCTCGGCCGCCGTGTTCGTGACGTCCACGTCGGCGTACGTCACCTCGACCGGCGGCGCGCCGGGCACCTGCCCGTGCACCAGCGCGTGGAAGACGAACGTGTCGTTGGGGCAGGGCGAGATAGCCAGGGAGAGCGCCACACCCTCACGGTAGCCCCGCCCTCCGCCCGGGGTCGGTGCCCACCCCCGACTGTGATCCGCAGCGGTGTTCCGAGTCGGAGCGAGGCGGCGGCACCGAACCCGGCGGAAGCCTCGCCGGGTGGAAGGGACGCGTGGGAACGACCGACCCGGCCGGGTCCAGCACCTGCCCAGGTCTCCCTTTGGAGCTGATGCCACAAACGAATCGCCCAGCGTCGGCGATCGTGGGTCTGAAACCGGACACGCTGCGTACCTGGGAGCATGGGTCGGGCGGTGATGTCGCAGACGGTTCAGCTCCAAAGGGGCTCGCGGGAGTAGGTCGTCCACCGAGCGGAGCGGTTGTCCACAGCGTTATCCACAGCCCGACGCGGGGGTGTTGATCGCGCACTGACCAGCCGGGACCATCGGCCTGTGACCGAGGCGAGTGACAACACCGACGAGGCCGGCGGAGCCGATCTCGGGCAGGCGCTCCGTGCGTTGCGTCGACGGGCCGATCTGAGTCAGCGACAGTTGGCCGAGAAGTCCGGGGTGCCTCAGCCGACGCTGGCCCGGATCGAGTCGGGGCGGGCAAGCGATCCCCGATTCCGGACAGTGGAACGCCTCGTGCAGGCAGCGGGTGGGCAGCTGGCCATCGGCGTCCCGGCATCCATCTCCGGCTTCGCCGAGCCCGTGCCGGTTCCGCACGACGACATGCGGGACGAGGCAGGCCGCCGATACCCGGCTCACCTGGACGTGTGGCCGGTCCACGAGCCTCGGGACTGGCCCGGCGCCTGGTGGGCGGAGTGGTACCGGTTGCCTCCCGAGCGGTATCCACTTCCGCTGCCACCGGCCGCGTACGAGCTGAACCGGCGCTATCGCGACAACCGACGGTGGGGTGCCGAGGTGCAACGGACCGCGCGGGTGCGCCGGGTGCTCGCCAACGACCTGCCTGCCACGTCCTGGCGGTACGTTGCCGAGCTTCCCGACGGGAAGCTGGTCGGTGAACTGCGGGCCCATGAGCGCAGCCCGTTCCTGGAGTTCGGGGAGTGGATTCCGGGCCTGCCGGAGCGGGAGATGGTGCTCGATGGCGTGCTCGTCGATGCCCGATATCGGCGGTTGGGGCTGGGGCGTCGGCTGGTCACTGCACTGATCACCGAGATGCGTGAGGCGGGCATCGACGATGCGGCGGCGATCGCCGAGGGCTTCGGCACCGAACTGCTACTGGCGTGCGGCTTCGAGATCGAGGGGCGCCGTCCGGCCGCACTGCGCCTGGGCCCTCCGGGCAAGCGCTGGTTCCTCTGAGCCTCGGCTGAGTCAGCGCAGTGCCGGGGCCGCCGCGGTCAGGGCGGCGAGGGCTTCGCGCAGCCGCCACGCGTCCCGGTCGCGGGGGCCGATCGGGTTGGAGATGGTGCGCAGCTCGGCGAAGGGCACCCCGGCCTGCGCCGCGGCGACCGCCACGCCGTACCCCTCCATGGCTTCGGCGACCGCCTCCGGATGCCTCCGGCGCAGCTCGCCGGTGCTGGCCGTGGTGCCGGTGACGGTGCTGACAGTGAGCACCGGCCCGGCCGTGGCCGTCGGGAGGGCGGCTCGCAGTGCCGCCAGCAGGCCCGGGTCCGCCGGCACCCTGCTGCCCGCACCGAGCAGCGCGGGCGGCATGCCCAGCTCGTCCACCGGGATGAAGCCGTCGGGCGACTCCGCGCCCAGGTCCGCGGCGATGCTGGCGGTGCCGAGCACCGTGTCGCCGACCTCGGCCCGCCCGGTGAAGCCGCCGGCCACGCCGGCGCTGACCACCGCACGGTACGGGCGGCCGGTGGCCTCTGCCAGCGCCAGCAGCCGGGCCGTGGCGGCACCGGCGACGGCCGGACCCACACCGATCGGGGTGACTGTCACCGTGGGGTCGGTCAGCCCGGCGCGGACCGCGTCCGCCTCGGCTGGAACCGCCGTCACCACCAGCAGACCGGTCACGGGACTGAGCCGGGGGACTCCCGGCGGGTTTCGTCGTCGGCCCCGCCACCCGGGCCGCCAACGGCCGACGACGGGCGGTAGATGTGGTAGCCCGGCGGGGTGAGGCTCGGGTCGTCGTACTGCGGCGAGCTGGTCTGGGCCGGCGCCGGTGAGGTTGGTGTGGGGTCCCCGGGCTCGTCCGCCGGCTCGTCCTCGGTCAGTTCGTCGTCACCGAGCGGTCGGCCGGCCAGCTTCTCGCCGCGCAGCCGGGCGGCGGCCAGCACACCCCGGATCGCGGCCAGTACGCCGACCCCGGCGGCCACGGCGATGCCCATCCGGCCATCGAACGGCACCAGCCCGAGCCCGCCGCCGGCCACGAAGGCGAGCATCAACACCGTCTCGGAGTGGGCGAAGGAACTGGCCCGCAACCGTTCCGGGATGCGCTCCTGGATCGAGGCGTCCACCGCCAGCTTCGCTACCCCGCTGGCCAGCGCGGCGACCAGGCAGAGCAGGGCGACCATCAGCAGCGAGAACTGGATGACGGCGAGCACCGCCACCCCGGCCACGATGATCATGCTGCTGGACTGGATGGCGGTCGGCCGGTGGATGCGTAGTCGGGTGCCGATGGCGGTGGCCAGGAAGGTGCCGACCGCCAGCGCGCCGCCGACCACGCCCAACGCCCACTCGGCCCCCAGATCCCGGCCGAACACCACTGTGGTCAGGTCGCCCTTCTTGATCGCGAAGGCGAGGAAGAGCAGCAGGAAGCCGTAGAGCGCGCGTAGCGTCGCCGCGCCGATCAGGGTGGCGATCACCAGCCGGCCGGACGGTCGGCCCCGGCCCAGCGGCCGGTCGCCACGGCGGCGGCCCAGCGCACGCAGTGGCCGGGGGACCCGCTCCGGTGGCTCCGAGTCGGCCTTCGGCGGTAGCCGCAGGGAGATAACCATGCCGACCAGGAAGATCACCGACGCGACCCTCAGCGGCCACTGCGGCCCGAACCAGAACGCGGCCAACCCGATCGGCGCCACCAGCGCACCCGCGACAGTGCCGTAGACGCTGGCCCGGGCACCCACCTGGGACAGGCCGAGCCCTTCCGGCAGCAACCGGGGCACCGCCGCGGAACGGGCCACGCCGTACGCCCGGGAGAGCGCGAGCACCCCGAACGCGGCCGGGTAGAGCCCGAAGCCGTGGATGTAGTCGGAGATCAACCAGGCCAGGAAGGCGCGGCCGAGCATCGTCGCCGCCAGGGCGTACCGTCGGCCGTGCCGGAAGTGATCCAGCAGCGGGCCCACCACCGGGGCGAGCATCGCGAACGGCACCATGGTGACCAGCAGGTAGAGCGCCACCTTGCTGCGGGCCTCGCCGAGCGGCACGTTGAAGAAGATCGTGCCGGCCAGACCGATGGCGATCAGGGTGTCACCGGCGCAGGAGAGCGCGTGCAGGTCGAACAGGCGAACCATGCCGACCTCGCCGCCGGCGCCCCGGGCGCGGGCCCGACCGGCCCGGCGGGTCACCCAGCGGCCGCTGCCCACCGAACCGCGCAACAGCAGACGGATGGCGCGAATGCCGGTGCCGACGGTCCGCCCGAGGACGGATCGCCCGGAGCGGGAGTACGACGGCATGTGCACCATCCTCGCCCATCTGATCCGGGTACGCCGCACCACCGCTGGGAAAGGTTCCCCGGGAGTCCCTGTCACCCCTGCGAGGCGCATGGGGAACAATGGTCGGGTGACCAGGCCCGCCTCCACCCGTGCCGCCCGTCTCGACCAGGTCTGCGCCGCCGCCGTCGAGGTGGCCCGCGCCGGCATCACCGAGGTGGACGCCGACGATGTCGGCGACCACCTGCAGGTCGTTGCCGAGGGCGACCGGCTGGTCACCCACTACTTCGAATGTCGCCTCGCCGGCTACAACGGCTGGCGCTGGGCGGTCACCGTCACCCGGGTGCCGCGCAGCAAGACGGTGACCATCTGCGAGACGGTGTTGCTGCCCGGCCCGGACGCGCTGCTCGCACCCGGTTGGCTGCCCTGGCAGGAGCGGCTCAAGCCGGGCGACCTGGGGCCGGGTGACCTGCTCCCGACCTCGCCCGACGACGATCGGCTGGTCCCCGGTTACCTGCTCTCCGACGACCCGGCGGTCGAGGAGACGGCATGGGAGTTGGGCCTCGGGCGCGCCCGCGTGCTCTCCCGGGAGGGCCGCATCGACACGGCGCAGCGCTGGTACGAAGGTGACCACGGCCCCGCCGCGGCCATCTCGTCCGCCGCTCCGTCCGCCGCCCGCTGCGGCACCTGCGGCTTCTACCTGCCGCTGGCCGGTGCGATGCGGCAGGCATTCGGGGCGTGCGGCAACTTCTACGCCCCCGACGACGGTCGGGTGGTGAGCGCCGACCACGGCTGCGGCGCCCACTCCGAGACGTTGATCGAGGCGGCCGAGACCGCTGTCGACGAGCTGCCCACGGTGTACGACGACAGCGCGGTGGAGGCCATGTCGGTCAGCCGGGCGCCGGGCTCGGTGGAGGCGGCTGAGCCGGCGGAGCCGTACGGGCACTCCTGATCGTCCGCGCCGGAGTGCTCCGGCGCGGAGGTCGGCTCACCTCGCGCGGCGGCGTCGGCGGTTGGCGTCGTGCCGCATCATCACGGCGAGGCCCGGGAAACCCCACAGGAAACCGGCGAGGCAGGTCCAGAGCCAGTTCTGGTGACCATGGTCGGTCAGCCAACCCCTGAAGAAGATCAGCAGGACCAGTCCGGCGACCGCCCACGCGATCAGCCCGGCGAGGGCGAACGGCACCATCGGCGGATCCAGTGGTGCGGGCCGCGGTGGCTGCTCGTTCGGCATTCGGCAAGCGTACGGGATCTACTTCCCCTGCCCACCGACGATCTGGGACGATGCGCGCGACAACTGGAAGATCACCTGCGAGGACCTGATGGCCGTAGCGCCGCCCGAGAACGGCACACCTCCCAACCCCGCTCATCCGCGTAACGGTTTCGACCGGTTCTTCGAGATCTCCGCCCGTGGCTCGACGTTGAGCCGTGAGGTACGCGGTGGCCTGGCGACCTTCTTCACGATGGCGTACATCGTGGTGCTCAACCCGCTGATCCTGGGCGGCGCCGTCGACGGTGACGGCAAGAGCCTTCCGATTCCCGCGTTGGCTGCCGCGACCGCGCTGGTCGCCGGCCTGATGACCATCCTGATGGGTGTGGTCGGCCGGTTCCCGCTGGCGCTCGCCGCCGGTCTGGGTGTCAACGCCCTGGTGGCGTACGAGATCGCCCCCGAGATGACCTGGGCAGACGCGATGGGTCTGGTGGTGATCGAGGGTCTGATCATCGCGGTGCTGGTGCTGACCGGTCTGCGGACCGCTGTGTTCCGCTCGGTGCCGACCCAGATGAAGAGCGCGATCGGGGTCGGCATCGGTCTGTTCCTGACGATCATCGGCCTGGTGGACGCCGGCTTCGTGCGGCGCATCCCGGATGATGCCAACACCACCGTTCCAGTCGGCCTGGGCATCGGCGGCAAGCTGGTGAGCTGGCCGATGCTGGTCTTCGTGGTTGGCCTGCTGATCACGCTGGTGCTGGTGGTCCGTCGGGTGAAGGGCGCGATCCTGATCGGCATCCTCGCCTCGACGGTGCTCGCGGTGATCGTGGAGGCCATCGGCAACATCGGCCCGTCGTTCGTCAATGGTCAGCCCAACCCGAAGGGCTGGTCGCTGAACGTGCCGGAGCTGCCGAAGTCGGTGGTCGACCTGCCGGACCTGTCGCTGCTCGGCAAGTTCAACGTGCTGGACTCGTGGGGCCGGGCCGGTTGGCTGGTCGTGCTGATGTTCATCTTCACGCTGCTGATCACGGACTTCTTCGACACCATGGGCACCATGGTCGCGGTAGGCCAGGAGGGCGGCCTGCTCGACGAGCAGGGCACTCCGCCGAAGGCCAAGGAGATCCTGCTTGTCGACTCGATCGCGGCGGCGGCCGGCGGTGCGGCCAGCACCTCCAGCAACACGTCGTACATCGAGAGCGCTGCCGGTGTCGCGGAGGGTGCGCGGACCGGCGTGGCCAACCTGGTCACCGGCGTGCTCTTCCTGCTCGCGATGTTCCTGGCGCCGCTGGTGGTGATCGTGCCGTTCGAGGCGGCGTCGACGGCCCTGGTGGTGGTCGGGTTCCTGATGATGACAGCGGTGCGGACCATCGACTGGTCCGACTACGAGATCGCCATTCCGGCGTTCCTCACCATCGTGCTGATGCCGTTCACCTACTCGATCTCCAACGGGATCGGCGCTGGTCTGATCACCTTCGTGGTGGTCAAGCTGGCGCGGGGCAAGGCCCGGGAGATCCACCCGTTGCTGTACGGGGTGGCAGTGCTCTTCGTGCTGTACTTCCTGCGTGGGCCGATCGAGTCAGTGGTGCTCTGAGCCACGTCCGGGCGGGGAGTCGATCGTGACTCCCCGCCCGTACCATCTGAATCCCCTCGTGAGCCTGGTCATAACGGATGTCGTTAGCCATGCTCATTAGTTAAGCTAACTACTGTGACGGAGCGGACGGTGACGGCGGAACGCGTGCCACCGGCGCAGCTGGCTCCCCAGCTGCGTGATGCGATCACCCGACTCAACCGGCGGGTCCGACAGGCCCGGCCGGTCGGCGACCTCACGGTCACCCAGGTCTCCGCGCTCACCAGCCTGCGGCTGGCGGGCGCGATGACGCCCCGGGAACTGGCCGACGTGGAGCGGGTGCAGCCGCCGACGATGACCAAGATCGTCGGGAAGTTGGAGGACCGCGGCCTCGTGCGGCGGACACCCCATCCGACCGACGGGCGGCAGGTCATCCTCGCGGCGACCGAAGGAGGGCAGGCCGTGCTCGACCAGTTCGAGCGGGCCCGCGACGAATGGCTGGCCCACCGGCTGGCCGCGCTCGACGAGGACGAACGGGAGACCCTGCAGAGGGCCGCCGAGATTCTTCAGCAGCTCGCTCGCGCCTGAGCCGCACCCGCGCCACCGGGTCCGTGCCGTCACGTGTCGATGACGCGTACGTCCGGAGGAGGCGCACCAAGAGTGCAGGCGAAGCTGAGCACGATGTTCCAGTCCCTACAGGTCCGCAACTACCGCCTCTTCGCATCCGGGCAGCTGATCAAGTTGATCGGCGTCTGGATGATGTTCATCGCCCAGGACTGGCTCGTCCTCGAGCTCTCCAACAACTCGGCGACCGCGCTCGGTGTGGTCACCGCCTGCCAGTTCACCCCGGTGCTCCTGCTCACCCTGCTCTCCGGCCGGCTCGCCGACCGGTACGACAAGCGGGTGCTGCTCTTCGCCGCCAACGCCTTCTGGAGCCTGCTGGCACTCGGCATGGCGATGCTGGTCCTCACCGACCTGGTGCAGCTCTGGCACGTCTTCGCCTTCGCCGCGCTGCTCGGCACCGCCAACGCCGTGGAGACCCCGGTCCGGCAGGCGTTCGTCTCCGAACTGGTCGGCACGCCGCTGCTGCCCAACGCGCTGTCGCTGAACGCCGCCGTGTTCAACTCCGCCCGGATCGTCGGACCGGCCGTGGCCGGCCTGGCCATCGCCGCGTTCGACGTCGGCCCGGTCTTCCTCTTCACCGCCCTCAGTTCGGTCGCGCCCCTGGTCAACGTCGTCCGGATGCGTACGACCGAGCTGCACCGCGACGCCCTGCTGCCCCGCGACGAGCGGGCGTCCGCCCGGGTCGTCGACGGCCTGCGGTACGTGTGGCGCCGCCCCGACCTGCTGCTGCCGATGGCGATCATGTCGGTGGTCGGCATGTCGCTGTTCAACTTCCAGCTCACCCTGGCCGCGTTGGCGAAGACGGTCTTCCACACCGGCGCCGCCTCCTTCGGTCTGTTCAGCACGGCGCTGGCCGTCGGCGCGCTCGGCGGCGCGCTCAGCGGCACCGGTCGCCGTAGCCGCCCGTCGGTGTGGCTGGTGCTCGGCGCGGCGATCGCCTGCGCGAGCTTCGGCACCCTGGTCGGCCTCTCCACCGCGTACTGGCTGGTGGTGGCGCTCTTGGTGCCGACCGGCTTCTGCATGGTCTTCTTCGCCCAGGCCGCCAACCAGCGGATCCAGATGGGCGTCGACGCGGCCTTCCGGGGACGGGTGATGGCCCTGTGGGTGCTGGTGTTCCTGGGCACCAACCCGGTCGGCGCGCCGCTGATCGGCTGGGTCGCGGAGCACTACGGTGCCGGTGCCAGCATCTGGATGGGTGGGCTCATCTCGCTGGCCGCCGCGCTGATCGCGCTCACCTGGCAGTTGCGCCACTCCGGTGCCCGGCTGCGTTTCCGGGTGCTGCCGATGCCTCGTTTCTACGTCACCTCCACCGACTGCTGAGGTTTACCACCGGCGCCGGCCGCGTCCGGTTGCGCGGATTGCGCGGATGCGGCCAAACCGCTGGCGAGGTGGCACGGTGGGGCTTAGCGTCGATGCGTGGGAGTCGGACGCGCGCTGATGCTGGCCCTGGCGTTCCTCGCCGTGGCCACTCTGCCGGCGGCGTTCGCCCTGATCTTCTGCTACGACGAGATCGTCGACCGGGTGGTCTGCGGCTGGTCCGAGTGGCGTGAGCGCCGACGGGAGAAGCGCACGATCGCCAAGCTCGACCGTGCCATCGAGGCCGACGCCCTGACCCGGGACATCGACCTCAGCGAGTTCGACAGCGTTGACCGCCGGCCGCTGGAGCAACTCGCCGCCGACCTGCGCCGTCTCGGCGGTCAGCGGGTCGGCGGCGGCGGTCGCTCGATGGTCTGGCACAGCGCGTTGCTCCAGGCGTACGACGACAGACTTCGCCTCGCCTGCCGTGCCCTCGGCATCACCGAGCACCTCGCCGAGCTGGAGGGCGTCGATCAGGAGATCGAGCGGGTCCGGGTGGAGGGCGTGCTGCACGCCGCCGGGCTGGCCCTTCCGGCGGCTCGGGCCGGGCTTCGACAGCGGCACCGCTGAGAGGCCGCACGTTGTGCGACTCTTCGTGGCGCTCCGCCCCTGGTGGTCGCAGCGGGTCTGCTGCTGGTGGGCAGCCGCCTCAGCGGCCGACCGTGTTACGAGCGGATCGCCGCCTGGTCGCTGTGACCCGGCGGCGCGTCGCTGATCGCTGTGGAAGGCCTGCTGCGGAGAACCTCGCGGGCCTGGTCGGCGGCGCGGGTGATGCTCTCGCTGATGAAGTCGAGGAAGCGGGCGATGTTCTCCAGACGGGCGGCGGCGGGGGTGTGCGCGCCGAGGAGGGCGACGCCCTGGCGTGCGATCACGACGAGATGGTCGTTGGCCCGAGCGCTGGCGATCGTCGCCTGGTAGAAGAGCTCGTCGTCGACGACGTAGCGGTCGCGTCGGCGTTCGTCGCGTTCGCGGCGGACGAGGCTCTGGCTCTCCAGGAAGGTGATCGCCTTGGAGATCGACGCCGGGCTGACCTGGAGGCGTTGGGCGAGCTCGGACGCGGTGAGGCTGCCCGAGTCGGTGAGGAACAGTCTGGTCAACACCCGGGCCCCCATCCTGTTCAGACCGGAGGCCATGAGGACGGCGGTGAACGCCTCCTCGTAGTCGGCCACGGCCTGGTCGTCGCGTCCGTCTGATCGACGGGCCGCCTCGGCCCCACGGGAGGGGACGGGCTTGCGCCGGTGGGCGCGGCGCTCGGTCGCGTGGTGGGCCAGATCGGCGCGGTAGCCGGTGGGACCGCCGTTGCGCATCACCTCACGCGTGACCGTCGAGGTGGGACGGTCGAGGCGTCGGGCGATCTCGGCGTAGGGGAGGCTGTCGGCCAGCCCCAGCGCGATCTGCTGGCGTTCCTGCTGGCTGAGTCTGCCTCCCGGCATCGCGATCTCCCTCGTGGTCCCCGTGGGGCAGCGGCCCCCCGACGCCGTCACCATAGCGTTAACCCACACATCAATGCAACGAAAGCAATGGTCGTCGTTGCATTAGATTCAGGCTCGTTGCAACAATCTCACGAGATCTAGCAGCGAAAACGCCGATCTGCTGCAACAAGCTTGTTGCGTAATCCGGAAAGCAACGTAGCGTTTCCCATATCAGAAACAAAGCGCGAACCTGGGAGAGCACGATGCAGACGTTCGACACACCCGCCCCCATCTCGGCCGTCCTGGACATCCCCGCCGGACGCATCCAACTCATCGCGGCAGACCGCGCCGACACCACAGTCGAGATCCTCCCGGCCGACCCCGCCAAGAGCAGCGACACGAGGGCCGCCGAGCAGACCACCGTCGCCTACGCCGACGGCGTCCTGCGAATCACCACCGCACGTCCCGCCAACAAGCTCTTCGGCCCCTCCGGCTCCCTCGAGGTCACCGTCCGGGTGCCCGCCGACTCCCACATCGAGGGCAGGGCCGCCAGCGCCGAACTTCGGGGCGTCGGCCGCCTCGGCGACGTCGCCTTCGACGGGGCGTACCGGAACATCAAGATTGACGAGGCCGCGAGTGTTCGCCTCACCGCGATCGACGGCGACGTCGAGGTCGGCCGACTCAACGGCCCCGCCGAGATCAGCACCGCCCGGGGTGACGTCACCGTCGCCGAGGCCATCCGTGGCACCGTCGTCCTCCGTACCCAGTCCGGCGACATCTCGGTCGCGGCGGCGGCCGGCGTCTCGGCCGCCCTGGACGCCGGCACCGGCCACGGCCGCGTCAGCAACGCCCTCAAGAACGACGGCACCGTCGAGCTGGACATCCACGCCAGCACCCTGCACGGCGACATCAACGCCCGCAGCCTCTGAAAAGGACGGATCGAGATGACTGACAACCCCTCAACCAACTCCCCGTGGACCGGCATGGTGCCAGTCGACGACACGGCCCTGGCCGTCACCGACACCGGTGGCCCCGGCATCCCGGTGGTCTACCTCAACGGTCAGTTCGCCACCCAGGGCTACTGGCGGCGGGTCATCGCCGAGCTGGGCACCGAATTCCGGCACATCACCTACGACGAGCGGGCTCGCGGCAGGAAGTCGAAGCGCTCAGCCGACTACTCGTTCGAAGCGGCTGTCCGGGACGTCGACGCCGTTCTCGCCGCCCGGGGGGTGGCCCAGGCGCTGCTGGTGGGCTGGTCCTACGGAGCGGTGGTCGGGGCGCACTGGGCCAACCGGAACCCGGAGCGTGCCCTGGGCGCGGTCCTGGTCGACGGCGCGTTCCCGCACGACTGGCTCGACGAGGCCATGGCGCAACGGATCCGCAAGATGTTCCGACGGATGAACCTGTTCATGCCGCTGCTCCGCCCGACCGGCCTGACCCCACGGATGAATGCCGACCAGATGGCGGACAGTAACATCGAACTGGGCGAACTCTCCCGCGAGCGGGAACTGGGCCCGGTGCTGGACGCCATCAGCGTCCCGGTGCGGTACGTCGTCGCCTCGGGAACGTCCCTCGGAAGTCGCGGGGACGAACAGGAGCAGATCCGCGCCAGCCTCGACGCGGTGACCGCCCGCAACCCGCACATCACCATCGGGGCGAAGGTCGCCAGCAACCACGGTGCGATCCTCAAGAAGGACTTCCGCGCCGTCGCCGAGGCCGTACGCGGGGTCGCCGCCGCTGATCACGAAGACGCCCGAGACGTTCGGTGAGGTCAGGACGCGCGCGTTGACGGGTGACGCACCGTCACCCGTCAACGCGAAGCGTCAGGACGATTCGCGGGCGGCCGGGCCGCTGCCGAAGAGCACGTCGTCCCAGCTCGGCAGCCGCTTGCGCGGCTTGCCGTTGGCGTCGGTGGACTCGCCGCCGGCGGCCGCCGCAGCGCCCGTCCGTCGGGGCCGCAGCACCGCCAGCGACGGCACGGCCGGCACCTCCTTGGGCGCGTCCGAATCGTCGTCGAAGGCCGAACCCTGGCCACCGCCGAGCAGCGCGGCGGCACCCCCACCGACCGGCCGCTGCCGAGGCGCGTCCGAACCGGCCAGGGCAGCCGGGGTACGCGGCTCCAGCCCGCGACCCGACGAGGCGCCGAGCGGGCGGTCCAGGGAGGCGAGCAGGGCGTCACGGCCGGCCCGGATCGGATCGCGGCCAGGGCGCGGGTGCTCGGACGCCGCCGGCAACCCGTGCCCGCCACGACTCGGCTCACCACGCGACGGACTGGGCAGAGCGTGCCCGCCCCGCTCGGGCGCCGGCTCCTGGCCGAGGATCGGCGTGGGCCGCTCGGCACACAGGTACTGCGCCATGTCGTCGTGCGGCGTAACCACCTGCCGGGCCTTGTCCATGTCCCAGATGGCCTGCGCGGTGGCCTTGCCGGACGGCCAGGTGGCGATGATCCGCCAGGTGCCGTCGTCGCGCCGGTACGCGTCCCAGGAGATCTTCTCGGTGTCGATGCCGTGCTGGCTCAGCCGGCCGTTGACCACCTCGGCGAGCGGGGTCGGCTTCTCCGCGCCCTTGAGGCGGGTGCGGCGGGCGTGCTGGGCGAGCATCGCCCGTTCCTGCAACACCGGGCCGGCGTAGCGCAGCACCCGGTCGACGGGCACACCGGCGATCCGGGCGACGTCCTCAGCGGACTCACCGGAGCGGATGCGGGCCTGGATGTCCCGGGGGGACAGTGAGGGAATCGGGTCGACGGTGCTCGGTGCCACCGCGAGCGGCGGGGCACCCGGCTCGGGGTGCATCACACCGGCGATGCGTTCATCGATCGGCAGGGCGAGGAGGCGCCCAACCTCGTCGGCGAGCACCAGAGCCTGGCCGTCCTCGGAGAGGGCGACGAAGCGTACTGGGCGCATAACGTTGCCTCCGTCCCGCTTCGCTGGCCGCACACCACGAGTCGGCCACCCAGGCGTCTCGGACCACCGTACGCGCATCTGCCTCGGGGTGGGGGAAGCGACACCCCGCATGTCGTGACTGAGCTGCGGCGATGATCACGGTCGGTGTCCGTGGAGGCCCCGACGGACACCGACCGTGACCGAACGTCAGAGTCGCTCGACCACGTAGTCGATGGACGCGGTGAGCGCCTCGACATCGGCCGGCTCGACGGCCGGGAACAGCGCCACCCGCAGTTGGTTGCGACCGAGCTTGCGGTAGGGCTCAGTGTCAACGATGCCGTTGGCGCGCAGCGCCTTGGCGATCGCCGTGGCATCCACCCCGTCGGCGAAGTCGATGGTGGCTACCACGTTGGAACGCAGCACCGGGTCGGTGACGAACGGGGTGGCCACGCTGGACCGCTCGGCCCAGCCGTAGACAGCGGCGGCGCTCTCGGCGGTGCGCTTCGCCGCCCAGGACAGGCCGCCCTGCGCGTTCATCCAGTCGGTCTGCTCGGCGGCCAGGAAGATGGTGGCCAGCGCCGGGGTGTTGTAGGTCTGCTCCAACCGCGAGTTGTCGATCGCCGTGACCAGGTCGAGGAAGGCGGGGATGTAGCGCCCGGACGCCTTGATCTCGGCGGCCCGGTCCAGTGCGGCCGGGGACATCAGGGCCAGCCAGAGACCGCCGTCGGAGCCGAAGCACTTCTGCGGGGCGAAGTAGTAGACGTCGGTCTCACCGACGTTGACCTCCAGGCCACCCGCGCCGGAGGTCGCGTCGACCAGCAGCAGCGCGCCCTCGTCGGCACCGGCCACCCGGCTGATCGGGACCGCCACACCGGTCGACGTCTCGTTCTGCGGCGTCGCGTACGCGTCCACGCCGGACTCGGCGACCAGGGTCGGCGCGCTGCCCGCGTCGGCCTTGCGGACGGTCGGCTCACCGAGGAACGGGGCGTCCTTGACCGACTTGGCGAACTTCGCGCCGAACTCGCCGAAGCTGGCGAACTGGGCCCGGTCACGAATCAGGCCGAAGGTGGCGACCTCCCAGAACGCTGTGGTGCCGCCGTTGCCGATGACCACCTCGTAGCCCTCGGGCAGCGAGAAGAACTCGGCGATGCCGGAGCGAAGCCGGGCCACCTGGTCACGGACCGTCTTCTGCCGGTGGGAGGTGCCGAGGTAGCTGGTCGCGACCTCGGCGAGAGCGGACACCGCCGCCGGGCGGACCTTGGACGGGCCGCAGCCGAAACGTCCATCGGCGGGCTTGATCTCATCGGGAATCCGGATGATCGGTGCGTCAGCCACGGTCTTGAAGATCCTTCCGCAAGGGCGAGGGCGGGCCCGGCGACACTGCCGGCCCTCATCCTCGCACCCGGACCGGACGGCGATGGGCGGGGTCCCGGCGGTCGGTCTGAGTCCTTCGCCACAGTCGGCTCCGATAACCGACGACATGACCACTCTTCGACCCGCGACGTCGACAAGGGCCCCTCCTCGACGTCCAGCGTCGGGGAGGGGCCCTTGCCTACCAGCTCAGACGCCGTGCGGGATGGCCGCCCAGCCCTCGACGTCGGACGGCTTGCGGGTCTCCGGGCCCATGTAGAGCGCGGACGGGCGGACCAGCCGCTGCAGACGCTTCTGCTCCAGGATGTGCGCGCTCCAGCCGCCCATCCGCGCGCAGGTGAACATCGAGGTGAACATGTGCGCCGGCACCTCGGCGAAGTCCAGCACCACGGCCGACCAGAACTCGACGTTGGTGGCCAGCACCCGGTCCGGGCGGCGGGCCTGAAGCTCGGCGAGGGCGGCCTTCTCCAGCGCCTCGGCGATCTCGAAGCGCGGCGCGCCCAGCTCCTTGGCCGTACGCCGGAGCACTCGGGCGCGCGGGTCCTCGGCACGGTAGACGCGGTGGCCGAAGCCCATCAACCGCTCACCGCGGTCGAGGACGCCCTTGACGTAGCCCTCCGCGTCGCCGCTGCGCTCCACCGCCTCCAGCATGCTGAGCACCCGGGACGGGGCGCCGCCGTGCAGCGGGCCGGAGAGGGCGCCGATGCCGGACGAGATGCAGGCGGCCGCGTCCGCCCCGGTGGAGGCGACGATGCGGGCGGTGAAGGTGGACGCGTTGAGGCCGTGCTCGGCGGCCGAGATGAAGTACGCGTCGACTGCCTTGACGTGCCGCGGGTCGGGCTCGCCGCGCCAGCGCTTCATGAACCGCTCGACGATGGTCTGCGCCTTGTCGATCTCCTTCTGCGGCACCGCCGGCAGGCCGAGGCCGCGGGCGGACTGGGCGACGAAGGAGAGCGCGGTCACCGAGACCCGGGCGAGATCCTCACGGGCCTGCTCATCGGAGATGTCCAGCAGTTGGTTGAGACCCCAGTACGGGGCCAGCATGGCGACCGCGGACTGCACGTCGACGCGGATGTCACCGGAGTGCACCGGCACCGGGAACGGCTCCGCCGGCGGCAGGCCCGGCCCGAACCGACCGTCGACCAGCAGTGCCCACACGTTGCCGAACGACACCTGGCCGATCAGATCCTCGATGTCGACTCCGCGATAGCGCAGCGCACCGCCCTCACGGTCAGGTTCGGCGATCTCGGTCTCGAAGGCGACGACGCCCTCCAGCCCGGGTTTGAAATCGGCCATGTCGCTCTCCTGGATCTGGTCGGTGCGCCCGATCGCTCATCCGGCCCGATCGGCCGAGCGCCTTAGGCGACCCTCAGGGATGTGTTCGCAACATACTGCCTGCTGAGTAAGGGATACGCGACCCGCTGCGACTGTGCTGCACGCGACATCCCCGGACGCGCATTCTCCGTCCGGCTCAGTGAGACTGGGCGGGGCGGGCTGGTCAGCGCGGAAGGGCGCTGGCGGGGCCCCCGAGAAGGAGTGGGGACGTGACGGGCGACACACCCGCCCCGGCCGCGATGCGTAACGAGTACGCCGCGGACCTGGGCCTGACCGAGGCTGACCTGGCCGCCGACTGGCACACCCAGTTCGACAGCTGGTTCGCCGACGCGGTGGCCTTCGGGCTACCCGAACCCAACGCCATGGTGGTGGGCACCGCCGACTCGGCCGGCCGGCCGAGCGGGCGGACGGTGCTGCTGAAGGGGTACGACCCGGAGGGCTTCGTCTTCTTCACCAACCACCTGTCGCGCAAGGGCGTCGAGGCGACCGCCAACCCGTACGCCAGCCTGGTCTTTCCGTGGTTTCCCATGCAGCGTCAGGTGGTGGTCGCCGGACGTGTCGCGCCCGTCGACAGCGCCACGACCGACGCGTACTTCGCCAGCCGGCCGCGCGGCTCCCAACTGGGCGCCTGGGCCAGCCCGCAGTCGCAGGTGGTGTCGGGTCGGGCGGCGTTGGAGCAGCGGTACCGGGAGGCGGTCGAGCGGTTCGCCGACCAGGCCGAGATCCCGACCCCGCCGCACTGGGGAGGGCTCCGGGTCCAACCCGACTCGGTGGAGTTCTGGCAGGGCCGGGCCGGGCGGTTGCACGACCGGCTCCGCTTCCGTCGCCCCGACGAGGGTGACTGGATCGTCGAGCGGTTGGCGCCGTGACGGGTGTGCGGGAGACCCGGCCGCGCGCAGCGCGCCGCTGGGCGATCGACGTACGTCCGCTGCGGGTTCCGGCGTACCGCCGGCTCTGGCTCGGCAACACGGTGGCGATGTTCGGCTTCCAGTTCACCGCCGTAGCGGTGCCGGTGGAGATGTACGCGCTGACCCGGGACTCGTTCTGGGTGGGCCTGCTGGGGATTGCTGCCTTCGTACCGTTGCTGGTCTTCGGGCTCTGGGGCGGCGCGGTCGCCGACGCCCGCGACCGGCGTGCGGTGCTGCTCGGCGGCTCATTGTTGCTTTGGGCATCCACTCTCGGGCTGCTGCTCCAGGCGCTGTTGAACGTGGGCAGCCCGGTGCTGCTGCTGGCGTTGATGGCGGTGCAGTCGGTCGCCTTCGCGATCAGCTCGCCGGCGCGCAGCGCCATGCTGCCCCGGCTGGTGCCGGAAGACCTGGTGGTGTCCGCCTCCACCCTGAACTACACGACCTTCACCGCCGCTTCGGTCGCCGGCCCGCTCGCCGCCGGCCTGATCCTCGCCGCCTCGCCGGACACCACTGTGGTCCTGCCGATCGCCTACGGGCTGGACGCGGTGCTGTTCACCGCGATGCTCTGGGCCGCGCTGCGGCTACCCTCGCTCCCGCCCGAGCCCACCGCCGACGGTCAGGCCCGGCGGGCCGGCCTGGCCAGCGTCATCGACGGCTTTCGCTACCTGGCCACCACCCCGGTTCTGCTGCTGTCCTTCGGGGTGGACCTGATCGCGATGATCCTCGCCATGCCACGGGCCCTCTTCCCGGAGATCGCCCACGAGCGGTTCGGCGGCGGTGGCGCGGTCGGTCTGCTCTACAGCGCCATCGCGATCGGCTCGATGATCGGAGGGCTGACCTCCGGCTGGATCGGCCGGATCCGCCGGCAGGGGCTCGGCCTGGTGCTCGCGGTGGTCGGCTGGGGACTGGCGATCGCCGTAGCCGGGTTGGCCCACCAACTCTGGTTGATGGTCGTGCTGCTCGCCGTGGCCGGCGCCGCCGACCTGATCAGCGCGGTGCTGCGTCAGTCGATGCTGCTGGTCTACGCACCGGACCGGATGCGCGGCCGGCTCCAGGGCGTGAACACGGTGGTGGTGGCGGGTGGCCCACGCCTGGGCGACCTGCGCGCCGGCACCATGGCCGCCGGGTTCGGTGGCGGGGTGGCCTGGGTGGCCGGTGGGCTCGCCTCCGCGGTGCTCGTGGTGGTGCTCGCCGTCGCGTTCCCGGCGCTGCTGCGCTACCGGGCGGCGACGGCGTCGAGCGGCGACCGGACCTGACCGGTTAGGGTCGCCGGCATGGAAAGCCCTGATCCGCGCCCGTTCTCCGGCGCCCAGTGGACCATCTCCGCCGCCGGTCACGAGGCCGTCATCGTGGAGGTCGGCGGTGGGCTCCGGACGTACCGGCACGACGGCGTCGACCTGCTCGACGGGTACCAGACCGACGAGGTCTGCCCCGGTTGCACAGGGCAGGTGCTGGCACCCTGGCCGAACCGGATCCGCGATGGTCGCTACTCGTTCGACGGGCGGACACACCAGCTTTCGCTGACCGAGCCGGAGCGGCACGTGGCCATCCACGGGCTGGTCAACTGGGTGCCGTGGCAGTTGCTGGAGCAGTCGACCGACGCCGTGACGGTCGGCTACGACCTGCCGCCGCAGCCCGGCTACCCGTGGCCGCTGCGGCTGCGCAGCCGGTGGAGCGTCGACGCGGACGGGCTGCGCGCCGAGCACGAGGTGACGAACATCGGCGGGGAACTGGCCCCGTTCGGCTTCTCCGTGCACCCGTACCTGCAACTGCCGGGCGTCGCGGTGGACGACCTGGTGCTGCGGCTGCCCACCCGGAGCCGGGTGCTGGTGGACGGTCGGCTGCTGCCGGTGGGGGTGACCCCGGTGGCCGGCACCGAGTACGACTGGACCAGTCCCCGCCGGATCGGTGCGGCGGTGCTGGACTCCTGCTTCGGCGAGGTGATCCGGGACGTCGACGGTGGTTCGTCGGTGAGCCTCGCCGCGCCGGACGGTTCGGCCGCCGTGAGCATCTGGGCGGACGCCGAGTTCGGCTGGTGGCAGGTGTTCACCGGGGACGCCCTCACCGGCGAACGGCACCGCCGCTCGGTGGCGGTCGAGCCGATGACCTGCCCGCCGGACGCGTTCCGGTCGGGCAAGGACCTGCTCACCCTCAAGCCCGGCACCACCTGGCGAGGTGCCTGGGGCATCCGCCCCGGCGCCTGATGGAGTTCGCCGAGGTCGTCCGCCGACGGCGGATGGTGCGCAACTACGACCCGGACCGCCCGGTCCCGCCCGACGTGGTGGACCGGTTGCTCGACCACGCGGTCCGCGCGCCGTCGGCCGGCTTCGCCCAGGGCTGGGGCTTCCTGGTGTTGGAGGAACTGGCCGATCGGGACCGGTTCTGGGCCGCCACCACCCCCGCTGGCGGTGGGCGGGAGCGCTGGCTCGCGGGCATGCGCCGGGCACCCCTGATCGTGGTGCCGCACGCCAACGAGTCGGCCTACCTACGGCGGTACGCGGAGCCGGACAAGGGCTGGATGGATCAGTCCACGGACCGGTGGCCGGTGCCGTACTGGCACGTGGATGCCGGATTCGCGGCGTTGCTGATGTTGCTCACCGCCGTGGACGAGGGGCTGGGGGCGTGCTTCTTCGGCATTCCACCGCAACGGCTCGCCGCCTACCGGGACGCGTTCGGCGTGCCGGCCGAGTACCAACCCATCGGTGCCGTCACAATCGGTTACCGTGCGGCCGACCATCGGTCACCATCGTTGCGCCGTGGACGTCGCCCGATGGACGAGGTGGTGCGACGCGGGCGGTGGAACTGACGCGGACGTCCCGTTCGTCCGGTTGAGGATCGGACGAGCGATAGCGAAACTGACATCAGGGAGCAGAACGTAGCGTGCGCTGGCCGGCTAGGCTGGCACGGTCATCGGTGCCGCGCCGCGCGGTGCCCGCCGCGGCCCGGCTCGGCGCCGTCGGTCGGCCCGGCCACGGGGAGGGGAGCGTGCCGTCGTGATCTTCAGAGCGGTCCGGGACGGGCGTCCCTATCCGGAGCACAATCTGACGCTCAAGCAGTGGGCGGAGATCCCGCCCAGGCCACTGCGCCTGGATCAGATGATCACCACCAAGCGCGAGTTGGCGCTGGACAAACTCCTCGCCGAGGATTCCACCTTCTACGGTGACCTCTTCCCGCACGTCGTGCAGTGGAACGGCGGGCTCTACCTGGAGGACGGGCTACACCGGGCGCTGCGCGCCGCCCTCCAGCAGCGCAACCAGATCCACGCGCGGGTGCTGGTGCTCTCCGAGCCCATCGAGTGACGAGCCCTTCTTTCCCCCACTGAACCTTCGTTAGGGTGGCGTCCATGACCGCTGCGCTGGACCTGCTCGACCTGGACCCGTCGCTCAGCGAGGAGGAGCGGCAGATCCGCGACGTCGTCCGCCAACTCGTCGACGACCGGGTGCGACCCCACGTCGCCGACTGGTACGAGGACGGCAAGGTGCCCGCCCGGGAACTGGCCCGCGAGTTCGGCAAGCTCGGCCTGCTCGGCATGCACCTGACCGGCTACGGCTGCGCCGGCGCCTCCGCCGTCGCCTACGGGCTGGCCTGCCAGGAACTGGAAGCCGGCGACTCCGGCCTCCGATCCCTGGTCTCCGTGCAGGGATCGCTCGCCATGTACGCCATCTGGCGCTACGGCAGCGAGGAGCAGAAGCAACGCTGGTTGCCGTCGATGGCCACCGGTGAGGCGATCGGCTGCTTCGGCCTGACCGAGCCGGATCACGGCTCCGACCCCGCCTCGATGGCCACCCGGGCCCGCCGTGACGGCGACGACTGGGTGCTCACCGGCGGGAAGATGTGGATCACCAACGCCCCGATCGCGGACGTCGCGGTGATCTGGGCGCGCACCGACGAGGGCGTACGGGGTTTCGCCGTACCCACTGACACTCCCGGCGTCACCACCCGGGAGATCCGCCGCAAGATGTCGCTGCGCGCGTCGGTGACCGGCGAGATCGTGCTCGACGACGTCCGGCTCCCGGCCGACGCCCAACTGCCCGAGGCGGTCGGGCTCAAGGCACCGCTGAGCTGCCTCACCGAGGCCCGCTACGGCATCGTCTGGGGCGCGGTCGGCGCCGCCCGCGACTGCCTGGAAACCACACTTGCGTACGCGAGCAGCCGCACCCAGTTCGGTCGCCCACTGGCCGGCTTCCAACTCACCCAGGCGAAGCTCGCCGACATGGCCGTCGAGCTGGTGAAGGGGCAACTGCTCGCGCTGCACCTGGGCCGGCTCGCCGACGCCCAACGGCTGCGGCCCGAGCAGGTCAGCGTGGGCAAGCTGAACAACGTGCGGGAGGCCCTGGCCATCGCCCGGCAGTGCCGCACCATCCTCGGCGCCAACGGCGTCTCCGGTGAGTACCCGATCATGCGGCACGCCAACAACCTGGAGAGCGTGCTGACCTACGAGGGCACCTCCGAGATCCACCAACTGGTCATCGGGCAGCGACTCACCGGGCTCTCCGCGTTCGCCTGACCTGCTCGTTTGTCACTTCCTGGCGCTCACCGAGCGACTGTCGTATCGGGGCCGTACCGTCATTGACAGACGACGTGTCTGACGAGGACGGTGAGCGTGATGGCCCGCGACGCTGGCAGCAACGAGCCCACGAGAGAGTTCCCCGGTTACCCGACCGGTGACGATCTCAAGGCGCGGTCGACCGCGACACCCGAGTGGACCGCTGACACACCTGGTGCCCCCGGTGGGCCTGGTGGTCCCGCTGGTCCCGCTGGTCCTGATGGGTCCGATGGGCCCGGTGGCCCGCCGAGCGGTGGCGACGCCCCCGGCGGTGGCGGTGGGGCCGCCCGCGGCCTGCTCCTGCTGCTCGGCGCCGCCGCGCTGGCAGTGGTCGTGCTGCTCGGCATTCAGGCGACCGGGATCCTCCCGGAGTTCCGCAACCCGTTCGCCAAGGAACAGACCGACCGCAGTCAGCCACCACTGCTGAAGTCGATCCAGGACCTCAGCCGATACGTGGCCGCGGAAGGCAACTTCCAGGTCGTGGTCGACACGCAGAACGACCGGCGCAACGTCCCAGACTTCCTGCTCAACGAGCGCACCCTGTTCGTCGGGGCCGGCAGCGTCGAGGCGTACGTCGACTTCACCAAGATCGGTGAGGGTGCCGTCGTCCAGTCCGCCGACGGCAAGTCCGTCGAGATCAAGCTGCCCGCGCCGCAGCTCGGCGAGACCAACCTCGACATGGAGAAGAGCTACGTCTTCGCCGAGCAGCGCGGCCTGCTCAACCGGCTCGGTGACCTGGTCGGCAACGACCCCAACCGGCAGCAGCAGGTCTACAAGCTCGCCGAGGACCGGATCACCGCCGCCGCCCGGGACAGCGGGCTCTCCGCCCGAGCCGAGGAGAACACCCGCAAGATGCTGGAAGGGCTGCTCCGCTCCCTCGGCTACCAGCAGATAACGGTCACCTACATAGCCCCCTGACCTGCCCCTCGGTACCCCGAAGCGCCCGCCCCGACGTCCGTCGGTGCGGGCGCTTCCGTCTGGCCCCCGCAGTTGGGCGGCCGCCTGAAGGTCCAACCCCGGGGGTGGCCCCGGCGCGGTCGCGGCGGTCGCGGGTGGGTCCCGGGCGGTCCCGGCGCGGTCCCGGCTGGTCCCGGCGCGGTCCCGGCTGGTCCCGGCGCGGTCCCGGCTGGTCCCGGCGCGGTCGCGGATGGGCTCGGCGGTCTCGGGGTGGTCCCGGCGGTGCCGGGCGGTCCCGGCGGTGCCGGGCAGTCCCGGGCGGTCTCGGGGTGGTCCCGGCGGTGCCGGGCGGTCCCGGCGGTGCCGGGCAGTCCCGGGCGGTCTCGGCGCGTTCCGGGGCAGTCCCGGCTGGTCCCGGGCGGTCTCGGCGCGGTCCCGGCGGTCCCGGCGGTCCCGGCGGTCCCGGCGGTCGCGGGCAGTCCGGGTGGTCCCGGCGGTCGCGGCGGTCGTGGGTGGTCCCGGCGCGGTCCCGGGCTGTCCGCGGCGGTGGCCGGGCGGTCCGGGGCGGTCCCAAGCCCTGCCCTGGCCGAAGTTGACCACCGACCTACCGGATCTGCGATGCCGTTGGGCTGCGATACGAGCAATCTTGGACAGTTTCCGTTAGCAGGGCGGGCTCAACCGGTGGTTGCAACACCGAGAAGTTGGGTCATCTTCTCACCTGGGGTTGCCCAGCCCAGGGTCATGCGGGGGCGGTCGTTGAGTTCGTCGGCGACGTGGTCGAGGCCGGTTTGGTCGATGGTGGTGAAGTCGAATTGGCCTTTGGGGAAGTACTGGCGTAGTAGCCCGTTGGTGTTTTCGTTGCTGCCGCGTTGCCAGGGGCTGTGTGGGTCGCAGAAGTAGACCGGGCAGTCAGTGGCGATGGTGAAGTCACGATGGCGGGCCATCTCCACGCCCTGGTCCCAGGTCAGCGAGGCGCGTAAGCGTTGCGGGAGCCAGGTCATCGCCGCGGCCAACTGGGACACGACGTGTTCGGAGACCTTGCCCTCAGGCAGTCCGACCAGGATCACGAACCGGGTAGC
>NZ_JBFASO010000004.1:0-447992 GCF_040677775.1 Micromonospora sp. NPDC053740
TGGTCGTTCATGTCGCCGAGGTGGCCCAGGTTCTCCAGCTTCGACTCCTGCAGGCTCGTCGCGATCGAGATCACCGCAGCCCGCTCCGGCAGACCGGCCTTCTTCGTGGCGGCGATGATCGCCTTGACGTTGGCGGTCTGCTCGTCGTTGAGGGTGATGTGCGACTGGTCGCCCTGCGGCTTCGGGGCCGCCGACTGCACGGCCACCGCGACCGGCTTGGCATCCACCGGGTTGGCGTGGGCGGCGATCGGACCGGCGAAGACACCACCGGCGAACGCGAGACCAGCAACAGACAGCATGCTCTTACGGAAGATCGTGTTCATGAGGGGTAGCTCCTTCGGGGGTAGAACACCCCGACCACCACAAGGGGGACGGCGGCAGGGTGTGAGCACCTCGTCCGGCGCTGCACATACAAAGGGGAAAAGTCTTTGGGGGGTGACGCCCATCAGGGCGTCGGGTCGGCGACCTGCGAGCGGGGGGCTCGTGGCGCCGGGACCCTGTGTAACGACCGGGGGGCCGGGGTCATTCCGGGTTGGCCCACCCGTCGGCACCCTCATCAAGGCGGTGCCCGCTGGTCGTCGTGGGGACTGCAACGACCCGGGGGCCGGGACCATTCCCGAATGGCTCACCTGCCGGCACCCTCATCGAGGCGGTGCCCGTCGGTCGTTCGTGGGGACTGCAACGACCGGAGGGGGTCTGGCATTTCCGACCTGCGCGACCAGCCCTCAGGGGTCCGGGCGGCGGGTCGGTGGTACTGCGATCGTCAGGGTATGTAACGACCCCGCCCCGGCCATGATTCCGACCCACGAGTGCATCCGGTCACCACCCAGAAACCCCCGGTCACGGACAAACCACCCACCCAGCGCCGCGTCCAAGGCGTCGAATCGACCCTCACCCGCGTGATCCACTCGGGTTCACGGAAGTCGGGGCATCCCGGACGGCCGGACACCCCGACATCATGAAACCCGAGTCGATCACGAACCGGCCGAGCGCACCACTACGCGCAAACCGGACAAAATTGGAGGCGATGAGGGTCGGGCCGGCGCGCCTGGAGGAGCGTGCTGGGATCGACCTGAGCGACACCGGGTCTGGTGGGCGTTACCCTGACACCATGCAGGCCGTCTCCCCCACCGCGACCGGCGTGGCCTTTCTCGCCCGCCCGGGTCGCCCCGCTGTGGTGGCGCGGACGCTCGCGGAGCTGGCCGGCCCTACCCGAGGTGTCGTGGAGCTGCCGGTACGGCTGATGTGGAACGCCGAGCGCACGTTCGACCTCGGCGACCCCGACCAGTTGCTCTGGATGTACGAGAACGTGCTTCGCGAGACCACTCGGGCCGAGGATCTGCGCGCCCTGATCAACGGGCGGACGCTGCGTCGGGTGTGGCGACTGCTCAACCTGCCTCGGGGCGTACGCCAGGCGTGGGAGAGCCGGCACCGCGGCCTGCGCGCGGCGTGATCGAACCTCATCTGCACGAGTTCTACCGGGAGGTGGCCCGGGTGGCGCTTGCCGCCGCCGGGCCGTACCGGTTCGTTCTGGGTGGTGGGGTGGCGTGGGCGGCGCACGGGCTGGTCGCCCGACCGACGGAGGACGTCGACCTCTTCGCGGACGTGGAGGGCGCCGCGGCGGCGGCGTCCGCCGGGGTGCGGGTGGCCCTGGAGCGGGCCGGGTTCATCGTCAGTGACGCCGACCCGGACAGTGAGCTGGCCGAGTTGTTCGACGGGTACGAGCAGGACATGAAGGACTTCGTGGTGAGCCGCGACGGACGGCAGATCCGGCTCAGCCTCGCCCGGTTGGACCGCCAGCAGAGTCCGGTGGTGATGGACCTCGGCCCGGTGATGGACGTTCGTGACCTGGTGGCGAACAAGATCGCGGCGTTGGTCAACCGGCGGGAGGTTCGCGACTTCATCGACGTGGCAGCGGCCCTCGACCACTACGACGTGACCGAGCTGTTGGTCCTGGCACGGCAGGTCGACCCCGCGCTGGACCCGGACGACGTGCGCGCCGCCGGCCGCTACCTGGACCGGCTCTCCGACCAGCGTTTCGGCCGGTACGGCCTGGGCGCCGCCGACGTCGCCGAGATCCGGCAACGCTTCGCCGCCTGGCCACGCTGACCGCCGAGCCACGCGAACAAGCCACACCAACAAGGGACCGCGCGAACAAGGGACCGCGCGAACAAGGGACCGCGCGAACAAGGGACCGCGCGAGCAGGCCACAGCGACAAGCCGCATGAGCACGGCGGACCGCCGGGCGGGCGCCCCGGGCGGACGCCCACCCGACGGCGGGTCACTTGGTCGGTCGACCGCCCGTGACCCCCAGGATCTCGCCCGTCACGTAGCTGGATTCCTGCGAGGCGAAGAAGACGTACGCGGGCGCCAGCTCCGCCGGCTGCCCGGGACGCCCCTCCGGGGTGTCGGTGCCGAACTGCTTCACCTTCTCCTCCGGCATGGTGGCCGGGATCAGCGGCGTCCACACCGGCCCCGGCGCGACGGCGTTGACCCGGATGCCCTGCTCGGCCAGGTCGGCGGCGAGGGCCTTGGTGAAGTTGGCGATCCCCGCCTTGGTGGTGGCGTAGTCCAGCAACTGCGGCGACGGGTCGAACGCCTGGATCGACGACGTGTTGATGATCGCCGACCCCTCGGCCAGGTGCGGAATGGCGGCCTTGCAGAGCCAGAACATCGCGTACAGGTTGGTCTTGAACACCCGGTCGAGCTGCTCGGTGCTGATGCCGAGGATCCCCTTGTCCTGCGACATCTGGTACGCCGCGTTGTTGACCAGGATGTCGAGTCCGCCCAGGTCGCGTACCGCCCGGTCGACCAGTTCCTGGCAGTGCGCCTCGTCGGTGATGTCACCGCGTACCGCGACGCCCCGCCGGCCGGCGGCCTCGACCAGCCGGATGGTCTCCCGGGCGTCGGCGTCCTCCTCCTCACCGAGGTAGGAGATGAGCACGTCCGCGCCCTCCCGGGCGAAGGCGATCGCGACCGCCCGGCCGATCCCCGAGTCACCGCCGGTGATCAGCGCCCGCTTGCCGTCGAGCTTGCCGCTGCCCCGGTACGACTCCTCCCCGTGGTCCGGCTTCGGGGTCATCTCCCCGGTCGAGCCGGGCGCTGACTGCTGCTGTGCGGGTTGGCCGGACTGCTGGCCGTACTGGCTGGTCGGGTCCTGCTGGGTGTGCTGATCCTCGCTCACTGAGAACTCTCCTTGCTGCGCGCGGGAAGCGGCGCTCTCCCACGAATACCGTCCCTGACCGCCCTACCCCGCGTCGGCCTGCGGAAACCGCTGCAACGATCGGGGCTGCCGTGGCGGTAGTGCCGGGTGCTGGTTATGGTGCGCAAGGCGCTCACGAGGCGCATCCACCCCCATGGAAAGGCACGCCATGACCTCTTCCTCCGGCCCGTCGCGCCGCCAAGTGCTCGTCGCCGCGGCGGCCGCGGCGACGACCCCGCTGATCGCCGCCGCGCCCGCGCAGGCGGCCGGCCCGGCCCGGCCGCGCACCTGGGACCTCACCCTCCTGGGCACGTCGGACACGCACGGCAACGTCTACAACTGGGACTACTACCGCGACGCCGAGTACGACGACAGCAAGCAGAACGACATCGGCGTCGCGAAGCTGGCGACTCTGATCAACCAGATCCGTCGGGAACGGCGCGGCAAGGCGACGCTGGTGCTCGACGCCGGCGACACGATCCAGGGCACGCCGCTGGCCACGTACTACGCCAAGCAGGAGCCGATCACCGCCACCGGGGAGAAGCACCCGATGGCACGGGCCATGAACGTCATCGACTACGACGCGGTGACCCTGGGCAACCATGAGTTCAACTACGGCCTGCCGTTGCTGGACCTGTGGATCCGTCAGCTCGGCTTCCCGGCGCTCGCCGCGAACGCGGTCAACGCGAAGACCGGCAAGCCGGCCTTCCTGCCGTACGTCATCAAGAAGGTCTCCCTCGGTTTCGCCGCGCCGACCCTGCGGGTCGGCATCCTGGGGTTGACCAACCCCGGTGTGGCCATCTGGGACAAGGGCAACGTCGAGGGCAAGCTGCGCTTCGACGACATGATCGCGACCGCCGCGAAGTGGGTGCCGATCATGCGGGCCCGCGGTGCGGACCTCGTGCTGATCTCGGCGCACGGCGGTGACAGCGGCACCTCCAGCTACGGCCCGGAGCTGCCGAACGAGAACCCGGTGGCGCTGATCGCCCAGCAGGTGCCCGGGATCGACGCGATCCTTTTCGGTCACGCGCACAACGAGGTGGTCGAGCGGTTCGTCACCAACGAGCGCACCGGCACGCAGGTGCTGCTCTCCGAGCCGTCGAAGTGGGGCCAGCGGCTCACCCGGATGGACTTCACCCTCACCCGTGAGCGTGGCCGGTGGACGATCACCAAGAAGGCCGCCACCATGCTGAACACCAACACTGTGGTCGAGGACCCGAAGGTGCTCGCGGCCGTGCGGGCCCAGCACCAGAAGACCATCGCGTACGTCAACCAGGTGGTCGCGCAGTCCACCGTGGAGTTGTCGGCGGCGGAGTCGCGGTACAAGGACACGCCGATCCTGGACTTCATCAACCACGTGCAGACCGAGGTGGTCGGCGCGGCGCTGGCGGGCACGGCGTACGCGGACCTGCCGGTGCTGTCGATCGCGGCGCCGTTCAGCCGGACCGCCGTCTTCCCGGCCGGCGATGTGAAGATCCGCGACGTGGCCGGCCTGTACGTGTACGACAACACCCTCGAGGCGGTAGTCCTCAACGGGGCCGAGGTGCGCGCGTATCTGGAGTACTCGGCGAAGTACTTCCGTACGTTCGCGCCGGGCGCCCCGGTCGACCCGGAGCAGATCAGTGACCCGGCCGTGCCGGATTACAACTACGACGTCTTCTCCGGCCTGGACTACGACATCGACATCTCCAAGCCGGTCGGGCAGCGGATCACCCGCCTGGTGCTGGCCGGCACCGACACCCCGGTGGCGGACAACGCCCAGTTCGTGGTGGCGGTGAACAACTACCGACGCAGCGGCGGCGGCAACTTCCCCGGCATCGTGAAGACCCAGGTCTACAACGCGCAGCAGGAGATCCGTCAGCTGCTCATCGACTGGGCGCAGGCCAGGGGAACGATCGACCCGGCCGACTTCTTCCAGCCCAACTGGCGTCTGGTACGCGAGGGCGTGCCCGTCTTCTGACGGCAGCGCATCACGAACGGGCCGTGGGTGGCGACACCCGCGGCCCGTCGCGCGTTCTCAGCCCTGCACGTTCCAGCGGATCGGGTCGTCGGACTCCTCCGGCCGATCGCGCCCGGGATCGGTCTCGGTCAGGGCCACCCGCTCGTCGGGTCGGACGGCGGGCGGCAACTCCCCGAACCGCGTGTGACGCAGAAACGCGTACTCGTCGTCGGTGAACGGCTGCTCGGTCATCAGCGCCTCCTCCTGCTCCGCTGTGATTGTCTGCCGTTCACGGCGGTCGGCACCAGTAGCCGGGCGCACACCCCGTAAGGCGTCCTAGGATCCTGGGTGAGCGGTGGTGGCCTGGCGCGATGGATGAGACACCCGGTCGAGCACCGCGAGGGCCGCCCGGATCGGGCGGCGGCGCAGCATCTCGTCGAAGCTCGCCCGCCCCTGGCAGAACTGCACGAACATCCGCCAGCCCGGCGGAGTCGCCAACAGGGCGTGGAACACGTCCGGGCGACGGGTGAACACGTCGAGCAGCCGGAACCCCGCCCGCATCTCCGGCAGCAGACGCTCAGCCACCGCCCGCTCATACCCGGCCAGGTCACCGCCAGCGACCGCAGCCCCGGCCAACTCGCCGGAGCGCAACGCGAAGCTGATGCCCTCCCGGCTCCACGGCTCCAGCAACCCCGCCGCATCCCCCACGACCAGCACCCGGCCGTTGCGCAACGGTGAATCCTCCGCCCGACAACGAGTCAGGTGACCGGAGTCGTGCTCCGCCGGCAACCCGGCCAGACCCAACCGGTCGACGAACCGCCGCAGGTAGTCGCGGGTCCCCTCCCCCGCCCCCCGCCCGGCGATCACACCGACGGTCAGCCGGTCACCCTTGGGAAAGACCCAGGCGTACGAACCCGGCATGGCACCCCAGTCCAACAGCAGCCGGCCCCGCCACCGCTCCTGCTCGACGGGCGGCACCGGAATCTCCAACTCCAGACCCAGATCCACCTGCCGGTACCGGACCCCGACGTGCCGGCCGGTCACCCCGGACGAGCCGTC
This sequence comes from Micromonospora sp. NPDC053740, assembly GCF_040677775.1. Taxonomy (NCBI): domain Bacteria; kingdom Bacillati; phylum Actinomycetota; class Actinomycetes; order Micromonosporales; family Micromonosporaceae; genus Micromonospora; species Micromonospora sp. NPDC053740. The sequence continues at coordinate 6,201 of NZ_JBFASO010000004.1, forward strand.
CGCCCCGATCACGGCACGAGCCGCGATCGTCGTACCGTCGGCCAGCCGCAGGCGTACCCCCTCGGGGTCCTGCTCGATCGCGCGGACCGCGACCCGCTCCCGCAGCTGTGCGCCCGCGGCCACCGCCGCCGCGCGCAGCCGGTCGTCGAACTCCTCGCGGCGCACCATCGTCACCACCGGACTGCCGTTGCGGCGGGTGAACTCCCGACGGCCGTCGCGGGTGAACGTCACCCGGTCCACCCGGTCGTGCGCGGGCACCTCGATCCGATCCTGAACGGCCGCCAGCGAGGTGCCGATCAGGCCACCACCGCAGGTCTTGTACCGCGGGTGCACGGCTCGCTCGACGACAAGTGTGGAGACGCCAGCACTGGCAGCGGCGTGCGCCGCGGACAGCCCCGCGGGGCCAGCGCCGACGACGACGAGATCCCAAACGATCACGGAAGCAGCCTAGGGCACCTCCCCGGCCCGACCGCCGGACCCGCCCGCCGCCGTGACCGCCCGATCGGGTGTGCATCTTCGGGCACCGAGGGGGTAACCGGCGCACGGCAACCGCCACCGCAGTGGCGGACGAGCACAAGGAGGAACCATGCAGCAGGTGCAACTGTCGGAGGCCGAGCAACGGGTGTACCAGGCGGTCACCACCCTTGAGGCACGCGGGCAGGTGCCCTACCCGGACCTGATCGCCGAGGAATCCGGGCTCACCCAGGAGCAGGTGGGCAGCCCCCTGCACCTGCTCACGGAGAAGGGCCTGCTGCACCGCGAGGACTCACCGATGGCAGGCCTCGACTTCGGTGCCCGGTTCTGCGCCCGCCAGATGGCGTGACCCGCGGAACCAACCGGCACGGTTCGCCCCCCGAAGACCCGGGTAGCGGTCAATCATGCATGACCGAGGGTCGACGGGGGGCGCGATGAGCGCGGCGCAGACGCCGCAGCCGGTGACAGCGGCCGAGAACCGACGACGCTGGCAGGCAGTCGGCGTCGGACTCGTCGCCGCCTTCATGACGCTGCTCGACGTGAGCATCGTCAACGTGGCCGTACCCTCCATCGACCGGGCGCTGCACGCGTCACCGAGCGACCTGCAGTGGATCCTCTCCGGGTACGCGCTCACCTTCGGCCTGGCGCTGGTCCCCGCCGGCCGCTTCGGCGACGCCCGCGGTCGACGCAACGCGTTCGTCTTCGGCATCGCGCTGTTCACCATCACCAGCGCCCTCGCCGGCCTCGCCACCTCCCCGACCTGGCTCGTCATCGCCCGACTGCTCCAAGGCGCCGCCGCCGGCGTCGTCAACCCCCAGGTCATCGGGCTGATCCAGCAACTGTTCCGCGGGCCCGAACGCGCCCGCCCGTTCGGGCTGCTCGGCGCCACCATCGGCATCTCCACCGCCGTCGGACCGCTGCTCGGCGGACTGCTCATCGCCGTCGGCGGCGACGAACACGGCTGGCGCTGGGTCTTCTTCGTCAACGTGCCGGTCGGCGTCCTCGCGGTGATCCTCGGCTGGCGGCTGCTACCCGGCCGCCCCACCGGACAACCCGGCTGGCGTCGACTCGACCCGTTCGGCGTCCTACTGCTCGGCGTCGGTGTGGTCCTGGTCCTGCTGCCACTGGTGCAGGAACAGCAGTGGCGGACCCCCTGGAAGTGGGCGCTCATCCCGGCCGGCCTGGCCGTGCTGGTCGCCTTCGGGCTCTGGGAACGACGGTACGCACGCCACCACCAACCCCTGTTCGACCTCCGGCTGTTCAGCTTCCAGTCGTACACGCTGGGCTCGATCCTCGCGCTCGTCTACTTCGGCGGCTTCACCGCGATCTTCTTCATCTTCACCCTGTTCCTGCAGATGGGGCTCGGCTACAGCGCCCTCGTCGCCGGCCTGGCCATCACCCCCTTCGCCCTGGGCTCGGCGGCCGCCGCCGTACTCGGTGGCCGCATCGTCAACCGCTTCGGCCGACCACTCGTGGCCATCGGACTGCTCACCGTCGTGGTCGGACTGGCAGCCACCGTTATCGCACTACGGCTCTTCCCGGACGCCCCAGCGCCCTGGGTCACCGCCGGCCCCCTGCTCGTCGCCGGCATCGGCAGCGGACTGGTGATCGCCCCCAACCAGACGATCACCCTCTCCGAGGTGCCTGTCGATCAGGCGGGCAGCGGCGCCGGCATGCTCCAGACCGGCCAGCGGATCGGCGCCGCCGCCGGCATCGCCGCCGTCGGCTCGCTGTTCTTCTCCACGCTGGCCGACAGCCACGGCGACTGGACCAACGCCTTCGAACAGTCCCTCATGCTCGCCACCGGCATCATCGTGCTCGCGTTGATCGCCGCGCTGATCGATATCTGGCGCACCCACAACCACAAGAACTGACCGGGGTACGCCGCTGGCCGGCACCACGGATCTGGGTGCCGGCCAGCGGTCGGTGCCGTGCGGTGCGTCCTGCCGTGCGGTGGCCTTGCCGTGCGGTGCGTCCTGCCGTGCGGTGGCCTTGCCGTGCGGTGCGTCCTGCCGTGCGGTGGCCTTGCCGTGCGGTGGCCTTGCCGTGCTGTAGTGCTGGTGTGCGTGTACTGCGGGTGGTGCGGGTCAGCCGTTCCAGTGCTGGGTGACGAGGTCGGTGGCCTGCTGCTCCCACTGAGCGGCGTTCCCCGGCCTGTGCCCGCGCCCCGCGCCATCGGCCGGTGTCCGCGGCCCTCGACCTGCGCCTCTAGGGCGGCGGGTCAACTGACGCACCGATGATTCCTCGTCCCGTCCACGGAGATCTTGGACAGTTTCCGTTCGCACGGAACGGAAACTGTCCAAGATCTCGGGCAGATGCGGGTTGGATGACTCGATCCACATCCCCGGAGGGCGCTGGCACCGGGACCTCTAGTTCCGCGACCGGCGGGCAGCGTCCGGCCACAACAGAAAGGCCGCTGGCCGGCACCCGGGGTTACGGGTGCCGGCCAGCGGTTGGTGTCGTGCGGTGGTGCTGTTGTGCGTGGTGTTGCGTGCTTGTCCTGCGGTGGTGCGGGTCAGCTGTTCCAGTGCTGGCCGACGAGGTCGGTGGCCTGCTGCTCCCACTGGGCGTAGGCGTCCGGGTAGGCCGACACCTGGACGGTCTGCGCGGCGTCGGTCAGGGGCATGTCCTGCCACCCGTCGACCTGCTTCAAACCCTTGAGGAACGCCGTCGTGGAGTACTCAGGGTCGGTGATCTGCTCCGGGGTACCCCAACCACTGGACGGGCGCTGCTGGAACAGGCCCAGCGAGTCGTGGTCGTTCATGTCGCCCAGGTGGCCCAGGTTCTCCAGCTTCGACTCCTGCAGGCTCGTCGCGATCGAGATCACCGCAGCCCGCTCCGGCAGACCCGCCTTCTTCGTCGCGGCGATGATCGCCTTCACATTCGCAGTCTGCTCATCGTTCAGGCTGATGTGCGACTGGTCGCCCTGCGGCTTCGGCGCCGACTGCACGGCCACGGCGGCGGGCTTGGCATCCACCGGGTTGGCGTGGGCGGCGATCGGGCCGGCGAAGACACCACCGGCGAACGCGAGACCGGCAACGGACAGCATGCTCTTACGGAAGATCGTGTTCATGAGGGGTAGCTCCTTCGGGGGTAGAACACCCAACCACCACAAGGGGGACGGCGGCGGGGTGTGAGCACCTCGTCCGGCGCTGCACATGCAAGGGGAAAAGTCTGGGGGGTGACGCCATCTGGGCGTCGGGTCGGCGACCTGCGAGCGGGGGGCTCGTGGCGCCGGGACCCTGTGTAACGACCGGGGGGCCGGGGTCATTCCGGGGGTGGCCCACCGCCGGCGCCCTCATCGTGGCGGTGCCCGGTGGTCGTTCGTGGGGACTGTAACGACCGGGTGGCGGCTGGCATTCCAGCCTGCGTGACCAGCCCTCAGGGTCGGGCGGCGGGTCGGTGGTACTGCGATCGTCAGGGTATGTAACGACCCCGGCCCCGCCACGATTCCGGCCCACGAGTGCACCCGGCCACACCCCACAAACACCCACCGCCGGACAAACGAACCATCCAGCGCCGCGTCCAAGGCGTCGAATCGACCCTCACCCGCGTGATCCACTCGGGTTCACGGAAGTCGGGGCATCCCGGACGGCCGGACAGCCCGACATCATGAAACCCGAGTCGATCATGAATGGGTCGACCGCGCAAAGGCCGCAAGACACACCGAAGCCGCACGCCGAGGCCGCAGATGGGCAGCTGGCGGACACACGGGCTGGGCAGCGCCTCAGCGTGACCGTGTTGAAGGCCGTTCGCCGGTGTTACCCACCCCGCCTGGGAAGAGACTGTCGCCGGTGACGGGTGCGGGCCGGCTGACCCTCGACGCGGCAGCGCTGGACGTTGGGCGTACCGCTCGACGTTGACACCGGCGGGCATGCCGTACCGCTCGGTGTCGACGTTGACACCGGCGGGCATGGCCGGACCGACGACGGCCGGGGACGGCGCTGGCGGGCGTCCATCCGAACAGGCTGGCGCCCGTCGGAGTGTTCCGACGGGCGCCAGCTTGAGTGCTGTCCGGGCGCGGCCCGGTGGTGTGGATTAGTGCGCCGCACCACCGAAGCGCTGGCGACGACGCCAGGCCAGGGTCAGCAGCAGCATCACCGCTCCGGCGCCGACCAGGCCGCCACCGAGCTTCATGGGCGTGCCGAGGCTGTCACCCGTGACGGGCAGCGGCTGCTTCTTGTGCAGCACCCGCAGCTCGGTGGTGGCGGTACGGCCGGACTCCCGGCCCGTGGCGGTGAAGGTCAGCAGACCCGTCACCGACGGCTTGTAGCTCTTGGTGAAGCGACCCTGGGCGTTGGTGTACGCCGTGAAGTGCAGGGGCGCGCTCGCCTGGTAGGCCACCGGAGCCATTGCCACGGTGCTGCCGTCGCTGCGGCGAGCCGGAGCCGCGCCGCCGGCCGGAGCGGCCTGCGGAGTGACAGTCACGTTGATGTCGACGGTCTCGTTCGGACCGAAGTTGGTGCCGGTGAGCACTACCGTTTCGCCGAGGTAGATCGTCGGCCGGTTGACGGTCAGCGACGCGGCGGTCGGCGGGTACGGCGGCGGTTGCGGCGGGTCGGTCGTCGCGGTGGGCTGCGGCTGCGGCTGTGCCGCCCCCGCTGCCGTCGGCACGGCCACCACGGCCAGGCCGACCGTGAGCGCCATGATGATGCGGGATAGCCGCATGATTTGGTTCCCTCCTACTGATCACAGCTTGGTGCGGAATGAACTTGGGTGGTCCAGGGGCTGGCGGTGGGGGTCAGCCACAGCTCGGCCTGCCCAACGCCGGTCTTGGCCGTCAGCAGGGTGACCTCCAGTGCCCGCTCGGCGCCGGGGCCGACATCGACGCTGGCCGTCGCCACCTGACGGCGGCGTTCGGTGCCGCTGCCAAGTGCCGTCTCGACCCCGTCCAGCCGGGCCTCCAGCACCGCGCCGCCCGCCGGGCTGAAGATCGACACCAACGTGCGGGCGGTGTACGGATCGCCAGCCAGGCCCAGGCCGAGCACGGATTTGCTAAGTCCGGACTTCGGCGCCGTTGAGCGCAGGGTCACCCGTAGCCGGAGCTCACGGCGGCCGTCCGACCGGCACTCGCCGACCGTCAGGTTCGCCGTCGGCCGCAGGTAGTAGCCGAGCTTCGCGCCGCTGCCGTCGTTGAGGAACACGCCGACGGTCGGCACGGTGTCCTGTTCCGGAAGCGTCCCGGCCATCCGGCTCTCGCCGAATGTCCGCTGTTCCTCAGGTCGGGCACTCCAGAACAATATCCGGCGTTCGGTGATAGCACGGTCAAATGCGGACAACAACACCCGTGGGTTGACATTCTTCTTGAAAAAGGCGTCGAACACCGCGGACGCCGACGCCGCGAAGAACTCGTCCTGCTGTTTGACGTCGAGACTCTGGTAGCTGTCGTTGAGCAGGGTCTGCACTACCTTCTCGCTGGCGAGCGGGACACCGCCGGGCACCAGCACCGGACCGGTCGCCTTGAGCAGATAGGACAGCACCACCGGATCAACGGCGAGCACGCCGTCGACAGTGGTGCCGGTCTTGCGCCGGAACATCTCGCGGTACAGCGTGGCGGCGGTCGGGAAGTGCGGGGACAGGTTGACGTCGGCGGGATAGATGCCGGGCAGGTCCGTCCAGAGCGCCCGGGTCTCGGCAGGCACCTTCAGCGCCGGGGTGAACTGACCGAGCGAGGACGTGCTGCCCTGCTTGCCCATCTTCACCTTGCCGTTCTCCGCCTCGATCATCGCGTACGCGCCGAACATGCCGCCGGTGGCGCGCAACTCGGCGAGGTTCTGCGAGACGAGCAGGTAGCGGCGTGGGCCGTTCGCGCCGAGCAGCGGCGGGAGGAGGCGGGCACCCTGGTCGGCGGCCGTGGTGAGGCTGGCGAGGCGGTCGATCTCGTCGCGCAGGTCGCTCAGCGCCTGCCGGATCTGACTGACCAGACTGTCGGCCGGCACCGCCGCCAGGTTCTGGCGGGTACGTTGCACCGACTCGTGCACCCCGGACAGCTCCGTGGAGACGGCGGCGAGCCGGGCGAGGTCCACGCGGCCGCCGGTCGGCACCAGGCTGGCCAGGTCCGTCCGGAGCAGGGTCGGGAACGCGTGCCGGGCCAGTTCGTCGATGGCGACCGCGATCTGCGCGACGGCGTCGAGGTCGTCGCCGGCGATCGGCGTACGCCGTCCGAGCTCCCAGCTCGGGTCTGCCGTTGCCGTACGAGCCGCGCCGGCCTGCTCCTGAAGGGCGGCGAGCGTCCGCAGGGCGCGGTCGGTGTCCCCACCGACGATCTGGGCGCTCAACTCTCGGGCCAGGCCGGCGGCGTTGAGCAGGTGGGTGCGCGCCTGCCAGCCGCGGAAGCCGATCCACCCGCCGGTCGCCAGCAGCAGCGAGCCAACCACGAGGGCGCCGAGGAGGGCCCGTCGCAGTCGGGCCCGCCGACGACGCCGGCACCGGCTCCGTCGCCGGATCGGACGTTCGCTCACCGTCACACCACACTCCCATTCGCGGAACCGGACAGAAGGTCGATTCCCTGACGTTCTTAGCACGCCTGAGGGAAGTTCGTACCGTTATTGCAATTGTCGTCCCTTAAGCGAGCTTTCTTCGTGGTTCAGCGGCGGGCTCTGCGACCCGTCCGGCGGCCTCGTGCAACAGCCGTTCGATCTGGTCCACGCCCGCGGGCAGCGACATCTCGCGCAGGTACGCGGCCCTCCCCCGGCGACCCATCTCGGTGCGGGTCGGCGGCGGAATGGTGGCTGCCAACCAGAACCTGTCGGCCAACGCCGCCCAGTCCTCCGGCGGGCAGGACAACCCAGCCCGAGCCCGTTCGACCAACTCGGCCGTGTCCCCACCGGCGGAGGCGATGACCGGCGCGGCGCAGGAGAGCGCGGCCTGGAGTTTGCCGGGCACAGTGCCGCGCAGCTCAGGAAGGTCGCGCAACATGACCAGCTGGTAGTCGGCGGCGGCGTACAGCTCGGGCATGTCGACCGGCGACCGCCGCTCCAGGAAACGGACGTTCTCCGCCCCCAGCTCCGCGGCGAGCCCCCGCACCCGCCGCTCCGCCGCGCCGGAACCGACCAGAACCAGATCCATCGTCCGGTCCAGTGCCGCGGCCGCACGGACCGCGGTCTCCAGTCCTTGGCGCGCCCCTATGGTCCCGGCGTGCATCACCACGCACCGACCGTCACGACGGACCAGCTGGCGGGCCGCCGCGCCGGGTGTCGCCGGATGGAAGATCCGCTCATCGGTCCAGTTCAGCACCAGTCGGACCCGGGCCGGGTCGGCGCCGGCGGCGACCACCAGGTCCTTCATCGACGGCGCCGCGACCGCGATTCGCGCGGCGCTCCGGTAGATCCGGGTCATCGTGCCGCGCATCCGCGCCGCCCAGCGGCCCTCGCTCCCCTCGTCCGCGCCGTCGCGGGTCCAGACGTCCTGCACGTGCAGCACCGCCGGCACCCGCCCGAGCAACCGGAGCACCCCGGCGGCGGCGAACGTCGTCGCCGGCAGTTGAAAGACGTAGAGCGCATCCACGTCTCCCAGGAACCGGCGTGCGACCAGCCCCGCGCTGCCGGCGAAGGAGAGGTAGCTGGCCATCCGGCCGCCGACGGACGCGGCACCCCCGGGGTACCGGGGCACCCGTCGGACGCTCAGCCGTTGGCTGTGCGTCTCGTGGTGCCACCGCTGCCGCCAGCCGGGATAGACGTGGCCACCGGGGTAGTCCGGGAAGCCGGTGAGGACACGCACCTCGTGCCCACGCGCGGCCAGCTCCTCGGCGAGGCTCCCCGGGATGAACGCCGGCTCGGGCGGAAAGTGGTACGACAGGATGCCGATCTTCACCGGCGCGCCTCCGTCCCACAGGGATCGCCGGCGACCGGCGCGGCACCACGACCGGCCGGCGTGCGGCGCGCGTACGATGCCGACAACCCCTCCCCGCGCGACCTCCGGCGTCGACGCACCGCCCCCGCGGTGCGAGCGCCGGTGTCCGTACCGATGAGAGGGGCACCGATGGCTGATCGCGTGTTGTTCGTCTGCCACGCCAACCTGTGCCGGTCAGCGATGGCCGAGTACCTGGCCCGCCGGCTGCTGGCGGACCGACCCGTCGAGGTGGCCAGCGCCGGCACCGACGCGATCGACGGGCTGGCCATGCACCCGTACGCCATGGAGGTCGCGACCGAGATCGGTGCGGACCCGGCGGCGTTCCGGACCAGGGGGCTGCGCCCCGAGCATCTGGTCGACGCGACGCTCGTGCTGACCGCGACCCGACGCCAACGCTCGATCTGTACCTCGTTGGCGCCAGGAGCGCTGCACCGCACGTTCACACTGCGCCAGTTCGGCCGGCTGGCCGCGGCGGCCGAGCCGCCCGCCGACTCGGCCGACGACCCGCTGCGGGCGGCGATCGCCGCCGCCGCCCAGGCCCGGGGACGGCTGCAACCCGCAGCCCCGGACGAGGACGACCTTCGGGACCCGATCGGCGGTACCGCGGCCGACTTCCGACGCTGCGCCGAGGAGATCGAACGGTCGCTGCGACCCCTCGCCGCGCTCATCGGGGCAGCCGGGTGAGTTCCTGGGTGTGGTCGGGGACGCCGTTGACCCCGTCGGCTGTCGCGCTGTGCCGGCCGGACGCCGCCCGGTCGGCGGGCACCGACGCCTCGGCAGTCGAGGCCACCACCCGGTAGGCCTCGTACTGGTACGCCTCGGCCTTGGCGACCTTGGCCATGTTCAACACACAGCCGAGCAGCCGGACCGAGACCGAGTGCAGTGACCGGGCCGCCGCAGCGACCTGGGTGCGCGAGGTACGGCCCTGCTGGGTCACCAGCAGCGCGCCGTCGGCCTGCACGGCCACCACCACGCCGTCGGTCACCGCGAGCAGCGGCGCGGTGTCGATGATCACGATGTCCGCCGACTCGCGCAGCGCCAGCAGCAGGTCCGACATGGCCTTGGAGCCGAGCAGCTCACTCGGGTTCGGCGGGGCCGACCCGCTGGGCAGCACCAGCAGCGACTTGTCGCCCCAGCGTTGCACGACGTCGCCCACCTTCACGTCGCCGACCAGCACGTCGGTGAGGCCGACGCCGGCGTCCAGGCCCAGGTAGTCGTCGACCTTCGGGCGGCGCAGATCGGCGTCGACGAGCAGCACCCGCCAGCCCGCCTCGGCCAGGGCGATGGCCAGGTTGCAGGAGAGGGTGGTCTTGCCCTCGCCCTGCAGGGCGCTGGTCACCGCGATGACCCGGGCAGGCTCGTGGACGTCCACGAAGCGCAGGTTGGTCCGCAGCTTGCGGACCGCCTCGGCGCGCGCCGAGGTCGCGGCGTCGCCCACGATGAGCGGGGCGCTGCGGGCGTTGGCCTCGAACGGAATCTCACCGAGCAGCGGGCTGCCGGTGGCGCGTTGCAGGCCGGCGGCGTCGCGCAGTCGGACGTCGGCGACGCCGCGCAGGATCGCCAGACCGATGCCCAGGATCAGGCCGACCAGGCCACCGAGGGTGAGGTTGCGGACCGGCTGCGGCGAGACCGGGTTGGCGCTGACCCGCGGGCCACTGACCACCTCGATCTTGATGGGCGCCTTGCCCTCCGGCGTCGTCTCCACCTTCTGTACGAGTTCGACGAACTTGTTGGCGAGGCTCTCCGTCACGCGCAACGCGCGGGTCTGGTCGGTGTCGGTGACCGATGCCCGCAGCAGAACGGTGCCGGTCTCGGTGGAGGTGCTCACCCGGCGCTGCACCTCGTCCGCGGTGAGGCCGACCGGAGTTTCGGCCACCACACTCTGCGCCAGCCGGTCGCTGCTGAGCAGGTCGGCGTACGACTTGACGCGCTGCTGGAGGAAGAGCCCGCCCTGGTAGGCGTCGGTGACGCCGGTGTTGGGGGTGGTGACGAAGAAGGTCACCGAGGCGACGTATCGAGGTTGGGCCCGTACGGTCAGGAACGCCGAGACGCCGAGAGCCACCATGACCGTGACCAGCGCGACCCACCAGTGCCGACGCACGTGGCGCAATTGGCGGAGCAGGTCCATCAGGAGCGCCCCCGTGCCGGTCCGGTTACGGCAAAGAACTTCACGAAAACCCCCAAGGTCGTCTCTAAACTCGTGAAACCATTAAAGCGGCTCATACGGCTTATGTCCGGAGTTACCTATATTCCGGGTGCGAGATGTGCGCCCGCATGACCAACCCGACAAACGTCCATTCGGCAGCGGCGACAACTGGGAAAAGTCGAAGCCGCGATCGAACGGCGTCCGATCGGCCCAGCGGTCGCCGCCGGCCGCACCGCCGGATAGGGTCGACAGCGGTGTGCCGGGAAGTCTGGTCGGCGAGTGGATTCCTGCCGTCCCGACTCCTGTAGGTGAGCCCGAAGTTGACCTCCCCCACCCCGCCGACAGGCCAGCGTCCGCCGAAGATGCGGCTGTTCTCCCGATCGTCCTGGCCGCAGGCCCGGCACCTGGCCGAGGTGCTGCGCACCGAGACCGTCGGTGGCGCGCTGCTGCTGTCAGGCGCTCTGATCGCGCTGATCTGGGCCAACTCCCCGTGGTCCGACTCGTACACCCGGCTGGGCGACGTCGTGCCCTGGCCCGGCGCGCCCTGGCACCTCGACCTGAATCTGGCCACCTGGGCGGCCGACGGCCTGCTGGCCATCTTCTTCTTCGTGGTGGGCCTGGAGCTCAAACGGGAGTTCGTCGCCGGTGACCTGCGCGACCCGCGCCGAGCCGCGCTGCCGATGGCGGCCGCGCTCGGCGGGATGCTGCTGCCGGCGCTGATCTACGTGGCGGTGGTGCTGAGCGGGGGCGGGGAGGGCCTGCGCGGTTGGGCCATTCCGACAGCCACCGACATCGCATTCGCGCTCGCCGTACTCGCGGTGGTCAGCTCACATCTGCCCCAGGGCCTGCGCGCATTCCTGCTCACCCTCGCGGTGGTCGACGACCTGTTCGCGATCATCATCATCGCGATCTTCTACACCGCCGGCTTCCATCCCGTTCCGCTGCTCGCCGCGTTCGCGGCGATCGGGCTCTTCGCGGCGCTGGTGCAGCGAGGGCGTACCTGGTGGTGGGCGCTGATCCCCCTCGCAATCGCCGCCTGGACACTGATGCACGCCTCGGGCGTGCACGCCACGGTCGCCGGGGTCCTGCTCGGCTTCACGGTCCCGGTGCTCGCCCGTCGACGGGCGGGCGGCGACCAGCCGACCACCGGGAACGACCAGGCGGGCACCGCGGAGGCGGGCGAGGGTGGGCTCGCCGCCCGCCTGGAGCACCGCTGGCGGCCGGTGTCGGCCGGCTTCGCGGTGCCGATCTTCGCCTTCTTCGCCGCCGGGGTCACACTGCGCGGCACCGACCTGGGCGCCCTGCTACGCGACCCGATCGTGATCGCCATCGTCGCCGGTCTGGTGTTCGGCAAGAGCATCGGCATCTTCGGCTCGACGTACCTGCTGGCCCGGTTCACCCGCGCCGAACTGGACGAGGACATCACCTGGGTCGACCTGCTCGGCATCGCCCTGCTGGCCGGCGTCGGCTTCACCGTCTCGCTGCTCATCGGCGACCTGGCCTTCGGGGCGGGCAGCACCGCTGGCGAACGGGTCAAGGCGGCAGTGCTGCTCGGCTCGGTGATCTCCGCCGGGCTGGCCGCCACGGTGCTCGTCCGCCGCAACGCGGCGTACCGGAGAGTGGCAGAGCGGGAGCGGCTGGACGCCGACGGGGACGGCGTACCCGACGTCTACCAGCACCCCGACGCCCGCTGACCGCATCGGCGCGATTCAGCGAACGCGAAGCGCCAAGGGGCGGCGCGGCGAGCGCGTCTTCGCCGCCGTGCCGCGCCGCCGCACCAACCGCGCGGGCTGGCGCTCAGCGGCGACGGTCGGCGGGCGGCAGGTCCTCGGTCTCCTCGACCAGCGCCTCGGCCGTCGGCCCGGTGAGGTCGTCGCCCGGCACCGCCACCGCCTCGACGCGATCCTGCTCGTCGGGCTTCCCGCCGGGCGGCGGCTCCGGGGCGGTGGCGCCGCCGGCGTAGCCGTACTCGTTCGGTTCGTCGTGCCGGCTCATGTGGTCATCCTCCCGCTTTTCCCGTTTCACCTGTCGAGGCCAACGGTAGGTGGTGATCGTCCTCCGCGCAGGGCGCCGGGGATTGTCGGCCGGACCATGGGGGTCGGCGGCTGAGCGCCGCCCCGAGCAGCTGACGCAGGGCGATGATCGCCACCGCGCCGGCCAGGCCGTTCCACCCCGGCTCGCCGGCGAGGTGCAGCAGGCCGGCCGCGGTGAGCAGGTCCAGCACCACCCGGACGCCGCGGCGAAGCGCCCCGGTGGTGAGCGTGGTGAGAACCCCGGCGACCAGCGCCAGGGCGGTGACCGCCGTGACCAGGGTGCCCGTCACGGTCGACGCTCCCCCTCGGCCACCTGACGCTGCTCCTGACGGATCTCGCGGCCCAGAAAGTAGTTCAACGCCGTTCGGATCGTCGCGATGGCGGCCAGTTGGCCGATCTGCGTGAACGACGGGGACACCGCCGTGCGCAGCACGTCGGCCGCCAGCTGGAATTCCAGGCCCAGGGTCAGAAAGCGGCCCAGCGAGAGCCGGATCGGCGTGAAGCGGGCGGCGGTGCGGTGTCGCAGCCCTTCGACCACGAACCGCACCGCCGCCCACACCGCACCAACGAAGATCACCAGCGCGCCGGCCACCTCCACCACGGCAACCAGCACCTGGTCGCCCTGGCGCAACAACTCGGCCGGCTCCACCCCGGGCCGTTACCCGCCCTCCGGGCAGCTAGTCGGGGCTCAGGTCAGCTCGTTCACCGCTTCCAGGATCAGCCAGAGACCGGAGATGGCGAAGAGGATCGCGGCACCGTACTTGATGGTCTTCTCCGGCAGCCGCCGGCCGAGCATCCGGCCGACCAGGATGGCCAGCGCGTCGGCGGCCACCATGCCGATGGTGGAGCCGAGCCAGGTGCCGAACCAGCCGTACTTGGTGGCGAGCGTGATCGTGGCGAGCATCGTCTTGTCGCCCAGCTCGGCGAGGAAGAACGCCACGGACACCGCGACCAGCGCGGTCTTGTTGGTCTTCTCCGCCTTGCGTTTCTCCTCCTCGGTGAGCTTGTCCCCGCGCAACGTCCACGCACCGAACCCGAGGAACGCCACGCCGGCAACCAGGGAGATCCACTCGGTCGGCAGGACCGCCCCGAGACTCGCGCCGATGGCGACCGACGCCAGGTGCACCACGGCTGTGGCGACCGTGATGCCGATCAGCACCGGAATCGGTTTGAAGCGCGTGGCGAAGGTCAGCGCCATCAGCTGGGACTTGTCCCCCAGCTCGGCGACGAAGATGACGCCGAAGCTGACTACCAGCGCGGCGAAAAATCCCTCCATGACATCCTTCCCGTTCACGCCGGGAGGAGGTACAGGGGCGCCCTCGACCCGGCTGCAACAGCCTGAGTCGAAGGTCTCGCCCGCCCCGAGAAAACCGGGGCCGCGTGGCCGGATGCGGAACGCACCAGTATGTCGACCACGACATTGGGGGCTACTCCCCTTCGCGTGATCAGCCTATCGGATCACCGCCCGGCCCGACCGCGCCGGGTGAACAGGCTCACCGCGCCCGCGCCAACGTGACACCGAAGAGCGCGTCCGGGTCGGTCCAGAACTCCGTCGCGGCGAAGCCGGCAGTGGCCAGCTCCGCGGCGACCCCCTCCCGGCGGAACTTCGCCGAGACCTCGGTACGCAGCTCCTCCCCCGCCGCGAAATCGACAGTCAGCCCCAGCACCCGCACGCTCATCGGCCGGGTCGCCCGCAACCGCATCTCGATCCACTCGTGGTCGGGATCCCACACGGCGACGTGCTCGAACGCGGCCGGGTCGAAATCGGCGCCCAACTCCCGATTGATCACGTGCAGCACGTTGCGGTTGAACTCGGCGGTGACCCCGGCGGCGTCGTCGTAGGCCGGCACTATCACCGACGGGTCCTTCACCAGGTCCGTGCCGAGCAACAACCAGTCGCCGACCTCCAACGCGGCGCGCATCGCCGTCAGGAACTCGGCCCGCTCGGCGGGCAACAGGTTGCCGATGGTGCCACCGAGGAACACCACCAACCGCCGACCGCCGGTGGGAAGCCGGTCCAGTTGCCTGGTGAAGTCCCCCACGATGCCCCGCACCCGCAGGCCGGGATAGTCGGCCGCGATCTGGGCGGTGGACCCGCGCAGCGCACTGACCGACACGTCGAGGGGGACGAACGTACCCAGCCCACCTCGGCGGGTGAAGGCGTCCAGCAGCAGCCGGGTCTTCTCCGACGAGCCGGAGCCCAACTCGATGAGCGTCTTGGCCCCGGTCAGCGCCGCGATGTCGGGAGCGTGCGCGGCCAGCACGGCCCGCTCGGCCCGGGTCGGGTAGTACTCGGGCAGTCGGGTGATCTCCTCGAAGAGTTCGCTGCCCCGAGCGTCGTAGAACCACTTCGGCGGCAGCCACTTGCGGCCGGCGCTCAGCCCGGCCCGGACGTCGTCGCGCAGGCCACGCTCCAGGTCACCCTCTTCGAGGTAGATCTCCAGGGGTTCCGCGGTCATCGGTTCGCTCCTCTGTTCGCTCAACCGTTGCGTGCCTGCCCGGCGCGGCTCACCGGGATCGGCAGTGGACGTACCCGCACCTCACCCGCTGTGGCGACGACTAGGTGCCCCTCCGGCACCGACCGCCACCCGGGATCGTCGTCGTGTGGCTCGGAGGCGAGCAGCACCGAACCCGGCGTCTCGCGGACCGACAACGCGTGCCCCGCCACGCTCGCCACCACCCGGTGCCCGTCGGTGAGCAGCAGGTTGAGCCGCGACCCTGGGGCTGCGGCGGCGACATCGGTCACCGTCCGCCCGACCGCCTCGACCGGGTCGGCACCAGCGCGCAACCGATGCCGCACCAGCGCCCAGAGCAGCGCCGAGTCGGTGGAGGCGTCCAGAGTGAGCAGGTCACGCACCGGCAGACCGGCGGCGAGCGGCACCACGGCGTCCGGCCAGCCGCGGACCACACCGTTGTGGCTGAACAGCCACCGCCCCTCGGCGAAGGGCGCCGCCGCGTTGTCGAGCACCGCCATCCCGACTGTGGCCGAGCGGACCGCCGCCACCACCGCCGCGCTGCTGGTGACCGCCGCCAGTTGGGCGATGGTCGGATCGCTCCAGATCGGCTGCGCCCGCCGGTACCGCACCGGCTCACCCTCCCCCGGATACCAGCCGACACCGAACCCGTCAGCGTTGATCGTGCCGCCGCCGCGCATGTCGCGAGGCGCCCAGGACTGCCGCACCAGCGAGTGCGGACTGTCGAACAACAGCTCGGCCAGGGTGACCGGCGGCCCCAGGTAGGCCAGGTGGCGACACATCAGCGCCCCCGGCCCGCCGCCGGGCCGCCGGTCGTGCGGCGACTCACCGGTACGTCTCGTCCGGTCGCGCGTCCCGGGCGCAGCGGAAACCGCTGAAGATCTGACGACGGATCGGATAGTCCCAGTTACGGAAGGTGCCCCGGCAGGCGGAGCGGTCGGTGCCGAACGAGCCACCGCGCAGCACCCGGTAGTCGCCGCCGAAGAAGACCTCCGAGTATTCGCGATAGGGGAACGCGGCGAACCCCGGATGCCCGTCGAACGCGGTCGAGGTCCACTCCCAGACGTCTCCGATGAGCTGGTGCACACCCAACGGCGACGCGCCGGCCGGATACGCGCCCACCGGCGCCGGTCGCAGATGGCGCTGGTCGAGGTTGGCGTGCGCCTCGGTCGGGTCGTCGTCCCCCCAGGGGTAACGACGCGACCGCCCGGTCGCCGGATCCCACCGGGCCGCCTTCTCCCACTCCGCCTCGGTCGGCAGCCGCTTGCCGGCCCACGCCGCGTACGCCTGCGCCTCGTACCAGCACACATGCACCACCGGCTCGTCGGCGCGCACCCGCGCCCACTGACCGAAGCGCCGATACGACCAGTCGTCGCCGTCGGGACGCCAGTGCATCGGGGCGCTCAGCTGCTCCCGAACCCGATGCTCCCAGCCGGCCGCGCTCCACCAGCGCTGCTCGGTGTAGCCGCCGTCGGCGATGAAGGCCGCGTACTGGCCGTTGGTCACGGGGGCGGCGTCGATGACGTACGCCGGGAGGTCGACCCGATGCGCCGGACGTTCGTTGTCCAACGCCCACGGATCGGTGTCGGTGCCCATGGTGAACTCGTCGGCCGGCACCAGCACCTCCGCGCCGACCCGTACCGACGGCTCGGGCGGCGCCGGGGCGTGCAGCACCGCCGGCCCCGAGCGCAGCTGGTGGGTGGCGAGCATTGTCTCGTCGTGCTGCTGCTCGTGCTGCACGATCATGCCGAAGGCGAACCCGTCGGCGACCAGCGGCCGCTCGGTGAAGGTCACCGCGTCGAGCAGGTCGTGCACCTTGTCCCGAACGGTGGCCAGGTAGGCGCGCGCCTCCGCGGGCGGCAACAGGGGCAGCGTGGGGCGGTCCCGGCGCGGCTGTTTGAACGCGTCGTACAGCTCGTCGATGTCACACCGGACCGGCTCCCGGCCCCCGACGTCCCGGACCAACCAGAGCTCCTCCTGGTTACCGACATGGGCGAGGTCCCAGACCAACGGCGACATCAGCGGTGAGTGCTGGCGGGTCAGGTCGGCGTCGTCGACCACCTCGGTCAGCAACGCGCTGCGGGCGCGGGCCCGGGCCAACTCCACAGCGATGTGGTCGCGCAACCGCTCGCCGTCGACGCGGCCCGCCGTCGAGGCTCGCAACACCGGCTCACTCCTCGCGCTCACTGGTCTCTCCTCTCTGCGGCGGCCCGCCGCTGGCGTATCCCTCGCCGGATCTCGTCGTGGGTGCTGGCCGGCAGCTCCAGTCGGGGCATGGTGCTCACTGCCAGGTCGAGCAGGGCCGCCGCGGCGGCGGCCAGCGGCGGATCGGCCAGGCCGTGCCGGGCGGCGGCCGACCAGCGGTGCGCCACCGGCGCGGCGATCGTGTACGCCTCGCGAACGGTGCCCGGGTCAGCGAACAAGGCGGTCACCACCGCCAGTGGCAGCCGCCAGCCACGATCGGGTTGGGCGTCCAGGTAGCGCAGCTCCAGGTAGCCGCGCGGCCGCACCGGCGGAAAGAGGGTGCTCACGTGGTAGTCGAGGTCATCGGCGGTGGGCGGTTGGGGCAGCGCGCCGTCGAGCCAGTCGGCGAACGTCACCCCGGGCGGCGCGGCCCAGTCGGCGCTGTGCCGGCGCAGACAGAGCAGCGGCGCGGCGAGCACGTAGCTGATCCAGGCGTCGGTCGGATCGTCCGCCGACCGGGAGGGCGACCAGACCGGGCGGGTCCGAGTCGGGTCGATGGCCAGCCAGGCGGCCATCCGGGCGGAGGCCCAACCGGTGCGCCGCCCGGCGTGTCGAGCGGCGGAGGCGAACGCCGCGAGCAGTGGGGGCCCGACCGCGTGGGCCGCGGCCCAGCGGTCAGCGACCTGGTCCGGCTCGCCGGCGTCGAGGCAGATCTGCAGGCCGGCGGTGCTGTACATCATCGTGCGGCCGGCCGGGCCGTGGCGGTCGAAGGCTCCGCGCATCGCGCGGTAACGGGGAGTTTCCACCACCGGGCGGGGCCGTCGGTGGGGGTCGATGCCGCTGCTGCCGAGGATCAGCCCGGCGGCGGCCAGCAGGTCGGTGACCTGGGCGATGTCGGCCTCGGTGGCGCGGATCAACGTGGCGACCGAGGGGCGGGGCGGGGTGGAGATCTCCAACTGGCCACCGGGCTCCAGGGTGACCATGCCGCCGTGTCGCAGCGGCTCGGCTGGGCTGGTGGCATCCAGCGTGGCGGGGCTGTGCCGCCCCAGCGCCGCCCGCAGCCTCGTCGCGTCGACGGGGCGGGCGGGATCGGCGGCGTCGTGCACGGTCCATTCCAGTTCGACGCCGGTGTGGGTGGGTGGGCCGGTCTTGAAGCAGATCCGGGCGAGGTGTCGGACTGCGGCTGCGGACTCGCGCAGGATGGCGCTGCGGTCCAGGTCGGATGACGTCACCAAGGGTCGGGCCCCCTCTCCGATGTGCCGGGTCCGGCACACTGTGCCACCGTAAACCCACCCACCGACACCGTCGGGGGGCGTGCACGGTGCCACCAACCTCTGTCTAACAGACGAATTTCCGAAGGAGGGCGGAACCAAACCGCTCCCAACCGCCAGCCGGTCAGCCGCCGGTGGGGTGGCCCGGTCGCGGCGGTGCCGGCGGGGCCTGCCCCGAAGGGGACAGCTTGCCCTTCGCCGGCGCGGAGGGCGTGACCTTCGCTGGCTCGGACGGCTTCGTCTCGGGTACCAGCCGCTGGCAGTACGCCTCGACCTTGGCGGGTCCGCCAGCGGCGGTCACCAGCTTCTGGAAGGCCGGCGTGCGCAGCGCCTTCTCCCGCTGCTCGGGCTTCTTCGCCCGCCACGCGCGGCACAGTCCGTGCATCTGGCCGACGGTGGTGGGACCGGTCGACGGTGTGGCGGTGACGGACGGCGGCGCGCCCGGCGACGCGACGTCAGGGCCCACCGACCGACCGGGCTCGGTCGACCGGGATGCGCCCTGGTGCGGCGAGGGTGACGGGCGCGACGGTGCCGGCGCGACCGGGTCTGGCTCGCGGTCCCGGGTGACCGCGGCGAAGGCGGCCCCCGCCGTGGCGGTAGCTGCCACCGCGCCGATCCAGGCCACCGCGCCGGTGGTCATCCGGCGACGGCGTGGCCGCTGCGGCACGGCCGGCGCCGGGTTGGCTCGGGCGTTCCGGAACGCGGCCACCGCGGCGTCCTCCCCGGCCAACTCACCCGGGCGGACGGGGCCGGCCGCCGCGGCGAGCAACGCGATCACCGGCTCGACCGGGGGCGCGTGCGAGGTCACCTCAGGTGAGTTCGCGTCCGCCTCCGTGGGCGGGGCGGAGGGGCCCTGATCCAGCGGGGCGTCCACCCAGGCAGGGGCCGAGTCGAGCAGCCGCTCGGTGTCGGCGTGGTCGGCCCGCCGGAACGGGTTCATCGGGAGTCCCCTCACGTCAGCCGTCCGCCGGTTCGACGTGCGACGCCCGCAGGGCGGGGCCACTCCCCGCACGCGGCGGTGGCACCCCCTCGACCCCGACCGAGGACCCGGCCGGGCTCTGCCGCTCGAGCAGGACCGCGAGCCGGCGTAGGCCACGGTGAGCGGCGGTCCGCACGGCGCCGGCCCGGCGGCCCAGCACCCGGCCGGCGGATCCCGCGTCCAGCCCGATCACGGCCCGCAGCAGGACCGCTTCGGCCTCCCGGGGCGGGAGGGTGGCGATCAGCGCGAGGGCGGTCTCGGTGCCGATCGTCTCGCTGGCTCGCTCGGCGGTGTCCGCGTCGCTGGCGAGCTCGACGAGCGCCTGCACCGGGACCGGGAGTGAGGGGCGACGGCGCATCCGGCGCAGGTGGTCCATCGCGCGGTTACGGGCGATGGTGACCGCCCACGCCCGGAACTCGCCCCCGGTGAAGCCGGGCAGGTCACGGGAGATCTGGAGCCAGGTCTCGGAGGCGACGTCCTCGGCGTCGGCCCCGACGAGCGCGGTCAGGTACCGCAGCAGCCCGGGCTGGAGGCTGCGGTAGAGAAAGCGGAACGCCTCCTCGTCCCCGGCCTGCGCGGCGGTCACCACCTCCGACAGGTCGGCGGTCATGCGCGGCCCACGCGTCGTTCGGGGCGGGTCGGCCCGACCAACCGGGCTGGCGCACGCCACGCGGCACGAGTCGTCCGCCCGATCAGCACCAGCACCGCACCGCCCTCCACCGCTTCAGATTGTGCCCGCGACCACGATTGTCGGGGCGGCGTGTCCGGGGCCAACGCCGGGGTGCTCGATTGGCGCGCTGCGCGCCGAGGTAGCCGGGAGGGCCCGAGCCGGGCTAACGCTAAGAGGGGGCTCACGAAGCGACAAGTCGGCGTCGTGTCACGGAAGAGTGACAATTATCAACCCGGCCCGACGGCGCGTCGTCGTAACGGCCGGCACGCAACAGACGCCAGCCACGCCTGTACGGGGTTTCTTGCCACCATCGACGGCCCGAGCGACGGAAATAGTCGCGTTTCGTGACACTACCCTTTCGCAGCGTCACAAAGGGCGAGCGTCCACACAGGTCAGGCCGGATCAGCCGGTCTGAACCGGCCGCCCGGCGGCCCTGCCACGGCGCGCCGCCCCGCGCCACTCTAGGTACGGTAATGCGGTGTTGTCATCGGAGGTCGTGCTCAGCGGTCGCTACCGCTTGGACGAACGTGTCGCCACGGGCGGCATGGGCGACGTTTGGCGTGCCTCCGACCTGATCCTCGGCCGGCAGGTCGCTGTCAAGGTTCTCCTGCCGGCGCTGGTCTCCGATCCCGATTTCATCGCCCGCTTCCGCGCCGAGGCACGGATCATGGCGGCGCTGCGGCACCCCGGCATCGTGCAGGTCTTCGACTGCGGTGCGGACGATCTCCCCGACGGCGGGCGGGCGGACTACCTCGTCATGGAGTTCGTCGCCGGCGAGCCGTTGTCGAAGCGGATCGAGGCGGCCGGGCGGCTCGACGTGGCCGAGACGATGTCGATCGTGGCCCAGGCGGCCGCAGCGCTCAACGCGGCGCATCGCGGCGGCATCGTTCACCGCGACGTCAAGCCCAGCAACCTGCTGGTGCAGGAGGACGGCACCGTCGTCCTGGTGGACTTCGGCGTGGCCCGTTCCACCGACATCACCAGCATCACCAGCACCAACGCGGTGCCGGGCACCGCGCTCTACATGGCTCCCGAGCAGGCCGCCGGTCGACCGGTCAGCGGTGCCACCGACATCTACGCCCTGGGCGCTGTCACCTACTGCTGCCTGACCGGCAGTCCGCCGTTCACCGGTGACAATCCGCTCCAGGTCGCCGTGCGGCACCTGGACGACGAGCCGCCGGAGCTGCCGCACGACATTCCGGAGGCGGTCCGCGCCCTGGTGTCGCGGGCCCTGGCCAAGGATCCGCTGGAGCGGTTCACCAGCGGAGCGGCGATGGCCGAGGCCGCTCGGACGGCGGTCACCGGCGGCGAGCCGCCGACGGCGATGGCCGGGCCGGTCGCGCTGCGCGACGCTGGGCCGGGCACCCGCACTGACGTGCCGGCCGGCGCGGCGGTGGCGGACGGACGCCAGCGACGGCGGGGTCCGCTCGTCGGCGCGGCGGCGGCCATGCTGGTCGCGCTGGTCGGGCTCGGGGCGGCGCTGGCCGCGACGCGTAACGTCGGCGACGACCCGGCTGTCAATCTGCCGGCCACCTCGCCGACGGTGGCGCCGAGCGGCCCCGTCGACCTGCCCGCGGCCAACGAGCAGATCACCAGTGTCGAGCCGGGCCGGCCGGACCGGCCGCACGTCACCGGCAACTCCCCGTCGGCCTCGGTCTCCGCCACGCCGAGTGTGCAGCCGAGCCAGACCGTCAACTCGCCGACCCCGACGGTGGACGTCACCACGGCGCCGCCCACCAGCGCGGCGCCGACGACGGGCGCGCCGCCGCCGACCAGCGCGCCTCCTGAGCCACCCGCCACCTCCAGCCCGCCGCTCGACCCGGAGGTGCCGGCGGGCGGTTGAGTCGAGCGCTGTCGCCGACCCCCGCTAGTCCCACAAGCACCGATATCCCCAAAACGGACTTACGGCGCCGAAGACGCCTCTAGGCTCCCAGCAGGCTATTTACACCATCTGCTGCGGGAGCCTGGGTGAGCGCTGAAAAGCTGGTTGTGATCGGTCAGGGGTACGTCGGACTGCCGCTGGCCATGCGGGCCGTCGAGGCGGGGCTCGACGTGGTCGGTCTCGACGTCGACGCCGACCGGGTGAAGCGGCTCGCCTCCGGCGAGTCGTTCATCGAGGACATTCCGGCCGATCGGCTGGGCCGCGCGTTGGGCAGCGGCCGCTACCACCCCAGCACGGAGTACACCGACGCTGACGGGTTCGACATCTGCGTCATCACGGTGCCGACCCCGCTGCGCGACGGGACCCCGGACCTGAGCTTCGTCGAGCAGGCCGGCATCGGTATCGGCCCCTACGTAAGCCCGGGCTGCACGGTGATCCTGGAATCGACCACCTACCCGGGCACCACGGAGGAGCTGCTGCGCCCTCTGCTGGAGTCGGCCAGCGGTCTGACCAGCCCCGGTGACTTCCACCTCGGCTACAGCCCGGAGCGGATCGACCCGGGCAACCCGACCTGGCGCCTGGAGAACACCCCGAAGGTGGTCTCCGGTGTGGACCCGGCGGCGCTGGCCCGGGTGGACGGGTTCTACCAGCGCCTCGTGGAACGCACCGTACCGGTGGACTCCACCCGCGTCGCCGAGCTGACCAAGCTGATCGAGAACACCTTCCGCCAGGTCAACATCGCGCTGATCAACGAGCTGACCATGCTCTCGCACCACCTCGACATCGACGTCTGGCAGGCGATCGACGCCGCCTCGACCAAGCCGTTCGGCTTCATGCCGTTCCGGCCCGGCCCCGGCGTCGGCGGGCACTGCCTGCCGATCGACCCGTGCTACCTGTCCTGGCAGGTCAAGCGCCGCCTCGGTAGGCAGTTCCGGTTCATCGAACTGGCCAACGACGTCAACCACGAAATGCCCGAACACGTCGCACAGCGGATCATGGGTGGGCTGAACCGGGACGGCCGGGCCGTCAGCGGCGCCCGACTGCTGCTGCTCGGTCTGGCGTACAAGAAGAACACCGGCGACATGCGCGACTCCCCCGCCGTGGACGTGGCCCGTCGGTTGCAGGCCCTCGGCGCCGAGGTGCACGCCGTCGAGCCGTACGCCGAGGCGCACCAGATCCCCGCCGGGATCACAGTGGTCGGGCTCAGCGAGCGTGAGGTCCGCGCGGCCGACGCGGTGGTGGTGGTCACCGACCATGACACCTTCGACTACGACCTCGTGGTCAGGCACGCCCGCTACGTCTTCGACACCCGCAACCGGTGCGTCGGCCCGATGGTCGAGCGCCTGTAGACCCGGCACCGCTGGCCGGTCCCGCCGCCGGGGAAGATGGCGGGGCCGGCCAGCGGATGTCCGTCCGGTCGCCGGGTCGCGGACCCGGCCGGTCCGGACCGCTAGCGGCTCACTGGTCGGCGAGCGCCTCGACGACCGGGCGGGACAGCGCCCGGCGGGCCGGCAGCACCGAGGCGAGCAGGGCGGCGAGCACCGCGACACCGAGGATCAGCCCGAGCTGGCCGAGCGGCAGCACCACGTGGAAGTCGCCGCCGAGGCGGTCCAGCAGGGCCATCGTGGACGCGCTGACTCCGGTGCCGAGTCCGACTCCGAGCACCGCGCCGACCAGCGCCATCAGCACCGCCTCGACGGCGAGCACCGCGCGCATCCGCCCTCGCGTCAGCCCGACCGCCCGCAGCACGGCGTTCTCCCTGGTCCGTTCGACCACCGACAGGCTCAGGGTGTTCGCCACGCCGACCAGGGCGATCACGACGGCCAGACCGAGCAGCGCGGTGACGAAGGCGAGCAGCATGTCGACAGTGCCGGTGAGCATTTTCTTGTAGGCGCCCTGGTCCATCAGGTTCGCCGTCGGGTAGCGGCCCAGCACCGCGGTGATCGCGTCGCGGGCCCGCTCGGGGCTCACCCCGGCGGCGGGGTCGATCTCGGCCAGGTAGCCGCGCTGGGCGGGGAAGAGCGCCGCGAAGTCCTGGTCGGACAGGTCGATGACGTGACCGGCGGGCACCTCGCCGCCGGGGGTGTCGTCGGTGACCACGGCGGCCACCCGGAACGCCTTCCCTCTGACGGTCACCGGGGAGCCGACCTGCCAGCCGCGGGCCCGCGCCAACTCGCGGTGCACCAGCACCCGCCCCGGCCCGACCCGCTCGGCGTCGCCGGCCAGCACCCCGCTCAGCGTCCGGCCGACCAGCGCCGGGTGGGCCGCGCGGATCTCGACGTCGTCGACGACGGTGCTGCGCTGCTCGTGCACCACACCCAGTTCGGGGCGGGAGGCGAGCTCACCGACGAGCGCGGCCGGCAGGTCCTGACCGATTCCGCTGACCACGAAGTCCGTCCCGATCTGGGCGTCAACGCTGCTTTCGATGCCGTCCTTGGTGCTGCGCGCGCCGACCATGAACGCCGAGACCAGTCCGATACCGATCACCAGCGCGGTGGCTGTCGCGGCGACCCGCCGCGGATTGCGCACCGTGTTGTTGACCGCCAGTTCACCGATGGTGCCGAGCACGCGACGTACCGGCCAGCCGAACACTCGCGCCAGCGTGGGGACGAGCACCGGCCCGAACAGCACGATCCCGAAGAAGGTGAGCACCCCACCGACCGCCACCAGGAGCAGTTGACCGGCGCTGGCGGCGCCGGCCAGCGCCGCCACACCGACGGCGAGGACCACCGCGCCGATGCTCAGTCGAACCCGACCAGCACCCCGGCTTGGCTGCACCGCGGCATCGGTGAGCGCGGCCACCGGGGCGATCCGCGTCCCCCGCCAGGCCGGCAGCAGGGCGGCGCACACGGTGAGCCCGGTGCCCAGCAGCAGGCCGGTGAGCACCGTCGAACCGGTCACTGTCAGCCCACCGGTGACCGGCACGTCCAGTTGGGACAGCAGCAGCCGCAACCCGGCGGCGAGGGCCACCCCGAGCAGCACGCCGAGCGCGGAGGCGACCAGGCCCAGCACCGCCGACTCCAGCACCGTGGACCGGAAGACCTGTCCCCGGGTGGCGCCGATCAGGCGCAGCAGCGCGGTCCGTCGGGTGCGCTGGGCCAGCACGATCGCGAAGGTGTTGGCGATCACGAAGCCGGCCACCACGATCGCGACCCCCACAAAGATCAACAGCAGCATGCGGAACTGGTCCACGTTGCGCACCGCGTCCTCCACCGCCTCGTCGAGGATCTGCTGGCGGCTCTTCACAGTGGCTTCGGCGCCGGACGCGGCGCGTACCTTCTCGGTCAGTGCCGTGACGTCGACGCCCGGTCGGGCCGCCACCATGATCCGGCCGTAGCCCCGCTCGCCGGTGAGGGCCAAGGCGTCCGACCCGACCAGGCCGACGAACGGGCCGCCGACGTCGCGGGAGGTGCCGGCCACGTCGACGGTGCCCACCACTGTGTACGGGCGGGCCGCCCCACCGGTGGCGCCGATCCGGACCGACGCACCGAGCCCGAAGCCCTGCTCGGCGGCCGTCGGCGCGTCGAGCACCACCTCCCCGGCCCGGTCGGGCAACCGGCCGGTCACCACGTCGTACGAGCGCAGCGCGTCCTCGGTGGGGATGGCGACGAGCATGGTGAAGCCGAGCACCGGCCGACCGTCGGCTCCGACGATCCCGGCGGTGTTTGTCAACTCACCGGCTGCGGCGGCCACCCCGTCGACCGCTCGCACCCGGTCGACCAGCGCCGGGGGCAACACCTCGCGGCCGGCCGAGTAGACACCCAGGTCGGTGTGGCGGTCGAAGGTGCCGGCCCGCTCGTACGCCCCGGTCCGCATCCCGTCGACGAAGATCATCGTGCCGGCGACGAACGCGACGCCGAGCACGACGGCGAGCGCCGAGAGCAGCATGCGCAGCGCCTCGGCACGCAACGAGCGCAGGGTCAGGCGGATCATGCGGGGCTCCCGGTGCAGGTGGCGGATCGGACCCCTCCGACGCTATGTCCGGCACCGGTCTGTCGATCTCCACCTGCGCGCTCGACCTGCGTGCGCCCCGGGTCGCGGTGCGCCCGCCGGCCGCTACGACCCAGGTCGTACGCCGTGTCATCCGCCGGGCGTGACCAGCCCACTCTCGTACGCCAGGACCACCGCCTGGACCCGGTCGCGCAGCTGGAGTTTCGCCAGGATCCGCCCGACGTGGGTCTTCACCGTCGCCTCGGCCACGTGCACCCGGGCGGCGATCTCCGCGTTCGACAGCCCCTGGGCGACCAGCAGCAGCACCTCCCGTTCCCGTTCGGTGAGCTGCGCGAGTCGAGGGTCGGCGCTCGGGGCGGCGCCGAGCTGCCCGGCGAACCGGTCCAGCAGGCGCCGGGTGATCGACGGAGCCACCACCGAGTCGCCCTGGGCCACCACCCGGATCGCGGCCAGCAGCTCTTCCGGCGGGACGTTCTTGAGCAGGAAGCCACTCGCGCCGGCCTGCAACGCCGCGAACGCGTCCGCCTCGGTGTCGAAGGTGGTCAGCACCAGCACCCGAGGGCCACCCGAGGGCCGCTCGGCGCAGAGTCGACGGGTCGCCTCCACCCCGTCCATGGTGGGCATCCGGATGTCCATCACGACCACGTCGGCCTCGGTGCGGGCGAGCACCCGCAGGGCGTCCGCGCCGTCGATCGCCTCCCCGACGACCTCCAGGTCGGGCTGGGATTCCAGCACCATCCGGAACCCGGCGCGGACCAGCGCCTGGTCGTCCACGATCACTACCCGGACCGTCATGCCGCGATCACCTCCGTTGCCGGCTCTGACGGTAGCGGCAGCCGAACCTCGACCTGCCAGCCCCCGGTCAGCCGGGGACCGGCGGTGAGGCTGCCGTCGTACACGGTCACCCGCTCCCGCATGCCGAGCAGGCCGTGACCGCCGGACGGCGCCGGGCTGACCAGCGGACGGCCGCGACCGTCGTCGACCACCCGGACCACGACGGCCTCGGCGGTGTACGACAGGACGACCTCGACGCCGGCGCCGACGCCGGCGTGCTTGAGCGCGTTGGTCAACGCCTCCTGCACCACCCGGTAGACGGTCAGCTCCAGGCCCGGCGGCAGGGCCGGTGGCGCACCGGTGACGGTTCTGCGGACGTGCAGACCGGCGTCGTCGAACCGGGCCAGCAGGTCGGGCAGTTCGGCCAGGGCGAGGCGTCGGTGCTCGGGGTCGGCCGCCACCGCCAGCCCGTCGGCCCCGTCCGCGCCGGCCGGGCCGGCGTCACGCAGGACGCCGACGAGCCGGCGCATCTCGTCGAGGGCCTGCCGGCCGGTGTCCGCGACCACCTTCACGGCGGTGCGCGCCTGGGCGGGGTCGCGGTCGAGCATGAACCGGGCCCCGTCCGCCTGGACGATCATCACGGCCATGCTGTGGGCGACCACGTCGTGCAGCTCACGGGCGATCCGGGTGCGTTCCTCGGCGACCGCCGCCCGGGACTCCGCCTCCCGCTCGCGTTCGAGTGTGGTGGCCCGCTCCTCGAGGCTGAGCACGTAGAGCCGGCGGGTCCGCACGTTCAGCGCGACCAGCCACACCGCCCCGGTGACCAGCGCGTACCACAGCGCGGTCACCCACCACTGGATGACGTTGGGGGTCTGCGCGGCGGCCAGCAGCACGCCGACGGCCGCGACCGCGCCGGCCAGGACGCCGTCGCGCAGCCGCCGGCCGTACTTCACCACGCTGTAGAGCGCGATCAGGACGGCCACGTCGTAGATGAGCGGACCCCAGCGGGCGATCACCTGGATCAGGGCGAGCACCGCGACCGCCACCGTCACCGCGCTCGGGTGGGTGCGGCGGAACAGCAACGCCACAGCCATCCCCAGGCCGACCGCCGTGGCCGCCCAGCCGCCCGGCTGGTTCACCGCCGCTGCCACTGAGACGAGGACCACCAGGGCGGCGACGGCCACGTCGAAGGCGACGCCGCGCAGCGGGCGGCCGAACACTGTGCGTCTCACGGTCACCCAGCGTACGTGCCGGGACGCTCGGGCCTCGCGCCCCGCGCCTGGGCTCAGCCGCCGAGGATCTCGCGCATGCGGTCGATTTCGACGGTCTGCTCGGTGGCGACGGAGTTGGCGAACTCGTTGAGCGTCAGGTCGGAGCCGACGGTGAGCAGGTTGGTGGCCATCTCGATGGCACCCTGGTGGTGCTCGGTCATCATCCGGACGAAGAGCCTGTCGAAGTCCGCGCCACGGGCCGCGGTGAGCTGCCGCATCGCCTCTGGCGACTGCATGCCGCGCATGGTGCCGTGGTCGTGCCCCTGCGCCTCGGCCGGGAGGCCACGGGTCTGCAGCCAGCCGCGCATCATGCCCATCTCCGGCCCCTGGCTGGCCCGGATGCGCTCGGCGATGGCCCGGATGTCGGGGTCGGCGGCCCGTTCGGGGGCGAGCTCCGCCATCGCCAGCGCCTGTGCGTGGTGCGGAATCATCATCCGCACGAACCAGACGTCCAGCGAGTTGTGCGGGGCGGGGCCGGCGTCGCGGACCTCGTGCGCCGGGCGGGTGGCCGCGGTCTCGCCCGGCCGGCCGGGCGCGATGACTGTCAGGTCGGTGGGGACGGGGCTGACCGTCGGCGACGCGGCGGAGGTGGCGGGCGCGGAGACCGGCTGCGGTGCGCTCGTACCGGTGTCGCCGTCGAGGCGGATCACCATGAACACCACAAGCGGCAACACGAGAGCCAGTGTGACGCCCGCCAGGATGCGTGCGCGCCGGTTGGTCATGGGCCACTCCCTGCAGTCGAGGTCACCGCGATGCTATCCATTGAAGAACCCGCTTTCATGTGATCCAGCTCACATCGACGTTCTTCGTCGGACTGTAACGTGTCAACCATCGTCTCCCCCTTGCGAAGGGCCCCGCCGATGATCAGATTCCACAAGCCACGGTTACGACAACTGCGTGTCGTGGCGCTCGCCACGACCGGCCTCCTCGTCGCCAGCGCCCTCGTCGCCCCGGCGAGCAACGCCCAGTCGGTGCCGCAGGCGGCCCCGGCCCCCGCGCTCACCAACACGATCCCCGGCGTCGACGAGATCGTGAGCAGTCCCAACCTGCGCCAGATCGCCAACCTGCCCAAGGTCGCCCCGCTGGACTCCACAAACAGCGACATCGCCTTCCAGGGCAAGTACGCGTTCGCCGGCAACTACAACGGCTTCGTCATCTACGACATCTCGCGGCCCAGCGCTCCGAAGGTCAAGGCCCGGGTGCTCTGCCCCGGGTCGCAGAACGACATCTCCGTCCACGGCGACCTGCTCTTCCTCTCCACCGACTCGTCACGCAGCGACGACTCCTGCAACAGCACCACGCAGGGAGCGGACGTGAAGGGCTCGTGGGAGGGCATCAAGGTCTTCGACATCAAGGACAAGGCCAACCCGCGCTACATCAAGTCCGTCGAGACGGCCTGCGGCTCGCACACCCACACCCTGGTGCCGGGCAAGGACCGCAAGGCGATCTACCTGTACGTCTCGTCGTACAGCCCGCGGGCCGAATTCCCGGACTGCCAGCCGCCGCACGACTCGATCTCCATCATCAAGGTGCCGGTGAAGAAGCCGACCGACGCGGCAGTGGTCGCGACGCCGAACCTCTTCCCGGACGGTGGCTTCCCCGGCAGCCAGACCGGCTCGGCGACCACCGGTTGCCACGACATCACCGCCTACCCGTCGAAGGACCTGGCCGCCGGCGCCTGCATGGGTGACGGCATCCTGCTCGACATCAAGAACCGCGAGGCCCCCCGGGTCATCAACCGGGTCCGGGACGAGGTCAACTTCGCGTTCTGGCACTCGGCCACCTTCAACAACGCCGGCACCAAGGTGATCTTCACCGACGAGCTGGGTGGTGGCGGGGCGGCGACCTGCAACGAGACCGTCGGCCCGAACCGCGGCGCGGACGCCATCTACGACATCGCCGGCCGTGGCAACGCCCGGACGATGACCTTCCGCAGCTACTACAAGATCCCCCGGGCCAACGCCGACACCGAGAACTGCGTGGCGCACAACGGCTCGCTGATCCCGGTGCTCGGCAAGGACATCATGGTCCAGGCGTGGTACCAGGGTGGCATCTCGGTGTTCGACTTCACCGACTCGGCCAACCCGAAGGAGATCGCCTTCTGGGAGCGCGGCCCGCTCTCGGCCGACACGTTCGTCGGCGGCGGCACCTGGTCCGCGTACTACTACAACGGCCACATCTACTCCAACGACATGGTGAAGGGCCTGGACGTCCTGGAGCTGAACGACTGGCGTACCTGGTCGGCCAAGCTGACCCGCTACCAGGAGCTCAACGTGCAGACCCAGCCCAGCTACCTGGGCTGGTAGGCACCACGCACCACGCCGGGCCCGGTCCCCGAACCTTCGGGGGCCGGGCCCGTGCCGTTGCGACGCCAGGCCCCCCGGGTACGGGCGCGGTGGGGCCCGTCACCAGGACGGGGGTTGCGAACAAGCTGGCCAGACGCTGTGCCAACGTGAACAGACGTGACAGTTGCCGCCCCGCCCGAGCCGACCACGCGCCGACGGCCCCACCCGCTGGACCTGGTGGCTGCCGTCCTCGCCGTGGTGGGCGCGGCCTGCGCGCTGAGCGGGCTGCTCCCCCGCGCGGAGACCACCGCCACCCTGCAGCGGATCCTGCCGCTGCTGGTGTTCCTCGGCACCGTGATCGTGCTCGCCGAGCTGACCGCCGTGGCCGGTGTCTTCGACGTGCTGGCCAGCCGACTGGCCATCGCCTCCCGAGGCAGGTGGGCGGCACTGTTCCTGCTCTGCGGTGGTCTCGCCACGCTGACCACCCTCGTGCTCAACCTCGACACCACCGCCGTGCTGCTCACCCCGGTGCTGCTCGCGCTGGCCCGGAACCTGCGGATCCCCGCCGCCCCGCTCGCCGTCACCACTGTCTGGCTGGCGAACACCGCGAGCCTGCTGCTGCCGGTGTCCAACCTGACCAACCTGCTCGCCGCCGACCGGGTCGGGCTGGCCCCCCTGGCGTACGCGGCCAGGATGGCGTTGCCGCAGCTCGCCGCCGTGACGGTCACCATGGCCCTGCTCTGGTTCGGGTGGTGGCGGCGACAGCGGCCCGCCGGTGGACGCTTCGTCCCGCCGACCCGGCACGTGCCGGCCGACCCGGTGCTGCACCGTACGGCGCTCGCCGGTTGCCTGATCTTCGTCGCCGGCATCCTCGCCGGCGTGGAGATCGAGATCGCCTCCACCGTCGGGCTGGTGCTGGTGCTGGTCGGGTTCCTGCTCCGCTCCCCCGCCACACTGCGCCCGGGGCTGATCCCGGTGCGCCTGCTGTTCTTCGTCACCGGCCTGTTCCTGGTGGTGCAGACCCTCGGCCGGCACGGGCTGGACGACCTGGTCGGCACCCTGGTCGGCGCCGACGGTGGCGCGCTGGGCGCCCTGCGCGCCGGTGGAACCGGGGCGCTGCTCGCCAACGCGGTGAACAACCTGCCCGCCTACCTGGCCGGCGAGTCGGTGCTGCCGGCCGGTGACCACACCCGCCTGCTGGCCCTGCTGATCGGCACCAACGTCGGGCCGCTGGCCGCCCCCTGGGCGTCACTGGCCACCCTGCTGTGGTTCGAGCGCTGCCGGGCGGCAGGGGTGGCGGTGCCGGTGACCCGGTTCGTGCTGACCAGCACCCTGCTCGCGGTCACCGCGACGCTCGCCGCGGTCGGCGCGCTGCTGCTGGTGAGCTGAACGCGCATCCCTGACACCGTGTCAGAGTCGAGCGTGGCGTGCGGTGCGGCCGTCAGTGGCGGGCCGGGCGCGGGCCGACCAGCCGGCGGACCACCGGAGCGGCGTTCCACTTGGCCGCGCCGACCAGGTCACGGGCGTGCTCCAGGACCGTGTAGTCGGGTCGGGTCAGCCCGTCGGCGATGGCCCGGTCCAGGTCGTTGCCGCAGCGGCTCAACACCGTGTCGAAGTCCCGACGGACCGGCTCCTGCAGGTCGTAGCCGAAGGAGCGGTGCAGCCTGGCGAAGAGCGGCTTGTAGAGCCGGACCCGCTCGTGCAGCCCCGACGAGTACGACATCGGGTTCTTCGGACGGCGGAGGATGTAGTCGGGCAGCACGTCGGCGAACGCCCGCCGGACGATCCACTTCTCCTGCCCGTGGCGCAGCTTCAGATCCACCGGCAACCGCATCGCCAGTTCCACCACGCTGAGGTCGAGGAACGGCACCCGGGCCTCCACGCCGTGTGCCATGGCGGCCCGGTCGACCCGCTGCAACTCGGTGCGGCACAGGTTGCGGATCCGGTGCAGAAACAGTCGGCGGGCCGCCGCCGGCGCGACCTGGTGGTACATCGGGTACCCGCCGAACAGCTCGTCGGAGCCGTCGCCGGTCAGCACCACCTTGATGCCCAGGTCGCGCAGCCGCCGGAAGATCGGCACCGAGACGACCGCGTTGATGATGTCGCCGTACTCGGTCAGCTCGGAGACCCGGATGGCCTCGCGGACGTCGGCGAGCCGGATGTCGCGCGGTCGCAGCTCGACCACCACGTGCGGCACGTCGAGATCGGCGGCGAGCCGCCGCGCGTACGCCACGTCGGGGCTGTCCGCGACACCGACGGTCACCGCTACGCAGTCCGGGTGGATGTCGCGCACCTGCCGCAGGGTCAACGAGCTGTCCAGCCCACCGGAGAGCACCACCCCGACGGTCAGGTCGGTCTCCACCCGCATGCGGA
This sequence comes from Micromonospora sp. NPDC053740, assembly GCF_040677775.1. Taxonomy (NCBI): domain Bacteria; kingdom Bacillati; phylum Actinomycetota; class Actinomycetes; order Micromonosporales; family Micromonosporaceae; genus Micromonospora; species Micromonospora sp. NPDC053740. Next base: position 38,819 of record NZ_JBFASO010000004.1, read on the forward strand.
TCGCGTCGCTGAGCGCGGCGCGGACCAGCAGCGCGGCCTCGTCCGGGTCGTCGATGACCGGCAGTCCGTCGCCGATGGTGAACAGGTCGACGTACGGGCTCAGTCGGACGTGCCCGTCCGCGTCCGCCCAGCCGTGGTGCCCGGGCGGCACCTCGGCGATCGGGGCGCCGTGCCCGACGAGCGCCTTGACCTCGGAGGCGAGGTGCAGGCAGCCGGGTCGACGGGACCAGTACAGCGGTTTCACCCCGAGCGGGTCGCGAGCCAGGTACGCCCGGCCGGTGGCTCGTTCGACGACCGCGAAGGCGTACTCACCGCGCAGCCGGGTCACCGCCGCCTCGCCCCACTGCTGGAACGCGGCGAGCAGCACCTCGGTGTCGCTCTCGGTGCGGAAGGCCTGGCCCAGGCGGGTCAACTGCGCGCGCAACTCCCGGTAGTTGAAGATCTCGCCGTTGAAGCAGAGCAGCCAACGCTCGTCGGTCGACGTCCACGGTTGCACCGCCCGGTCCCGGTCGACGACCCGCAGCCGGCGGGTGCCGGCGAGCAGTCCGCTCTCGGACCGGGTCTCGGTGACCTCACCGCGCGGGGCCAGCGCGGCGAGCATCCGGCGGAAGGTCGCCGGGTCGGCCTCGGGGCCGATGCTCAACGCGATGCCGCACACCGGCTCAGACCCCCATCTCGGCCTCGTACGCCCGACGTAGCCGACGCCGGGCGGTGGGCGCGAGACACAGGTGCCAGGCCTGCCCCTCGTCGATCACGTTCAGCTCACCGGCCTCCTGCCGGCTCAGCAGCAGCTCCGCGAGGGCGTCCCGCGCGCCGAAACGCTCGAACCAGGCCAGCTCGACGTCGGCCGAGTAGCCGAGGCAGTGCCCACTGGGCAGCATCGCCGCGTAGCCCAGCCGGCGCAGCCGGTACTGGTGCTCGGCGCTGCGGACCAGGCTGGTCACCCAGAGCGACGGGGTGGCTGGGGGCGCGACAGCGGTGAACTCCCGTCCGATGTCGTTGAGCAGGGCCACCACCTCGCGTCGGGCGCGGCGAAACAGCAGCCCCGCGGTGCGCGGGGTGGCGTCGGGCCGCAGCCGGCGACGCAGCCCGCGGGCGGCCCGGCCCAGCATGGTCGCGGGCTGCTCCTGGTAGCGGAAGCGCAGCAGGTCGCGGCGGCGCAGCCACTCCAGGTCGACAAGCTCGGCGCTGCCGTTGACCTGGTCGTCGGTGACGAAGGTCGGCGCGTCCTGCCACCACAGCACGTCGATGCGGGAGAGCAGGTAGATCCGGACCAGCGCGCTGAGGTCACCCGCCGAGGTGCGATCGTTCGGTTGGTAGCGGGCCATCTCCAGCAGCAGCGTCTCGCGTGCGCCGATCAGCCCCTGCGGGGTGGCGTCGAGGACGGCGGCGAGCGCCGGCTCCCGCAGCCGCTCGTCGATGAGCACCTGCCGGGCCCGGGTGCTCGCCGCGTCGGCCAGGGCACCGACCTCGACCAGCAGTTCGGCGACGGCGGCCCGGTAAGCGGGCAGGTCGGGGGCGGGGGCGGGAACGCGGCGGGGGGTCGCGCCGGAGGGTCGGCGGCGGGCCGGAGCGGTGGGCGACGGAGGCGAGCCGGGCTGCTGTCCCGGGCTACGGCTGGGCACTCGCATGACGGGTCCCTCTCTCCGGTCACGGCACTGGGTGGTTCGCCCTGAAACACACCGTAATCATCGGGACCGTAACGGACCGAACATTCCTCCTATTTCCCCCCAACGGAGCGTGGACATTGCACTCGCCCCGGGGTGTGATCGTTGGTCCGGTGCCTTTGGAGCTGATGTCGTCAACGAATCACCGCCGCTGCCGCCGGCTACGCGAGCGGGCACGTGATGTCACAAACGATTCAGCTCGAAAGGCACCGACCCCCACACGGGCACCCCACCGCCGACGCGCCGACCGGGCCGCCCCCGACCGGGCCGCCCCCGACCGGGCCGCCCCCGACCGGGCCGCCCCCCGCGCGGGCCGCCGCCGCGCGCACCCGCCCCCGTGCGGGCCACCGCGCGCACCCCGCCGACGGGCCGAGCCCAGCCCGGCACCCACTGATGGACCGCCGAACGTCGGCCGCAACCGTCAGTCACCGCCCGCCGGCACCAGGGCCTGCACCTCGGCGTACGAGGGCAGCCCCGCCGGTGTTGCGGGCCCGCCGAGGCGGACGGCGTCGGCGGCGGCGAGCGCGGCGCCCAGCGCGGCCCGGAACAGCAGCGAGCCGGTGCTGACCCGGGCCACCCCAGCGGCGCCCAATTCAGCCAGCCCCGGGCCGCCCGGCTGGTACAGCGCGTTCACCGGAGCGTCGATCCGCTCGGTGAGGACGCGCACTGTGGCCAGGTCGACGGTCCCGGGCACGAAGATCCCGTCGGCACCGGCCATCAGGTAGGCACGGGCACGAGCGAGGGTCTGCGGCAGCGGGTCGTCCACCCCGAGCCACCAGGTGTCGGTGCGGGCGTTGATGAACAGTTCCGGCACGGCCGCCTTCACTGCCGCGACCTTGGCGGCGGTGGACTCGGTGTCGGCGAGGGTGCCGTCGGCGCGCCCGTCCTCCAGGTTGATCCCGACCACGCCGAGACCGGCCAACTCCGCCACGTACTCGGCGACCTCCGCCGGGTCGTCGCTGAACCCGGCCTCCACGTCCACGCTGAGCAGCACCGGCAGCCGAGCCAGCCGGCGGGCCAGGGCGAGGGTCTCCGCCGCGGTGGCCGCGACGCCGTCGGGTAGGCCGGCGGTCGCGGCGACACCGAGGCTTGTGGTGCCGATGGCCGGATGTCCACGCGCGGCGAGCGCCGCCGCCGAGGCGTGGTCCCACGCGTTGGGCAACAGCAGAGGGCGGCCAGCGCGGTGCAGGGCGTGGAACGCGGCACGACGGTCGATCATCGGACGCTCACCTCCAGAGTCGTCGGCACCCGCAGTGTCGGGTGCGGTTCGTGGCGCACCGGCGTCGGGTTGCGCCGGCACCGTTCCCGCAGCACGTCGAACACCCCGGTGGCCAACGCCAGGGCGTGCCGGTCGCCGGGGCAACCCCGCTCCCCCGTCCCGAAGGTCAACAGCCCGGCACCGGGCCGACCGGGCTGGAACGTGCCGGGCTCGGTGAACGCCTGCGGGTCACGGTTGGCCGCGTCGAAGCGCAGCAGCACCGGGCTTCCGGCCGGCAGATCCCGCCCGCCCAGCCGTACCTCGTCGACGGTGACCCGTCGGGTGGCCCGCACCGGTGGGTCGAGGCGCAGCACCTCGCCCAGCAGATCGGCGGTCCGTGCCGTGGCTGGCGCTCGCGGGCCGGCAGGGGGCAGCAGGTGCTGGGCGGCGGCGCCGATCAGGCCGGCGGTCGCGTCGCACGCCTGCACCAGCAGACCGATCAGGTTCGCCCGTACCTCCGGCGGACCCTGCGGCGCGAGCGCCAGCAGCGCCGTCACCGCCCGGTCAGCCCGCGCTGTCGAAGCCGGGTCCACCCCCGGGTGGTACGCCGCCGCGACGACAGCGACCGCCGTCCCGGCGGCTACCGGATCAGCGAAACCGAGGCGATCGGCCAACGCCAGCAGCGGCACCGGCCGGGCCAGTTCCCTCATCACGTCGACGCGGTCGCCGGCGCGGTCGAGAACGGCCCCGGCCAGCCGTGCCGCGTCCAGCCGCAGGTCGTCCGGGTCCAGCGGGGCCAGAGCGCTCACCGCGACCGCCCGACGGTCGGCGTGCTGTCGCTGTGGACTGAACCGGCTGACGGTGGCACGTAGCCAGGCGAGGGTGCCGGGCGGACCGGTGTCCACGGCCGGCACCTGGAACGCCCTGTCGGTCAGCGCCGCGCGCACGTCGGCGTGCCGGGTCACCCACCAACCGCGCTCCGGTTCGACCGAGGGCGGCCCACACGCCGGTGTTCCCGGGGCGGGCGCAATGACAGGCCAGTTGTCAGTCACCGCCCGACCGTAGGGCGCGAACCGTTCGCCCCACACCGAACGATCCCGCCCCGGTCCTCCGCTACTCGCCGGTCAGGCGCGGCCGCTCGTGGGCGGCGAGGCCACCGGCGGGTCGAGGGTGTGTTCGGGGATGGACAGGGCCGTGGCCAGGCCCTGACGACCGGTGGGAGTGAGTCGGACGGCGCGGCCGGTGCCCTGGCTGATCCAGCCGAGGTCGGTGAAGCGGCGGCAGAGCGCCGCGCCGAGCGCTCCGGCCAGGTGCGGGCGGCGTTCGGTCCAGTCCAGGCAGTCGCGGACCACCGGGCGGCGGGCGGCGCGCAGCACGTCAACGGGTACGCCCAACCCGGCCGCCCAGGCCCATCCGTCGGGCGTGAGCGCCAAGCCGCTGGACCGGTCGAGTCGGCGCTCGGCCAGCAGCGCGTCGTACATCAGCACGCCGAGCCGCCCGGCGAGGTGGTCGTAGCAGGTCCTGGCGTACGCCAGGGCGGCGGTGGCGGTCGTCGCGCGCAGCGACCCTGTCGGTGCGGGCGTGGCCGGGGCGTGCCCGGCCAGGTCCTCGATCAGTTGGGCCACCGACGGCCCGGCCAGCCGCAGATAGCGGTGCCGGCCCTGCCGTTCCTCGACGAGCAGCCCACCGCTGACGAGTCGGGTGAGGTGGTCGCTGGCCGTCGACGGGGCGACACCGGCGCGCCGGGCCAGCTCACCGGCGGTCCACGCCCGCCCGTCGAGCAGCGCCAGGCACATTCCGGCCCGGGTGCCGTCGGCCAGCAGGGCCGCCAGCTCGGCCATCCCCCGACCGTCGGTGCCAACGCTCATCGCCCCAGTCTAGGTACCGGTGAACAGCGACCCGGGGGCCTCCGTCACGTGGACGAAGACCCCCGGGGCTGGTGGGGCCGAGGCTCAGCCCTTCGGCGTCGGAATCAGGTGTGCGGCGAAGCTGACCGCGGACGGGCTCACCTTCGCTGCCGCCATCCCGCCGGGGGCGGCGAACCGCCGGTCCAGCGCGATGGTGGTGTTGTTCCGGTTGCGGTAGACCACCACGAAGCCGGTTCCGCCGGAGTTCTGGATCGGCGCGATGGCGGGATCGGTGGCGGCGGTGGCAGCGGTCGGGTCGCCCGGGTTCTCGTACAGGCGCAGCCACTCACCCCAGGTGCCCGAGCCCTGCTCGGTCTCGTACACCCGGTACATCTCGTTGTCGCTGGCGCGAGCGACGACAACGATCCGACCCAGAGCCGGGTCGAGGATCGCGGCCGGGGACCCGGCAGCGGTGAACGTACCCACCGTCTGCCAGGTGCTCGGCCAGGCCCCGCCCAGTTCCTGCTTCTTCATGACCAGCGAACCGTCGGCGGCACGGGCCACGACGGCGGTGCGGTAGCCCTGGTTGAGGAAGGCGGCCGGCACCCTGCAGGCCGCCACGTACAAGGGTGGTGCGCTCACCTCGGCCTGGGCGGGCCTGGGTGACGCGGGCTTCGTGGACACGCCGAGCGTGGTGACACTGCCCGGCCGCCGCCTGATGGTGTTCGCCCGGCACACCGACGGAGTGGTGAAGAGCCAGTTGCAGAGCATTGACGGCACCTGGCCCGGCACCTGGAACGCGGTGGGCGACATCGGTGTCACGCCGGTCGGCTCCCCGACCGCGGTCCTGAGCCCCAACACCGGCCGTGTCTCGGTGTTCACCCGGACGACCGACGACACCATCCAGCACAGCCGACAGACCGCCGCAGGCTCCACCGCCTGGGGCAACTGGGCCACGGCGACGGTGCCGGACGAGACCTATCCGACCGATCCGACGGCATTCGTCTTCCAGAACTCCAATGGCTTCCGACTCGGTTTCGTGAGCCGGACCGCCAACGGCTCGGTTCGGCTCTACGACACTGATGAGTCGGCTGCCTCGCTCGCCACCCGGGCCGCCCCGGCCGCGGGCATCTCGTTCACCAGGCAGGAGATTCCGCAGCCGCGCGACAACTGACCAGGATCGGGCCGGCGGCCGTCGGGGCGACACGCCCCGGCGGTCGCCTCAGCTTGCCCGCTGCCCCTACTCTGAAGGGGCCGCGACGCCACTTCGGCAAGTCGGGGCCTTAGCGCCCGCACCGCCGGGCGGATAGAAGTAACCGGATGATCTGGACGAAGTTCAGAAGCGACCGCACCCCTCGCCGACTCCGCGCCGTGTCCGACCTGCAGTTTCCTGCCAGCGGACGTCACCATCTACGAAATCGGTATCCCCATCTCAGCGACGACGACATCGTTCTCGTCGAGACCGCGACCCGGCAGTGGTTCCGGATCATCGCCCGCCAGCCCAACGCGAAACTGTCCATGCCCTCGGTGGTCGTGGACGACCTGTGGCAGGAGCTGACCCTCCATGCGCGGGACTACGCCACCTTCTGTGACGCCGCGTTCGGGCGCGCTACGCACCACCGACCGACGTCCGCGGCGAGCGGCGACACGACCGCCGCCGATCGCGGGCCTCTCCTGCTCGCGACGCTGGGCCACGGCCGGCGGGACGAGGGGTGCGGCCCGACCGGCCTTCCGCTGCTGTTCCGGGTGGACCAGGAACTGGACATCCAGGACGGCAACCGCTACCTGGCCGACTGCGGAGGCCGTGGCGAATGCTTCCCGGTTTCCGGCCGGGTCTGCCTGCAACACCTCGCCGGGCCAGGTAAGCGGCCCAAACCCCGCGGCATCAGTGGCGACCTGCCCTTCCTCGACGGCCGCCACGGCTACGCCGGCGGTGCGGGTGGCAGCGGTGGTGGCGGCGAGTTCAGCGGCGGGAACGATGGCGGAGGCGGCGACGGCGGTGGGGGCAGCAACTGAGGTTTTGGACGACTTGCGACGATCTCAGCCGAGGCCGGTCAGCGGAGTCACCGTCCGGTCCGTGCCGTCGTAGCTGCGCGCGGCGGCGAAGTCACCCGTCGGTCGCTGTCCACCGGCGACGGCACGAGCCACCCGCAGGTCGGCGTTGCGGAACCGCAGGGCCAGGCTCAGGTGCGGCACCCACACCTCGGGCGCATGCCACGGGCGGTGTCCGTCGGCCTCGGCGAGAACGTCCCAGACGGCGGCGTGCAGCGCGGTCAGCGCCGGAGTGGGTCGGACGAGCCAGACCAGTGGGGCGCTGCCGTCGAGGACGACGACCCGGTCGAGCGTCACCGGCACCGGCAGCGCGGCGTCGAACAGCTCGGCGAGGCGGTGCTCGATCCCCGGCGGGAACTCGTCGACGGCGGCGAGGGTGAGGTGCGGCCGGTTGGTCGGGTGGGTGTTGCGGGCCAGGCTGGGCAACCCGGCGGCGGCCAGCCGGCCCCAGACCGCCCGGACCGCGACCTCCAGGCCGGGCGAGCAGACCAGTTCAACGGTACGCACGCGCCCACGCTAGCCGGACGGTCCACGCCGCCCTCACGGATCGGAACCGAGCCACACCCTTCAGGCCGGGTGGCGGCGGTGAGCGCCCTCGGCCGACGCCGGGTTGACCTCACCCGCGATCCGGGCGCGGTGGGTCAGGTCGAAGATGGCGACGACGGTGATGGTGGCCGCGCCCAGCAGGCCCACCGCCAGCGGCGGGAGTCGCGCCGCGACCGGGCTCAGGATCAGGCACGCCACCACGGCCGCGAGGCAGTGCCTCGTCAGGCGGCCGAACACCCAGATCTCGAAGATGATCCGCCCGATGAGGAAGGTCAGCGGCCCGACCAGGATCGCCACGACGTTGCCGGCCGACCGCTGCGCGTCGGGCTCCTTCAGCATCAGCTCGCCTCCGATGCCGGTGAGCAGGATGCCCGCCACCATCACCAGGTGGGTGTAGCTCGCCCGCAGGTTGAGCCGGTACGGGTCCACCGCGGTGTCGATCTTCACGGCGAGGCTGCTCGTGGTGCGATAGAAGTAGGTCCACCAGAGGAAGACCACGGTCCAGAAGGTGAGCAGAAATGCTGTGGTGTCCGCCAGGTCCCGCGTCGACAGCCGGTAGAAGTTGCCGGTGGCCAGGATCGTCTCGCCGAGGGCCAGGATGATGAACTGCCGGTACCGCTCGTTGAGGTGTTCGCCCGAGAGGTGCCACTCGTTGGCCCGCGCCCGGCCGAGCCACGGCAGCGGCCATCCCAGGACCGGCCCCGAGTAGTCGATCGCCAGCGCGCATGCCCACAGCAGGACTCGGGCTTCGCCGCCGCTGGCCGCCGCCCCGGCGAACCAGACCGTCGCGGACAGCAGATACCAGACGATTCCTCGTACCGGCCGACGCCAGGCCGGGGTGCCGCGCAGGTAGAGGGCCATGACCAGGGTCCGGCCGAGGTGGATCCCGAGGTACGCGCTCACGAAGACGAAGCCCTGGTCACCGAAGGCGTCCGGAACGTTGATGGACATCAGCAGGCTGCCGAGCATCACGCAGATGATCAGAATCTGCACTGTGGGTCGTTCGCAGTCGAGGCTGTCGGTGGCCAGGTTGGTGTTGTACCAGATCCACCAGAAGGCCAGCAGGAAGATCACGGCCTGCGCGTCGGCGAGCAGACTGGGCTCCTCGACCAGGGTCGCCGACAAGCGGCCGAGGGTGAAGATGAAAACGAGGTCGAAGAACAGCTCGACGGCACTGGAGCGCACCGGGTCGACCGGACCCGCCGCGGCTTTCCTGGGCATTTGTCCATCTTCGCAGCCGGCTGGGAGACGAGGACTCCACTGCCCCTTATTGATCAGCTTCCGTCCACCCACGCTGCGGTCGTCCGCGAGGCGCGCCGACGGTCAGAGCCAGCCGTTGTCCCGGGCGGTGCGGACGGCCTCGGCCCGGTCGGCGGCGCCGAGCTTCTGCACGGCGGCGGAGAGGTGGTTGCGCACGGTTCCGGTGGACAGGTGTACCCGACGGGCGATCACCGCGACCGGGGCACCCACCTCCACCAGCCGTAGCGTCTCCAGTTCCCGAGGGGTCAGCGGGCACGGGGGCAGGGTCAACGCGTCGGCGGCCAGCGACGGGTCGACGTAGCGCCCTCCGGCGTGCACCCGCCGGATCACGTCGGCGAGCGCCCCACCCGGCGAGCCCTTGGGCAGGAACCCTCGGGCGCCGGCGGTCAGCGCCTGGCGCAGGTGCCCGGGGCGACCGTGGCCGGTCAGCACGACCACAGCGCAGTCGGGTCGGACCCGGGTCAGCTCGGCGGCTACCGCGATGCCGTCCAGGCCGGGCATCTCCAGGTCGACCACTGCCACGTCCGGGCGGTGCGCCAGCGCCGCGGTGACGGCCGTCTTCCCGTCGGCGGCGTGTGCCACCACCTCGATGTCCGGTTCCAGGGCGAGCAGCGCGGCGACGGCTACCCGGATCAGGTCCTCGTCGTCGGCGAGCAGGACGCGGATCACGACGGCGCCGGCACTGTGGCTTCGAGGGTGAAGATCGCGTCCTCCCGGCGTACCCGCAACTCGCCCCCGGCAGCGGCGAGCCGGTCGGCCAGCCCGCGCAGGCCGTGACTGTGCGCGTCCGGGCCACTGTCGTCGGCGCCGTCGTTGGCCACCGTCATCCTGGCCACGTCATCCTCCCGATCGATGCGGATCCGGCACCAGTCGGCCCGGCTGTGCCGCAGCACGTTGGTGCTCGCCTCGCGCAGCACCGCCGCCAGCTCGATGGCGGCCGGCTGCGGCAGGTCCGCCGGCAGTGGCAGAACCGTGCACCGCACCCCGCAGGAGCGCAGCACCCCCACCACCGCCGTGAGCTGTTCGTCGAGGTCGACGGCCCGGTAGCCGTGCACGGTCTCCCGTACATCGCTCAGCGCGGAGGCGGCCAACCGTTGCACCTCGGCGGCTTCCCGTCCGGCCCGTTCCGGGTCGACCGGGGCGAGCCGGGCGGCGAGTTCGGCCTTCAACGCGATCACCGTGAGGGTGTGCCCCAGGACGTCGTGCACGTCGCGGGCGAAGCGCAGCCGCTCCTCGGCGGCGGCCAGCCGGGCCTGGGCGGCCTGACCCTGCCGGGCCTCCACGAGCAGGTCCCAGAACCAGACCTGGAACCCGTTGACGGCGGCCACTGCCGCGCCGATCCCACCGGTCACGGCGAGGTGGCGCGGAACGGAACCACCGGTCCACCAGGCCACCGCGACCGCCACCGCCAGGACGCCGACAGCCACCGCCAGCGCGGCCCGCCACCGCACCAGAAGCGGCGTCATGCCGATCAGCGCCGCACCGAGCCAGGCCCAGGTCGGCCACCTGCCGGCCGCCACCGGACCCACCAGCGGAACTGTCAGCACCGCCACCCCGACCAGGCTCAGCTCGGCCCGACGCCGCCAGCGCGGGTCGAGCCATGGCGTCACGGCCGCGTACAGCACGACGGTCTGGGCGATCACGAAGGCGAGGATGCCGAGCGCGCCGAGTGTCACCCGGCCCGGGTCGGGCTCGCGGGTCAGGCCGACCGCCGGTAGTAGAACGCTCGCCCAGACGCCGGTGGCCAGCGACACCAGCGTCGCCCGCCGGGCGCGGCGCAACCGGCGGTCCGCCCGGGGAGTCACCGCGTCGCTCGCCACGCACCGATCCTAGGACCGCCCGGCGCAGGGTCCACCCGTGCGAACTGTCACGGTCGGGCCGTGCGGTCCGCACGGTTTTCCCGTGACGAACGGGTCTGCCGGCCACACCGGGGGCACCGGCAGGGTCGAGGCATGGAAAACACCCGGATGTACGCGGACAGCCTCACCGCCGTACCGTCGCCCGCGCCAGTGCCCACCGACGAGCCGGCCCCCTCGGCCCCGACACCGACCAGCCCGACACCGACCGCCGCGGCACCGGTCAGCAGCAGGCGGCGGCTGCTGTGGCATCTGGGCGAGATGGCCCTGGCGATGGTCGCCGGGATGCTGCTGCTCGGGCCGTTGTGGGAGCTGACCGGCACCGCTCTGGGCGTCGGCGACGCGCTGGCCCGGCCGGAGGTCGCCGCACTGGTGATGGCCACGAACATGACCGTCGGGATGACGGTGGCGATGCGCTACCGGGCGCACCGCTGGCACGCGGTCGGTGAGATGGCCGCCGCGATGTACGTTCCGTTCCTGCTGTTGATCGTGCCGTTTCGGGCCGGGCTGATCGACGCCGACGCGCTGCTGCTCGGCGGTCACCTGCTGATGATCCCCGCGATGGTCCTGGTGGCTCTCCGGCACCGACACGAGACGTCGTCGTCGGTACGCCGACACCGGGTCGTGGTGGCGCTCGCCCACCGCTGGCCGGCCGGGTTGGCGCTGCTGCTGACCGTGGACATGTGGGTCGACCCGGGGGTGCTCAGCCCGTGGACGATGCTGGTGCTGCCCGGCGGCTACCTGGTGATCGGCATGGCCCGTCGGACGCTGGGCGGGCGGGGCGTGCTCGCCACCCAACTCGCCGGTCTGGCCATCTGGGTCGCAGTGACGCTGGTCGCGGTGCTGGCCGGTGGGCGGACCGCCGACTGGCTGGTGGCGTTCGGGTGGTTGGCGCACGCCGGCTGGGACGTGGTGCACCACCGCAACCGTCGGGTGGTGCCGCGCGGCTACGCCGAGTTCTGCGTGGTGCTCGACGTGGCCCTCGCCGCGGTGATGGTGCTGGCCATCCTGACCACCGACGCCTGATCGAGGCCGCCGTCGGGGCCGCGGAACAGCCGCAGCACGGGCTCGGGGACAGCTCTTGTGGCGGTCGGCGCAGCGGCTCGGACGGCGTAATGAAAGGCTTGGCACATGAGTTCCGCACCTGCACAGCACGACGCACCGATTGACGCACCGATTGACGCCGCCCCCGACGGCACCGACGAGGTGAGCGCCTTCACCGAGCTCGGGCTCCGCGCCGAGCTGCTGGGCGCGCTCGCCGCCCTCGGGTACGAGGAGCCGACCCCCATCCAGCGGGAGGCTATCCCACCGCTGCTGGAGGGTCGAGACCTGCTGGGTCAGGCGGCCACCGGCACCGGCAAGACGGCTGCGTTCGCGCTGCCGCTGCTGAACCTCATGGCGGCACACCGCCAGGGCGGCGACCCGGTGGCGCTGGTGCTGGTGCCGACCCGGGAGCTGGCGGTGCAGGTCTCCGAGGCGTTCCACCGCTACGGCAAGGACCTGGGCGCGCGGGTGCTGCCGATCTACGGTGGGCAGCCGATCGGGCGGCAGCTGCGGGCGCTGGACAGCGGTGTCGACGTGGTGGTGGCCACCCCCGGGCGGGCCCTCGACCACATCGCCCGGGGCACGCTGCGCCTGGGCGGGCTCGCCACGGTGGTGCTCGACGAGGCCGACGAGATGCTCGACATGGGCTTCGCCGAGGACATCGAGGCGATCCTGGAGCACGCTCCGACGCAGCGTCAGACGGTGCTCTTCTCGGCCACCATGCCCTCGCGCATCGACGGGATGGCCCGCCAGCACCTGCGCGAACCGGTCCGGATCGAGATCGGCCGGGAGCAGCAGGTCGCGGGTGAGGCGCCCCGGGTGCGGCAGAGCGCGTACATCGTGACCCGGGCGCACAAGCCGGCCGCGTTGGGTCGTGTGCTGGACGTGGAGTCCCCGACCGCGGCGATCGTGTTCTGCCGCAGCCGGGAAGAGGTCGACCGACTGACCGAGACGATGAACGGTCGCGGCTACCGCTCCGAGGCGTTGCACGGTGGCATGAGCCAGGAGCAGCGCGACCGGGTCATGGGCCGGCTGCGGGCCGGCACCGCCGACCTGCTGGTGGCGACCGACGTGGCGGCCCGTGGGCTGGACGTCGAGCAGCTCACCCACGTGGTCAACTACGACGTGCCGTCCGCCCCCGAGTCGTACGTGCACCGGATCGGCCGGGTGGGTCGGGCTGGCCGCGAGGGCGTGGCGATCACCCTCGCCGAGCCGCGTGAGCACCGGATGCTCAAGACCATCGAGCGGGTGACCGGCCAGCGGATCACCATCGACAAGATTCCCACAGTGGCCGACATGCGGACCCGGCGGCTGGAGCTGACCCAGGCGGCCCTGCGGGAGAGCCTGCTGGAGGACGATCTCGACCCGTTCCGGGTGATCGTGGAGACGCTGACCGACGAGTTCGACCTGATGGAGGTCGCCCTCGCCGCGGTGAAGCTGGCCCACGAGGTGACGTCGCCGGGCTCCGACGACGAGGAGGAGATCCCGCAGGTTCCGGTCCGTGGGCCGCGCGAGGGTCGACCGGAGGCCGGCGGCCGGGGCGGCGACCGGCGGGGCGGGGGCCGGCCGCGCTCCGGCGGCGGCAACACCGTCCAGGTCTTCGTCGGCCTGGGTCGACGCGCCGGGGTGCGCCCGCAGGATCTGGTCGGCGCGATCACCGGGGAGACCGGGATCCGTGGTCGGGACATCGGTTCGATCGAGATCGCCGACCGGTTCTCACTGGTGGAGGTGCCGCAGGGGGTGGCCGACGAGGTCATCTCCGGGTTGCGCTCCAGCACGATCAAGGGCCGCAAGGCCACTGTGCGCCGCGACCGCGGCGGCGACGAGCGCTGAACACGCCGTCGGCGACCGCCGGAGTACGACGGTCGCCGACGACATGGCCCGGCGAGGCGGCGGGAGAAACGTGAGCCCTCGCCGCCCGCCGGTGTCAGCCGATGTTCGCGTTGAGCACGTTGTTGGCCCCGGCCAGCGACGCGCCACCGGAGCGGTGGTCGTACGCCCGCATCACGTTGTTGCTGACGATCCAGTTGTTGCTGGTGCCGACCGTCATGATCGGTCGGTCCTGGCGGCGGGGCGTCGCGTCGTCGTAGAACTGGTTGCCGATCACCTGGCACATGTCGGCGTCACGGCCGAGGATCCCGTTCGCGCCGTTGTCGTGGATGTCGAGCCCCATGATCCGGGTACGTCCGGATGAGGAGACCTCGATGCCGTTGGTGGCGTTGCGCCACAGCCGGCCGCCGATGAACTGGGTCCCCCAGACCTGCCGCAGGTCGGCGCCACTTCCGGTGCCACTCGTGCCGTTCGACTCCAGGTAGACGTTCTGGAAGATGTTCCGATGGGCGGGTTCCCGCAGCTCCACGCCGTTGCCCCGGCAACCCCAGACATGAAGGTTGTCGAAGAAGCAGGCGCTGTCGAGCAGCCGTATCCCGGTCTGGCACTCACCGACCCAGACGTTGAGGAACTCGTTGTCGTACGCGACCTTGTTCACCAGGATGCCGACGCCGAGGCAGTCCTCGATGTTGATATCAGTGATCTTGTTGGCGTGGGCGCTGGTCTCCGCGTCAGTGCCGAGGAACTCGATGGCGTGGCTGCCCGAGTTGCCGAAGTGCAGGTGGTGGAAGGTCGACCGGGGGCCACGGATGGTCAACAGCACGTTGGAGGTCCGCATGCCGTAGAAGTGCACGTTGGAGATCTGGTTGTACTTACCGCTCGACACCAGACGACCGGTGTAGCCCGGGGCCGGCTGGATGATCGCCGCGCCGATGTTCTCGCCGGTCCAGGTCACACTCGTCGGGAAGCGGATCTCCGATCCGAGACCGAGTGCGCCAACCGGTTGGAAGATCTCCCCGCCACCGGCCGGCAGCAGGTTCAGCGCGGTGGTGACCTTGTCCGACTCGTCACTGCCGTCGAGCCGGCAGCCGATCCGGGGGTCCCGGAGGCTGAGCGGGGCCTCCCGCACTGTCGTGACGGGCGGCGATCCCGCCTGTTCGGCTCCGGCGAGGGTGGCCACCGTCGTCGCCACCGCAGCGCCCGCCCCGCCGGCGAAGAGTACTCGCCGTCCCATCCGTCGGCCCGGTGGATCTGACCGTTGTGGCGCTGCCGGCGGTACCGCACCAGGTGCGCTCACGATCGGTTCCATACCTCTCCCCCGTTGAGTGCCACCTCGGCCGGCGGGCAGACTCTACTGTGCATTGTCGCGTGCTGGCCGACCCGGATCAGAGGGCGTACGGGCCGAAACGACCCCAGGCCACCACTGCGGCGAGGACGAGCAGTACAGCGCAGGTGACCGCGCCCTGGATCTCGGTGCGACGTCCCTCCTGGGTGGTCTGCTGCTGACGAGCGCGTAGGTGCACCAGGAGGCCGCCGATCATGACGATGACCAGCCCGACGGCGGCGAGCGGGGTGAGCACCGTGGCGATGCCGGTGGCAGCGGGCAGCACGAGCCCGGCGGCGGCCAGCAACTCGACAGCGCCGAGCGCCTTGACCTGTGACGGCGGCACCGGGTCCACCCACCGCATCACGTCGCGCAACTTCTCCTTGGGCTGGCCCAGCTTGGCCAGTCCGACGCCGGCGAAGACGGCGGCGAGCAGGATCTGAATGATCCAGAGCACCACGTTCACGGGGTTCCTCCAGGGGGCCGCCTGGCGGCGGAGAGGTGGTTGACGGTGCAGACGAGACAGTAGACCTTCCCCCGCGTACCGAAAGGGCCCCCGCCGTCGGAAGACGGCGGGGGCCCGGATGGTCGGAGCGTCAGACCGCGAAGAGCGCCGGACCGTCAAGCGTCTTCACGTCGGCCGGGCGCAGCGCCAGGGCGAGCACGTCGGCCACGTCGGCCAGGGTGTGCACTGTCAGCGCTTCGCGCACCTCGGTCGGCAGGTCGTCCAGGTCGGGCTCGTTGCGCGCCGGGATGATCACCTCGGTGAGGCCGGCCCGGTGCGCGGCGAGCAGCTTCTGCTTCACCCCGCCGATCGGCAGCACCCGACCGGAGAGTGTCACCTCACCGGTCATCCCGAACTCGGGGCGGACCGGGCGACCGGTGACCAGCGACGCCAGGGCCGTGACCATGGTGATGCCGGCGCTCGGACCGTCCTTGGGCACCGCGCCCGCCGGGAAGTGGACGTGGATCCGGCGTCCCGCGAGAGCGTTCGGGTCGATGCCGAACCGCCGCCCGTTGGAGCGCAGGTAGGAGAGCGCGATCTGCGCCGACTCCTTCATCACGTCACCGAGTTGGCCGGTCAGGGTCAGCCCTGGCTCACCCTCCATGCTGGTCGCCTCGATGAAGAGCACGTCCCCACCGGCGCCGGTGACGGCCAGGCCGGTGGCCACGCCGGGCACCGCGGTGCGCTCGGCCGATTCCGGTGTGAACTTCGGCCGCCCCAGGTAACCGGTGAGGTTGTCGGTGCCCACGCGGGCCGGCGTCGGGTCCGTCGCCAGCGTCACCGCCACCTTGCGCAGGATCTTGGCGAGGGCCCGCTCAAGCTGCCGGACGCCGGCCTCCCGGGTGTACTCCCCCGCGATCAGCGCGAGAGCCTCGTCGGCGACGCTGACCTCGTCGACTGTCAGCCCGGCCCGCTCCCGCTGCCGGGGCAGCAGGTGGTCGCGGGCGATGGCGACTTTCTCGTCCTCGGTGTACCCGTCCAGGGTGACCAGCTCCATCCGGTCCAGCAGGGGGCCGGGGATGGACTCCACCACGTTGGCGGTGGCCAGGAAGAGCACGTCGGACAGGTCGAGGTCGACCTCCAGGTAGTGATCCCGGAAGGTGTGGTTCTGCGCCGGGTCGAGCACCTCCAGCAGGGCGGCGGCCGGGTCACCGGCGTAGCCGGCGGCCAGCTTGTCCACCTCGTCGAGAAGCACTACCGGGTTCATCGAACCGGCCTCGCGCAGCGCGCGGACGATCCGACCGGGCAGCGCCCCCACGTAGGTGCGCCGGTGCCCGCGGATCTCCGCCTCGTCGCGGACACCGCCGAGCGAGACCCGGACGAAGTTGCGCCCGAGCGCCCGCGCCACGGACTCGCCGAGGCTGGTTTTACCCACCCCGGGAGGACCGGCGAGGGCGAGCACCGCACCGGAGCCGCGACCGCCGACCACACCGAGATTGCGCTCGGCACGCCGGTTACGCACCGCCAGGTATTCCAGGATGCGGTCCTTCACGTCGGACAGGCCGGCGTGGTCGGCGTCGAGCACCGCCCGGGCCGCGGCCAGGTCGGTGTTGTCCTCGGTACGCGTGCCCCACGGCATCTCGAGCACGGTGTCCAGCCAGGTTCGGATCCAGCCCGCCTCCGGGGAGGCGTCGCTGGCCCGCTCCAGCTTGCCGACCTCGCGCATGGCCGCCTCGCGTACCTTCTCCGGCAGCTCGGCGGACTCGACGCGGGACCGGTAGTCGGCGGAGCCGTCCGGCTCGTCCTCGCCCAGCTCCTTGCGGATCGCGGCGAGCTGCTGGCGCAGCAGGAACTCGCGCTGGGACTTCTCCAGCCCTTCGCGGACGTCACTGTTGATCTGCTCGGTGACCTCCTGCTCGGCCAGGTAGTCCTTGACCCAGCCGACAAGCAGTTCCAGCCGGGCGGTGACGTCCGGCGCGGCGAGCAGCTCGGTCTTCTGCTCCAGCGTCAGCCAGGGCGCGTAACCGGCCGAGTCGGCCAGCTCGGAGAGGTCGGTCATCCGCTCCACCGCGTCGATGACCTGCCAGGCGCCCCGCTGCTGGAGCACGGAGGTCACCAGGGCGCGGTACTCGCGGGCGAGTTCCCGGGCCCGACCGGCGTGGGCGGGTTCGTCGAGTTCGGTCGCCTCGACCCAGAGGGCAGCGCCGGGGCCGGGCACGCCGGAGCCGATCCGGGCCCGGGACAGGCCACGGATCACGGCGGCGGGCTCACCCTCGGGCAGCCTGCCGACCTTCTCGATGGTGGCGACCACGCCCACCGGGCCGTACTCGCCGTCGATGCGCGGCACGGCCAGCAGCTTGCGGTCGCCGGTCGCGCGCGCCGCGTCGATCGCGGCCTGGGTGGTGGGGTCGAGGGTCACCGGGATGACCATGCCGGGCAGCAGTACGGCGTCGGTCAGGGGAAGTACCGGAAGAGTTGCCATCGAACACCTCGCGTTGAGTTGAGCGTGTCTCACTCAAGTAACAAAGCGTTCCCCTTGTTCCGATCTGTGACCCAGACCACTCTTCCACCCGGTCCGTCGGGTCGCCCGGGACCGGCGGACGACCCGACGAGGCACCTCAGGTGAGCTTGCTCTTCACCGTGTTCTTCACCGAGCCGACCACCCCCGGGTTGGTGCCGTACAGACGAGGGTCACCCGGAGCCAGCACCGGTTCCGGCGCGTTCGCCCGCGGGTTGTCGTCGTACCGGAACTCGCCCTTGCCGTCCGGCGAGGGCCCGGACGCCCAGCGCCCCTGGGCGGCGTCGGTGCCCGAGGAGAAACCCAGGTAGGTGTAGCCGTACTCCTCGGTGAACTCGCCCGAGTCCGGGAAGGCCTCCGGCACCGGCATCTCCTCCAGCCCGTCCTCCTTGAGCTGCTCGATCGCCGCCAGCCACATGTTCTGGTGCATCGTGTCGCGGGCCAACAGGAAACGCAGCATCTGCTTGACGCCCGGGTCGTCCGTCATGTGGAACAACCGGGCGACCTGGAGCCGACCCTGCGCCTCGGCGGTGACGTTGAGCTGGAAATCGGCCAACAGATTGCCGCTGGCGGTGATGAACGCGCCGTTCCAGGGCACCCCGTTGGAGTCGGCGGGCAGGGCCCCGCCACCGCCGTGGATGAAGTGCGCCGGGTTCTCACCGGCGTAGGTCGCGGCACCTCCGGGGTCCTCCGCGATCCCCTCGGTCAGCGACAGCGGCGCGTTGTCCAACAGCCGGGTGATCATCGTGACGATCATCTCGACGTGGCCCATTTCCTCCGTGCCGACGTCGAGCAGCAGGTCCTTGTACTTGCCGGGCAGCCGGCAGTTCCAACCCTGGAAGAGATACTGGTTGGCGACCGTCATCTCGCCCCACTTGCCGCCCAGCACCTCCTGCAACCGGCGGGCGAACGCCGCGTCCGGGCCGTCCGGCTTGGCTTCGAACTGCAGATCCTTGACGTGGCTGAACATCCAACCTCCTCGGTACCGGAAAACAGGTAGCGAGGCCGTTCCCGCCCCGATGACCCGAGCGGGCCAACCGGTGTCCCGCCCGGGTCAGGGCACCGGGCGTCCCATCGGCAGCAGCACCTCCAGCGCCACTCCACGCGGCCGTAGCCGGTGCGCCCGCAACGCTCCCCCGTCCGTCGCGATGAGCTGCCGCGCGATCCACAGGCCCAGACCTGACATCCCGACGGCGGGCGCCGGACGTCGCAGCGCGACCAGCAACGCGTCGTCGACCCGACCCTCGTCGGTGACCAGGATGCTCAGGCTGGGGCCGCGCACTGTGGCGTAGAGCCCGACCTGCCCGTCCGGCGGCCCGTGCCGCAACGCGTTCTGCACCAGGTTGACCAGCACCTGTCGGGTACGTCCGGCCGGCACCGGGCAGGAGGCCGCCCGCCGGGTGGCCCGCGCCCGCCGACGGCCCACCGGCACCAGCGCGGCGGCCTCCCGCAGGATGCCCGACAGCGCGACGGCCGGCTCCGGCTGCGAAGTCGGCGTCAGCACTCCGGTGCCGGCGGTCGCGTCACGCAGCAGGCTCTGCAGGTGGGCGGCCTGGTCGCGGGCCAGCTCACTGAGCGCCCGCCGGTCGTCCCCGGTCAGCTCACGACGCTCGTCGGCCAGCGCGCGGGTCAGCGACGTCAGGGTGCTGATCGGCGTCCGGAACTCGTGGCACAACACCCGCAGCAGCAACTCCGGATCGGCCGCCGCCGGTGGCCGCTCACCCGGTGTCGGCCCATCGGGGCGCAACCCTCGCAGCAGGTCGCGCAAACCGTGCCGTGCGCGCATGCACCCGACTCCTCTCGTTCGGTGCGAACCCGCATGATCGGTACCCGCTGGGGAACGGCGCAGACATGCCGGGAGCCTCCACCTTGCGACTCGTCGTCGTGGACGATCACCCCCTTTTCGTCCGCGGCCTGGAGTTGCTGCTCCCGATCACCACAAACGGCCGCGTCGCTGTGGTCGCCTCGACCGGCGATGCCGCCGCGGCAGCGGCCCTGGTCAGCAACTGCCGCCCCGACCTGGCCCTGGTCGACCTGCACATGCCGCCGCCCGGCGGCATCCGGGCGGTGGCCGCCATCCGGCGGACCACCCCACGGGTACGGGTGGTCGCGATGTCCGGCTCCACCGACCCCGGGCCGGCGGTGGAGGCGCTACGGGCCGGCGCCGAGGGGTTCCTGCCCAAGACCAGCGAAGCGGAGGAACTACTGCCCCCACTGCTGGCGATCCTCGACGGCTGGGCGGTGCTGCCGGCCGAACTGCTGCGCGCCATGCTGCGGCCCACGCGCCCCGCGCCCGTCGACCTGGACGGCGAGGAACGGAGGCTGCTGCGGGCGATCGCCGCCGGCCGCAGCACCGTCGACATCGCCGAAGAACTGCACGTCTCCGAACGGACGGTGAAACGGATGACCGCCGCGTTGCTACGCAAGTTGCGGGTCTCGAACCGGGCCGAGGCGGCTGCCGTCGCCGGCCACAGCGGCATCCTCGGGGAATGAAGCTCCGGCACCGAACCGATTCACGGTTTTGCTCGGTAACGGAATCGCGACGCGCCGAATGAATGGAAGGCATATTGTTGCGGATTACCGGGGTGGTAGGTCAGACTTTGGACACATCCCGCCGCACACAGGGAGTAATCGGCAATGGCGAGAAAAGTAATCACGGTTCTGACCGACGACCTCGACGGTGGGAAGGCCGACCGGACGGTCGAGTTCAGCCTCGACGGCGTGGCCTACACGATCGATGTCTCCGACGAGAATGCCGGCGTCCTGCGCAAGGCGCTCGATCCGTACATCAATGCGGGTCGGCGGATCGGGCGCGGCCCGGTGGAGAGCGCCCGTTCAGTCCGACGGCCGGGACGACCCACCGGTGCGGGAATGGATCGGGAGCAGAACCGGGCCATCCGGGAATGGGCCGTCAAGAACGGCTACAAGATTTCCGAGCGCGGCCGCATCCCGGTTGAGGTCGTCGAGGCGTACAAGAGCCGCTGACGCGACTCGACGGGGCCCCGCCGGAAACGGCGGGGCCCCGTCGTTTTGTCAGGGCTCCCGAAGCGATGCGGCGGCCGGCCACCCCGGGTTGTCGCCCCGGGTGGCCGGCCGCCGTTGGTACGTCAGGTCAGTTGACGTCGATGCGCACCGAGTCGAAGGCGGGGGTCTGGTTGGCCCGCTCCATCATCGGCAGGCGGTGCGAGCCGTCACCGGCCCAGACCGAGCACTGGGCGGTGCCGGACTCCGGCAGGCCCGGAATCTGGATCGTCACCTCGTCGGGCTGGGCGCCGCCGCGGCCGTCCTCCGTCGCGACGAAGAACGCGGGCACCTCCTGCGGCTCCGGCGGAGCGGTCAGGCTGTCCAGCATCCGGCAGGCGGTGTGGAAGTGACCGCGGACCAGGCCCTGGTCGTTGAGGAGCGAGCTCTCCACGTAGTAACCACCCTGACCGGCGGCCAGGAAGCGGTCCCGGACCAGGTTGCGGGTGCTGACCCGCAGGGTGAAGGGCTGGTTCTGGCCGACCTGCTCGGGGAACTGGGTGATCAGCAGCGACGGGTTGTTGGCCGCCGCGCCGACCTCACCGAACTCGGTGCTCACGCACCGGTTGCCGTTCTGGAAACCGTCGTGCGGCTGGAGCCGGCTCTCCTCGCAGTCGTTGGCGAGCACGCCGAGCCCGGCGCCGGGCGCGGTGCCGCCACCGTTGTTGCCGCCACCGTTGTTACCGCCGCCGTTGTTGCCGCCACCGGGGGTGGTGGTCGGCGTGCTGCCGCCGCCGTTGTTGCCGCCCGTGCCGCCGGTGGGCTGCACCTGGCACTCGGCGAGCTGCGCGAGGCCCTGCGGCCGGGGTCCGACCCGGTCGATGGCGGTCGTGATCCGGTCCAGCACGGCGCGGCGCTTGCCGGCCAAGGGCTGGAGGATCGCGCTGCGGATGAACGCCTCACCCTTGTTGCCCTCGGCGGCGAGCCGGCGGTCCGCCTCGGCGATCTGGGTCTGCAACTGGGCGAGGTTGCGGTCCACCTCGGCGCGCGCCCGGTTCGGCACCTGCGGCAGTTTGGCCGTCACGTCCGGACAGGCGATCGCCGTGCCGGTGCCCACCGTGCCGTCCTTGCCGTCCTCGCACTCGGGGACCGACTGCTGTCCGTCACCCCAGTGATTACGCACCCACCGACCGTTCTGCCAGGTCCGGCTGGTCGAGCCACCGGTCGGCGCGGTCGCGCCGGGGCTCGGCTCCACGCACTGCCCGGAAGCCGGACGTGGCTTATTTGTCCGCCGGTCCTGGGCCGACGAAATCTGAGTCACGGCGACAACTCCGCCGAAGACCGCGAGCGTGCCGACAACTGCCAGCAGACGCTTGCTCCGCGCGTTGCCGGAAGGCCGGCGCGCCCGAGTGGACCTGCGCATCGAATTGCTCTCCTTCTCGATCCGGTAGTGGATTTCTGCCCTCGGCGGACCGACGGATGTGAGGTGGCACGCCGCGGTGGCGACCCACCGTGACCTACCCGGTAATGCGTCGATGGCCGACGATGCCCTTTCCGCACCGTCTCCCGCGCCCGGTGGACGCGGATGGGGAGATCCTGTTCATTCGCGCAGGAGTACGGGGCTGCGGCCGGGAAGGTTCAACAGACGCACAGGAAATTGCCGCGACCCGACACGGAGCCGGTGCGGAGCAGGGATCAGCAGGTGAGACGGACGCTGGTCAGTCGGCGCAGAGGTGGTCGAAGGC
This sequence comes from Micromonospora sp. NPDC053740, assembly GCF_040677775.1. Classification (NCBI taxonomy): domain Bacteria; kingdom Bacillati; phylum Actinomycetota; class Actinomycetes; order Micromonosporales; family Micromonosporaceae; genus Micromonospora; species Micromonospora sp. NPDC053740. The sequence continues at coordinate 61,112 of NZ_JBFASO010000004.1, forward strand.
GAACCCGCCGACCAGTTCGTGGCGGCGCTGGCTCAGCGCGGCGATCTGCGCGGTCCACTCGGCACGCGACAGCAGGTCGACGCCGACGTTCTCCCGCAGTCGTTCCCCCACGGCGACGGCGGCGAGATCCTCGGCCAGCCGGGCCGCGTCGATGCCGCAGGAGAAACGGTGTTCGGTCACCGAGACCTGCTCGATGAGGCACGCGTCGGGGCGTACCTGCACCCAACTCCACCCCTGTGCCGGCCCGTCCACCCAGCGCACGTGCAGTCCCCGCACGATCGGGTCGGCAACCTGCCCGGCCACGTACGCCTCGACCGCAGCCGCGCGGGTCAGCGCGCCGAGGTCGTTGACCGGGCCGGTACGCCCGTCCGGCAGCCGGCCCAGGATGTCCCGGAAGCCCACCGGCTGCGGTTCGGTCCCGGCGGCGGTGGCCCCGCCCGCGGCGTAGGCGCGCGCGTCGATCACGTACTCGACAAGGCGCCGGCCATGCTCGGCGGCGCTCAACGTGGGCGACCCGATCCGCAGAACCGGTAGGCCGACGGCCGCGCTCACGGCGTCCGTGAGTCGCTGCACGCGCTGCTCCGCCGAGCCGGGAGGCGGCACCGGGCCGATCTGCACGGCGACGACCGGACGGCCGGTGTCGGCGGTGTAGACAACAAAATCGAAGCTGGCGCGGCTCGCCGAGGTCCACTGGCTGCCGGTCACGCCGGATGGGCGGCCCTGGACCAGATCAGTGAGCCGGCGCGCCGCCAGGACCCTGTGACCAGCGCGGCTGAGCAGCGCGTCGAGCCCCGCCTCGGCGGGCATCGCCCGCAGCCCACCGCGGTCGTCGCTCCCGATGCTCGTCATCTGCCTGATCCATCCGCCGGTCGGTCGAGCCGGGCCGAGTCTAGGTGGTCGATCATGGGCCACCGAGTTCTGATGTGACGGGGATCACAGTAGCGCCGACGTTCCAGGGATGGCCCCCGGGTGTATCCAGCCACCGCCGGTACCGGACCGGCCCGGAGGTGACCATGTCGCGACAGCAGTTCGGCTTCCTCGCCGGGTTCCTCGCCGTGGCGGTCTGGGCGCTCGCCGGCGTCGGCGTGGCCGCCCTCGCCGTGCTCGCCGGCCTGCTCGGCTGGCTGGTCGTCCGGGTGCTCGACGGCGACCTCGCGGTGACCGGTCTCGGCGACCGCCGCGCCGACGCTCGGCGGCGCCGATGACCACCCGCCCGTCCGCGGGGACCAACCCCCGCACCGGGCTGGCCCCCGCGACCACCGGTCCGGAGCGCCGCCCGGGTGACACCGCGGAGGTCGCGCGGATCGCGGTGCAGGCGGCCAGCCTCGTGCCGGGCGTGTCCGTCGTCCGCCCGGCGGCGGTCCGCCTGGATGACCGGTCCGTCGGACTCGACCTGCACCTGATCACCTGGTACGGGCACAGCGTGCCGACGATCGCCGAGGCCGTCCGGGCGGTGGTCACCGACCGGGTGGCCGCCCAGACCGGCCTCAGCGTGGCGGTGGTGACAGTCACAGTGGACGACCTGCTCGTCCCCGGCGTCGACTCCTCCGGTGTCCGCACCGCCAGACCGGAGGACGGCTGAGATGCGCACCGTCAACCGGGTCGCCTCGTTGCTGCTGGCCACCGCTCTGCTCCTCGGTGGCGCGGCGGCGGCCGTCCAGGCGTTGCTGCTCACAGTGCGCCGACCGACACCGCTCGACACGAGCGGCTGGCTCGACGCGCTGAGCGACACCCGGTGGCGCGACCCGACCGTCCGGGCGGCGGCCGCCGGGGCTCTCCTCCTGGGCCTGGCCATTCTCGTAGCCCAGCTGCGCCGCTGGACGCCGGTCCGCCTGCGTGCCGACGAGCGCGACGGCTGGTACCTGCACCGGCGCTGTGTGGAACGGCGGCTCGCTGACGCCGCCAGCGCGGTGCCGGGCGTCCGCCGCGCCCGGGTCCGGGTCCGACGGCGGGGCGGCCAGTGGCGCCCCCGGGTCCGCGCGTCTGGCGACCCGGCGGCCCGAGCGGAGGTCGAGTTCGCGGTGCACCAGGAGTTGCGCCACCTCACCGCACCCCGCCCCGCCCGGATCGACGTCCGGCTGCTGCCTCGGCGACGGCCGGCGTGACCAACGCCGGGCACCGACTGCTGTGGACGATCATCGCGCTGCTGCTTGTCGCGGGCGGCGCGGCGGCGCTGACGGCCAGCCTCGGCACGTTGCCAGGTGCTGACCCGGCGGCGGTGCTGCTCAGCGCCGAACTGGTCGACGAGTGGCGGACGGCCGCGCCGTGGAGCACCCTGGCCGCGGCCGTCGCCGGGGCGCTGTTCGCGCTGGCCGGGCAACGCCTGCTGGCCCGGGAACTGCGGGGCCCGGACGGCACGCTGCGCGGCACCCTCAGCCACCCCGGCCGCCGGCCGGGCCGGACCCGGCTGGCCACCGACGTTCTCGCCGACGCACTGGAACGCGACCTGACCGGCAACCCCGGGGTACGCCGGGCCCGGGTGGTGCTCACCGGCGCGCCACCGCACCCCGACGTGTGGATCCGCGTGGACCTCACCGCCGATGCGCCGACCGCCGGCGTACGCGAGCACGTTCGCGCCGCGGTCCGCCGATTCGCGGCCACTACCGACTGCCAGCCCGCGCACCTCGACGTGACCGCCCGCATCGAGCCCGGTCATCCCTGAGCTGACCCCGACCCGCGGGGCATGATCGGTGTCGGCGGCCCGGCGGCCCAGCGGCTCGGCGGTTCAGCCAGCGGGTCGTCGGCGGGCGGCCAGGGTGCTGGCGCCGATGGAAACCGCAAGGGTCAGCAGCACCACGGCCAGGGTCAACCAGACCGGCAGCTTGCCCACCGGCGTCTCGGCGAGAATCAGCTTCAGCCCGGCGAAGGCCAGGAGCAGCGCCAACCCGTACCGCAGGTAGCCGAAGTGCCGCAGCAGGCCGGCGAGGCAGAAGTAGAGGCTGCGCAGCCCCAGGACGGCGAACGCGGTAGCCGTCCAGACCAGGAAGGTGTTTGTGGTGATGGCAAGGATCGCCGCCACCGAGTCGATGGCGAAGACCACGTCGGTGGCCTCGATGGCGACGAGCGCGACCAGCAGCAACGTCGCCACCCGTCGGCCGGCCACCCGGGCGGTGAACCGGTCGCCGTGATAGCGGGCATCGGTGGGCACCAGCCGCCGGAACAGCCGGACCACCACATTCCGTTCCGGGTCGACGTCCGGCTTCCCGCGTACGGCCAGCCGCCAGCCGGTCCAGATCAGGAACCCGCCCAGCGCGAACCCGGCCCAGGCGAGCCGGTCCAGCAACTCGGCACCGGCGAAGATGAACAGCAGCCGGAAGACGAGCGCCCCCACGACACCCCAGAACAGCACCTTGTGCTGGTAGCCCGACGGCACCTGGAAGTAGCCGAAGAGCAGCGCGAAGACGAACACGTTGTCCACCGAGAGCGCCTTCTCCAGCAGGTAGCCGGAGAAGTACGCGATGGCCGGGTCACCGCCGAGGCCCCACCAGACGACCAGGCCGAACAGCAGACCCGCGCCGATCCAGACGGCGCTCCACAGCAGTGCCTCGCGGAGCTCGATCACGTGGTTGTCCCGGTGCAGGAGCACATCCACTGCGAGCAGCACCGCGATCACCGCGCCGACCGCCGCCCAGGCCCACAGCGGGACCGCGACCGTCGCCTCAGCCACCGACGCCCTCCGCATCGACCACCGCGCACCGCCCGTCCACCCAGGCCGGCCGGCCCTTTGCGAGCCTAGGTGAACGCCCGACCCGGCATCGGACGGTCGAACGAAGTCGGGTCGGTGCCCCACGACGACGATCTGAGCGCTACTCGACGAGCACAGCGCCTGCGATCCGGGGGGGGGTCAAACGTCCCGGGCCGTTGCGGTCTGTCGGCCCTGCCGCCGAGAACGCCGTGGGCGTCCACTGGAGATGCCACCGGGAAGCGCGGTGCGAAGCTGAGAAGGGACGTGGAGACCATGATCGCGACGATCGAGCGGGTCACCGCCAAGAACACCGCTGCTAAGGCCGGCACCGCTCACGAGCGGGCCGTCCGGTACATCCTGGCCGGCACCCGGCTGGCACTCGGCTGGATCTTCCTCTGGGCCTTCATCGACAAGATGTTCGGCTTCGGGATGGCCACCGAGTCGAAGAACGCCTGGATCAACGGCGGTAGCCCCACCAAGGGATTCCTGACCTTCGGCGTGACCGGCCCGTTCAAGGATCTCTACGCCGGGATCGCCGGTGCCGCCTGGGCGGACTGGCTCTTCATGGTCGGCCTGGCCGGCATCGGTGTCGCGCTGCTGCTCGGCATCGGCATGCGGGTCGCCGCCGTGGCCGGTGGGCTGCTGCTGGTCATGATGTGGACCGCCGTCCTGCCTCCGGAGAACAACCCCTTCATGGACGACCACCTGATCTACGCGGCGGTGCTGGCGGTCCTGGCGCTGGTCAACGCTGGCGACACCTGGGGCCTGGGCCGGGTGTGGGCGGGGCTGCCGATCGTCCGGCGGATGCCCTGGCTGCGGTGAACACCGCACACCCCCTCCGCGGGCGTCACCAGCACCGGTGACGCCCGCCAGGGCGTCGCCCCACCACCCGGGCCGGCAGCGCCACCGGGACCGCCGATGTGCGACCGGCGGGGACGGGCCTGAGCAGGTTGCGGGTCCGCCGCACATCGGTGAGGGGTGATCCGGCAGGATCGACGGTGACCGGACACATCACCCAACACGGCAGGAGATCCCCGCATGACCCAGGCAGCAGGCGCCCAGTCGGGCAAGCCCGAGGTTGGTCCGATCGAGGGTGCACCGCCGGCCGACCTCGTGATCGAGGACATCACCGTGGGCGACGGCCCGCAGGCCCAGCCGGGCCAACTGGTCAGCGTGCACTACGTTGGCGTGTCGCACTCCACCGGCGGCGAGTTCGACTCGTCGTGGAGCCGGGGCGAGGCGTTCGACTTTCCGCTCGGCGGCGGTCAGGTCATCGCCGGCTGGGACCAGGGCGTCGCCGGCATGCGCGTCGGCGGTCGCCGTCGCCTGATCATCCCGCCGCACCTGGGGTACGGCGACCGGGGTGCCGGCGGCGTCATCAAGCCGGGCGAGACGCTGGTCTTCGTCGTCGACCTGCTCGGCGTGAGCTGACCGATTGCCGGGGTCGCCGGCCCACGCCGGCGGCCCCGCGTCCGGGTGCGAGGGTGGAAGCCCACCTCGCCGTCGGGTCAGGCGGCCAGTTGCAGGTCCGTGGTCGCGAACGCCGGGCGACGCGCGGCCTCGATCGGCGAGGTCAGCTCCAGAATCGGCATCACGCGGTGCAGCCCGCTGACGCGCAACACCCGCGCCACCACCGGGCTCGGGTCGACCAGGACCAGCTCGCCACCCCGGGCCCGCACGCGCAGATGCGCGGCGAGCAGCGTGCGAACGCCGGCGGCGGAGAGCAGCCGCAGCCCGGACAAGTCCAGTTGAAGCATCGGGCGGGCCGGCGCGGACCACAGCGCGGACCGGAACGCGGACACCGTTGCGATGTCGATCTCGCCGGCCACCCGCACGAGGACCATCTGGTCACCCACGCTGACCTGCACGTCCAGCCGGTCGCTGTGCTCTTCCATGCCCAGAAATCTAGCCGCCACCACCGACATTTTCGCCAGTCCACGGAGTGATTCCGGGTACGCCCAGGGGCATACCCCGAGGTATCCCACCTCCCTCTCGGGGTGGAGTCAGGGGGCCGGGCGGCGCGCCGCGCGGGCGCGGAACCCGGGGGTCGGCCGGCATTCCGGTGGAGAATAGGTCGATGCTGATCCCCCGGCCCCGGCCGCCCCGGCTGATCCGCCCCGTCCGCGAGCCGGCGACCAGCCCTCCGGCGCTGGCCGGGCCATGGGCCCCCACCGACCGCCGACTCGACGAGGCCGAGTTGCTACCCCTCCCCGCGGGTGCCGTCGGCCCCGAGGACGTGCTGGTCGACGGCGCCGGGCGGGTGATCAGCGGCGACGAGGACGGTCGGCTCTGGTGGTGGCCTGTCGACGCGCGGGCCGGCACCCCACCCCACCTGCTGGCCGAGACCGGGGGCCGTCCGCTCGGCATCGAGCTGGACCGGTCCGGTGAGGCACTGGTGGTCTGCGACGCGTACCGCGGGTTGCTGCGGGTCACCCCGGATGGCGCGGTACGCGAACTGACCGGAACGGCGCCCCCGGTGCACCTGGCCAACAACGCGACGGTGGCCCGTGACGGCACCATCTACTTCACCGACAGCTCCGACCGGTTCCCGGTTTCGCACTGGAAGCGGGACCTGCTGGAGCACCGTCCCAACGGTCGGGTGCTGGCCCATCATCCGGGCAGCGGCCGCACCGAGGTGGTGACCGACGGGCTGTACTTTCCCAACGGAATCGCGCTGACCCCGGACGAGTCCGCGCTGATGCTCGTGGAGACCAGCACCCACCGCCTGCTGCGGGTCGAGCTCAGCGGCGGTGTGCGGGTCCTCGCCGACCTGCCCGCGTACCCGGACAATCTCGCCTCGGTGGGTGACGGGACGTACTGGATCGCGCTGCCCAGCCCCCGGGTGCCGATCGCCGAACGGCTGCTGCCCCATCCGCGGCTGCGCCAGATCGCCGCCCTGCTGCCCGACGCGATGCAGCCGCAGCCACGCCGCTATGGTCTGGTCGCGCTGGTCGACGACGCGGGAACGGTCCGCCGGACGCTGCACGGTCCGAACGGGCACTACTCGATGATCACCGGGGTACGCCAGCACGGCGACCACCTCTGGCTGGGCAGCCTGACCGGGCCCGGGGTGGCCCGCGTACCCCTGGGGTGACGGGCGAGGGCCACGGGCGGCGACAGGGCCGGGCCCGCCGCGTACCCCTGGGGTGACGGGCGGCGACAGAGCCGGGCCGCCCGCGTACCTCTGAGATGACGGGCGGCGGCAGGGCCGGTCCGCCGTCGTGGCGGGCCGACCCTGTCCTGCCGCACGTGGTGTGTCAGCGGCCGCTGACCGAGGGTGCCGGTGCTGGCGATCCGCCGGCCACCGCGCCCGGGTGCGCCGGGGCGACCGGCGCGGGCTTGAGCCCGGGCGGCACCGGCAGGGCGCTGCCCCGGGCGAACTCGTCCCAGCTCACGTTCCACGCGGTCCAGCCGTTGCCCGGCTGTAGCTCCACCTCGGTGCCCTTGACGGTGACCAGGTCACCCACCTGCGTCACCCCCATCAACCAGTCGGCCGCGGTGGCGGAGACGTTCGCGCAACCGTGCGAGACGTTGGTGCTGCCCTGGTCCCCCTCCGACCAGGGGGCGGAGTGGATGAACTCGCCACCCCAGGTGTAGCGCTGGGCGTCGTCGACGTCGACCACGTAGCCACCGTTCGGCTCACCACGGGTGTCGAAGGTGACCCGCTCGTGCTTCTCCATGATCACCATCTTGCCGCTGGAACTCGGCGTGCTCGGCTTACCCAGGCTCACCGGGATCCGGCGGACCTGCTTGCCGTCGCGCAGCACTGTCATCTGCTTGGTGGCGTTGTCGATCTCCAGCGAGACCTGCCGTCCGATCTTGGAGGTCGCGGTCCGCTCGGCGTCGCCGACCAGCTTCTTGCCGATCGGCAGACCCTCCAGGCCGGCCCGGACACTGATGGTGGTCCCCGGCTTCCAGAAATCGGGTGCCCGGTAATAGACCTGACTTCCATCCTCAAGCCACGACCAGGTACCCGGTTGCGGTGGATTTGTCTTTACGAACAACCGCCGCTGGACATCCGCCCTGGCCTCTTTCGGAATTCCTGGGTCGAACGCCACCGTTACCGGCATCGCCGTGCCGTACGTCCGATTGCCGTTGAAATACAGGGTGCTGGTGATCTGCGGCTTGGTCGATTTGGCCATCGTCGTGAACGTGGTGGTGCGGGTGGTGGTGGCACCGGAGTCACCGGTCGCTGTCACCTCGGCGGTGTAGGTCCGTCGTGGTTGCAGCGGAGCGTTCGGCACCCAGCCGGAGCCGTCCTCGCGCGGCTCGGCGTTCACCTGCTTGCCCTTGTCGTCGGTGAGGCGTACGCCGGTGACCCGCCCGCCCCTGACCACGGTGCCCACCTCGGCGCTGACCGGGACGTCCCGGGCCTTGTCCCCCGGCGTCACGGCGAGTTCCGGTGGGGCGGCGTGCTTCCTGGCCGAGCCGGTCGCCGAACCCCGGTCGACGGTGCACGCACCCAGGACGAGTGGTGCCGCTGCGATGGTTACCGCCAACAGCGTCATTCGCCGCCTAGACGTCATGTTTCAGTCCCCCCGTTTTCGACTTCCCTCCGCCACATTCTTGCCCGCTTGACGGGCCCATTCGCGGCATTCCGAAATAATCGGCCGCGCATTTATCGACGCATTTTCCGACAATGCTCCGCTTGGCCGAACAGGGGTTCAAGCGACCCGTGTCATGCGTTTCGCTCCGCTTGAGCGACCCAACGTCGACTGTCCGAATGGCGCGGTGGTGGCACCTGGGGGCCCGGTGCGCCCATGGTCGACTCGACTTCACGAAAGTCGCGGTATCCCGGCCGCCCTGACACCGCGACTTCCGTGAACCCGAGTGGATCATGCGGCGGGTCGGCCGAGCCGGCCGGATCGCGCGGCGTGGTGGCACGGGAAGTAGAAGGTCAGGCCTTGTGGCGCACCTCGTGGGCGGACTTTTGTCAGTTGAAGCGAAACTTCCGGCGAACGCGACAAAGCTTTGCCTTCGTCCGGGGGCAAGGGTAAGGTCTCGATCTAGATAGAGGGTTGCCCATTCGTCGATCAACTTGCCGCCACCTCTGCCGGGTCGCCGCGTTCCGCTCCCGATGGGTCCGGGCCGCACCCGCGCCGTTCCTCACCGTCCAGCCGGAGCCCGCCTCCGGCCGGTTCGGCGCGCCCGGCGGACGGCAGTCAGGTCGACCGCCGCCGACGGCGTACCAGCCGTCAGGAAGGGACCACCACCATGGATCAACAACTCAACCGACCGGGGCCGACACCGGCGTCCGAGCCGGTCAGCCGGCGTGGAGTGCTGCGCGCCGCGACTGTCTCCGCTGCCGCTGTCGGTGCCGCCGGCCTGCTCGGCGGCCCCGCCGTCGCCGCGCCCGCCGGCCAGGCCCAGGGCCGCCGTCGGGTGCCTGTGGACCGGATCAGCATTCAGCTCTACACGCTGCGTGATCAGCTCGCCGCCGACCTGCCCGGCACCCTGGACGCGCTGCGCCGGATCGGTTACCGGCGAGTCGAGCACGCCGGGTTCGTCGGACGCACCGCCGCAGAGTTCCGGGCCGCGCTCGACGAGGCCGGGCTGCGTTCCACCTCCGGTCACGTCGGCATCCCGCAGCCGTTCGACGCCGCCACCTGGGAGCAGGCCCTCGCCGACGCCAACGTGGTGGGCTGCAAGAAGATCGTCCACCCGTACTTCGGTCGGGACGCGAGCGGTCAGCCGATCCGGGACCCTGCCGTCTACCGGGCCCTGGCCCGGGACCTGAACCGCGCCGGTCGGCTCGCCGAACGCGCCGGGTTGGACTTCGGCTACCACAACCACCAGCTCGAGTTCGTGCCGCTGACCGGCGGCTCGACCGGGTTCGACATCCTCAGCTCGCAGACCGACTCCCGGCTGGTCCACTTCGAGCTCGACCTCTACTGGACCTGGCGTGGCGCCCACGACCCGGTCGACGTGATCCGGGCCAACCGCGGTCGGATCCGCCAGGTGCATGTCAAGGACCTCGACGTCGAGGGTGGTTTCGCCGACCTCGGCGACGGCGTCATCGACTTCGGCCGCATCTTCGCCCACGAGCGTGAGGCCGGCATCGAGGAGTACATCGTGGAGCGTGACGACGCGGGCACCGCGCCGCGCTCCCCCGCCGACGCCCTGGACACCGCTCGCGTCGGATTCGACTATCTCGCTTCACTTCGGTACTGAAACCACCTCGGGGGACTCACCTGATGAACAGGACCGCATACGCGTCCGCCCTGCTGTTGGTGACGGCCGGTCTGGCCGTACCACAGTCGGCAGCGTCCGCAGCGCCGGCCGCGCCGCCGGACAGCAGCTTCCAGAAAGTGACACTGAACGACTTCCCGGGCGAGCCGATGAGCCTCGCCGTCCTGCCCGACCTGCGGGTGCTGCACACCTCCCGCACCGGTGAGGTCCGCATCCACGACCCGCGCACCGGGCTGAACACCCTCGCCGCCGACATTCCGGTGTACGAGCACGACGAGGAGGGGTTGCAGGGCGTCGCCATCGACCCGAACTTCGCCCAGAACAAGTGGGTGTACCTCTACTACTCGCCGCCGATGGACACTCCGGTGGACGACCCGGCGACACCCGGCGTCAACGAGGGGGACGCGCCGGAGACCGGCACCGAGGCGGACTGGCAGCGGTTCAAGGGCGCGCTGCGGCTGTCCCGGTTCAAGCTGGACGGGACGAAGCTGAACCTCGCCAGCGAGCAGCAGATCATCGACGTGCCGACCGACCGGGGCATCTGCTGCCACGTCGGCGGCCAGATCGACTTCGACAGCAAGGGCAACCTGTACCTGTCGACCGGCGACGACACCAACCCGTTCGCCTCCGACGGTTACATCCCTATCGACGAGCGGGCCGACCGCAACCCGGCGTACGACGCCCAGCGCACCGCGGCCAACACCAACGACCTGCGCGGCAAGCTGCTGCGGATCAAGGTGAAGGCCGGTGGTGGCTACACGGTGCCGGCCGGCAACCTGTTCAAGCCGGGCACCGCGCAGACCCGTCCGGAGATCTACGCGATGGGGCTGCGTAACGCGTTCCGGTTCGCCGTCGACAGGCGTACCGACGACGTGTACGTCGGCGACTACTCGCCGGACGCCTCCAACCCGAACCCGGAGCGCGGCCCGGCCGGTCACGGCCGGTGGATGCGCGTCGACAAGCCGGCGAACTACGGCTGGCCGTACTGCGTGACGCCGACGATCGCCTACCGCGACTACGACTTCGCCACCGGCGAGTCCGGCGCCAAGTTCAACTGCAAGCGCCCGGTCAACGACTCACCGCACAACACCGGCAAGCGCGTGCTGCCGCCGGTCGAGCAGCCTGAGGTCTGGTACGCGGCCGCCGCCTCGGCCGAGTTCCCGCAGTTGGGCACCGGCGGCATCGCTCCGATGGGCGGCCCGGCCTACGACTACGACGGGACCAGCACGTCGCGTACCCGCTGGCCGGCCTACTACGACGGGGTGCCGCTGTTCTACGAGTGGACCCGTGACTACATCAAGGAGTTCCGCCTGGACGAGGACGGCGACGTCGACGACATCCGTCCGGTGGCGCCGTCGCTGGTGGTGGACAACCCGATGGACATGGAGTTCGGCCCGGACGGCGCGCTCTACGTCCTGGAGTACGGCGACGGTTACTTCGCCGAGAACCCGGACGCCCAGCTGTCCCGGATCGACTTCGTCAGGGGCAACCGGACGCCGATCCCGAAGATCAGCGGCACGCCGACCGTTGGGCAGGCCCCGCTGACCGTCGCGTTCTCCAGCGCCGGCACGACCGACCCGGACGGTGACAAGCTCAGCTACGCGTGGGACTTCAACGCGGACGGTTCGGTGGACAGCACCAACCCGAACGCGAGCTGGACGTTCCCGGAGAACGGCTCGTACACGCCGACGTTGAAGGTCACCGACCGCACCGGACGGTCCGCCTCGGCGTCCCTGCCGCTGGTGGTCGGGCCGACCGCGCCGGTCGTCGAGTTCGTCACCCCGGAGGCCGGGCAGCCGTTCCAGTTCGGGCAGACCGTCGCGTACGAGGTGAAGGTCACCGACGACCTGCCGGTGGACTGCTCCCGGGTGAAGGTCACCTATGTGCTCGGGCACGATGAGCACGGGCACCCGCTCTCCACCTCGACTGGTTGCTCCGGCACCATTCCCACCTTCCTGGACGGTGGGCACAGCGGCGCTGACAACCTGACCGCGGTGTTCGTCGCGGAGTACACCGACGCCCCGACCGACCCGGGCGTACCTCCGCAGTCCGCTTCGGCGACCGTGGTGCTGGACCCGACCCCGGTGGCTGGTCTGGCCGGCTGATCAGCTCAACCACGACAGTGGCGGCGGCCGGATCCTTCCGGCCGCCGCCACACGTCGTTCAGCTTCATGCTCTCGCCGGCGGCGTCGCCGGGGCGCCCAGACGGCAGCCAGCGTCCGGTCAACTCCAGTCACTGTCCACGTGGTTGTCCCGCCATCGTCCGCCCACCGGCGGGGTGTCCAGTCGCATCCCCTCGTCGGCGTTGCCGGCCAGGTCGTTGTCCTCGACCCGGCAGTCCACGCAACTGCCCCGCTCGGTGATCCACAGCCCGTGCGTCTGGGTCGGGTTGTCGTGGTTGTCCCAGACCCTGTTGCCCCTGATGGTGGCCGAGTCGAAGGGCGCGTCGATGGTGATGCCGGCCCGCAGCCCGGGGGCGGGGTCCAGTTCGTACGCACAGCCCGGCGGTGGCACGTCCCCGCTCCACGCGCTGAACGCGTCCGGGCGGACCGGGGCGAGGGTGAGTTCGTCGCCGCTGTTGGCGGCCACCGTGGCCACGGACCGACCGACCCGCAGGATCTTGCCCCGGTGCCCGTCGTGCGGCCAGTCGGCGGTCCGGTCCACCAGGCTCCGTTCGCTGTAGCGGACGGCCTCGCCCTTACCACCGGCGGCTCGGGCGTACTGCCTTCCGTTGTTGCGGATCCGGTTGTTGAGCAGCACGGCGTCGGTCATCTGGTGGTCGATGCGGACGGCGTCGAGGCCGTTGCCCCAGAACTCGTTGCTCTCGATCACCACGTCGCGGACCGGGCCCTGGTAACCGCGCCGGAGGTCGCGCGCGTGGTAGCCGTGCTGGCCGTTTCCGCTGATCCGGTTGCCCCGGACGGTGTACGGGCCAGGGCTGTTGCCGATGCTGACCCCGTCCCGCAGGTTGCCGTCGATGACGCAGTCGGTGAGCAGCCCGCCCCGGCCGGCCACGGTCGAGGTGCCCTGCGACGACACGTCGAAGCCGGCCTCCAGGTTGCCGGTCATCGTGCAGGCGGACACGATCAGCCCGTCGGTGCCCCAGTCGGAGATGCCGAAGCGGTTGCCCTGGCTGTGGCAGCCGATGATGCGGTAGCCGCGCGGTGGCTCCCAGTAGTCCTTCTGCAACTCCAGGAAGATCCCGTTGGTGCCGTTGGCCAGGGCGGTGCAGTTGGCGATGGTCAGCCGCTCCTCCGGACCCCACCCGCCGACGCCGATACCGATGCCGGCTCCGCCCATCTGCTCGCCGTTGTCGAGCCGGCCACAGCCGACCACCACGACGCCGTCGATCAGGGTGTCCTGGAGGAAGTCGCAGCCCAGCCCGCTGGCGGCGGTGTGGTGGATGTAGAGGTTGCGGAACACGCCCCGCACCACGTACTGGAGGCCGAGGCCCTTGGCCAGGTAGTTGTACTCGGCCATGGCCACGCCGGAGCCGTCGATCTGGAAGTCGGCGAAGGTGCAGTCGGCGATGTGCCGGTCCCGGTCGGCGCCGTGCTGGAGTGTCGTCCAGAAGGCCAGCGGGGTGGGGTCGGCCCGGTTGCCCTCGTTGCTGAGCATGAACCGGGTCGCCGCCGGGCCGGCCCCGATCAGCGACACACCGCTGCGCCACACGGTGCCGGCGTCGCGGATCGAGTAGATGCCCGGCGGGCAGTAGATGACCCGAGCCCGTCCGTCCGAGGCGTACCCGGTGCCGAGGCGGTCCACGAGGGCGGCCAGCGCCGGCTGGTCGTTGGTCGCGCCGTCACCGGTGAGCCCGTACTCCAGCGCGTCGCAGTACAGCGGCGCGCCGGCCGAGGCGGGCCGTCGTACCCGGACCGAGTTCAGCAGCAGCTCGTTCGCCACGGCCACGGCGGGCTCCCTTCGACGCGTTCGGTGCGCTCCGGCGGGGCCGACTTCCCGGTGAGGCCGCCGGGAAACCCCGGCCCGGAGACACGGCCGGGAAACCCCGGCCCGAAGACACCGCCGGGAAGCCCCGGCCCGATGGCACCGCCGGGGAGCCCGGACGTGCGCCGGCCCCGGCGCCGCAGAGGCAGCGCCGGGGCCGAGGGGGGGTACGCGTCAGACGGCGGCGATCAGCAGCGCCGGTCGCTCCACGCAGTCGGCGACGTGCCGCAGGAAGCCGCCGGCCACCCCGCCGTCGCAGACCCGGTGGTCGAAGGTGAGGCTGAGCTGGGTCACCTTGCGGACGGCGAGCTGCCCATCGACCACCCACGGCTTGTCCACGATCCGCCCGACCCCGAGCAGGGCCGCCTCGGGGTGGTTGATGATCGGCGTGGAGCCGTCGACGCCGAACACCCCGTAGTTGTTCAGCGTGAAGGTGCCACCGGTCAGCCGGGCCGGGGGCAGGCTGCCGGCCCGCGCGGCGGCCGTGGTCGCCGCCAGTTCGGCGGCCAACTCGGCGGTGGTGAGCCGCTGGGCGTCGCGCAGCACCGGCACCAGCAGACCCCGGTCGGTCTGCGCGGCGATGCCGAGGTGCACCCCGGCGGACTGGACGATGCGCTGCGCCTCGGTGTCGACCCGGGCGTTGAGCTGCGGGAACCGGCGCAGTCCGCTGAGGCAGATCCGGGCCAGCAGGGCGAGGATGCTCACCGGCGCGTCGGGAGTCGCCGCGTTGATCGCGGCACGGGTCTCCAGCAGGCTGGTGGCGTCCACGTCGACCCAGATGGTCACCTCCGGGATCTCCCGCCGGCTGCGGGAGAGCTTGTCGGCGATCACCTTGCGGACGCCGGTCAGCGGGACGATGACGTCGCCGTCTCCGGCCGGGGCCGACCCGACCTGCGGGTCCGGCACGGCGGCGAGCCGGGCGGCGGGCGCGGTCAGCGCGGCCTCCACGTCGGCGCGGCGGATCACACCCCCGGGTCCGGTGCCCCGCACCGTGTCGAGGTCGACGCCGTGCTCACGGGCCAGCCGCCGCACGATCGGCGAGATGACAAGGGCCGCGGACGGCGGTGCCTGGTCACCGGACGCGGCACCGGCAGCCGCGGGGGTGCCGCCGGTCGGGCCGGCGTCGGCCGGTTCGGGGGCCACCGCCAGGCGAGGTCGCCGCCGACGGCGGGTGGCGGTGCCGTGGCCGGTGCCGTACCCGATCAGCACGTTGCCGGATCCGGCCCGCTCCTCCTCGCGGTAGGTGGCGTGCCCGGCGGGCTCGTCGCCGCCGTCCAGCGGCGCGATGGTTATCAACGGCTGGCCGACCGGGCGTACCTCACCGGCCGCGCCGTGCAGGGTGACCACCCGGCCGGCGTACGGGCAGGGCACGTCGACGACGGCCTTGGCGGTCTCCACCTCGACCACGCTCTGGTCGACGGTGACCACGTCACCCACGGCGACCCGCCACTCGACGATCTCGGCCTCGCTCAGCCCCTCGCCCAGGTCGGGCAGGAGGAAGACCTGCGTCCGTTCGACGGTGGTCATGCCGCCGCCCAACGCGCGTCCGGCTGGTCGTCCCACTGGAGGCGGGCCACCGCGTCGAGCACCCGGTCCACGCCGGGCAGGTGGGTGTGCTCCAGCATCGGCGCCGGGTACGGGATGTCCAGTCCGGCGACCCGCAGCACCGGGGCGTGCAGCGCATGGAAGCAGCGCTCCTGGACCCGGGCGGCGATCTCCGCGCCGACGCCCGCGAAGCCGGGCGCCTCCTGGATCACCACGCACCGGCCGGTACGCCGGACCGAGGCGGTGATGGTCTCGTCGTCGAACGGCACAATGGTGCGCACGTCGACGACCTCCAGGTCCCACCCCTCCTCGCGGGCGGCCTCGGCGGCCTCCAGCGCGACCGGCACCGCCGGCCCGTACGCCACCAGTGTGGCGTCGCGTCCGGGCCGGCGCACGACGGCCCGGCCGAACGGCTCGTTGCGGGTCGGCAGGGACGCCTCGGCGCTGGCGAAGTAGAGCTTCTTGGGCTCCATGAAGACCACCGGGTCGGGGTCCTCGATGGCCTCGCGCAGCAGCGAGTACGCGTCGTCGACTGTCGCCGGGGTGACCACCTTCAGTCCCGGGGTGTGCGCGTAGTACGCCTCGGACGAGTCGCAGTGGTGCTCGACTCCGCCGATCCCGCCCGCGTACGGCACGCGGATGACGATCGGCACGCTCAGCGCGCCCCGGGTGCGGTTGCGCAGCTTCGCCACGTGCGAGGCGATCTGTTCGAACGCCGGGTACGCGAATGCGTCGAACTGCATCTCGACCACAGGGCGCAGGCCGGACATGGCCATGCCGACGGCGAAGCCGACGATGCCGGCCTCGGCGAGGGGGGTGTCGAAGCAGCGGTTTTCGCCGAAACGGGCCTGGAGGCCGTCGGTGATCCGGAAGACGCCGCCCAGCGCGCCGACGTCCTCACCGAAGACGACGACCCGGTCGTCGGCGGCGAGCGCGTCGGCGAGCGCGGTGTTGAGCGCCTTCGCCATGGTGGTGGCCATCAGGCGTCACCCTCCTCGGCGTGGGCGGCGGCCAGTTCGGCGCGGACCTGCTCACGCTGTTCGATCAGTTGCGGGGTGGGCTCGGCGTAGACGTGGTCGAAGAGGCTCAGCGGGTCGACGGTGGGCTGCTCGTTCATCCGGGTCCGTAGGTCCGCCGCGTACGCCTCGGCCTGCTCGGTGATCTCGGCGATCGCCGCGTCGTCGAGCACACCGCGGGCGCGCAGGTAGGTCTCCAGCCGGGCGACCGGATCCCGGTCCCGCCAGGCGTCGACCTCGGCGCCGTCG
This sequence comes from Micromonospora sp. NPDC053740, assembly GCF_040677775.1. Taxonomy (NCBI): domain Bacteria; kingdom Bacillati; phylum Actinomycetota; class Actinomycetes; order Micromonosporales; family Micromonosporaceae; genus Micromonospora; species Micromonospora sp. NPDC053740. Next base: position 77,741 of record NZ_JBFASO010000004.1, read on the forward strand.
CGGTAGCGAGTGGCGTCGTCGGCGTTGGTGTGCGGCTCCATCCGGTAGGTGTGCGCCTCGACCAGGAACGGCCCCTTGCCGGCCCGGGCGTGGGCGACCGCGCGGGTGAGCACGGCGAGCACCGCCACCGGGTCGTTGCCGTCGACCTGCTCGCTGGGTACGCCGTAGCCGACGCCCTTGTAGGCCAGCGACGGCGCGGCGGTCTGCCGCGACAGTGGGACGCTGATGGCGTACTTGTTGTTCTGCACGAAGAAGACCACCGGCGCCCTGAACACGGCGGCGAAGTTGATCCCCTCGTGGAAGTCGCCCTCGCTGGTGGCGCCGTCGCCGATGAAGGCCAGCGCCACTGTGTCGCGACCCTGGTACGCCTCGCCGTGCGCCAGCCCGGCGGCGTGCACGCACTGGGTGGCGAGGGGGGTGCACTGCGGCGCGGTGTGTACCTCGGTCGGGTCGTAGCCGCAGTGCCAGTCGCCACGCAGCAGGGTGAGCACCTCGACCGGGTCGATGCCTCGGGCAACCAGCGCCATCGACTCGCGGTACGTGGGGAAGACCCAGTCGGTGTCGCGGACCGCGAGGACCGCGCCGACCTGGCACGCCTCCTGGCCCCGCGAGGACGGGTAGACGGCGAGCCGGCCCTGCTTGGTCAGGGCGGTCGCCTGGGTGTCGAAGCGGCGGCCGAGCACCATCCGGCGGTACAGCTCGCGCAGCACCTCGGCGGGTGGTTCGGGGTAGTCGGCACGGGCGGGCAACGGCGTGCCGTTCTCGGCGAGCAGGCGGACCGGCTCGGCGTCTGGCAGCAACGAGCGCGCCGGGTCGGGCGGGGTGACCGTTCGACGGGCGCGCGGGGATGCCCTGCGGACCGCCTGGGGAGTGGTCGTCACGGCGGAACCTCCTGGGACGTGTGGTGAGCCTATGCTTCCGCTTGTGAATGATTGACTCAAGATCGACACAGAAGGCGGGACGGTTGGCATGCGGAGGGCCCAGCAGTGAGCCAGGAGACCGCCGACGAAGCGAGCCGGGGCGCGGGATCGGGACGATCGGCCCGAGCCCTGGACGAGGTCGACCGGCGGATCCTCGACGAGCTGGTCCGCGACGGTCGGACGTCGGTGCGCACCCTCGCCGAACGGATCCACATCTCCCGCACCAACGCGTACGCGCGGGTGGAGCGGTTGCTCCGCGACGGGGTGATCACCGGGTTCCGGGCCCAGGTGGCGCCCGAGGCGGCCGGGCTGGGCACGTCGGCGTACATCGCCCTGACCATCGAGCAGAACACCTGGCGGGAGGTGTCGGCCGAGCTGGCCCGGGTGCGCTACATCGAGCACGCCGCGCTGCTCGGCGGTGACCACGACGTGCTCGCGCTGGTGCGCGCCCCGGACAACGCCGCGCTGCGCGACGTGGTGCTGGGCCGGGTGCAGAGCATTCCCGGGGTGCTGTCCACCCGTACCTGGCTGGTCTTCGAGGAGTTCGACGGGCTTGGCAGCCCCTGGGCGTGAGCGCCGGGCTCAGCGCTCCGGCGGAGCCTCCAGCCCGTCGCGGTCGGCCAGCTCCAGCAGCGGTTCCAGCGAGTGCCGGTCACCGTCCAGGCCGGCGTGCGGGTCGCCGCGCTCGGCGAACCGGGACGGCATGCTGAGCACGTCGAAGTCCTCCGGTCGGACCTGGTCCAGCTCCGACCAGTCCAGCGGCGCGGAGACCAACGCGGCGGGCGTCGGCCGGATCGAGTACGCCGAGGTCACCGTGTGGTCCCGGGCCATCTGGTTGTAGTCGACGAAGACCGGCCGGTCCCGTTGTTCGCGCCACCAGGTGGTGGTGACCAGGTCCGGCAACCGGCGCTGCATCTCCCGGCCCAGCGCGAGCACCGCCCGACGGCAGTCGCCGAAGCTCCACCGCGGCTCGATCGACAGGTAGACGTGCAGACCCCGACCGCCGGTGGTCTTCGGGTAGGCGGTCATGCCCAGCTCGGCGAGGAACGCCCGCACCTCGTGCGCCACCGGCACCACCTGCTCGAAGCCGACGCCGGGCATCGGATCCAGGTCGATGCGCAGCTGGTCGGGGCGTTCCACGTCGGCGGCGGTGACCGGCCACGGGTGGAACCGCAGGGTCCCCAGGTTGGCCGCCCAGATGACGACCGCCAACTCGCTCGGCGCGACCTCGTCGGCGGTACGACCGCTGGGGAACGTGATGTGCGCGGTCCGCACCCACTCGGGCGCGCCGGCCGGCAGCCGCTTCTGGTAGAACGCGTCGCCCCTGTTGGTCTGCCGGGTGGCGATCGTCGCGCCTTCGAAGACACCGCGCGGCCAGCGTTCCAGCATGGTCGGCCGGTCCCGCAGCGCCCGCAGGATGCCGTCGCCCACCGCCAGGAAGTAGCGGACCACGTCCAGCTTGGTCAGCCCACGCTCCGGGAAGTACGGCTTGTCGGGGCTGGAGACGCGGACCAACCGCTCCCCCACCTGAATCTCCTCCGCCGCCGTCGCCATCTGCCGAGGGTACGACGCGCAGGCACGCCGTACGGCCATCGAACGGACACCCGTGCGGCGCGGCGGCGGAGCTGTCCGGCGGCGGCGGGGCTGGCGCACCCGGTCAGGTGATCAGCAGCACGCCCACCACGATCATCGGCAGCCCGACGAAGAGGAAGATGCCGACGCCGGTGAGCACCTGGCCACCGCCGGCCGTCTCCCGCTCCGGCGCGGCGCCGAAGGTGGCGCGCGGGCCGAGCATGCCCATCCGGCTCAGCGTCAGGTCGCCCGTCACGCCGAGGAGCCCACCCACCACCACCAAGCCGATGCCCAGCCGGTTGGTGTAGGCACCGCCGGCGATCGCCACCCAGATCGCTGCCGCGACGGCGACCAGCACCCCGGCCATCACGAATATCAGAAACGCTTCCCGCAAACCTCGCACGACGGTCACCGTCGACACCCCCCTGTTGGCTGTCCGTCACATTGTTCGGCATCAACCCCTCGCGGCGCTGCCCCGCAGACGGCGGCGACCTGCACGGTCGTCCGGCGGCGTGCGATCGGCGGGGCCACGGTTACCGCGGTGGGCGCCCGGGTAGGGGGTCGGCATGGCGGAACTGGCGACGCTCTGGATCATCCGGCACGGTGAGAGCACCGCGAACGTGGCGGCGACGCACGCCGAGGCGACCGGTGAGGAGCTGATCGGCCTCAGCCACCGCGACGCCGACGTGCCGCTCTCCCCCACCGGGGAGGATCAGGCCCGGGCCACCGGTCGTTGGCTGGCCGGGCTTCCCCCGGACCGCCGGCCCGACGTGGCGGTGGTCTCGCCGTACCTGCGGGCAGTCTCCACCGCCGAGTTGGCGCTGCACGGCACCGACATCCCGGTCAGCCGGGACGAGCGGCTACGCGACCGGGAGCTGGGCATCCTCGACGGACTGACCGGCCACGGGGTACGTCAGCGGTACCCGGACGAGGCCGCGCGCCGGGAACGACTCGGCAAGTTCTACTACCGGCCGCCGGGCGGAGAGTCCTGGACGGACGTGGCGCTGCGGTTGCGCACGCTCCTCGGCGACCTGCGCCGAGACCACGAGGGCCAGCGTGTTCTGCTCTTCGGCCACGACGCGCTGGTCTTTCTGCTGCGCTACCTGGTGGAGGGGCTGACCGAGACGGACCTGATGGCGCTGACCCGCCAGCACGTGATCGCCAACTGTTCCATCACCGACTGGTCGGCCGACGCGGAGCACCGGCTGACGCTTGACGGCTTCAACGAGGTCGGCCACCTGCACCAACAGGGCGCCCAGCCCACCAGGGAGGACGAGATCCATGCCGAGCCGGTCTGAGGTGAAGGTGATCACCCCGGCGTTGCTGCGGGACTGGGCGCTCCCGGTGCCGGTCGGTGGAAAGGAGAGCCGGGGCACCGTACTGGTGGTCGGCGGTTCCCGCTTCACGCCGGGCGCGGTGCTGCTCGCCGGGGTGGCCGCGTTGCGCGCCGGCGCCGGGGTGCTCCAGCTCGCCGCCGCCGAGTCCACCGCCGCCGCGCTGAGCATCCAGGTGCCGGAGGCGCTGGTGGTCGGTCTGCCGGAGACCGCCGACGGCGCGGTGGCCGCCGACCGGGACGGCCAGCTCGACGACCTGGTCGCGCAGGCCGACGTGGTGGCGATCGGCCCCGGCCTGAAGGCGATCGACGAGACCAACCGCCTGCTGGGTCTGGTCCTGGAAGCGGCCCGTCCGGACACGTCGCTGGTGCTCGACGCGTACGCCCTCGGTGCGCTCAGCCACGCGCCGGACCTGCTGGTCGGCTCGGGTCGGCCCGTGGTTCTCACCCCCAATGTCACCGAGGCCGGGCATCTGCTCGGGCGGGAGCCGGGCGACGACCTGGATGCCGAGGCGGCCGAGTTGGCCGCGCGGTACGAGGCGGTCGTGTCGCTGTACGGGCACGTGGCCGCCCCGGACGGGCGGGGTTGGCGGGAGGAGAGCGGCGACGCCGGGCTGGGCACCTCCGGCAGCGGGGACGTGCTCGCCGGGTTGCTGGCGGGGCTGCTGTCCCGGGGGGCCGACCCGGCGCAGGCGGCCTGCTGGGGCTCGTTCGCGCACTCGGTGAGCGGCCAGCGGCTGATTCCCCGCTACGGACGGATCGGCTTTCTGGCTCGGGAGTTGCTCGACGAGATACCCCGCACCCTGGCGATGGTCTGAGGCGGTTTCACCTTGTTTCCGCCTTCGGCGTCGGGGTACCGGAACCGCACCAGCCCAGACTTTTTCAGGAGGTCATACCGGTGTCGACCGATGCCATCGTCCTGCTCAAAGAGGACCACAAGGAAATGCGCCGCCTGTTCAAGGCCTTCCAGGACGCCGAGGAGGGGCCGGCGAGCCAGCGGCAGAAGCTGGTGAACCAGATCCTGGAGGCGCTGACCGTGCACACCTACCTGGAGAACGAGGTGATGTACCCGGAGGTCCGCCGCCTGCTGCCCGACCTGGAGGACGACATCCTCGAGTCGTACGAGGAGCACCACGTCGCCGACGTGCTCTGCGCCGAGCTGGTCAGCATGGACGCCGACGACGAGCGGTTCAACGCCAAGACGACAGTGCTGATCGAGAACGTCAGCCACCACGTCGAGGAGGAAGAGCAGGAGTGGTTCCCCAAGGTCCGCGACGCGCTGGGCCGAAAGCAGCTCCAGGAGATCGGCGAGAAGATGATCGCGCTGCGCGCGGACGCACCGCGTACCCCCACCGCGCCGAAGGCGATCAAGAAGGCAATGGACGCGGTGACGGCCTGAGGCACCCGCTCACACCGAAGGGCCCGGCATCGTGCCGGGCCCTTCGGTGTGCCCCGCGGGTCAGCTGCCGGATCCCGGCTCGGCCATCCGTCGGTGCTGCTCGGACTTGAGCTTGTCCGGAATGATCTTGCCGGCGGCGGTCTGCACCTTGTTCATCAGCGAGCCGGCGGTGATCGTCTGATCACCCTTCATCATCGCCTCGAAGCCCTGCTCGGCGACCTTCGCCGGGTCGTCCTTCCTGCCCGAGCCCACCCGGGTGTCCTCCATATCGGCCCGGTCGAAGAACTCCGTGTCGGTCGGCCCGGGCATCAGCGAGGTCACCGTGACGCCGGTGTCCTTCAGCTCGTTGCGCAGCGCCTCGGCGAAGGACTGCACGAACGACTTCGACGCGTTGTAGACCGCCTGGAACGGCCCCGGCATGGTGGAGGCGATCGACGAGGTGAAGAGCACCCGGCCCGCACCCCGCTCGACCATCCCGGGCAGCAGTCGCTTCGCCAGGTGCACCGTCGAGCGCACGTTGAGGTCGACGATCTCCAACTCGTCGGCGAGGTCGGTGCCGCCGACGAAGGCGTTACCGGCGCCCCGGCCGGCGTTGAGCGCAAGCGCGTCCAGCGGCCGTCCGGTCGCGGTGACGGCGGCCACCAGTTCGGTCACGCCCTGCTCGCGAGCCAGGTCGACGCGGACCGACCAGATCTGCGGGCCGCCGTCGCGGCGCAGCTTCTGCGCGGTCGCCTCGATGCCGTCGTCCTCGGCCGCGATGACCAGGTCGAAGCCGTGCTCGACGAACTGCGCGGCCAGCTCGTACCCGATCCCGCTGGAGGCCCCGGTCACCAGGGCGAGCGGCCGGTCGGAGGTGGGTGTGGTCATGTTCTCGACTCCTTCTGTGCGAACCCTGGCCGCACCCGTGACGGCGCGGTGGTCACCTACCGTGTGCCCCGCGACGCATCGCCCAATCACGTCGGCGGGGTCGCTTCCCGGAGGGCGGCCCGAACGGCCGGTTCCGGCCCGGTAGGATCCTCCCGGGCCGTTACTGGCGCGTGGGGATGGAGAACCATCGGGGAGCGGCCTCGTCACGTGGACGTTTGCCGAGCGCCTGGGCCTTCCCGCACGTCTGTTGGAGGTCGCATGTCCCGCAACGCCGAATCCACCGCATTCCGGAGCGCCCTTGAGGTGATCCGGGCTGTCGAGCCGCGGGTCGCCGACGCCATCGGCGCCGAGCTGACCGACCAGCGGGAGTCGCTCAAGCTGATCGCCAGCGAGAACTACGCCTCCCCGGCGACCCTGCTGGCAATGGGCAACTGGTTCAGCGACAAGTACGCCGAGGGCACCGTCGGCCGCCGCTTCTACGCCGGCTGCCAGAACGTCGACACCGTCGAGGCGCTCGCCGCCGAGCACGCCCGGGAGCTGTTCGGCGCCGCGCACGCGTACGTGCAGCCGCACTCGGGCATCGACGCCAACCTGGTCGCCTTCTGGGCGGTGCTGGCCGACCGGGTGGAGTCCCCCGCCCTGAAGAAGGCCCAGGTCCGCCAGGTCAACGACCTCACCGAAGCCGACTGGTTCGCGCTGCGCCGCGAGCTGGGCAACCAGCGGATGCTCGGCATGTCGCTGGACGCCGGCGGCCACCTCACCCACGGTTTCCGGCCGAACATCTCCGGCAAGATGTTCGACCAGCGCAGCTACGGCACCGACCCGACGACCGGCCTGATCGACTACGACCGGGTGGCCGAGGCCGCCCGGGAGTTCAAGCCGCTGATCCTGGTGGGCGGCTACTCGGCGTACCCCCGGAAGGTGAACTTCCGGATCCTGCGCGAGATCGCCGACTCGGTCGGCGCCACCTTCATGGTCGACATGGCGCACTTCGCGGGCCTGGTGGCCGGCAAGGTCTTCACCGGCGACTTCGACCCGGTGCCGCACGCGCACATCGTCACCACCACCACGCACAAGTCCCTGCGCGGCCCGCGCGGCGGCATGGTGCTCTGCCAGCCGGAGCTGGCCGACCAGGTGGACCGGGGCTGCCCGATGGTGCTCGGTGGTCCGCTGCCGCACGTGATGGCCGCCAAGGCGGTCGCGCTCGCCGAGGCCCGCCGGCCCGACTTCGCCGACTACGCCCAGCGGATCGTCGACAACGCGCAGGCGCTCGCCGAGGGGCTGCTGCGCCGGGGCGCGACGCTGGTCACCGGCGGCACCGACAACCACCTGGTGCTGATCGACGTGTCCGGCTACGGGCTCACCGGCCGGCAGGCCGAGCAGGCCCTCCTCGACTCGGGCATCGTCACCAACCGCAACTCGGTCCCGCAGGACCCGAACGGCGCCTGGTACACGTCCGGCATCCGGATCGGCACCCCGGCGCTGACCACCCGGGGCCTGGGCACCGCCGAGATGGATCAGACCGCCGAGCTGATCCACACGGTGCTGACCCAGACCACCGCCGGCGCCAACGCCGACGGCACCCCGTCGAAGGCGAAGTACAACCTGGACGCCGGCCTGGCCGACAAGGTCGCCGGTCAGGCCACCGACCTGCTGGCCACGTACCCCCTCTACCCGGGCATCGACCTGAGCTGAGCGGGTTGCCACTGACGGCACCTGCTCGGATAAGCGACATACCTCTGGTTCACGGCTGTGACCCAGAGGTATGTCGCTTATCCAGGTGAGTGCCGGGGCGGGCCGATAACCCTCAGACGATGGGGCGCTTCAGGTGGTAGCGGTGGACCTCGGTGCTGCCCTGGACGTTGTTGACGTCCTCGGCGGCGGAGACCAGCTCCCACCCCTCCCGGCCGGCGCGGTTGAGGTGCGCGATGGCGGTGTCGCCGTAGGCGGTGATGTCCTTGCGTGACCCGTCCGGCGCGTACCAGACGAACGAGACGTGAAAATTGCGGCCCTGTCCCTGATAGCGGCGGACGAGTAGGGCGTACTCCCAGGCAACCATGCGGCTTATTATGACCGTCCAACCAGGACGGCGGCAGGCGGGTCGTCGCGCATTGCCATCCGATGAACGCGGTGTGTCAACCCGCCCGGCGAGCCAGCTCGTCGGTGATCAGCGCCGCGAGGCGATCCAGCCCGACGTCGATCTGCTCAGGTGTGACAGCGCTGACCGACAACCGCAACGCACGTACCGGCGCGGTGTCGTCGTAGAAGTGCGCCATCGGCGTCCACAGCACCCCGTAGTCGCGCCCCGAGCGGTCCAGCAGCGCGTCGTCGACCGGAAACGGCACCGTCACCACCACGAAGAATCCGCCGGCCGGCACCGTCCAACGCACCGCGGGCCGGTCCGGCTGATCGGGGAAGCGCCGGGTGAGGCCGGCCACCAGGTGGCGCAGATTCCGGGTGTACGCGGACCGCTCCCGGGTGTTCGCGGCCACCAGGCTGCATCCGTGCTCCAGCAGCCGGCCTCCGATCACCGCCTGGGCGATCGGTGACGTGTTCACAGTGACCATGCTCTTGATCATGGCGAGCTGGTCGGCGAGCGGGCCGACGCGACCGCCCGGGCCGGCCACCCGCTGGTCGGCGACGACGTACCCGACCCGCGCGCCGGGGAGCACTGTCTTGGCGAACGAGCCGAGGTAGACGACCCGCCGGCCGGTGTCCAACGCCTTGAGGGTGGGCGGGCGCGGCCCGTCGTCGCCGTGGAACAGTCCGTACGGGTTGTCCTCCAGCAGCAGCAGATCCTCCTGCGCCGCCAGGTCCAGCAACCGCTGCCGGTGTGCGGTGTCGATGCTGGCCCCGGAGGGGTTGGCGAAGTCCGGCATCAGGTAGCAGGCGCGCGGCCGCAGCCCCGCAGCCCGGGCTCGGCGTACCTGGGCCGCCAGGTCGACCAGGTCGACACCGGCCGACCCACCGGCGACCGGCCACACCGGCAGGTCCACCAGCCGGGCCGCCCCGGTCAGGCCGACGTAGGTCGGGGCGACCGCGAGCAGCACATCCGCCGGCCCGGCCCGCAACGCCCGCAGCACCAGGAACATGGCCTCCTGGCAGCCGACGGTCACCACCACGTCCTCCGGGTCGACGGTGATCCCCTCGTCGACAGCGAGGTTGCGGGCGATCAGGTGGTGCACGATGCCCTTGGTCCGGCCGTACTGCAGCAGCAGCCGCCGGGCCTGCTCGGGTCGGTGCCCCAGGTCGTCGACGAGGTGCCGGTGGAAGGTGTCCAGGTGCCGGTGCACCGCCGCGAGGTCGAAGAACTCCTCGTACGGCCGGCCAGCCGCGAGGGACACCGCCGCCGGGTAACGCTCGGACACCTCGTTGAGGAAGTTCATCGAGGTCAGCGCCGGATCGCCCAGCGCGGGGTGCAGGTCGGCGACGGTCAGGTCGACCGGTTCGGCGGCGCTCACCCCTCAACCCACCCCGAGGGTGCGCAGCTCGCCGGCCGCCACCACGTCGGCGCAGCCGGCCAGGGTGAGCGCATCGGTCAACTCGGCGACGAGCAGTCCCAACGCGTCCCGGGCGGCCGGTTCGCCACCGGCTGCGAGGGCCCACAGCAGCGGCCGGCCGACGAGCACCCCGGCCGCACCCAACGCCAGCGCCCGCAGCACGTCGGTGCCGCACCGGATGCCGCTGTCCAGCAGCACCTGGCAGCCGTCCCCGACCGCGTCGACGACCTCCGGCAGCATGGTGACGCTCGCCGGTGAGCCGTCCAGCTGCCGCCCGCCGTGGTTGGAGACGACCACCGCGTCCGCGCCGACCCGTACCGCCTCGGTCGCGTCACGCGGGTCCAGCAGCCCCTTGACCACCAGCGGCAGGTCGACCTGCTCGCGCAGCCACGCCAGGTCGGCCCAGCGCAGCGCCGGCGCGAACGACGCGGCGGTGTGGGCGGCGATCGCGGACACCCCGGGGGCACCGGAGTGCGCCAGCGCGTCGCGCCCGTCGGGGAGGTTCGCGGCGATCACCTCGGCCGGCAGCCGGAACGCGTTGCGCAGGTCCCGTGGACGTCGGCCGAGCACCGGGACGTCCACGGTGACCACCAGCGCCCGGCACCCGGCCGCGACGACCCGGTCCAGCAGATCGCGGACGAGCGCCCGGTCGCGCAGCCAGTAGAGCTGGAACCAGACGTCAGCGCCCGCCCCGGTGACCTGTTCGATGGGGGTGCTGCCCAGCGTGCTGGCCAGGTACGGGATCCCGGCCGCGCCGGCCGCCGCCGCCAGACCCAGCTCTCCGTCCGGGTGCACCAAACGCTGGTACGCCATCGGCGCCACCCCGACCGGCATGGCGTACCGACGGCCGAGCAGGTGGGTGCCGAGGTCGACGGTGTCCACCCCGCGCAGCACCCGGGGCAGCACCGCGACCCGGTCCAGCGCGCGACGGTTCGCGGTGAGGGTGACCTCCGACGCGCTGCCGCCGGCCAGGTAGTCCCACACGTCCGGTGGCAGCACGGCCCGGGCCCGCTCGGCGTAGTCGGCGAGCGACACGGCCGGCAGGTCGGCCACCACCCGCTCACCCATCGCCCGACCCCGGGCCCATCGCCGGCTCGACCAACTCGTCCGCGTCGTCCGGCCGGGACGGCAGCCCGAAGCGCTCGCGGAGGAACGCCGCAGCGCTCCCCTGTGCCCGCCGTCCGTCGGTGAAGGTTCCCGGCATGGCGAAGAAGCCGTGGATCATGCCCGGGTAGTGCTCCAGCCGGGCGGACACGCCGGCGTCGCGCAGCCGCTCGGCGTACCGCCGCCCCTCGGCGCACAGGGGATCCAGTTCGGCGGTGATCACCAGCGCCGGCGGCAACCCGGACAGGTCGTCGGCGAGCAGCGGCGAGGCCAGCGGATCCCTGGCGTGCGCCGGGTCGGAGAAGTAGTGCGTCCGGTACCAGGCGACCGAACGGCTGTTGAACACCGTCGGGTCGTCGTCGCCAACGGGCTCGCCGCTCTGGTCGGTGTTCGGGTAGACCAGCAGCTGCGCGGCGAGCGGCGGCCCGTCGCCACGGCTGAGCAGGGTGACAGCGGCGGCCAGGTTTCCGCCGGCGCTGTCCCCACCCACCGCCAGCCGGGTCGGGTCCACGCCCAACTCGTCGGCGTGCCGGGCGATCCACGAGGTGGCGGCGTGGCAGTCGTGCACCGCCGCCGGGAAGGGGTGCTCCGGGGCGAGACGGTAGCCGACGGTGATCACCTGGCAGGGCACGGCGTTGGCAAGGCGTCGGCAGATGCCGTCGGCGGTGTCGATGCTGCCGAGCGTCCAGCCGCCGCCGAAGAAGTACAGCACTGTGGGCAGCGGACCCGACCCGGTCGGCCGGTACACCCGCAGCGGCAGCTCCCCGGCGGGGCCGGGGATCCGCTCGTCGCGTACCTCGGTCACCGGCTCGACCGCGCCGCTGCCGGCGCGGATCGCGGCCAGGTCCGCGGCGCGCGCCTCGGCGAGGGTCTGCGTGTACAGCGGTGGAGTGCCGGCCGCGGCGCGGGCCGCCCGGTACGCCGCGACCTCCGGGTGCAGCGCCATGTCGCTCCTATCCACAGGTGCTGACCAGCAGCTTGTCGATACCGCGCAGGAACAGGCTGCCGCTGTACGTCGGCGTCTCGGTGACCGTCAGCGCGGGGAACCGGGCGAACAGCCGGGGCAGCGCGAGACGTCCCTCCAACCGGGACACCGCAGCGCCGAGGCAGAAGTGCAGGCCCGCCCCGAAGGCCAGCGACGCCGGGCCGGGACGGGACGGGTCGAAGGCGTCCGGGGCCGGGAAGCGGGCCGGGTCCCGGTTGGCCGCCCCGATCATGATCAGCACATTGTCGTCACTGGCGACCGGCACGCCGTGCAGCACTGTGTCGGCCGGCGCGGCGCGGGCCAGGAAGTGCACCGGGCTGGCCAACCGCAGCACCTCGTCGACGCAGCCCTGCGCCAGCGTGGCGTCGGTGGGCAGCGCCGCGACGGTCTCCGGGTGGGCCAGCAGCAACGGCAGCCCATTGCTGAACATGTAGACGGTGGTGACGAAGCTGGCGTTGAACAGCACGACCAGGTTGCTGATCAGCTCGTCCTCGGTCAGCTCCACCTCCCCGGAGTCGAGCGCCTCGACCAAGCCGCTGAGCAGGTCGTCCCCGGGCGTCCGGCGGCGGTGTGCGAGCAGCTCCCGGTAGAAGGCCCGCAACTCCTGCGCGGCGGTGTTGGCGGCGGCCAGCCGCTGCGGGGTCTTCCCCGCCACGTCCAGGAACTCGTCGATCCACTCCACCCGCTCGCGGTACCACGGCAACTCCCCTGCCGGGATGCCGATGAACTCGGCCATCACCAGGGCCGGGATCGGGTACGCGAAGTCGGCCACGAAGTCGACGACGCCCTCACCGGCGTCCGCCATCCGGTCCAGCAGCTCGTCGACCACCCGCAGGATCACCGGTTCCAGCGCGCCGAGCCGGCGCGGCGTGAAGGTGCGGGAGAAGACGTGCCGCATCCGGGTGTGATCGGGCGGGTTGACGAACATCATCGAGGTCTGGAAGGTCCGCAGGATGTCCTGCTCCTCCCAGCCCGGCGGCGGCTGCTTCGTCCACTCCGGATCGCGCAGCAACCCGTCGACGAGGTCGTAGCCGACCGCGACGGCGGCCACCGTCCGGTGCTCGGCGCGCGCCGGCACCGCGCTGATCGGGCCGAGCCGGTGCAGGTCCGCGTACCACGGATACGGGTCCTGTCTGCCCGCCTCGCTGTACAGGCCGGTGAGTATCTCGTCCACGTCCACTGCCAACTCCTCCCCAGGATGTCGGTGACCGGGGCGGCGGGGATCACCCGCCGCCCCGGCCCGTGTCACAGGTCGAGCAGCCGCAGCGGCACGGCGTTTGCCAGTGCCTGGTTGCCGGCGTCGTTCGGATGGATGTGGTCCCCCGAGTCGTACGCGGGCAGCAGCTGGCTGGGCCGTGCCGGGTCGCGCAGCACCCTGTCGAAGTCGAGTAGCCCGTCGAACTCCCGACTGCCGCGCAGGTACGCGTTCACCGCCTGGCGGGTGGCCTCCTTCTGCGGCGTCCACACGCCCGGCGCGCCGTGCCCCTCGTACGGCGTCAGCGTGGCCACCAGGCTGGTCAGCCCGCGCTGCTGAAGCTGCTGGTTGATCTGGCGCAGCGTGCCGATGATCGCCTCAGGTGTGTCGTTCGACATCCAGATGTCGTTGATGCCCAGGTGGGTGACGACAGTACGCACCCCGGTCTGGCCGAACACGTCCTCGTTGAGCCGGGCCGCCGCGTTCGGGCCGAGCTGGTAGTAGCCCGGGTAGTTGCCGTCGCCCGGCTCGGTGCCCTCGTGGTTGAGCCGGTTGCCGGCCAGGCTCAGGTTGAGCACACCCGGGGTGCGCTTGTCCGGCCGGTCGGCGAGCAGCCGGTCGGAGAGCAGGTCGGGCCAGCGCCGGTTGGCGTTGACCGTGCTGCCGTTGCCGTCACCGATGGAGTCGCTGAGCACCACCAGCGCGCCGGGGCTGCCCTTGCGCTGCACGTCGACGCCGGAGAGGAAGAACCAGCAGCAGGTCGGCCGGGTGGTGAACCCGGCGCCCTCGGCCGCCCCGGTCAGATCCCCGGCGCCGATGAAGTTGGCCTGCTGGGACTGCCCGTGGAACGTGGTCGGGCCGGTAGGCGTCGGGAAGTGCACTGTGACCACCAGGTCGCTGTCGTCCGCGACCGGGAAGGCCAACGGGTCGCTGAGCAGTTCGGCGCCCCGGTTCATTGTCGCCGTGGTGGCACCGGTGAAGGTCAGCGGGCGCACCGAGGCCGCGTCGATGTCGGAGAGGTCGTCGGGGGTCGCGGTGTTCGGCCGGGCGACTGTGGCGCGCCCGACAGTGACCGCCTGCTCGCCGTAGAGGTTGCTCAGGCGGACCCGCAGCGCCGGGCCGCCCACCGACACGTGCACGATCATCCGGACGCTCTGGTCGTTGAGGCCGGTGTTGGTCAACCCGACCGAGTTGCCCCGGGTGACAGCGGTGGCCCAACTGCCCGCCCACTCGGCGCGGTCGGGTCGGCTGGCGGCGGTGCCGGACGGACCGGCGCTGGCGACGACGGCGGGTGTGCCGGCGACCAACAGCGCGGCCGCAGCGGCGATGACAGGCCATCTCTTCGGGGTTGCCGTTGCCATGGAACCTCCATCGTGTGGCAGCCCAGGGCCGTCCGCTGACGGCGCCCGCCTGGACGATGGTCCAGAAACCTAGCCGCCGCCGCTGACGGGCGTCAATCAACCTGATCGACGCCATCAAATGTCCGGCGGGCCGCCCGGACCGTCCGTCGGCACGGTTCCGACCAGCCGTTTCCCGCCTAGGCTTCCAGGCGGCGGCGGTGCGGTCGCCCAAGCGCGCCACCGTCGCGTCGTCACCGGGAGCTGCCCGGGGACCGCCGCTTTCTCGGATGGGGGCTGCCGGATGACTGACGGACCCGGGCACACCACTACCTACGTGCACACGGTGTTGGATCTCTTCGCCGAATTCGGCGACCGGGAGGCACTGGTCGACGCCGATCAGCGGCTCACCTACACCGAGGCCGCCGTGCGGGTCCGGGCGATGGCCGCGACGTTGACCCGGCACGGCGTACGGCCCGGGTCGGCGGTGCTGGTGACCGTCGCGAACGCGGTGGAGGGTCCACTGCTGCAACTCGCCCTGCACCTGCTCGGCTGCCGGACGATGTGGGTCGCCCCGGTGACAGCGCGGCGGGAGGTCGACGAGTTCATCCGGTTGGCCCGCCCGGACGCCCTGGTCTACGACGCCCGGGACCCGGCCGGTCTGGGCCCGGAGTTGGCCGCCGCGCTGCCCGGCACACCGGTGTGCTGTCTGGGCGCGGGCGGCGCCGGCCCCGACCTCACCGCCGACACCGACGTGACGCAGCTGCCGGCGTCCGTGCCGGCGCCCGAGTCGTTCCTGCAGACCAGCGGCACCACCGGAAGCCCCAAGCTGGTGCACCACCGGGAGAGCTTCTACGCCCAGATCCTCGCCCTGGCCGCCGACTTCCGCGCCGCCGGGTTCCCGCTGCTGCGGCACCTGTCGCACTCGCCGATGTGGCTGGCCAGTGGGCAGATCACCACACTGTTCAACCTGTTCACCGGTGGGGTGCTGTTCCTGCGCGACGAGTGGGACCCGGTGGCCTTCGTGGACATCGTGCAACGGGAGCGGATCAACTCGACCTTCGTCACCCCGCCGATGCTCTACGAGGTGTTGGACCACCCGGCGCTCGTCGACGCGGACTTCTCCGCCATGTTCATGTTCAACGTGGGCGCCGGGCCCGCCGCGCCCGCCCGGCTGCGCCAGGCCATCGCGCGGTTCGGTCCGGTGCTGCGCATCGTGTACGGCCTCAGCGAGGCGGTCGTGATCAGCGCGCTGCCCGGGCTGACCGACGATCCGGAGCACCCCGAGCGGTTGCGCTCCTGCGGGCGGCCCTACGGCGACGTCCGCGTCGAGATCCGCGATGACGACGGCGCGGTGCTGCCGACCGGCCGCGACGGCGAGGTGTGGGTGCGGACCCGACTGAGCTTCGCCGGCTACCACGGTCAGCCCGAGCTGACCGCGCAGACGCTCGTCGACGGGTGGGTGCGGACCCGCGACATCGGCCACCTCGACGACGACGGCTACCTCTACCTCGTCGACCGGGCCCACGACATGATCGTCACGCATCGCCGGAACTGGGCGATCTTCTGCCGTCCCATCGAGGACGTGCTGGTCGGGCACCCCCAGGTACGGGCCGCCGCCGTGATCGGCGTGCCGGACGAGACGGTCGGCGAGGTGCCGTACGCGTATGTGGTGCTCGGACCGGGCGCGACGGTCACCGGGGCGGAGCTGATCGAGCTGGTGACCGCCGAGCTCAACAAGATGTGGGCGCCGGCCGCCGTGGAGTTCCTCGACCGGCTGCCGGTGAACCGGTCGATGAAGGTGGACAAGCGGGCGCTGCGCGCACGGCACGCGGCCCGCCGGGCGGCGGCGGTCGGGGCGTGACCCCCCGCCGGCAACTGGTGGTCCTGGTCAGCGCGGACCTGATCTCCAACCTGGGCACCCGCATCTCGGTGGTGACCATCCCGTGGCTGGTGCTGGTCACCACCGGCAGCCCCACCAAGATGGGCCTGGTCGCGTTCGCCGAGACCCTGCCGTACCTGCTGTCCAGCGCGTTGGGCACGCCCTGGGCGGACCGGATCGGCCTGCGCCGTACCTCGATCCTCTGCGACGCGGGCAGCGCGGTGGTGATGGTCGTCGTGGCGCTGACCCCGTGGTTGGGCTTCGTCCCGCTGGTGGCGCTCGTCGCGGTGGCCGGCGCGCTGCGGGGCATCGGGGACCGGGTGAAGCACGTGATGTTCCGCCCGGTCGCGGAGGCCGCCGGAGTGCCGCTGATCCGGCTGACCTCCGCGTACGACGGGCTCAGCAGGGTGGTGACGTTGTTCGGCGCCGCAGTGGGCGGCCTGCTGATCGCCGTCTTCGGGGTGACCGAGGCGATCCTCATCGACGCGGCCAGCTTCGGGGTCTGCGCGCTGCTCATCGGCGTCCTGGTCCGCCCGCCGGCCGGCCCGACGCAACCCGCCCAGCCGGAAGGTTACCTGCGCGCCCTGCGGGGTGGCTTCAGTTACCTAAGCCGGGACCGGCCGCTGCTCGGCATGCTCGCCGTCATCTCGGCGCTGAACATGGTGGCCAACGCCAGCGTGGCCGTCTACATCCCGGTCTGGGTCGCCCGGGAGCTGCCCGGCCCGAGCGGTCTCGGCCTGGTGCTGGCGGCGTTCTCGGCGGGCGCGCTGCTGGGCAATCTGGTGTTCACCGCGCTCGGCCCCCGGCTGCCCCGGCGGCTGACGTTCCTGGTCGGCGCGCTGGTCGCCGGCACGCCCCGGCTGGTGGCGCTGGCGATCAGCGACGAATTGCCGGTGGTGCTCGTGGTGACGTTCCTGTCCGGAATCGGCATCGCGGCGGTCAACCCGCTGCTCGGGGTGGCGCTCTACGAGCGGGTGCCACCGGAGTTGCAGACCCGGGTGATCGGCATCGCCGGTTCGTTGGCGTTCGTCGGGTTGCCGGTCGGCGCGCTGCTCGGCGGCTGGTCGGTGGACGCTTTGGGATTCACCCCGGCCCTGCTGACAATGGCGGCGGCGTGCCTGGTGGTCACCGCGTACCCGCTGCTGAGCAGGGCCTCCGGCCCGGAGACACCGGCGCGGCCCACGCCCGTCCCCACCCGGTAAACCCGTTGCGGGCCCGGCGCGGCTGCCGCAGGCTCGCACTGATGATGATGAACGCGCAGCCGCCGCCAGGCGTCCCAGTGGCAGACGACGCCGTAGCCGACCGGATCGACGTGGCACTGGTCCGCCGGCTGGTGGCCGAGCAGTTCCCCCGGTGGGCGGACCTGCCGATCGGCCCCGTCGCTGTCGACGGCTGGGACAACCGCACGTTCCACCTGGGCGAGGAGATGAGCGTGCGGCTGCCCAGCGGTGCCGGGTACGCCCTCCAGGTCGCCAAGGAGCAGCGTTGGCTGCCGGTGCTCGGGCCACAGTTGCCGGTGCAGGTGCCGACCCCGCTCGGTCACGGCCGGCCCGGGGCGGGATACCCGTACCCGTGGTCGGTCTACCGGTGGATCGACGGGCGGACCGCCCACGCCGAGCGGATCGACGACCTGACCCGGTTCTCCACCGACCTTGCCGCCTTCCTGCGCGCCCTGCGCGGCGTGGACGCCACCGACGGTCCGGCGGCCGGCCCGCACAGCGCCTGGCGGGGTGGCCCGCTGTCCACCTACGACGCCGAGACCCGGGCGGCGATCGAGACGCATCGCGACCGGGTGCCGGTCGACGTCGTCACCGGCATCTGGCAGGCCGCCCTCGACGCCACCTGGACCGGGCCGGCGGTCTGGTTCCACGGCGACGTCGCGGACGGCAACCTGCTGGTCCGCGACGGCCGGCTCGCCGCCGTCATCGACTTCGGCTGCTCCGGAGTGGGCGACCCCGCCTGCGACACAGTGATCGCCTGGACCCTGCTGCACGGCCCCAGCCGGGCCACCTTCCGCGCCGCGCTCGGCCTCGACGACGCCACCTGGGCCCGCGGACGAGGCTGGGCGCTGTGGAAGGCGCTGATCACCCTGGACAGTGGGGACCCGGCCAAGGCCGAGTGGGCCGGGCGGGTGCTCGGCGAACTCCTCGCCGAGCACAGCGTGGCCCGCTGAAAAACTGAGGCCCGTCAGCGCCCGGCCGCAGCCGGGCTGGCGTGTTCGGTACGGCAGCGTGGGCAGCGCAGTCGCGTCCCGGCTGTCGTCCGGGGCACCCGGAGCCGCTGACCGCAACCGCAGGTCATCACCGGGGCCGACGCGCGTAGGTATTCGTCCCGCTCCCGGCGTGGCCACCGACAGTGGCAGCGGGCGCACCACTGTGGTGGGTAGCTGTGGTAGTGGGCCAGGCCGAACGCGCCCGCGACCATCAGCGCGGCAGGGACCAGCAGGCCGAGCGGTGCGAGCAGCGCGGTCGGCACTCCGCCGACGCCGTCGGACACCAGGACGGCGACCACGGTGAGCACGACCACCGGCACACCGAGCACTGTGAACCCGAAACCCCAGGCGAAGGCCAGCATCGACGGCAGGAACATCCACATGCCACCGGGTGCCCACCGGCGGACCCCGTACCCGCCGCAGCGCGGGCAGTTCGGCGAGGCGCGGTGCGGCACCGACCGCAGCGCCTTCGGCGCCAGCCACTGAACCAGGAGCTTGAGGATCTCCTCGACCAGTTTCGTGGCGAGGGCCTGAAGGAACGAACCGAGCATGCGGCCACCTCCCTCGCCGATGGATTCTGCGGTCAGCCCACCGCCCATGGTGGGCGTTGGGTGCCACCAGCCCACCCCGGCGCGCCGACGCGGCGTCGTCCACGACGCCAATCCGACAGCGTCCGCGCGTTGTTCGTCGGACGTTCGGCTGCTGGCCGCGCGGGCGTCGGCCGGGGACGGCTAGCGTCGACCGTCGTCACCGCACCTGGAGGCTGCCGCGTATGACGTCGTCACCCACCCGCCGTCGCACCGCCGAGGTCACCGCCGTGCGCCGGATCGGCGACGGTGCGCCGCACAACGCGTTCACCGACCTGATCCGGTACGCCGGGAGCTGGTTCTGCGCCTTCCGGGAGGCAAGCACCCACCTGAGCGACGACGGCGTGATCCGGGTGCTGACGTCGACCGACGGCCGGTCCTGGACCTCCGCGACGGTCATCCGGCAGGCCGACGCCGACCTGCGCGACCCCCGCTTCGTGACGCGACCCGACGGGCGGCTGCAACTGCTGGCTGCGGCCGCCACCGGCGCGGTCACCAAGACGTTCCAGACGGTGACCTGGCTCTCCACCGACGGGCATGCCTTTGGCGATCCGACCCCGGTGGGTGAACCGGACGTCTGGGTGTGGCGGGCGGCCTGGCATGACGACGCGATGTACGGCGTCGGCTACGCCACCCGGGAGCCGAGGTTCGCCCGGCTCTACCGCAGCACGGACGGGGTGGACCTGCGGCCCTGGGCGCCGGCGCTGTTCGAGGACGGGTACCCCAACGAGTCCGGTCTGGTCTTCGCCCCGGACGGCACCGCCCTCTGCCTGCTGCGGCGGGACGCGGGCACCGCGAGCGCGCAGCTCGGCCGGGCCGTGCCGCCGTACCGGGACTGGACCTGGACGGATCTGGGTGTCCAGGTGGGCGGGCCGACGCTGCTCCGCCTGCCCGACGGGCTGCTGCTGGCCGGGGTGCGGCTGCACGATGGCGAGGTCCGCACCTCGATCTGCGTCGTCGACCCGGACCGGGGCGAGCTGACCGAGCTGGTCGCGCTGCCGTCCGGCGGCGACACCAGCTACCCCGGACTGGTCTGGCACGACGACCTGCTGTGGGTGAGCTACTACTCGTCGCACGAGGGGCGGACCTGTGTCTACCTGGCCGAGGTCAGCCTGACCGGCTGAGCCTGGCCCGGCAGCCCGACGGTCGGCTAGCGTGCCGGCATGCCATCGACGCTCACCGAATCGACGGACCCGTACTGTCTGCGCCCCGGGGAGGCCACCGACCTGCTGAGCGGGCACCCGTGGCGGCGGTTCGTGGCGCTCGGCGACAGCGTCGTGGAGGGCATGTGTGAGCCGACACCTGGTTACCCGGACGTGCAGTGGGTCGACCGGGTCGCCGCCGAGCTGACCGCCGTGCGCCCCGAGCTGGCGTACCGGAATCTGGGTCGACGCGGGCTGCGCGCGCACCAGGTGCGGGCCACCCAGCTCGCCCCGGCGCTGGCCTTCGCACCGGACCTGGCGCTGGTCGTCTGCGGCGGCAACGACGCCTTCCACCCGGCGTACGACGCGGAGACGGTGGACGCCGAGCTGACCACGATGATCATCGCGCTGCGCGAGGTGGGCGCCGCCGTGATCACAGTGGGCATGTTCGACGTCTCGCACAGCCCGGCGGTGCCCGAGCACGTCCGGCCCGGCCTGGGCGAGCGAATGCGCCGCCTGTCGGCACACACCGCAAGCCTGGCCGAGCACCTGGACACCGTCCACGTGCACCTCACCGGCCACCCGTTGACGGCCGACCCCACCCTCTACAGCACCGACGGCCGCCACGGCAGCGCCCGCAGCGACGCCATAGCGACAGCCCAAACCCTCCGCACCCTGTCCCCTCACCGCCTCCCCAAACCCCCACCGCGTTGATCATGAAGTTATTGCCACGACACGCCGGCGGGGAGGGCAATAACTTCATGATCAACGGGGCTGAAGTGGGGGTGGGGGTGGGGGTCAGCCGGTTAGGAGGACTCCGGTTAGGAGGACGCCGTGGGCCAGGTTGAGGACTCCGTCGCAGCCGGGGTAGCCGACCCTCGCCAGGCCGCCGGACGCCTGCCGGCCGAAGAGGTACGGGGCCAGGGAGTACGGGACGTCGGCGGTGACCGTCTCACCGGTCTCGATCTGGACGAAGTCCATCGGCACCCGGTCGGTCGACAGGTACTCCTGAAGGATCGCGCCACCCTGCCCGGCGGCGGCCCGTACGCCGTCGGCCCAGTCCGTCGGGCTCAGCTCGGGGCCGAGCAGCACACCGATCCCGGCTGAGCCGTCGGCCGGTTTGACCACCAGCCTCGCCTGCTCGGCGATGGCCCGGTCGAGCACCGCGCCGGTCAACGGCACCGTGTACGGCACGTGCCGGCGGATCAGTGCCTGGTCGTCGACGGGTAGCCCGTCCACGTCCTCCCACAGCCAGGCGAACGTGGTCTTGTTGCCGAGCAGCCAGGCCGCCGCCGACACGAACATCGGTAGGGTGCCGGCGGCGAGGGCCACTGCCACCGCGTCCAGGCCGGCGGTCGGGGTGACCCGGTTGGGCACGAACAGCCGGAACAGCGCGTCGACAGGTGCGCCGTCGACGACCAGGCGGTTGTCGGCGTCCACAGTGGCGGTGGCGACCGGGGCGATGACCAGGTCGATACCGAAGTCGCGGGCCCGTACGGCGAGCGGGTCGAGGATCCGGATGAACGTCTGCGGGTCGTCGAGGCCCGGGTAGTCGCCGTCGAAGTCCATCAGCAGCGCCACCCGGGCGCCCTCGGGCAGCCGCAGCTCCTCGCGGATCGCCACGAATCGCTGGTCCAGCAGTGAGGGCGCGGCCCGCACCGGCAGATCGTCGAGGATGCCGTGCTCCCGGTAGAGGCCCTCGTACCGCTGGATGACGGTGTCGGCGTCGAACCCGCCGCCGAGGCTGCTGTCGATGTTGTACTCGACGAACTTCGGCACCCCGGCGGAGAAGATCACGTCCGGGCGGTACGCGGCCAGCAGCGCCTCGGTCAGCGGCTCGGCCTCGTCCAGCAGCCGGGTCTCCCCCACCGGTACGCCGAGCAGCCGGCGCAGCTCACCCGCGGTGCCGGCCCGCCGACGGCAGGCGTCGAGGATGAGCTGGGCGAGCCGGTCGCAGACGTCGTTGAGCTGCCGCCAGGCGTCGGCCGTGAGCACCGGGGGTCGGGCCAACCGCCACTGTTTGTTGTAGGTGGCCCGGCCGTGGAAGACCTGCTCCCAGGCCGCCGCCCCACTGGCCACCATGGCCCGGCGGGCCTGCTCCGGCAGGTCGGTCCAGGCCCGGTCAGCCGCCGGCCACTGATAGTTCGGGTCGATCATGAGGAGTCCTTCATGGTCAGGTGGATGGCGGTGGCGAGCTGGGCCCGGCCGGGCTGGACGGCCCGGTCCAGTGCCGGGGCGAAGGGCAGCACCGCCCCGTCCGGGCGGGTGACCCGGCGCGGCGGGGCGAGCAGCCGGACCCGCTCCACCACGCTCGCGATGATCTCGGCGGCCATCCCGCAGGAACGGTTGCCGTCGTCGAGCACCACGAGGCGTCCGGTGCGGGCCACCGACTCGGCGAGACCGTCGATGTCGAACGGGTACAGGGTCCGCGGGTCGAAGACCTCCACCGAGACCTGGTCGGCCACCTCCTCGGCGACGGCGAGCGCGTCGTGCACCAGGTGCCCGATCGCAACAACAGTCACGTCGTCGCCGAAGCGGTGGATCCGGCCTCTGCCCAGCGGCACCGGCGTCAGGTCGTCGACGTCGGCACGCACGTCCATCGCTCCGGCAGGCGCGAACACCACCACCGGGTCGTCGTGGCGGATCGCGGTGACCAGCAGCCCGTACGCGTCGGCGGGGGTGGCCGGCACGACGGTGACCACGCCGACGTGGGCGAAGAGGCTGTACGGGTGGTCGGAGTGCTGCCCGGCCCACCCGGTACGCGAGCCGGAGCCGGGCACCAGGTAGGTGACGGGGACGCTGCACTGCCCGCCGGTCATCAACGGGAACTTGTGCGCGTGGTTGACGATCTGCTCGAAGACCAGGAACAGCAGCGACGGGATCTGGAACTCGATCACCGGCCGCAGCCCGGCCAGCGCCGCCCCGGTGGCGAAGCTGGTGAACGCCTGCTCGGACAGGGGGGTGTCGCGGACCCGTTCGGTGCCGAACCGCTTGGCCAGCCCGGTGGTCACCAGCGACGCCCCGACCTGAACGTCCTCGCCGAGCAGGAACACCGCCTCGTCGCGGGCCAACTCGTCGCCGAGGGCCCGGGTGAGCGCCCGACGGTACGACAGTCGCGGCACCTCAACCACCTCCGGCGCGGGCGGTCAGGCCGCTGGCGTACAGATAGGTCAACGCGTCGGCCGGGTCGGGTTCCGGGCTGCTCACCGCGAACCGCACCGCCGCGTCGAGGGTCGCCTCGACCTCGGCGTCCACTGCGGCGCGGTCGGTGTCGGTGAGGCGTTCACCCTGGATGCGCACCGGGTCCCGGGCCCGACCCCGGGTCACCTCGTCGGGTGGCCGGTAGTCGAGGCGTACCGCGTGTTCGAAGGTGTGGTGGACGTCGAAGCGGTAGGTCCGGGCCTCGATCAGCTCGGGGCCGCCGCCGGCGCGCATCCGGTCGACGGCGGCGGCCGCGGCGACGCGTACCGTCTCGGGGTCCTGACCGTCGACCTGGACGGCCGGGATGTCGAACGCGGCGGCCCGGCCGGCGATGCTGCCGGCCACCGCACCGGCGACCGGCATGGTGGTGGCGTAGCCGTTGTTCTCGCAGACGAACAGCACCGGCACCCGCCAGAGCGCGGCCAGGTTGAACGCCTCCAGCAGCATCCCCTCGTTGACCGCGCCGTCGCCGAAGAAACTCACCCCGACGGTGTCGCGGCCCTGGCGACGGTAGGCCCAGACCGCGCCCGTGATGATCGCCCCGGATGCGCCGACGATCGCGTTGGCGCCGAGCACGCCGATGCTCAGGTCGGCGGCGTGCATGGAACCGCCCCGACCGGCGTTGAGGCCGGTGACCCGGCCGCACAGCTCGGCGAGCATCCGGGCCGGATCGGCCCCGCGGGCCAGGACGTGGCCGTGCCCGCGGTGGGTGCCGGCCAGCACGTCGTCGGCGTCCAGCGCGGCGCAGACGCCGGCGGCGATCCCCTCCTGACCGAGGTACGGGTGGACGCCGCCGACGATCTGCCCGCCGTGGACCAGCTCCACCGCCCGTTCCTCGAACCGGCGGATCAGCCGGACCGTGCGGTAGAGCCGGACCGGGTCGGCGTCGGTCACGCCGGACTCTTGATGGCAGCGAGGATGTCGTCCCAGAGCCGCGCCCTGGCAGTGAGGGCGGTGTTGACGGTGTCGGCGCACTCCTGCCACCTGGTGTCGTCGTCGCCGCACAGGTCGGCGAGCATCTGCATGGCCATCGGGGTGTGCTGTTCGCCGTCGACCTCGATGTGCCGTTGCAGGTAGTCGACGAAGGTGTTCAGCCGGTTGCTGACCTCGTTGACGGAGACGACCTGGGTGAACATGTCCGGGATGAGGTCCTCCCGGCCGAACGCGAAGGCCGCCGCCTGACAGTGCACCGGGGTGGACTCGATGATCTGCCAGGTGGTCGCGGCGAACCTCGCCGACGCGGCCGGCACCCCCGCCTCGGCGAGCGCCTCGGTGACCGGCCGGCCGGTGCGCAGCAGGTCGACGAGGGCGTTCACCGCTGTGGTGTCCGCGCCGGCCTCAACCATGCCCTGCACGTACAGCTCGAAGTGGCTGATGTAGCCGCCGCCCAGCTCGTCACTCTCCTCGACCATCACGATGTCGTTGATGAGGCGACGGCTGCCGGTCGGGCCGGTCGGGATCCACGGCACGGTGACGCAGGTCAGTTGCCGTTGCAGCGACTTCAGCAGCGACATGAAGTCCCAGACCGCGAAGACGTGGTGCTCCATGAAGGTGACAAGCGCCTCGTGGGTGTCGAGGTTGGCGTAGAGCGGGTGCTTGACCACGGCGTCGCGCCGCTCGGTCACCGCCCGCTCCAACCGTTCGATGCCCGGGTGCGTCTTACCCCAGTCGTACCGTGACATGTCAGCCTCCCTGCTGGGCGCGGTGGCGCCAGATGACCGGGCAGTAGTCGGGGTCCGCGTAGTCCGGCCGCCCGTCGTGGGTGCGGCGGACCAGCACGTCGTGGTTGTACGCGGCGAGCGTGCCGTCGGAGAGCGAATACTCCCGCCAGGCGTTGTCGCCGTCCTGCAGGTGCAGCGAGATCGCCTGTCGGGGGCGACCGCTGACGTTGGGGCCACTGCCGTGGTAGGTGCGGCAGTGGTGGAAGCTCACGTGTCCCTTGGGGATCACCATCGGGATCCTGCGGATCTCCGCGCCGTTGTACGCGGCGTTCTCGGCCAGCATCTCCTCCAGCTGGCTGCGGTCCCGGTCGGCGAAGTGCCGCACCACTGTGTCGTCGGCGCCGATCTCCTTCCACCGGTGCGAACCGTCGACCATCGTGATGGTGCCCATCTCCTCCCCGCAGTCGTGGAAGGGGATGAACGCGGTGAGCATCTTCTCCGACGACGAGGACGCCCAGTAGTGCTTGTCGAAGTGCCAGGGCACGATGTTGCTCGGCTCGCCGGAGATCGGCGGCTTGTAGATGAGCGTGGACTGGAAGACCCGGATCTCGTCGGCCTGGGCGAGCCGGGCGGCGACCGCGCCGAGCAGCGGCTTGCGCAGGATCGCGCCGAGCCCGTCGTGCTCGTGGTGGACGTAGTCGTTGTGCCGCTGCACCGGCCCCAAGGACGGCTCCCAGTAGGCCAGCTTCGGTGGGCGTGCCGGCAGCCTGCGGTCCCGCTCCCCGTCGTAGTAGCGCTGCGCGGCAGCGGCGAGGGCGTCCACCTCGTCGTCGGTGAACACCTTTCCCGACAGGTACCAGCCATGCTCGGCGTAGTGCCGCACATCGTCGTCGGACGGCAGCAGCGCCCGCTCCTCGGCGGTCAACGTCGGCTCGTACTCCGTCGCGGTCACTGTGCCTCCTCTGTTCGCGACTGCGGGGCTCGCAAAACCGGCTCACTCCTCACGCTCACGCCCCCACCCCCTGTGGTGTGGCCGCCACGGCGGCCAGTTCCCGCTCCTTGGCCTCGTAGAGCGCCTTGATGTTGCCGCTGCCGAAGCCCCGCGCGCCGCGACGCTCGATCAGCTCCAGAAAGAGCGTGCGACGCACGTGCATCGACTCGGCGAAGATCTGCAACAGCTGGCCGTCATGGTCGGAGTCGACGAGCACACCCAGCTCGCGCAGCCGGTGCAGCGGGGCGTCGATCCGACCGACCCGCGCCTCCAGGGCGTCGTAGTAGCTGGCAGGGGTGCCGGCGAAGCGCACCCCGCGCCGGCCCAGCGCCTCGACCGCGCCGACGATGTCGTCGGTGCGCAGCCCCAGGTGCTGCACTCCCCCACCGGCGTGCTGGTCGAGGAACGCGTCGATCTGCCCGGGCCGCCGGGTGCGGTCCGGTTCGAGCAGCACCACTGTGACCAGCCCGGATGGGCTCTGCACCACCTTGGAGTTCATTGCCTGCCCGTCGACCTCGATGTGCTCCTCGAAGATCTGCGCGAAGTCGAACAGCGCCTCGAAGTGCCGGACCGTCTCGTCGAGCTGGCCGGGCGGCACGCAGACCGCCAGGTGGTCGATCTCGGCGAGCACCGGCGGGTGGCCGTCCGTCGTGGACGCCGTCGCGGTGATGGCGCCGGGCAGGAACTCGCCCCCCTCGCCCCGGCGCTGCACCAGCCGGTGCCGCACGTCGGCGAAGCCGTCCACCTCGGCGATCACCACCTCGGCGTCCGCGCCGGTGCGGGTGGTCGGCGGCGTCACACCTGTCGCGCCCCGACCCACCAGCTCGGCGTACGCGGCCGACACGTCGTCGACCTCGACAGCGACGACAGCGATGCCGTCACCGTGGCGTTGCACGTACCGCGCCGCCGGATGCTCGGCGCTCAGCCCGGAGGTGAGCAGCAACCGGATGTCGCCGTGGCAGAGCAGCAGCGAGCGCTGCCCTTCCAGCCCGGTCTCCGGACCACCCTGGCCGCAGATCTCGAAGCCGACGGCGGTGCTGAAGTAGAAGGCCGCCTGTCGGGCGTCCCCCACGTAGAGTTCGATGTGGTCGATACCACGGATGTCCATGTCCCCTGAAACCCTTCCCACCCGATTCCCCCTGTTGCCGTCCGGGCACACCCCGCCCGGGATGCCGCCTCGATCACCCCCTCGGCTCGGCGACGCGCGCCAGCAGCAGGCTCACGTTCTGGCCGCCGAACCCGAACGAGTTGGTCACCGCGTACTCCAGGTCGGCGGTGCGGGGCGTGCCACGAATGTGGTCCGCCGGGCAGGCCGGATCCGGATCGTCGAGGTGGTACGTCGGCGGCAGCAGCCCTCGACCGAGCGCCAACGCGGTGGCCGCCGCCTCCAGCACCCCGGACGCGCCGAGCAGGTGACCGGTGAGCGCCTTGGTGGAGCTGACCGGCACACCGCCGACGCCGAAGACGTCGGCCAGGGCGGTGGTCTCCGCGATGTCACCCAGCTTCGTGCCGGTGCCGTGTGCGTTGACGTAACCGACCGCCGCCGCCGGCACACCGGCGCTGCGCAGCGCCCGGCGGATGCACGCCGCAGCGCCGGCGCCGTCCGGGCGGGGGGCGGTCGGGTGGTACGCGTCAGTCGTCGCGCCGTGGCCGGCCACCTCGGCGTACCCGGCGACGCCGCGCGCCGCGGCGTGCTCGGCGCGCTCCAGCACCAGCAGGGCGGCACCCTCGGACAGGACGAAGCCGCTGCGGGAGGTGTCGAACGGCCGACTCGCCCGGCCCGGGTCGGTGCCGGCGCGCGCCAACGCCCGCGCGTTGCCGAAGGTGTCGGCGAAGGTCGGGAAGAGCGGCGCCTCGCTGGCCCCGCAGAGCACCACGTCGACCTCGCCGGTGGCGATGAGCCGCACCCCGTCGGCGACTGCCTGGGCGCCGGAGGCGCAGGCGGTGCCGACCGACGAGCTGTAGCCCCGGATGCCGTGCGCGATGGCGATCCGCGCCGCCGGCATGTTCGGCAGGATCCCGGTGAGCAGGTACGGGCTGACCGCCGCCCGACCCCGGGCCGCCCGGGCCAGCACCTGCGACTCCAGGGTGGCCATTCCGCCGACCCCACCGACGATCACACCGATCCGGTCGGGGTCGACGTCGCGGCCCACCTCGATGCCGGCGTCGGTGAGAGCGTCGGCGGCGGCGAGCAGGGCGAGGACGACGATCCGGTCCAGCACCCGGGTCTCCGGCCCGGACGCGACGGTGCGTGGGTCGATGTCGGGCAGCAGGCCGGCGACGTCCAGCGACGTGCTCGCCGGGTGCCCCTCGGGCGGGCGGGTCAGCCCGGACCGGCCGGTGGTCAGCGCGTCGAAGGTTTCCTCGACGCCCCGCCCGACCGGTGTGAACAGACCCATCCCCGTGATCAACGCGGTCACGAGCTGGCCTCGGTGAGGTAGCGCTCGCGTAGGACCACCTTGCGGACCTTTCCGGTCACGGTGACCGGGATGTCGGCGGAGCGCACCGGCACGACCCGGCGCAGCGTGGCGCCGACGTCCGGGCCGAGGGCGGCCCGGACCCGCTCGGTGCGGTCCTCGGCCGCGTCGGCGCCGGCGGCCAACTCCAGCAGCACGTCGGTGACGACCGCGCCGGCCTCGGCGACGATCACCACAGTGCAGTCGGTGACGTCCGGACAGGCGGCGAGGATGCGCTCCTCGGACAACGCCGTGTAGAAGCGCCGCCCGTCGCCGGCGTCGACCGAGTCCACCGCCCGGTCCAGGTGGTAGTAGCGGCCCTCGGCGTCGGCGCGGACCAGGTCACCGGTGAGGTACCAGCCACGCTGGCGGAAGCGGTAGGTGGTGACCGAGTCGTTCCAGTAGCCCCGGAACAGCGACGGCGAGTCGATGCCCAGGAAACCCACCTCGCCGACCGGCACCGGCTCCCCGTCGGCGTCGAGCACCGCGACGGTGGCGAACCGGTACGGGCGGCCGATGCAGCGGCCGTACCGGTCGGTGTCGGCGCGGTGGGTGATGTGGAACATCGAGTGCCCCATCTCGCTGGAGCCCAGCCCGTCGATGAAGACCGAGCCGGGCACCTTCGCCACCCCGTCGCGGGTGATGGTGTCGCGCCAACCGACAGCGACCAGGCGGCGGATGTGCGGCTCGTGCGAGGCGTCGCCGGTGTTGAACCACAGCCGCACCGAGTCCAGGTCGTACCCGGACAGGTCGAAGCGGGCAAGCTCCGCCCAGGTGACCGAGAAACCGAACACCCCGTCGGGGCGCCAGCGTTGGATGGCGTCCAGCACCTGCTCGCCGCCCTGCTCGGAGAGCAGGAACATCTGCGCGCGGTTGCCCAGCGCCTGGTTGACCATCAGCACAGTGGCGGTGTGCGGTGCGGGTAGCGCGTTGAGGATCCGGGTGGTGCCCTGCGCCTGCGGCATGGTGAGCAGGTGTCGGGTGGCCGCGAAGAGGCTGGCGTGCGAGTGCAGCACCGCCTTGGGCACCCCGGTCGTCCCAGAGGTGTGGGTGATCACGATCGGGTCGTCCGGGTGGTGCCGGTAGTGCGCCGGGGCCGTGGCCGGGTCACCCGCGCCGGCCTGCGCGGGAGTGCCGAGCAGCGGTACGCCCAGGTCGTGCCCGGCCAGCAGCGCGGTGTGCTCGTCGTCGGCCAGCACAGCGACGCCGCGCAGGCGTCGGATGTACTCGGCGGCGATCTCCGGGCGGAGTTTGCCGTTCATCAGCGCCGGGATCGCGCCGAGCCGAGCCAGCGCCAGGAAGCTGAGCACCATGTCGGCGGCGGCGGAGGCCCAGACGGCGACCGGATCGCGGGGGCGTACCCCCTGTTCGTGCAGCCAGGCGGCGCGGGCGGCGACCCGCTCGTCGAGCCGCCCCAGCGTCAGCGGCGTCTCGGCGGGGTGCCCGTCGACGGCGGTGTCGAAGGTCAGTCCGGGCCCGTCCGGGTCGGCGCCGTGCGCCAGGACCCGGGCCAGGACGTTGCCCGCACCCAGCTCGGTGTCGGCGGCCAGTGCGCCGCGCAGTCCCCGTTTCCTCATTGTCCTGCTCCTCCCCCCATCAGCACCGCGACCGCCTCGGTCGGCCCGTCGGGTGCCTGTTCGATCAGGATCAGCAACACCTCGTCGGCGTCGCCGTCGTCGCACAGCAGGTCGGCCTCGGCGACACCGTCGGTGTACGGGTCGCCGGTCGGGCTGAGGCAGACCACCGGGCCGTGCAGGTCCCAGCGGGCCGCGAGGTGCCCGGCGACGCTGTTGGGCACGGACTGGAAGAAGAACAGCGGGCCGACCCGCCCGCCGGCCTCGACGGTGGCCCGTACGTGCTGGGCGCTGGCGAGATCACCGCTGGCGCTGACCAGCACGATCCCCGTCCGCACCCCGGCCGGTACTCCCGCCGACCCGTACCCCCGCCGCAGACACCGCTCGGCGACGGCCACCACCACCGGTGCGAAGTCCGAGTGCACGAACCCCGGCACCCCCGCCGCCGCGCCCGCGACGTCCCCACCCTCAGGCCAGCAAGCCCGGGCCCTGACCCCCGCCCCGACCCCCGCCGTGACCCCCGTCGATCTTGCAGTTTCGGTCGTCGTTTCGGGTGCTTGGTCGGAATCGTCGGGGCAGAAAGTGCAAGATCGCGGGGACTCGGGGGCGGTCATTCGCGGCCGACCAGGAGAGCGGTGTTGGCGCCGCCAAAGGCGGCGTTGAGGGTCAGGGCGTGGGTGGCTTCCGTCTTGTGGGGACGGTCCTTGACCACGTTCACGGGGCAGGACTCGTCGGGGGCGAGCCAGCCGGCGTTGACAGGCAGTTCACCGTGGCGCAGCGCGAGCGCGGTGACCACCAGTTCGAGTAACCCGGAGGCCTCCAGCGCGTGCCCGTGCACCGACTTCGTGGAGCTGACCGGGACCCGGTCGGCATGCCCACCGAGGGCCCGACGCAGGGCGGCCGCCTCGGCGGCGTCGCTCTGCGCAGTTCCGGTGGCGTTGGCGTTGACGTAGCCGACGGACTGCGGTGCCAGCCCGGCCCGGTGCAGCGCGCCGCCGACAGCGCGGGCCAGTCCGCTGCCACCGGGCTCCGGCTGGCAGGGATGGAACGCGTCGCCGGCCCGCCCCCAACCGACAACTGTGGCCACCGGATCGACACCGCGTCGTCGGCCGGTGCTCGACTCCAGCACCACCGCGGCCACGCCGTCACCCAGCAGCAACCCCCGGCGGCCGGCGCTGAACGGGCGGACCGCCCCGTCGACAGCGAGGGCGCGACCGGCGTCGAAGAGCGCGAACTGGTCCGACTCCACCAGGTAGCCGGCAGCGACCACCACCCGCTCGACGTCACCGCGGGTGATCCGGGCGGCGGCATCGGCCACCGCCGTGCTCGCCGACACGCAGGCGCTGGTGTAGACCCGGGTGTGACCCGAGAGTCCACATCGGGCGGCGAGTTGTCCGGCGAGCACGGCCGGCGCCGGGCCCGGGGCCGGGCCGCCGTGCACGGCGAGCAGCAGGGCGCACCCGGTGCGCTGCGCGCGGTCCAGGCCGGCCGCCCGGCAGGCCGCGTCGATAGCGGCGGCCAACTCGTCGGGGAGGGTGGCGACCTCGGGCAGTGTGGCCGCCACTGTGACCCGGCGGGCGGCGGTGTCGAATCGGCTCACCGCTGCGAACGCCGGCACCCCGGCCAGCACACCGTCGAGCTGCGCGTCGGCGCCCCGCCCCAGGGCGCTGACCGCGTGCACACCCGTGAGCTGGGCGACGCGCGCCTCAACCATCTGCGGAGGCGGTCAGCGACGCCCGGAACACCACCAGGGCGTCGTCGACGGTGCGGATGCCGGCCAGCTCGTCGTCGGTGAGGTCGAGCCGGCACTCGTAGCGCTGCTCGACGAGGTGCACCAGCCAGGCAAGCTCCATCGAGCCGATCCGGTCGGACACCTCGGCAGCCGGTTTCGCGGTGAGTTCGGCGAGCATGGTCATCAGGTCAGCTCGCCCCAGATCGGGCTGACCGCTCATCAGGCGTTGTCGCTCGTCGCCTCGGTGACGCGATTGGCGACCATTGTGGTGAACTCGCCGACAGTCATCAGGGCCAGCTGCTCCGACTCGTCGTCGGCGAACGTCAGGCCGTACCGGTCCTCGACCCGGACGGACAGATCGGCCAGGGCGAGCGACTCCAGGTCGACGCCGGACGGGCCGAGCGTGGTGTCGTCGTCGAGCCCCTCGACGTCGTAGTTCATGTCGGCGAGCTGCTCGACGACGAAGGCGCGGACCTCGGCTCTCATGGATACCCTCTCTAGGTGGGTCAGCTGACGGTGTCCGGTCGGGACACCGTCTACGTGTGGGTCGGCCGGGACACCGGCGGTCAGCCGGACCCGTCCGCTGAGCTGGTGCGGCGGGCGAGTGCCCTGCTGCTCGGTCGCGCGGACACCGCTGTGGTGCTGACGCACGACCGCGAAGGACGGCCGGTCGTCCGCGCCGACGGGGTCGAGGTGGCGGTCAGCATCAGCCGCACCGCCGGGCTGGTGGTGGTCGCCGCCCGTCGGGCCGGCGCGGTCGGGGTGGACGTGGAGCGGATCCGCCCGCTGCCGGCGCTCGCGCTGGCCCGCCGCTGGTTCCCGCCCGCCGAGCTGGCCTGGTTGGGCGATCGGCCCGAGGCCGGCCGGACTGTGGACTTCCTGCGGCTGTGGACCGCCAAGGAGGCGGTCGGCAAGGCGTGCGGGCAGGGGTTGCGCGGCGGCGGGCTTCGCCGGTTGATGCCGCCGCCGGGGCTGCCGTTGCGGCCGGTGCCCGGCGCCGAGGTCCTGCGGGTCGGTCACCCGCGGCTGGGCCGGGGCCTCGTCCTGGCGATCGCCGCGCAGGCGAGCGCGCCTGTCGACGTCAAGGTGGTGCAGCGGCCCGGTCACGAGGCGGCCGCCGAGCGCAGCACGTCGGTCGAGCGGACCAGCTTGCCAGTGGTGGTACGGGGCAACTGATCGAGCAGGTGCAACGCCCGGGGCCGCTTGTAGCCGGCCAACCGCTCGGCGAGGAGCTTGTCCAGCGACTGCTCCGACAGCGGTCCGTCGGGTTGGACGTACGCGGTGATGCCGTCGTCCCAGACCACCACGGCGGCGGCCACCCCGGTCAGCTCGGCGACGGTGGCCTCCACCTCGGTCAGGTCGACCTTCATCCCACCGACGGAGACCTGCGAGTCGAGTCGACCGCGCACCGTGACCAGGCCGGTGTCCTCATCGACGGTGCCGGCGTCGCGGGTGTGCAGCCAGCCGTCGGACCACCGGGTCGGGTCGCTCAGTCCGACGTACGGCGACGCCGGGCAGGACACCCACAGCTCACCGCCGGACTCGCGGACCTCGATCCCGGGCGCGGGGGCGATCGACGGCCGGTGCGACCCGTACAGGTCGGTGCCGATCACCCCGACCTCGGTCATCCCGTACATGTTGCCCAGCGGCACCCCGTAGCGATCGGTGAACGCCCGGGCGACGGCGGCCGGCACCAGCTCACCACCGGTGGTCATCCGCCGCAGCTGCGGCAGTGGACCAGCCGGGCGGGTGGAGGCGAGCAGTCCGATATGGAACGGCACACCAAGCACTGTGGCCGGTGTGGTGCCCGAGCTGATCGCGGCCAGCACCGCGTCGCCGCTGAGCCGCTGCGGCGGAACCAGCTCGACCCCGGCGTGCAGCCCGTAGAGCAGGCCACCGACCAGGCCGAGCACGTGCACCATCGAGGGCAGCAGTATGAGCCGCTCGCCAGGCAGCGCCACCCCGTCGATCAGGGTGTAGCGGTGCACCTCGGCGACCAGGTCGGCGGCGGTGCGGCCGATCACCTTGGACGGGCCGGTGGAGCCGGAGCTGAGCTGGATCACGGCGTGGCCGCTGACCGCCGGACGGTCGGCGTACCCTGTGACGCCCTCGGTGACGTCGACGAAAATCTTCAGCGCGCCGCCACCGGTCCGCACCGGAGCGACCACCACCTGCGGGGTCAACCGGACCAGCGCCCGGTCCACCTCGTGGTCGGTGAGCCGGTGGTCGAGCAGGATCGCCTGCCCCCCGGCGCGCCAGGTGGCCAGCAGGTTCACCACGTACGCCAGCGACGGCGGCAACCGCAGCGCCGCGGCGCCACCGGGGCGCAGTCCGGCAGCGGTCAACCGGTACTGCGCGGCGGTGACCAACCGGTGCAGGGTGGCCCGGTCGACGGGCTCGGGCAGACGGAGACAAACGTCGTTCGGGTGGCCGGCGAAAAGGACATCGTCCACCCAGCCGGGGTCGGTCGCCGTAGGATCTTCTGCCGTCACTGCCGTTCACCGCCCAGCATGAAAGAGGGCGAATCCGCCCATCACGTACGCTTGTCGGGGTGTTGCGGGGAACCATACGACGGCCGCAGGGCCATTGCTAGATGCGAATGGATGGATCAGAAGCAGCGGCCCGCCGGATTGCCGACAGCCCGTTCGGCGGACAGGATCGAGCGGGCGACTTGGCGGAGCGTCACCGAGACATGACCCCTCGTACAAGCGTCGCGCGGTACCAACCGGACGGCCGATGGCGTCACGGTCACCGGCCGAGCCCGACGATTCCCGGGCGCTAGCTCGGTTTGATGCTGGCGAGTTGAACGAGCAGCTGAACCAGCCGGTACGCCTCGGCGACGTCGGCGGCGTGGAAGGCGACAGTCCGGCCGCCGCCGAGGCGGGTCACACCGGGCACCAGAGTTGCGAGGTCGACCATGTACGGGCCGTACAGGTCGACCTCGACGTCCAACGGCCCGGCCATCTTCGCCGGGGGAATCGAGGCGCGCCGGGCGATCGCGTCGGCGGCAGCGTGGCGCAGCCGCTCCCGCGCTTCCTGTGGATGCAGGGCCACCGCGGCGGCCTGCCCCAGGGTCTGCTTGACGGCGACGGTGACTGCCGAGGGCACCAGCTCACTGAATTCCGTGCAGGCGGTGTCGTCTCCGCTGAGCAGGACGACGGGCGCGTCCAGGTGCCCCGCCATGGCGACG
The DNA here is from genome assembly GCF_040677775.1 of Micromonospora sp. NPDC053740. Taxonomy (NCBI): domain Bacteria; kingdom Bacillati; phylum Actinomycetota; class Actinomycetes; order Micromonosporales; family Micromonosporaceae; genus Micromonospora; species Micromonospora sp. NPDC053740. The sequence goes on from NZ_JBFASO010000004.1 coordinate 112,581, forward strand.
TTGAGGCCGATCTCGCCCAACGACCGGCCGGCCACCCTTACGTCGAGGACGGCGTCACTTATCGTGTGGGCCAGCACGGCGGGCCCGGCACCAGCCCGAGCGTGATAGCCGACGAGCAGAACGGCATCCGTCTGCTCGTCCAGCCCCGCGAGCATGCCCAGCGGGCGGGGTTTGCCCCGCACCAGGTGAGCGCGCCGGTCGAGGTCCTCCGGCAGGATGTTCCGAAACGTGCCGTGCGCGTCGGCGACCCACACCACCGCGTCGGGTTCGGCATCGAGGACCCCGGCGATCACCGCGTTCGCCTCGGCCGTCATCAGCGCCCGGCCGCGCTCGTAGTCGTACCGATCCGGGTTCGTCTCGGCGGGATGCACGATCCCCGAGATGCCTTCCAGGTCCACCGAGATCAATACCTTCATGGCTCCAGGACCCTACGCGCTCCTGAAGGACACCGCCCGGGACGAAGCCAAGCCATCGGCCCACCCCACCCCACCGCGCCGATCTTGCAGTTCCGGTCGTTGCAATGCGTTGAATGCCCTCTATGTCGCGACAGTACGCGCAAGATCGCGGGATGGAAGCCGGCCAGCCCCGTCCGATCATGGAGTTGTGGTGCCTGGTTCGTCCGCATAAGGAAACTTTGTCCCCCACCACAACTCCATGATCGACGGGGGCGGCGGGGGCGGCGGGACGGGGGCGGGGGCGGGGGCGGGGGCGGCGGGACGGGGCGGGGGCGGCGGGGCGGTCAGGGCAGGGCGGGGGTTTGGGCGTGGATGTGGAAGCGCAGCGAACGGGCGTCGGTGAAGCACTCCCGCATCGGGCGGACCAGGTCACGGTGTTCGGGGCTGCGTTCCCAGTCTTCGAAGTCGGCCAGGCTCGCCCACTCACTGGTGATCAACCACTGCTCCGGATCGGTCGACGACCGGCACACCTGGTCGACCAGGTGCCCCGGCACACCGTCGGCGACCAGGTGTCGCACCTTCTCGTACGCGGCGAGGAACTGCTCGGTGCGCGGCACCGGCACCCGCACCAGAAAGACCACCCGGGCTCGTTTGTCGCTCATGACGCCTCTCCCCTCATCGGCGCGGCCCCGCGCAGGACCAACGCGCTGTTGAACCCGTCGAAGCCCCGCGCGCAGATCAGGGCGAGTCGGCTTCGCGGTTGGCGGTGCTCGCGCAGGAAGTCCAGCTCGCAGCCCTCGGCCACCTCGTCCGGTCCCGCCGACGCGGGCAACGTGTCGTGGGCGAAGGCGAGCAGCGCGGTGGCCACGTCCAACGCCGACCCGCCCTGGTACGCCCGACCGGTCAGCGGTTTCTGCGTGGTCACCGGAGGCGGCCGGTCGGCGAACACGGCCCGCAACGCTTCGGCCTCGCTGCGGTCGTAGCGGGACACGCCGAGAGCGTCGGGCAGCACCACGTCGATTCCGGCGGCCGCGACGCCCGCCCGGTCCAGGGCCAACCGCATCGCCCGCGCGTACTGGACCGGGTCGCCGCTGCTCTGCTCCGTGGTGTGCGCGGCGTCGTGGGTGGAGCCCCACCCGCTCACCTCGCCGTAGACCCGGGCGCCCCGGGCCAGGGCGTGCCCCAACTCCTCCACCACGAACACCGCTCCGCCCTCGGCCGGCAGGTAGCCGCTGGCCGTGACGTCGAACGGCCGGTACGCCCGCTCCGGGTCGGCGACGTCACTGAGCAGTCCCGAGCGCAACTGGCAGGCGAGCGCGTACGGGCTCAACGGGCACTCGGTGGCCCCGGCGATCACCACCGGGGTGCCCCGGCGTACCGCGCGGGCGGCGTGCGCCAGGCTGTCCAGCCCGCCGGCCGACTCCGCGACCAGCACCCCGCTCGGGCCCTTGAACTGGTGATGGATGGAGAGCTGCCCGACGCTGGCCGCGTAGAACCAGGCGATCGACTGGTACGCCCCGACCGTCCGCGATGTACCGCCCCACAGCCGTTGCAGTTCCCGCTGGCCGAACAGGTTGCCTCCGGACGAGCTGGCCAGGGTCACCGCGTAGCCGTACGGGTCGGGGGCCCGGTCGGGCAGGCCGGCGTCGGCCAGGGCCAGCCGGGTGGCGGCGAAGCCGAGGTGCGTCCACCTGTCGGTCTGCACCAACTGTCGACTGTCGGCGTAGGAGTCGGCGGTGAAGCCGGGCACCTCCCCGCCGAAGCGGGTCGGATAGCCGGCCGGGTCGAACAACGTGATCGGCCCGGTCCGGCGGGTGCCGGCGAGGACGGTACGCCAGTGCGCGTCGGCGCCGATGCCGCTCGGCGCGACCACCCCGATGCCGGTCACCACGGCGCGAGCGACCTCGGCGCTCACGCCAGCACTCCGCTTCGCTCCGCGCCGGCGCGAGACGCCACGCTGCTGTGCCTGATGGCTCGCTCGCTACGCTCGCTCACGCCGCCACCGCGCCGACCATCCGCCGGAACACCATCGCCGACTGGAAACCGCCGAACCCGCTGCCCACCGAGAGGGCCACGTCCACCGGGACCTCCCGCGCCTCATTCGGTACGTAGTCCAGGTCGCACTCCGGGTCCCGGGTGCTCCAGTTCGCCGTCGGTGGCACCACACCGAACTCGATGGCCAGGGCGCACGCGGCCATCTCGATCGACCCGATCGCGCCGAGCGAGTGCCCGACCATCGACTTGATCGAACTGACCGGTATCCGGTACGCGGCCTGGCCCAGTGCCCGCTTGAACGCGGCCGTCTCGTGCCTGTCGTTCTGCCGGGTGCCCGACCCGTGCGCGCTGATGTAGGAGACCTGCTCGGGCAGGATCCGACCCTGCCTGAGCGCGTCGGTGACGGCGAGGCCCATCTCCAGCCCGTCCGGCCGCAGCCCGGTCATGTGGAAGCCGTTGCTGCGGCTGGCGTAGCCGGCCACCTCGCAGTAGATGTGCGCTCCCCGTCGCCGGGCGTGCCCGGCCTCCTCCAGCACCAGCACCGCCCCGCCCTCGGCAAGCACGAACCCGTGCCGATCGGCGTCGAACGGGCGGGAGGCGTGCGCCGGGTCGTCGTTGTCCGGGCTGGTCGCCTTGATCGCGTCGAACGAGGCGACAGTCACCGGCGAGATCGGCGAGTCGGACGCGCCGGCCAGCATCACGTCCGCCTCACCGTCCACGATCATCTGGTGGGCGTACCCGATGGCGTCGATGCCCGAGGTGCAGCCGGTGGAGACCACCTGCGCCGGGCCGTGCAACCCGTGCCGGCAGGCCACGTCCGCCGCGAGGCTGCTGGGCACCAGAGCCTGATAGAGGTACGGGCCACCGCGCGCCCCGTCCACCAGCCACCGCCGGCCGTGCTCGCTGACTGTGACGTACTCCTGCTCCAACGCCATCGTGCCGCCCACCGCCGTGCCCAGCACCACACCGGCGCGGTCCCGTTCCGCGTCGGTGAGCACCAACTGGGCGTCGGCCACCGCCTCGGCGGAACAGGCCAGCGCGAACTGCACGTACCGGTCGGCCCGGCGCCGCTCGGCCTCGCTGAGCCCCGCCGCGACCGGGTCGAAGTCGCACTCCGCCGCGATCTGCGACCGGAACGCCGACGGGTCGAAGAAACTGATCCGCCGGGTGGCGGTCCGCCCCTCGGTGATGGTCTTCCAGAAACGGTCCCGGCTGGCGCCACCCGGGGCGACCACCCCGATCCCGGTCACCACAGTGCGACGCCTGGTCATGATCCGCCCCGCTGTTCGACCAGTTCGGTGTCGACGTGCCCCAGCTCGGGCCGGGGGGCGAGCGGTCCCAGGTGGAAGACCACCTCGGCCGGTTCGACGCCGGTGTTGCGCAGCCGGTGCCGCACGTTAACCGGTACGAACAGCCCCTCACCGGCGGCCAGCAGCGTCGGCTGGTCGTCCAGGTCGACGGTGATCGCGCCCCGGACCAGGTACAGGAACTCCTCGCTGTACGGGTGGTAGTGCTCGGCGATCCGCTCCCCCGGATCGAGCGTGGCCACCCCGAGGAAACCTGAGGTGCTGCCGACGGTGCGGGGGCCGAGCAGCACCCGCAGCTCACCGCCGCGCCGGCGGTCGGCGGGTACGTCCCGGGCGGCGATCGGGCGGGTGCTCAGGTCACTCATCGTCGGCCTCCGTCGGTGCGTCGCTGGCGGTCGGGCTGCCCTGGTCGGCGCGCTGCCGGGCGATCCGCTCCACCCGGTCCTTGATCACCGCGAGTTGGATCACGCTGTTGGTGTTGATCCGCTCGGTCATCGCGGCGTTGTCGACAGGCGCTGTCGGCTTCATCGCGAAGTCCTGCGTCCAGGTCATCCGGGTGCCACCGGCCTCCTCGGTGTAGCGCCAGTGGATGCGCATGTACTCGAACGGCCCGGTCTCCACCCGGTGCGCCCGGACCTGCCTGCTCACCGGGTCGGCGGTGCGCTCGCTGACCCAGCTCCAGGACACCCCGTTCTCGTCGGGGTACATGGTGAGGCGGAACCGCACCGTGTGCGCCTCGCGGTGCAGGATCTCCACCACGGCGTACTCGGTGAACAGTTCGGTCCAGTTGGCCACGTCGTTGGTGACCTCCCAGACCAGCCCCAGCGGCGCGTCGATGACCACGCTGTTCTCGGTGTGCCCGGGCGGGTCGGCGCGGCGGGCGACCAGGTCGGCCACCGCCGGGATGCTCAACTGTCCGGCCTGCTCGGGGATGGCCACCTGCCAGCGGTCGGCGACGACCGCCGACAGTTCCAGCAGGGCGAGCGAGTCCATGCCCAGCTCCTCGAGCGACGCGGCGGGCGCCCGGGCCGCGGCGTCGGCGTCCAGCCCGCAGTGTGCCACCAGGATGTCGGTGATCTCGGCGGTCATCGGGCGACCATGGGTGACGGTCATCGGGTCCTCCTGTGGGTTGCGTCGGGATCTGCGGCGGGCGCGGTGCGCGGTGCGGGGGTGGCCGTCGGCCCCAGCGCGGGCGCGGCGAGCAGACGCTCGACCAGGCCGGTGGTGTAGCGGCCCTTGCGGAATGCGGCGTCGTCGAGCACCCGCCGGACGAACGGGATCGTGGTGTGCACGCCCGGACCGGCGATGTCGAACTCGTCCAGGGCACGTTCCAACCGGTTGAGGGCCAACTCCCGGTCGGGGGCCCAGACGATCACCTTGGCGAGCAGCGAGTCGTACCAGGGGCCGACCAGGTAACCGGCGCTGGCGTGGGTGTCCACCCGGGTGAACGGGCCGCCGGGTGGGGTGAACCGCTCCAACCGGCCGGGGGTGGGGGCGAAGCCGCGCCCGGGGTCCTCGGTGTTGACCCGACACTCCACAGCGACGCCGTGCAGGCGGATCTCCTCCTGCCGCCACCTCAGCGGTACGCCGGCGGCGATGTGCAGTTGCTCGTGCACCAGGTCGATCCCGGTGACCATCTCGGTGACGGGATGCTCCACCTGGATCCGACAGTTGATCTCCAGGAAGTGGAACTTCTCCTCGGCGTCGACAAGGAACTCCAGCGTGCCGGCACCGACGAAACCGACCTGGAGCGCACCCCGCAGGGCGGTCTCGGCGATGGTGTCGAGAACGGCGGCGGGCAGCGCCGGCGCGGGCGCCTCCTCGACCAGCTTCTGGTGCCGGCGCTGCACCGAGCAGTCCCGGGTGCCCAGGTGCACCCCGTTGCCGTGGGCGTCACAGAGCACCTGCACCTCGACGTGCCGCGCCTCGGTGAGGTAACGCTCGACGTACACCCGGTCGTCGCCGAAGGCGGCCTGCGCGGCGGCCCGGGTCCGGGTGTACGCCCGGCGCAGCTCGCCCGGTGTGTGCACCACTGTCATCCCCCGGCCCCCGCCGCCGGCGGCGGCCTTCACGATCACCGGGTAGCCGACGGCGTCGGCCACCTCGGCCGCCGCGGCGACGGTCGGCACCGGCGCGACACTGCCCGGCGACAGCGGCAGGCCGGCGCGGCTCATCAGTGCCCGGGCCGAGGACTTGTCGGCCAGCGCGGCCATCACCGCCGGTGGCGGGCCGATGAACGTCAGCCCGTTGTCGGCGCAGATCTCGGCGAAGTCGGCGTCCTCGGACAGGAAGCCGTAGCCGGGGTGCACGGCCTGCGCCCCCACCTGCCGGGCCGCCTCCACGATGGCGGCAGCGTTGAGGTAGCTGCGCCGACTCGACGCCGGTCCGATCCGGACGGCCTGGTCGGCGAGGCGGACCGCCGCCGAGTCGGCGTCGGCGGCGGAGTAGACCACCGCCGTTCGCACGCCGAGCTCCTTGCAGGCGCGCAGCACCCGCAGTGCGATCTCGCCGCGGTTGGCGATGAGCACGGTCTCAAACATTGTCAACCACCCCGCGTCGTCATGCCGGGTCCAGCTCGACGAGCGGCTGGTCGTACTCGACCGGCTGGCCGTCCTCGACGAGGATCACGGTCACCCGGCCGGCCCGGTCGGCGGTCACCTCGTTCATCAGCTTCATCGCCTCGACGATCGCGACCGGCTGGCCGGGGCGGACCAGGTCGCCCACCGCGACGAACGGCCGCGCGCCGGGCTCCGGCGCCCGGTAGAAGGTGCCGACGATCGGTGCGCGCACCGCAGCGCGGCCGGGCACCGGCGGCCGCAGCACAGCAGGTGGGGCACCGGGCGCCGGCCCGGCCGTCGGTGCCGCCTCGGCCCGGGGCAGCGGTACCTCCGGTCGGGTCGCGTCGTCGGGGTGCCACTCGACCTCCAGCACGGCCGGTCCGCTGCGCAGCCGGATCCGGCGCACCGGTCCGGCCAGCTCGGCGATCAGGTGTTGCGCCTGCCGGCGTAGCCCGGCCAGCGCCTCCTCGCCGTCCACGCGGACGTCGTCGGACGCGTCGACTGTCGACAGCGCCCGGTCACCGGCGGTCATCGCAGGCCCGCCCGAGCGCCGACGCGGTTCGCGCCGAACCGTCGGAAGCGTTGCCGGCGCAGGCGGACCAGCATGGCCGGCGGCACGTCCAGCAGCGGCAGGAGGTTGGCCAGCAGCGCGGCGCGCAACCGGTGGGCGGTCTCGGCCGGGTCGTCGTGCGCGGCACTCGACGGCTCCGGCACGACCTCGTCGACCACCCCGAGCCGGCGCAGGTCGGGCGCGGTCAGTCGCAGGGCGCGGGCGGCCTGCGGCGCCGCGGACCGGTCCGGCCAGAGGATCGCCGCACACCCCTCGGGGCTGATCACCGAGTAGACGGCGTTCTCCAGCATCAGCACCCGGTCGGCCACCGCCAGCGCCAACGCGCCGCCGCTGCCGCCCTCGCCGGTGATCACCGCGAGTACGGGCGTGGGCAGCACGGTGAGGGTGAGGATGTTCTCGGCGATGGCCGCCGCCTGGCCCTGCTCCTCGGCGCTCACGCCGGGGTCGGCGCCGGGGGTGTCCACCAGGGTGACCACTGGCAGGCCGAGGCGGGCCGCGAGGCGCATGAGCCGCAGCGCCTTGCGGTGCCCGGCCGGGCTGGCCATGCCGAAGTTGCGGGCGACCAACTCGGCTGTGGTGTGCCCTTTCTGGTGACCGATGACCATCACGTGCCGGCCGGCCAACCGGGCCACCCCACCCACGATGGCCGGGCAGTCCGCGCCGAGCCGATCGCCGTGCAGCTCCACGAACCCGTCGAAGACCGAGTCCAGGTAGTCCAGTGTGGTGGGCCGCCCCGGGTGCCGCGCCAGCCGGACGGTGTCCCACGCGTCGCGTACCGCCGGGGTGCCGGCGTCCTTCTCGGCCGCCGGGTCCGGCGGCTGCGCCACCACCGCGCCGTCGTCGGCGAGGCGCTCGCGGTGCGACGCCGGCTCCTGCCGGGGTACGGCCGGACGCGCGGGCCGGCCGGCGTGGGTCGCGGCGAGCAGCGCCGTCAGCCGTCCGCGCAGCGACCGGCGCTGCACCACCATGTCGACCTGCCCGTGTTCGAGCAGGAAGTCGGCGGTCTGGAACCCCTCCGGCAGGGCCCGCCCGGTGATCTGGCGGATCACCCGAGGGCCGGCGAAGCCCATCCGCGCGCCACTCTCGGCGAGCACCAGATCGGTGTTGGTGGCGAACGACGCGGCCACCCCACCGTAGGTCGGGTCGGTGAGGACGCTCACGGTGAGCAGTCCCGCCTCGCGCAACGCGGCGATGGCCTGACTGACGGTCGCCATCTGCATCAACGACAGCGCGCCCTCCTGCATCCGCGCCCCGCCGGAGGCGGTGATCAGGACGAGCGGCGTCCGGTCGTCCAGCGCCCGTTCGGCCGCCCGGGTGATCAGCTCGCCCACCGCGCAGCCCAGGCTGCCCCCGAGGAAGCGGAAGTCCATCACCGCCAGGACCACCGGGTGCCCACCGATGGTGGCCGTGGCGCAGACGACCCCCTCGGCAAGACCCGTGCTGGCCCGCGCGCCGGTGAGCCGGTGCGGGTACGGCAGCGCGTCGACGAAGTCGAGCGGGTCCGCCTCCGGCAGCCGGTCGGGCAGCAGGCGCAGCGAACCCGGGTCCACCAGTTGGCGCAGGCGTTCCGGCGCGCCGAGTCGGGCATGTTCCCCGCACTCCGGGCAGACGTCGAGGTTGCGGCGCAGCCGTTTGCGGTAGAGCAGGCTGGCGCAGCCGGCGCAGCGGGACCAGAGCTGCTCTTGGCGCGGCGCGGTGGCCGTCACGACCGCCGCCCGGCGTCCGGGGCGTCGAACCGGTAGAAGCACCGCGCCATGGCGTCGCGCGGCGAGCGCCAGGTCGACAGGTACGGCGACACGTACGGGCGTAGACGGTCACTGACCCGGATGAACTCGGGGTGGTCACGAGCGGCCTCCACCGCGCCCTCCGCCGGCTGCGCGGTCTCGAGCAGGTGCACATAGAGGTCGTGCAGTCGGTACAGCGAGCGGTGCCGGACACCGACCAGGCGCGGCAGCTCCGTAGCGTCCGACTCGGCGAAGATCTCGGCGACCCGCTCCTCGGCGGTCGGATCCACCTTCGCGACGATCAGCGATCGGTCCATATTGGGCCTCCCCCCACAGCGTCCGGCCGGCGACGGGTGGCCCCCGGACGCGCTGGACGACTGCCGACACGATGCGCCGATCCTCGTCACGGCGGCGTCACCGCGCCGGATCGGCCAGCGACGGAGAGCGGTGACGCTGCGTTGACGCAACCTGTGTATCAGCTATGTGCCCAGCGCGCTCAACGCGCCAACGTTTATGCAGTTCAGAACCGATCTCGGGTTGACTGTCGCCAATTGAAGGGTCGCGCTGGCGTTGACGCAACGTGACCATTATTGATAATCTTCAGCGTGGTCAGCCCAGCGGCCTCGGCGGGCGGGGCCGCGTCCGGCCACGCCGCGATCGGCGGGGTCGACAGTGGCGTCGAGGGCAACCGATCCGGAACACAGCAGACAGTCGGGACGAGCGTTCCGCAGGGGGTGCCGCCGTGGCCGCTGATCCGTCCGTGCCGACCGCCGGAGACCCGCCCGAGGAGGGCGTCTCACTGCACCTGCTCGGAGGTTTCCGACTCCTCCGCGAGGCGGTGCCGGTGGTGGTGCCGCGCGGGCTGCAACGAGTGATCGCGCTGATCGGGCTCCGCCCCGGCGCCACCCGCAGCCAGCTCGCCGGGCTGCTCTGGCCCGACGCGTCGGAGGAACGGGCGCTGTCCTCCCTGCGTACCGCCCTGTGGCGGCTGCGACAGGACCCGTGCTGCCCGATGACAGTGGCCAGCGACACCGTACGCCTCGGCCCGGCGGTTCGGCTCGACGTGGACGACCTGGTCGGCACCGCGGCCCGGGTCCGGGACGGCGACGACCCGCGCACCGCGGCCGGGGCGCTCGCCGCCGGACGGCACGACCTCCTCCCCGGCTGGTACGACGACTGGGTGCTGCTGGACCGGGAACGCCTGCGCCAACTTCGCCTGCACATGCTGGAGCAGGTGGCCGGGCACCACCTGGCCGCGGGACGGCACGGCGAGGCCCTCGAAGCCGCGTTGGAGGCGATGGCCGCCGAGCCGTTACGGGAGACACCACACCGTCTGGTGGTCCGCATCCACCTGTCCGAGGGCAACGCCTTCGAAGCCGTGCACGCGTTCTACGTCTACCGGGACCTGTTGCGCCGGGAGCTGCGGCTGGAGCCGAGCCCCGCCATGAGCGCCCTGCTCGACGACACCCTCGCCCCGATCCGCCAGGCCAGCCGCGAGGCCATCGCCGACCGCCCGTCACCCGCCGCCCGGCGTACGTGACGGCGGTGCCCGTCACCGCCCGGTCGGCGTACGTGACGGTGATGTGACAGGCACTGCGGCACGGTGGGCGCACAGAGCACGTGGCACCGGCCCCGAGGGGCTGGGCAGGCCACCGGCGGAAGGGGTCCCATGAGTCGTCTACTGATCGTCAGCCGGATCATCCCGGGAGCGGAGGGGCGGGTCGCGCAGATATTCGCCGAGTCCGACGCCACCGAACTGCCCAGCCTGACCGGTGTCACGCACCGATCCCTGTACTGCCTGCACGACCTGTGCGTACACCTGCTGGAGACCTCGGACGACGTCGACCCGGACGCGCTCGCGGCGGCCCGCAACCACCCACTCTTCCGACAGGTCAACGAACGGCTCTCCGCGCACACGTCGCCGTACCTGCCGACCTGGCGCTCCCCCCGGGACGCGATAGCCGGCTGTTTCTACCGGTGGGACGCGGCCGAGGCGCCCGCCGCGCGCCCGGCCGGCACCGAGGCGCCCGCTCCGCGCCCGGCCGTCACCGACGCGCCCGCCGCGCACCCGGCCGGCTGACATGTCCGCCGCGCCGCCGCACGTCCTGATCATCGGCGCGGGCACGGGCGGGCTGTGCCTGGCGCACGGCCTGCGCCGCGCCGGGATCAGCGTCGCCGTCTACGAACGGCACCGCGACCGCGCCGAAGGGCTGCTCGGCTACCGGGTCGGCATCGGCCCCACCGGTAGCCGGGCGCTGCGGGAGTGCCTGCCCCCGGAGCTGTTCGCCACCTTCCTGGCCACCTGCGCCCGGCCGCCGCACTACTTCAACGTCGTCACCCAGGGGCTCCGCCAGACCGCGTCGTTCGCGCTGCGGCCGAACGCCGACCCGGTACGCACCGAACACTCGGTGGCCCGGATGGTGCTGCGCCAGGTGCTGCTGACCGGCCTGGAGGACGTGGTGCACTTCGACAAGACCTTCACCCGGTACGAGCAGCGCGACGACGGCACTGTCACAGCGCACTTCGCCGACGGCACCAGCGCCACCGGCGACCTGCTGGTGGCTGCCGACGGCACCCACTCCGCCGTACGTCGCCAGTACCTGCCGCACGCCGTCACCCGCGACGCCGGGACGATCAACATCGCCACCCGGATCCCGCTGACCCCGCACACCCGCGGTCTCATTCCGGAGCGGGTCCAGCAGGGCATCTCGCTGATCTTCGGCGTCGGCGGGATGATGGGCGTGCTGCACGTCATGGAGTTCAAGTGGGACGCCGAACGCAGGATCAAGCCCGGTGTCAGCGAGCCCGACGCGGCAGTGCTCCGGGACTGGCCCGGCCTGGCCCACGACACCACCACCGACAACATCAACCTGATCATCTGGAGTGCGGCAAACCGGTTCCCGACCGACATCATGGAACGCCGCGGTGAGGACCTGGTGCAGGTCGCTCTGGACCTCACCGCGAACTGGCACCCGCACCTACGGGAACTGCTCACCCACGCGGACCCGGCCAGCGCCCTACCGATCAAAGTGTCCACGTCCGAGCCGGTGCCGCCCTGGAAGAGCAGCACCGTCACCATGCTCGGCGACGCCATCCACACCATGACCCCCGGTCGGGGCGTGGGCGCGAACACCGCGCTGCGCGACGCCCGCCTGCTCTGCGCACAGCTCAGCCGCGCCACTGCCGGCGACAAGACGCTGCTCCAGGCGGTCGCCGACTACGAGGCCGTGATGGCGCCGTACGGCTTCGCCCGGGTCGCCGAATCGTTGAACCGCAGCGGCACCAGCGGCGACGACCGGATGTACCGGCCGGTGGTGGGTCGGCTCGCGTTGCTCGGCGCGCGCGGCTACTTCGGAGTGACCAGCCGGGTACCACGGCTCCGTCGCCGGTTCGTCGACGACTTCCACACCTATGAGGGCGACCGGGACTGAACCCCGCATCGCCCGACCCGGGCTCGGCGTTCCGCGCCGGGCCCGGGTCGCATCATGTCCGGCGCGCTCACGCCCCGGCCGGTCCCGCCGATGTCCATTCCATGCCCGGCCTCGGTCTCGTCGCGTCCGGGCCCTGCCGGGTCCCGGTCTTTCCAGTCCTCGTCTCGACGGGTCGGGTTCTGGTCCGATCGGGCGACGCTGTGTCACCCGGCAGGCACCGGCTGAGGTGGCCGGCCCGTCCGCAACGCTGTCGGCCGATCCTCTCTCTCGCCGGCAATACGCGTGTGCGAAGCTGCGGCGAGTTTTTCTCGTGACTTTTCCAACGAGCTGAGAGGGAGGTTCGCCGTGGCGTGGTCTTTCGGACACTCGCTGATACTGGTACTGGCACTGTTGCTGGGCCTGGCCGCCGGGTGGCTGCTGCGCGGCCGGCGGGGCGTACAGGGCAATTCGATTGTGGATGGTGACCCCGTCGCCGGCCTGGCCGTCATCGAATCGCCCACGCCGGCTGCCACCACCGACGAGGACCGGCCCGCGGCCGCCGTCGACCGGGCACCCACCGCGGTCGCCGACGAGCCGGTGCCGGTCGACACGGTCAGCGCGCCAGCCGCGGTGACCGGGCCGGACGGTCCCACGCCGGTGCCCGTGCCGGCGGACGCCCCGAGCACTGTCGACCCGGCGGACATGGCGCTGACCGAGGACCCGCCGCCGGTACCGGTGACCGAGCAGTCCGACGCTGAGGAGCTGCGGCAGGAAGCGGCCCCCGAGCCGGTCATTGTCGACGAGCAGCCTGCCCCGGCGGCCGTGGTCGCTCCCCGCCAGCCCGCGGACGACCTCCCGACCGCCGACGACGCGCCGGTCGCGGCCACCACCGCCGACAGCACGCCGGCCGACACGACGCCGGCCTCCGTCGGCGCGGCCGACGATGCGGAGACCAAGGCCACGACGGCCGACCCGGCGGAGGCACAGGCGATCGCCGACCAGTCGGCCGCCGAGCCGGCGCAGGCCGACTCCGTGCACGCCGAGCCGGCGCAGGCCGACTCCGTGCACGCCGAGCCGGCGCAGGCCGGGTCCGCGGTCGACGCTGCGGAGGCCGAGCGGTCGGCGGTGGCCACGCCTCCGGTCCGGCCGGTCAGCACCGCGACCCCTCCGGTCCGATCGGCCGCCGACGCGACGATCAGCAGCGTCGACGCCGACCCGACGGGCCCGGCCGACGACTTCCGCCGGATTCAGGGAATCGGGCCGAAGATGGCGGCCGCGTTGCAGGACGCTGGCGTGCGTACGTACGGCCAGCTCGGCGAGTTGGACGAGCCGGCGCTGCGAGACCTGATCCGGGCCGCCGGCCTGCGCGCCGCACCTGGGCTGGCCAGCTGGCCGCAGCAGGCGCGCGTGCTCGCCGGCGCCGGCGAGGAGATGGCGGCGGTGCTGCCGAACGGCAACCAGGCCTGACCGCCTGCAACCGAGCCCCCGGCTGCCGTCATCACGACGGCGCGCCGGGGGCTCGGCCGTTGCTGTCGAGAATCCCCGACGCCACCCCGGTGATCGACTCGGCATTCCGGAAACCGCGCCATCCATCCGACCCGGACACCCCGACTTCCAGGAACCCGAGTCGATCACGCCAGGCCGAGCGGCTGCGGCGCAGCGCTGACCCGTGAGTGGCGGGCAGCCTCAGGCGCGCAGCTCGGCCGCGAGGTCACCGATCGACGCCATCGCGTACCGCTGCATACCTGGACCGAAGGTGATGCGTGTCGCGCCGTGGCGGCCCAGCTCGGCCACGGACTCCCGGTCCGGTCCGGCGGCCATGTTGATCGGCCCGGAGATGCCCTCCCGCAGCTGCGGGAGCACCTTCAGCGGCGCCAGGATCGGGTAGACGCAGTCGGCGCCGGCCGCCACGTAGCGGCGGGCCCGTTCCACCGCGTCGGCCGGGTCACCCGTCCCGACCAGGAACGTGTCGACCCGGGCGTTGATGAAGAGCGCGTCGCCCGCCTCCGCGCGCACCTCGGCCAGCCAGTCCGCGTGCCGCTGCGGGTCCTTCAGGGTGGCGTGCCCCTCCGAGTCTTCCAGGTTGCAGCCGACCACGCCGGCCTCCACCAGCCGCCCGACCAGTTCGCGAGGGGCGAGGCCGTAACCGCCCTCGACGTCCGCGGACACCGGAATGGAGACAGCGCGGACGATGCGCGCGACCGCCGCGAACATCTCGTCCGGCGGGGTCGAGCCGTCCTCGTAGCCGAGCGAGGCGGCGACACCCGCGCTCGGGGTCGCGAGCGCCTGGTAACCGGCGTCGGCCAGCACCCGGGCGCTGGCCGCGTCCCAGGGGCCCGGCAGGACGAGCGGGTCACCGGCGGGGCGGTCCTGGTGCAGGGCACGGAAGGTGGCGGCTGTCATCGTTGGTGTCTCCCGACGGGGCTGCGGAGGGGCGGGGTTCAGGCGGTGTATCCCCCGTTGGAGTCAAGCACGGCACCGGTGATGTACGAGGCCGCGGGGCTGGCCAGGAAAGCGAGGGCCGTGGCGGTCTCGGGCCAGGCCACGGCAGTTCGACGAGGAGCAGGTGATCCGCGCGGTCCGGGAGCGCGGTTATTTGATCTTGCGGGTGGACCTGACCACGATGTTCTCGTACTCCGGGTGCTTGACCACCCAGTCGGCGATGAACGGGCAGATCGGCACGACCGTCCGACCCTTGCTCCGCGCGTCGTCCAGCACGGCCCGCGCCAGCGTCGACCCCACGCCCTTGCCCTCGTACGCCGGATTCACCTCGGTGTGGGTGTAGGCGATGATCGAGCCGGTGAGCTGGTAGGTGACGAACCCGACCACCGCGCCGGCCTCGTCGCGCGCCTCGAAACGCTCCCGCGTCGGCGCCTCTGTCACTGTGAACTGCACAGGACCATCCAACCACCCGGCCGGCGGCGCTCGCCGCAAGGCCGGCAGGGGACGCGACCCACGCGCATTGTCTCGGTCGGAACGGGAAACGCAACGCCGCCGGGCAGCAGTGGGAGGAGACAGGCCACCATGACGAATCCATCGACGGACGGCGGCTTCGCCGTCGTCGAGATGTTCACGTCCCAGGGCTGCAACAGTTGCCCTCCCGCCGAGGAGTTGCTGAGCGAGATCGAGCGCGACGCCCGGGCTCGGGGCCAGAACGTCTTCGCCCTCGGGTTCCACGTCGACTACTGGGACGACCTGGGCTGGCCCGACCAGTTCGCGGACGCGGCGTACACCGCGCGCCAGGAGGCGTACGCCCGCGCGTTCGGTACCAGAGGTCTGTACACCCCGCAGATGGTCGTCAACGGCACCGTCGAGTTCGTCGGTTCCGATCGCCGCCGGGCGGCCTCCGCGATCATGTCCGCCATAGCCTCGGCCACCGCCACACCACTGGCGCTCTCCATCGGCAACCTGGGCAATGACCGGGTGATGGTGGAGTACCGGACCGAACAGCCGCCGGAGCGCGCGGTGTTGCACGTGGCGGTCGTGGAACGGGACCTGACCAGCGACATCGCCCGGGGGGAGAACGCCGGGCGGACGCTGCGGCAGGACAACGTCGTACGCGCCTTCAGGTCGGTGGGCCTGGACGCCGAGCGGGGGCAGGTGGAGCTGGCGACACCACCCGGTCTCGATCCACGGAGCGCCAGTGTTGTCGGTTATGTCCAGGAGAACGGCGAACGGGCGATCGTCGGCGCCACGGCCATCGAACTGTCCACCGCGTAACCTCAGCGCATGCTCATGGTGCGCGGTGCGAGGGGGTTCGGTGGCTGACGCGGACGACGTACGCCGGGTGGCGCTGGCCCTGCCACACACTGTGGAGATCGCCAGTGCCGGCTTCGACTTCCGGGTGGCCGACAAGGGCTTCGTCTGGTCCTATCCGGAGCGGACGCCGGGCAAGCCTCGGGTGATCCGGCTCGACATCGCTGTGCTGTTCGTCGGCGACGAGGCGGAGAAGCAGGCTCTCCTGCTCGGGGAACCCGAGATCTTCTTCACCACGCCCGGCTACCAGGGCCTGCCCCTGGTGCTGGTGCGCCTGGCGGCGGTCGACCTGGACCGGTTGACCGAGCTGGTCACCGACGCGTGGCGGATGCGCGTGCCGGACGCGCTGTTGGGCGACAGCGAGGGCGAAGTGCTGGGCGACCATGCGGGCGTCGGCAAATAGCGACATCAGCACGCAACGGGTTGGACACATTGACGGGGATCTCGGTACTCCATTACCGTGGCCGAGAGAGCGCTCTCTCACCTGACCTTCCCCCCAATTCAGACGCAAAGCGCTGGACCCGGCAAGGGCCGCACCCAGCGCGCGATGGAGGCACGATGAAACCTCCCGTCCCCCACCGCCGATGGTCCCTGGCCGCCGCCACCGCGCTGGCCCTGGTCGTCGGCGGCCTCGCCATCCCCGTCACCCGCGCGGCCGAAGCCGCACCCGTCGGCGCCGGCAGCTACACCACCACACCTGTCGGCCCGCTCCCCAGCGGCTGCGGCGCGATGTCCAGCAACCCCCGGCAGTTCGCCACCGCCAACGCGCCCGCCGGGCCGATCCCCACCAACGACTGGTGGTCCTCACTGCTGTGGAAGCGCACCGACTGCTCGTTCAGCGAGCCGCTGCACGCCCACCCGATCTCGTACGACACCTTCGGCGACGGGCTCGGCTTCTCCGCCAACTCCACGCCCGCCATCAGCGGCACCGCCACCGGTGTCGGTGAGTTCCACTACCCGTACGTGCAGGACATCCGGGTCGGTGTGGCCGGGCTCGCCGCTCCACTGGTGAAGGTCGACGGCTGGACGGACTGGACGGTCAGCCCGCACTGGAGCGACGGCACGCGCACCATGCGCGCGACCATCGGCCACGGTTTGCCCTTCGCGTACTTCCAGACCACCGGGGGGAACGCGCAGATCAGCACCGCCGGCACCCCCGACGTCTGGTCCAACAGCGGCGCCACCATCGGCTTCCGGGTCAACGGCCACGACTACGTCGGGTTCGCACCGAGCGGCGCCAGCTGGAGCGTGGCGTCCGGGCGGATCTCGTCCACCCTGGCCGGTCGCGGTTACTTCTCCGTCGCCCTCCTGCCGCCCACGTCGAGCACCACCGAGCGCGCCAGCCTGGCCGCCACCTATGGCCAGTACGCGCACGCCCACGTGACGGGCACGCAGGTGTCGTACGCCTACAACCCGGCGACCAGCGGCCTGACCACCACGTACGCTTTCACCACTACCGCGCGGGAGGGCACCGCCACGCAGACAGTGGTCAGCCTCTACCCGCACCAGTGGAAGTCGCTGAGCGGTTCCACCGCGATCACGCCGACCTACCCGTCGGCGCGTGGCCGGATGAAGGTGCTCACCGGCGTCAACCAGTTCCGCACCGCGATGAAGTTCCAGGGCATCCTGCCGGAGCTGCCGGCCGTCGGTGACGGCAGCGGTGGTGACCTGTCGACGCTCACCGGGCACCTGGCCGCCACCCGCGCGAACCCGATGGACCAACGCGGCAACGACACCTACTGGACCGGCAAGGGGCTCGGCCGGGCCGCGCGGATCGCCGAGATCGCCGACCAGGTGAACGACACCACGACGCGCGACAGCGCGCTGAACGCCATCCGCAGCACGCTCACCGACTGGTTCACCGCGTCCAGCGGCAAGACCAGCAGGGTCTTCTACTACGACAACAACTGGGGCACCCTGATCGGCTACCCGGCGTCGTACGGGTCCGACCAGGAGCTCAACGACCACCACTTCCACTACGGCTACTACATCGCCGCCGCCGCGACACTGGCGAAGTTCGACCCGGCCTGGGCGGCCACCAGCCGCTACGGCGGCATGGTCGACCTGCTGATCCGGGACGCCAACAACTACCGTCGCGACGACACCCGCTTCCCGTACCTGCGGGACTTCGACATCTACGCCGGGCACGACTGGGCGTCCGGGCACGGCTCCTTCGGCTCCGGCAACAACCAGGAGTCCTCGTCGGAGGGGATGAACTTCGCGAGCGCCCTGATCCAGTGGGGGCAGACGACAGGCAACACCGCGGTCCGCGACGCGGGCGTCTTCCTCTACACCACGCAGGCCGCAGCGATCCAGGAGTACTGGTTCGACGTGAGCGACCAGAACTTCCCGAGCGCGTTCGGGCACTCCACGGTCGGCATGGTCTGGGGCGACGGCGGCGCGTACGCCACCTGGTTCAGCGGCGAACCGGAGATGATCCAGGGCATCAACCTGCTGCCGGTCACCGGCGGTCACCTCTACCTGGGCAACAACCCGGCGTACGTGCGGACCAACTACGCCGAACTCGTCCGCAACAACGGCGGACAGCCCACTGTGTGGCAGGACATCCTCTGGCAGTTCCAGGCCCTCGGCGACCCCGACACGGCGCTGGCGAACCTCCGTGCGAACCCGGGCTACACCCCCGAGGAGGGAGAGAGCCGGGCGCACACCTTCCACTGGATCCGTAACCTCGCCGCCCTCGGCAATGTCGACACGACGGTGACCGGCAACCATCCGTTGTCCGCTGTCTTCTCCCGCAACGGGGCGCGGACCTACGTGGCGTCGAACCCGACGGCGACGCCGATCACTGTGACGTTCTCCAACGGCACCACGCTCGCGGTGGGCGCCGGCAGGACGGCCACCACCGGGGCGTATACCTGGAGTGGTGGCAACGCGGCCGGCGGTGTCCCCCCGACGACGCCGACCGATCCACCGCCGACGACCACCCCGCCGCCGACCACCCCGCCGCCGTCCACCGGCGGGCCGACGCGGTACCTGTTGCCCGGAGGTGGGTTGGGCGTCGCCGGTAGCGCGGCCACGACGACGGTCGCGGCGGCGAACGGAAACCACGACGGTACGCCCACCAACGCCCAGGTCTTCACGGCGACCGGCCTCAACCTCGCCTACGCCGGCGGGCAGACGGCGTTCGACCTGTTCGTGGACGCCGGGACGGCGGTCGGCAACGGCGTGCAGGTGCGGATCTCCTACGACCTCACCGGCAACGGCAGTTGGGAACGGGTGGAGACGCTGCGCTACTTCGCCACCGACCCGGTCACCGGCTACGAGCACTACACCCAGAACGCCGGCCTGTCCTCGGCCACCGGCACGTTGGGCGCGCTGAGCAACGGCACGGTCCGGGTGGAGGTCTGGTCGGCGATCGGCAACAACCCGACCACGCTGGGCATCGGCAACCAGTCGGTGCTGCGGCTTCCGTACTCCTGATCGATCTGATCGTCGCGACACGACGTCGGCCGGTGTGCAGGACCAGGATCGGTCCCCCACACCGGCCGATGTGTGCCGGGTCAGTCAGTCGTGCTCAGGAGGCGGTGCAGGTGGGCGTGATGCCGGCCCCACTGCCCGTGCCCTGGAAGCCGAACTCGGTGACCTGGCCCGCGCCGAGGCGGCCGTTGTAGTCCACGTTGGCGAACCGCACACTGCCGGTCGAGCCACTGGCCGTCGCGCTCCAGGTGTTCGTGATACTCGCACCGCTCGCAAGGGTGACACCGACGTTCCACCCGCTCGTGCCGGCGGAGCCGGCGGTCACCTTCACGGTGGCCACGAACCCGCCGTTCCACGAGTTCAGTGACACCGACGCCGAGCAACCGGCCGTTCCCGGCGGCGGAGTGGTGGGCGGCGGGTCCGTCGGCGGGGGCGTCGTCGGCGGCGGGTCCGTCGGCGGGGGCGTGGTGGGGATGGCCGGGCCGGCGTTGAGGGCGTTCAGAACGCTCGTGTACGCGGCCTTCTTGTTGCCGTTGCAGTCGAACAGCAGCGCGTTGTCCGAACCACGCCACGAGTCGCAGTCGCGCACACCCCAGGTGGTGATGCCTGTGCAACGGGAGACGTTCATGCAGGCGCGGGTGACGGCGCCGAAGATGTTGGCCTGGTTGCCGCCGGTCATCACGTCCAGCTCGGTGATCTGCACGTCCACGCCGAGGTCGGCGAACCGCTGCAGGTTGGCCTGGTAGTCACCGGCCAACGAGGTGCCCAGGTGCGACTGGAAGCCCACGCAGTCGATCGGCACGCCACGGGACTTGAAGTCCCGCACCATGTTGTAGATGCCCGTCGACTTCGCGTTGACCCCGTCGGTGTTGTAGTCGTTGTAACACAACTTCGCACCCGGATCCGCCGCCCGCGCCGCCCGGAACGCCGCCTCGATCCAGTCGTTACCGGTGCGCTGCAGGTTCGAGTCCCGACGCCCACCACCACCACCATCGGCGAACGCCTCGTTCACCACGTCCCAGGCATAGATCTTGCCCCGGAAGTGCGTCGCCACCTGCGTGACATGGTTGATCATCGCGCTGCGCAACGCACTGCCCGACATGCCCTGCGCCCAACCCGGCTCCTGCTGGTGCCACAGCAACGCATGGCCCCGCACGCTCATGCCATTGGCCTGCGCGTGACTGACCAGACGATCACCACCGGTGTAGCTGAACCGACCCTGCTGCGGCTCGGTGGCGTCCCACTTCATCTCGTTCTCAGCCACGACACTGTTGAACTCACGGTTCAGAATGGTCGTGTACGCGCTGGTGGACAGCTTGCCCGTCGCGACGGCCGCGCCGAAGTAACGGCCCTTCTCGGCCGCCGAGGCCCGGAGGGTCGTGCCGGCGCTGG
Organism: Micromonospora sp. NPDC053740; assembly: GCF_040677775.1. Lineage (NCBI taxonomy): Bacteria > Bacillati > Actinomycetota > Actinomycetes > Micromonosporales > Micromonosporaceae > Micromonospora > Micromonospora sp. NPDC053740. The sequence goes on from NZ_JBFASO010000004.1 coordinate 133,127, forward strand.
CCGTGGAGGTCAGCGTCATCGTCATAGCGGCGGCGAGAGCGCCGGTGACTGCGATGGTCACCGCCGCTCGCAGGGCTCTTCTGTGATTCATGCGGATTCCTTCTCTGTGGTGGTGCAGCGATGGAGACGCACGCCCGAATCTGCTCCTGCGACAGGGAGACGTCAGCAACGGTCGCCGTCGCGGCAGCGGTGCGGGGAGTCCTGACCCGACGTCCGGCATGCCCTGGGCGGACGTCGCGGGTCGAGGTGCCACAGCAGGTTCGCCCGGTGAACCACTGGTGCGGCTACCCTCAAGCATCGACTGTGAGCGATAACATGCTGTTCGTCAAGTCGTAACCAACCGCGTCAGGAAACGGGCCGCCCCGTCGCAGTGGTGGGGCACGTCGCCGTGCTGCCGGAGCCGCGCCGGGTGCGGCTCCGGCAGCAACCGTCACTGGAACGAGGCGTCGTCGACGAGGAGGCTGTCGGTGCCCTCGGCCGTCTCCACGTAGAAGGCGGCGTTGCTCAGCGTGCCGCTCCACGAAACGGTAGTGGTGCCGGTGAGCAGGGTCCAACCGTTGACGTTCACTCCCACCGCCGGCGTCAGCTGGAGGTAGTTCGTCGTGCCGTTGGCTGTCAGCGACAGCGTCGCCTTCGCCGACGGGGTGCCGCTCTGCGCTCGTACCCAGACGTTCGTGGTGTAGCTCCTGCCGTTGGTGAGCTTGGCGGTCACGTCCTGGCTGGGGCCGTTCCAGGCGCCGGTCCGGCCGGTGATCGACAACGATCCGCTGCCGCCGTGCGCGACAGTGGTGTTCCTGGCGAGGGTGCCGCTGCCGTGCACACCCCAGCCCGTCGTGCCGTTCTCCACGTCGCCGTTGGTGAGCAGGTTGGTGGCGCTGCCGCCGGTACCGCCGAACTGCCACCAGTTGATGTTGAACAGGTTGCCGCTGCCGCCGGCGAAGCGCAGGTAGAGATCACGGGTGCCGGTCGCTCCGCTGACCGCGCAGGTGGTGGTGCTCCAGGTCTGCCAGCCGCCGGTGCCACCCACCGTGCAGGTGCCCACGGTCGGGCCGTTGGCACTGTCGAGGCGTACCTCGATCCGCCCGCCGCTGGTGGCCGACGCGACCCGGGCGCTGAACGAGGTCGCACCCGCCCCGAACGCGACGCCCTTGACCTTGATGTAGTCGCCGTTCTCGATCCAACCGACGTTCATCCCGCCCTCGCCGGACGCCTCGGTCTCGATCCCCGAGCCCCACGCGATCGTCTCGGCCTCCTGCCGCACGTACGGGTTCAGCGTGCCCACCTGCGGGGCACCGGTGTTCGTCATCGTGATCGTCGGGAACAGGCCATTGCTGCCGTAACTGAACTTCTCCACGGCGACCGAGCGGGTGTAACCACCACCACCCGGCAACGCCCCGTTGTGATAGAAGAAATACGAACCGCCCTGGAAATCAATCACACCCGCGTGATTGGTGAAACTGGCGCCCTGCCGCGGCATGATCGTTCCCCGATACGTCCACGGCCCGGTCGGTCCCGTCGCGGTGGAGTACGCGATGAACTCCGAGCAGCACTCCGCCGCGAACACGTTGTAGTACAACCCGTTGCGCTTGAACACCCACGGCCCCTCCTCATACAGCGTTGGCCGACTCGCATTGCCGTTACGGGTACCGAACCCCGCCGTCGTGAGTGGAATGCGTGTCGCGCTGCCGGAGAACGAAATCATGTCCGGGTTCAACTTCACGTACCACAGACCCGGGTTACCCCAGTACAGATACGCCTGCCCGTCATCGTCGATGAACGCGTGCGGGTCGATTTCGTTGTTGCCGACCAGTGGTCGACCGAGCGCGTCGCGGAACGGCCCGGTCGGGCTGTCCGCCACCCCGACACCGATGACCATCTGCCCGTTGGAACGCTGGCGCACCGGCACGTACCAGTAGAACTTGCCGTTACGCGGAACGACCTGCCCGGCCCACGCGTTGGCGTCCGCCCAGGCGAACGTCGCCAGGTTCATCGGCGAGCCGTGATCGGTCCAGTTCACCATGTCGGCGGACGAGTACACCCGCCACTCACGCATTGTGAAATAGGTGGAACCGTCCTCGTCATGTCCGGTGTAGAGGTAGACCCGACCGTTGTGCACCATCGGCGCCGGGTCGGCGGTGTAGATGTTCTGGACAATGGGGTTGTCGGCCCTGGCCGTACCCGGAATCAGTGCGAGGAGACAGGCCATGCTCGCCAGCCAGGCGATGACGCGCCTGGCCCGGCGGGTGGCCCGGGTTGTGGTTCGATCTGTCACTTTCACTGTTACTCCCACAGAGAGTGCGCCGTACGCGATGTCCGACTGGGCGAGCCACCGCTGTGCCAGCGGCCGCGCGAACGGGCGTCGCCGTTCGCGCGCCGAGCAGCACGACCGGCGGCCGTGTTAGCGCTAACAGGTTGTTCCTGAATGCCTCCTCCCCCATCTGACCTGGATTTTTGTGAGGCGCGGGATGACCGTCGTAACCACATCGCAGCATTGATGTATCGACGTTGACATCGAAGATTTACGATGCACGGTACTGAGCGGCCGGACGGGCGTCAACGGAGGGAAAGTCGACAGCATCCGTCACACACGGTCACACTCCGATGATCGCGAGTCCGGCGGATGTCCGTCTCGGGCCATGACCGCCACCGGGCCCGACACCCCCAGGCCAGGTCGCCTCGGAAATGGGTCAGCGAGGCGCCTCGGGGGTTGCGGGCGTGTTAACGACGAACTATGTTAGCGATCACATCGATGTGCCGCGATAAGCGCAGGGGTGGGCACCCGGCGTCCACGGCGACCCACGTTCCACCCACCCACACCGCACCCGTCGCCGGCCCCATGCCGCCGACGATCCCCCGCCATCGATGGCGGCCCCGACGTACCCGGCCACCTGGAGGTTCCCCATGCCACCCCTGCCCCTCAGCCGCCGCCACCTGCTTCAGGCCGCCGGAGCCACAGTGGTGGTCTCCGCGAGCGGCGTCGCCGTCTCCCCCGGGAGCGCGTCCGCGGCCGTTGTGCCCCCGGCCCGGTCCGACATCGGCGTCTCGGCGTACGCGTTCGACCCGGGTCAGGTACGACTCAGCTCCGGCCGTTGGATGGACAACCAGACCCGGACGCTCAACTACCTGCGGTTCGTCGACGTCGACCGGATGCTCTACAACTTCCGCGCCAACCACCGGCTGTCCACGAACGGCGCCGCCACCAACGGGGGCTGGGACGCGCCGAACTTCCCGTTCCGGACCCACATGCAGGGCCACTTCCTGAGCGCCTGGGCGTACGCGTACGCGGTGCTGGGTGACACCACCTGCCGGGACAAGGCGAACTACATGGTCGCCGAACTGGCCAAGTGCCAGGCGAACAACGGTGCCGCCGGGTTCGGCGCGGGTTACCTCTCCGGCTTCCCGGAGTCCGACTTCACGGCGCTCGAGGCTCGGACGCTGTCCAACGGCAACGTGCCCTACTACTGCATCCACAAGACCCTCGCCGGTCTGCTCGACGTCTGGCGCTACATCGGCAACACGCAGGCCCGTACGGTGCTGCTGTCCCTCGCCGGCTGGGTCGACACCCGGACATCCCGGCTGAGCTCCAGCCAGATGCAGTCGATGCTGGGCACCGAGTTCGGTGGCATGAACGACGTGCTCGCCGACATCTACCAGCAGACCGGCGACTCCCGCTGGCTCGCCACCGCACAGCGGTTCGACCACAACTCCGTGTTCAACCCCCTGGCCTCCGGCCAGGACCAGCTCAACGGGCTGCACGCCAACACGCAGGTGCCCAAGTGGATCGGCGCCGCCCGCGAATACAAGGCCACCGGGACCACCCGTTATCGGGACATCGCCAGCAACGCGTGGCGAATCACCGTCGGCGCGCACACGTACGCCATCGGCGGCAACAGCCAGGCCGAGCACTTCCGGTCGCCGAACGCGATCGCCGGCTACCTCAGCAACGACACCTGCGAGCAGTGCAACACGTTCAACATGCTCAAGCTGACCAGGGAGCTGTGGCTGCTCGACCCGAACCGGGCGGACTACTTCGACTTCTACGAGCGCGCGCTGATCAACCACCTGATCGGCGGGCAGAACCCGTCCGACAGCCACGGTCACATCACCTACTTCACCCCGCTGCGGCCAGGCGGACGTCGCGGTGTCGGCCCGGCGTGGGGTGGCGGCACCTGGAGCACCGACTACAACTCGTTCTGGTGCTGCCAGGGCACCGGCCTGGAGATCAACACGAGGTTGATGGACTCCATCTACTTCTACAACGGCACCACACTGAGCGTGAACCTGTTCACGCCGTCGGTGCTGAACTGGACGCAGCGCGGCATCACTGTCACCCAGACCACCAGCTTCCCGGTCAGTGACACCACCACGCTGACCCTGTCCGGCTCGATGAGCGGGTCGTGGAGCATCCGGGTGCGGATCCCGTCCTGGACCAGCGGCGCGACGATCGCCGTCAACGGCACTGTGGAGAACGTCACCACCACACCGGGCAGTTACGCCACGGTCACGCGCACCTGGGCCGCAGGCGACACCATCACCGTGCGGCTGCCGATGCAGGTCGCCGTCAAGGCCGCCAACGACAACGCCAACGTCGGCGCGGTCACGTACGGCCCCGCGGTGCTGGCCGGCAACTACGGCAACACGGCCCTGAGCACCCTGCCCACCCTCACCGTCTCCTCGATCACCCGGACCAGCACCAGCTCGCTCGCGTTCACCGCCAGCGCCAACGGGTCCACGGTGAACCTCGCCCCCTTCTACGACGCCCACGGCTACAACTACACGGTCTACTGGAACACCAGCGGCAGCGGCGGCCCCACCGGCAGCTACCGCCTGGTCAACGTCGGCACCGGGCTGGTCCTCGGTGTCCAGAACATGTCCACCGCCGACGGTGGTCTGGCCGTGCAGTGGGGCGACAGCGGCACCGCGGACCACAACTGGGTGGTCATCACCGACGGCAACGCGGTCCGGTTCCGCAACGTCAACAGCGGCAAGGTCCTGGGCGTGGAGAACATGTCCACCGCCGACAACGCCCGGGTCCTGCAGTGGGCCGACAACGGGACCGCCGATCACCGGTGGATCCTGGTGGACAACGGCGACGGCACCTACAAGATCCGCAACGTCAACAGCAACAAGCTGCTCGGGATCCTGAACGCGTCGACCGCCTGGGGAGCGCAGGCCGTGCAGGATCCGGACAACGGCAGCGCGGACAACCGGTGGAGGCTGGTCCGCAACGCCTGACCTCCGCCCCGCTCGACGGGGTCACCGGCGCGGTCACCCCCGAAGGCCGCGCCGGTGACGCCGGGCGGACGCCCGCCAGCGGTCGTACAGTGGGGAGGGTCCTGGCCCCAGTGAACGTGGCGGACGTGTCGGCTCGTGCCGCTTCCGCCCGGAAGGAGCACAGTGAACCGCCCCCTCCGCACCACGCTCGGCGGCGCGTTGACCGCCGCCATGCTGGCCACCGTCGCCGCCGCGCCGGCACAGGCGCACCCCGCAGGGCCGCCGCCGGCCGTCGTCGCCCTCCCCGACGGGTTCCAGCCCGAGGGCATCGCCACCGCCGGCCGGTACGCCTACTTCGGCTCCCGCGCCACCGGTGCCATCCAGCGCGTCGACCTGGTCACCGGCCGGGGCACGACGATCGGCGCGGCCACCGGCACGCCGTCGCTCGGCCTCAAGGTCGATCCACGTGGCCGGCTCTTCGTCTCCGGGGGCACGGCCGGCGACGCTCGCGTGCTCGACACCCGCACCGGCGAAGTGTTGGCCCGCTACCAGTTCGCCACCGCCCCGACGTTCGTCAACGACGTCGTGCTGACCCGTGACGCGGCGTACTTCACCGACTCGAACCGGCCGGTGCTCTACCGGCTGCCGCTCGGTCGCGGTGGGGCGCTGCCGCCCGCCGACGCCTTCACCACGATCACGCTGACCGGCGCGTACGAGCAGGTCGGCACGGGGGTGAACCTCAACGGCATCGCCACCACACCGGACGGCCGGGCGCTCATCGTCGTCCAGTCCACCACCGGCACGCTGTACCGGGTCGACCCGGCGACCGGGGCGAGCACCGTCGTGGACGTGCCGGGCCACACCTTCACCAACGGCGACGGACTTCTCCTGCTCGGCCGCACCCTCTACGTCGTGCAGAACCGCCTCAACCAGATCGCCGTGGTCCGGCTGAACCATGCCGGCACCGCCGGAGCGCTCACCAGCACCATCACCGATCCGAACTTCGACGTACCCACCACAGCGGCCAGGGCGCTGGGCCGGCTATACCTGCCCAACGCCCGATTCACCACACCGCCGACCCCCACCACGCCCTACACGGCCGTCGCGGTCCGCGCCCACTGAGCGACCCGAGGGGGTACGCGCCGCGCGGCGCGTACCCCCTCGGCCCACCGCTCTGGATCTCGATCGTCGATTCGGCCGCCAGTAGGATCACTGGCACCTCGGCGACGACTGTCGCCTCGTGCACCCCGGAGTTCGTGTGGCCGCCCGCCAGTACCGCTTCCTGCGCCGGACCCTGGCCGTGGGCTGCCTCCTCGCCGCCGCCGCACTGCCGGCCAACCGGCCGGACGCATCGCGTGCCGCGCCCACCGACGCCGCGCAGCCCACTGTTCTACGGATGCTCCAGCTGAACCTCTGCAACAGTGGCCGCGCCGGCTGCTACACCGGCCGAGCGATGGCCAGGGCCGCCGAGGTGATCACCATCGAGGCACCCGATCTGGTCACCCTCAACGAAATCTGCGCCGGTGACGTGTCCGAGCTGCGCGGCGTCTTTCAGACCGTGCACCCCGGGCGAACCGTCGTGGCCGCGTTCCAGGCCGCCGGCGACCGACCAAGCGGTGACGACACCCGCTGTCGCAACGGCCAACGGTTCGGCATCGGGCTGCTGGCCCACGTGCGGACGCCGGCCGCCCCGCCCACCGTGTACGCCGGAACCCACCCGACGCAGGACCTCGCGGACCCCGAGGAACGAGCCTGGCTCTGCGTCGACGTCGACGGCGCCCTGCTCGCCTGCACCACGCACCTGTCGGCCACCGGCTACCGCGTCGCGCTCACCCAGTGCGACCACCTGCTCGACACCATCCTGCCGACGATCAGCCGCAACGCCGGGTACGAGCCCACCGTGCTGGGTGGCGACCTGAACCTGCGCGCCGGCCACGACCCCGACGTGCGGTCCTGCACCCCGCCGGGCCATCAGCGGGTCGACGACGGCCGACTGCAACACGTCACGGCGACCACCGACATCACCCTCTGCTGTCGCAGCCTGGTGCCCATGCACGGGGCGACCGACCATCCCGGGCTGCTGGTCACCCTCGCGATCGACGGCAGCCGCCCCAGCCGGCGGCCGACCTGATCCGCCGCCTCAGCGGGCGCGGATGGGGCGGGCCGGCCGCACGGCGTCAGCGCGGCGGTGTGTCCCGGCGGGACGGGAACGGCGTGCCGGGCTGGCCGAGAGTGGAGCGGGCACGCAACCCCACCGGGTCGGGAGCAGCGGTGGGCGCCGCAGCCGCCGGCTCCGAGAGCCGCCGCCCGTCCAGGTACGCGGTGGCGGCCCGGTCGTCGTCGGTCGGAGCGGCGAGCAGCGCGTAGAGCAGACCGACGACCCCGAAGATCACCGCGAGCACGATCGGCACGAGCAGGGTGCTCACCCCGGCGCCGGTCACCTCACCCGCCCGTTCGTGACGGTGCACCGACAGGGCGCTCATGCCGGTGAAGTGCATCCCGTTGACGGCGATGCCCATGACCAGCGCGGAGGCGAAGATCGCCAACCCCCGCCGGACCGTCATCGCGAGCCACAGCGCGACGGTGGACGCCACCACGGCGATGACCACCGACAGCACGACCCGGACCGTGTCATAGCCGAGGCTGCCGTTGAGGCGCATGGCGGCCATGCCGGTGTAGTGCATGGAGGCCACGCCCGCGCCGGTGAAGATACCGCCGGCGATCAGGCGTACCGGATTCAGCCGGCCGGTGCCCACGATGGCCAGGCCGATACCGACCGCCCCCACGGCGATGGCCGTGCTGGCCGCGGTCAGCGGCACGTCGTAGCGGATCCGGGTGTTCTCCACGGCGAAGCCGAGCATGGCCATGAAGTGCATCGCCCAGATGGCGGTGCCACCCAGCGCCCAGGCCGACAGCAGACCCCACCACGCCCGCTGACCGTTCGTCCGAGCCGTGCGGATGCGCCCGGCGCACACCAGACCGAGGATCGAGCCGAGCACGGACAGCGCGTAGCTCAGCGAGGGCGTGATCCACCCATACTCAAAGTGATTGATCTCCGCCACGGCGGCTTTCTCCCCATTCGTTACCGACGCGTCAACAAGACGCCTCGGCAATGATCAGGGGTGCTGTGATCAGGCGCAACAGTGCCCCCCGCGCTGTTCGAGGGGTGCCGTCGCGGTAACCGTCCGCTGCGTCGATTCACCGACGAAAAATGACTGAGCGTGATTGTCACGCTGACGTGTGGTACGCGAGAACGCCTCGATTGACTGCCGCTATAGCCTGTCGAGCCGTCGACCGCAGCTCCGTTGTGGCACCGCCGGAGTCGGCAATCTGACCGAGCAGGTCGACCACCTGTCGGGCCCACCGGACGAAGTCACCGGCGGGCATTTCGCCATCGATCTCGTGACCGCTGCCGAGCACCTTCGCCAGCGCCTCGCCCCGGGCCCACCGGTAGACGGGCCAGGCGAAACCGAGATCCGGCTCCCGGGTCGCCGTCAGCCCCCGCGCCGCCTCGTCGGCCTCGATCTCCCCCCACAGCTTCAGCGTCTCGTCCACCGCGTCGGCAACCGGCCCGCGCGGCAGCGACGCCCGCTCGTCGACATCGCGGCGCGCCTCGAACACCACCACTGACACCGCGGAGGCCAGCTCGGCAGGGGACAACCCGTTCCACACCCCCCGGCGCAGACACTCGGCGACCAGCAGGTCCGCCTCGGTCCAGATCCGGCCCAGCATGCGACCGGCGTCGGTGACCGCGCCGTCGCGGGCGAGGTAGCCACGCTCGGTCAGCAACGCCACGATCCGGTCGAACGTTCGCGCGAGGGACCCCGTACGACCACTGACGCGCTCGCGCAGCTCCTCGGTGTCGCGCTCCAACCGCCGACGCCGCTCCGCCCAGCGGGCGTGCTCCTCCCGCTCCGGGCAGGCATGGCAGGGGTGGTGACGCAGCTCGGTGCGGAGCTGGGCGATCTGGTGGTCCTCGCCGCTCACCTGCCGGGAACGGCCGCCGCGTCGGCCACCGTGCCGATCCAGGCCGGTGCCGCTGACCTCGGCGGCCAGATCCCGCCGGGCACCCGGGGACCGGTGGTTGAAGTGCTTGGGCACCCGGATCCGGGCCAACACCTCGGCCGGAGTGGTGAAGTCGCCCGGGCTGACCCGCCCGGCCCAACGGTCCTGGGTGAGTACCAGCGGCCGGGGCTCACCGAACCCACCGGTCGCCGGGTCCAGCACCACGGCCAGCCCGGCCCGCCGGCCCGACGGCACCCGGATCACGTCGCCGACCCGCAGCCGCTCCAACGAGGCCACCGCGGCGGCCTTGCGCTGGGTCTGCCCCTGCCGGGCGATCGCCTTCTCCCGGTCGGCGATCGCCACCCGCAGCGCGAAGTACTCGTCGAAGTCGCCGTGATGGCAGGCGGCCTCCGCGCCGTACGCCTCGATGGTCTCGGTGTTGCGCTGCACCTGCCGGGCCAGGCCGACCACCGACCGGTCCGCCTGGAACTGGGCGAACGAGGACTCCAGCAGGGCCCGAGCCGGCTCCGCGCCGACAGTGCCGACCAGGTTCACCGCCATGTTGTACGACGGCCGGAAGCTGGAGCGCAGCGGGTAGGTGCGGGCGGACGCGAGCCCGGCCACGTGCCGTGGGTCGGTCTCCGGGGACCACACCACGACGGCGTGCCCCTCCACATCGATGCCTCGCCGGCCGGCGCGCCCGGTGAGCTGCGTGTACTCCCCCGGGGTCAGGTCGACGTGCGCCTCGCCGTTGTACTTGACCAGCCGTTCCAGCACCACGCAGCGGGCCGGCATGTTGATGCCCAACGCCAACGTCTCGGTGGCGAAGACCGCTTTGACCAGGCCGCGGACGAACAACTCCTCGACGACCTCCTTGAACACCGGCAGCATGCCGGCGTGGTGGGCGGCCAGGCCGCGTTCCAGGCCGTCCAGCCACTCCCAGTAGCCCAGGACCGACAGGTCCTCGCCGGGAATGGCGGTGACCCGCGACTCGACGACCCTGCGGATCTCGGTCCGCTCCTCGGCCGAGGTGAGCCGCAGCCCGGCGGCGAGACACTGCTGCACCGCGGCGGCGCAGCCGGCCCGGCTGAAGATGAACAGGATCGCCGGCAGCAGACCCTCCCGGTCCAGTCGGTCGACGATGTCCGGGCGCAACGGGCCACGCCAGCGCGGGCCGCGCCGGCCGGCACCCGGCCCAGCGCTGCGCCCCTCACCCAACTCCAGCCGCCGCGCGGTCTCCCGGGTGTAGCGCAGCAACTCCGGGTGCACGTCGTGCTTGCGGGCGGCGTCGGCGTCGTGGAACAGGTCGAACATCCGCTTGCCGACAAGCATGTGCTGCCACAACGGCACCGGCCGGTGCTCGCTGACCACCACGGCGGTCTCGCCGCGCACGGTGACCAGCCAGTCGGCGAACTCCTCGGCGTTGGAGACGGTCGCCGACAACGAGACCAGGGTGACCGAGGCGGGCAGGTGGATGATCACCTCTTCCCAGACCCCACCGCGGAACCGGTCGGCCAGGTAGTGCACTTCGTCCATCACCACGTAGGCCAGGCCCTCGAGGGTGCTGGAGCCCGCGTAGAGCATGTTGCGCAGCACCTCGGTGGTCATCACCACCACCGGGGCGTCGCCGTTGATCGCGTTGTCGCCGGTCAGCAGGCCGACCTGCTCGGCGCCGTAACGGGCGACCAGGTCGTGGTACTTCTGGTTGGACAGCGCCTTGATCGGCGTGGTGTAGAAGCACTTGCGCCGCGCCGGTGGGGTCGTCGCGTCGACGGCGGGCACCGGATCGTCGGGCCGCCCCCGCAACGCCAGGTGGACGGCGAACTCCCCGACCACCGTCTTGCCGGCACCGGTGGGAGCGCAGACCAGCACACCGCTGCCCCGCTCCAGCGACTGGCACGCCTCCCGCTGGAAGTCGTCGAGGTCGAACCCCAACTCGAGGGCGAACTCGTCCAGCGCCGGAAACTGTGCGGCTTGTGCGGCCTTGCGGCGCGCCGCTGCGTACCGCTCGGCGGGGCTCGACATGGCACCAAGATTAGTGCGTGCCGAGTCATGTCACCCCACAAGGCCGTCCGGAGGGGCGGTCGGGGGCGGTCGGTAGGGTGCACGGCGTGCCGGACCATGCCGAACCGCCCCAGACCAGTCCGCCGGGCACCGCCGAAGCGCCCGCCGCCCGCCGGGCGTCCCGACGCCCTGTCAAGGCGGTGCTCTTCGACTTCCACGGCACCCTGGCGCAGGTGGAGGACCCCCAGCGGTGGGTGCTGCAGGCCGCGGCGGCGTGCGGCGTCACGCTGGACCGGGTCCGCGCCACCTCGCTGGCCGACCGACTGCTGACCGCCGGCCGCGCCGGCGGGCCACTGCCGGCACGGGTGCCGCCCCGACTCGCCGAGCTGTGGGCCGACCGGGACCTCTACCAACACGCCCACCGGGGCGCGTACACCGGGCTGGCCGAGACCGTCGACGCCGGCATCGACGGCTTCGCCGACGCGCTCTACGAACGGCTGCTGACCACCGAGGGCTGGCTGCCGTACGCCGACACCGCCCCCACGCTGACCGCGCTGCGCGACGCCGGGGTGCCGGTGGCGGTGGTCAGCAACATCGGCTTCGACCTGCGGCCACACTTCGACGCCTGGGGGCTGACCGACCTGGTCGGCGCGTTCGTGCTGTCGTACGAGGTGGGGCGCTGCAAACCCGACCCGGCGATCTTCTGGCGTGCCTGCGGCATGCTCGGCGTCGACCCGGAGCAGACACTGATGGTCGGTGACACCCCGGCGGACGCGGGCGCGGTGGCCGCCGGCTGCTCGGTGCTGGTGCTCCCGGCAGCCGAGCCGGGCCGGGAGAACGGGCTGGGCGCGGCGCTCGACCTCGCCCTGCCGTCCTGAGCGGGCGTGCTGTGCCGTCAGTCGGGAATGTGAGTCACCGGTAGCTCCACGCGGCGCCACCCCGGATACCACGGTTCCAAGCGGCGCACACCGCCGCTCGGTGTCCCCCCAACCGCGGGCAGGGGCCGCCTGCGACACACAGGTCCTCTCGCCACCAGCCGCCTGCCAGAGCTCGCCTTTCGGCAGGTGGACACCGCCGGACGGTAGCCGGAGCGGACCGCCTACCGTCGTGCCCGTGACCGAGATCCTGCTGCCCACGCCATCGCCGGCCGACACGCCACCGGCCCGGCGCGGCGGCATCGTCGCCGTGGGGCTGGTGCTCGGCGGGGCGCTGTCGGTGCAGTTCGGGGCCGCCGTGGCCGCGTTGCTCTTCCCGCGCACCGGGGTGGCCGGCGCGGTGACCCTGCGGCTGACCATCTCCGCGGTGCTGCTGCTCGTCGTGTGCCGGCCCCGACTGCGCGGACACGACCGGTCGGCCTGGCTCGCGGCCGGCGCGTTCGGGCTGGCGCTGGCCGGCATGAACTCGCTGTTCTACCAGGCCATCGAACGCATCCCGCTGGGCCCGGCGGTGACGCTCGAGGTGCTCGGCCCGTTGGCGCTGTCGGTGTTCTCCGCCCGCCGGCTGGCCAGTTGGGGCTGGGCGGGTCTCGCACTGGCCGGGGTGGCGCTGCTCGGGCAGGGCGGCTTCGACCGGCTGAACCCGGTCGGGGTGGCCTTCGCCTTAGGCGCGGGCGCCATGTGGGCCGCGTACATAGTGCTGAGCGCCCGGGTCGGCGGCCGCTTCCCCGGCGCGGACGGGCTGGCCCTGGCACTGGCCGTCGCCGCGCTGGCCACCCTGCCGCTGGGCATCGTCGACGGCGGCGCCGCGCTGCTCGACCCGCAGGTGCTGGCGCTCGGCGCCGCCCTCGCGGTGCTCGCCTCCGGGCTGCCCTACACCCTGGAACTGCTGGCGCTACGGCGGATGCCCACCGCCACCTTCGCGGTGCTGATGAGCCTCGGCCCGGCCGTCGCCACGCTCGCCGGGTGGCTGGTGCTGCGGCAGGCGCTGACAGTGCTGGAATGCGCCGCCATCGTGCTGGTCATCGCCGCCAGCATCGGCGCGGTACGGGTCAACGCAGCAGCCGCACGGCGCCCGGAACCGCGCTGATCGTCACCGGCAGCCGCAGGGAGCGTTCCCCGTCGGCGTACGAGGTGATGCCCTCAGCTGCCAACTCCACGGTGCGGGCCCGGAAACTGCGCACCAGCGGGTGGCTGACGTGGGTGCCCTGGTAGATGCGGGGCTTCACCCGGACCAGGGTCCGCCGGTTGACCCGACCCGCCACCACCACGTCGAGCAGTCCGTCGGTCGGATCCGCGTCGGGGCAGATCCGCATCCCACCGCCGTACGTGGGGCAGTTGCCCACCGCCACGAGCACCGCGTCCAGGTCGTGTGGCACCCCGTCGAGGCGCAGCGTGTAACGGCGTGGCCGCAGCCGGGCCAGCTCGACCAGGATCGCCAGGTCGTATCGGCGCGGGCCGCGGGGCCAGCGCATCCGGTTGGCCCGCTCGTTGACGATCGCGTCGAACCCGGCCGCGAGGACCGCCCCGTACCAGCGCTCGACACCGTCGACCCCGACCATCCGGGCCAGGTCGACAGGTTGGCTGCGCCCGTCACGCACCGCCTCGGCGATCACCGCCGCCGCGGCGACGGGGTCGGCCGGGAAGCCGGTGTCCAGGGCGAAGTCGTTGCCGGTGCCGGCCGGGATCGGGCCGAACGGCACGGCGGTCCCGGCGACCGCCTGCAACGCCCGGTGCACGGTGCCGTCCCCACCGACCGCCACCAACGCGCCGGCGCCGTCGGCGACGGCCTGACGGCATGCCGCCTCCGCCTCGGCTGGGCTGGACGCCGACAGCAGTCGAAGCGGCCGGCCCGCGCCGGCCAGCCCGTCCAACAACCGGGGCAGCAGTGCGCTGTACCGTCCCCGACCGGCGGACGGGTTCGTGAGCACGGCCACCGGCCCACCGGCGAGCGGGGCGCGGTCGACGGGTTCGCCGGCGACCGGGCCGGGCAGGTGATCGTCTGCGGTCACGGGCAGCACCGTACCGGTCGGACACCCGTCGTTCACCAGGGGCAGCCGCCGTCACCATCAGTTCCGCCGCCGACGCGGGAGGTGACGCGACGACGCCGCCCCCGGGAAACGGGGACGGCGTCGGTGGACCGGTCGGCGCGGGGCCGTCAGGTCATGTCGTCGTAGCGGCGCTCGATCGGCGCCGGTTTGGCGATCGGCTCGGGTTCGCCGATCGGCGCTGCCGAGTCGACCCGCTGCCCGGCCACTACCGGGTCCGCGTCGAACTCCAACGGCGACACCTCGTCGTCGTCGATGCCGGCGTAGATCTCCTTGCCGCGCCCACGCCGCTTGTCGTTGAGGAAGGCGACGCCCACCGCACCGAAGTAGAGAGCGGAGAGGCAGATGGCCAGGGCCGTCATCCCGAACGGGTCCGGTGTCGGGGTGACCACTGCGGAGAACGCGAAGAACACGAAGATCGCCACGCGCCACCAGCTGAGCAGCCGCTTCGCGCTGGCGATGCCCACGAAGTTGAGCATCAGCACGACGAGCGGGAACTCGAAGGCCACGCCGAACAACAGGATCAGGTTGGTGACGAAGGAGATGTACTTGGTGATCTCCAAGGTCGTGCTGATCTCGCTGTCCGAGATGCTGAGCAGGAACTCCAGGCCCTTGGACGTGACGAAGTACGCCAGCACCGCACCGGCCGCGAACAGCGGCGCGGCGAGTGCGGTGAAGAAGTACGCGTAGCGCCGCTCGTGCCGGTGCAGGCCGGGCGCGATGAACGCCCAGAGCTGGTACAGCCAGATCGGCGCGGCCACGATCAACCCGACCCAGAGCGCGACCTTCAGGTTGAGCAGGAACAGGTCGGCCGGGCCGAGCTGCACGAACTCGCACTTGCCGTCGACATATCGGGCCTGCGGCAGGTCACAGTAGGGCTGCTGGAGCAGGTGCAGCACCGGCTCGGCCAACCAGAAACCGAAGCCGAACCCGATGAGGATCGCCACGGAAGCGCGGAACAGACGGTTGCGCAGTTCGCGGACGTGCTCGATGAGCGTCATCGAGCCGTCGGCGGCCCGCTCGAAGGTGCTCGGGCCGCGTTTACGCAGTGCGAAGGCCACGGGAGTGGGGCCCTTCGGTCAGTTGTCGCGGACGCGGTGCACCGGGTCGACGACCGGCTGCTGCGGCGGGGCCTGCTGGTACGGGGCCTGCTGCGGCTGGCCGGCGTACGGCGCCTGCTGCCCGGCGTGCGGCGGCAGCGGCTGGTAGCCGGCCTGCGCGTCAGCCTTCTCGGCGAGGTCGCGGTCGTCGTCCTGCAGGCTCTTGGTCTCGGCCTTGATGATCCGCAGCGACCGACCCAGCGACCGGGCCGCGTCGGGGAGCCGCTTCGCACCGAAGAGCAGGATCAGCACAACCACGAGAACAGCGATGTGCCACGGCTTGAGGGCACCCATGAGAAGCTCCAGTCGCTCTGTGTCCGGGGGGTGGTACGCAGCCCATCGTACGTGCGGATCGGCTGCCCGCCACCCACTGGGTGGTGGTGGTCCGGGCGGGAGGGTGAAGTCTTGACCAACCCGCGATGATCCGTCAACCACCGCCTGGTGCGTACTCGATCAGCCGCGCTTGGCCTTGATGACCGCGAGTCGCTGGGATGCGGTGTCGAGCCGACGTTGGACGTCCTCGGCACGCTGTTGCAGCGCCTCGGCGGTTTCCCGCAGTGCCTCGGCCTCGACGGCCCGCCGCTGCAACGCCACCGCGGCGCGGCGCAGTCGGGGCAGCCGGGCCAGCACCGGGCGCACTGCCAACGCGAGCGCCACGAGGGGTAGCAGCACCACCGCGAGCACGATCCAGATCAGCACGGCGGTCAGCCTACTGGGTGCGGCCGGCCACCGCCCTGTCACCCGACGGCGTGCGCTCCGGGTCGACCTCGGGCGGCCGGGGCACGGCCGTGGGCGCGGGCACGGCGTACGCGTCCAGCGCGGCGGCCGCCGTCGCCCGCACCTGCTCGGCCAACTCGACCGGGGCGACCACAGTCACCTCCGGGCCGAGGCCCAGCACGAACCGGCGGGCCCACAGCAGGTCGGTGACCCGCAGCGAGACGAGCCACTGGTCGCCGTCGCCGGCTTCCACCCGCTCGCACGGGTAGTACTCGGTGATCCACCGCTCGCCCCGGCCGATGCGCAAGGTGATCAACGGCAGGTCGGCCGAGGGGCGGAACACGCCCTCGGTGAGGTCGTGCGGGACTGCCTGCGGCGGCACCGTGGCCGGCTCGTCCAACTCGGTGACCGCGTCGATCCGGTCGGCGCGGAACAGCCGGACGGCCTCCGCACGCCGACACCACGCCTCCACGTACGCCCGACCGCCGACCATCAGCATCCGCAGCGGGTCGACGACACGCTCGGTGGTTTCGTCCCGGGCCGCCGTGTAGTAGGTGATCCGCAGCGCCTTGCCGCCCTCCACCGCGGCGCGCAGCGCCTCGACCCGCCCGGTGTCCCCGGGCAACCGGACCGCCACCGGCGCGCCCACCAGGTCGCCCGCAGCCTCGATCTTGGCGAGGGCCCGTTCGACGGCCTCCCGGTTGGCCACCCCGGGCGTCTCGGCCAGCATCCGCAGCGCCACCACCAGTGCGAGGGCCTCGTCTGGGGTCAGCCGCAACGGTCGGTCGATGCCGGCGTCGTAGGTGATGGTCACCCGGTCACCGTCGAACGCCATGTCGATCAGGTCACCGGGGCCGTACCCGGGCAGCCCGCACACCCAGAGCAGCTCCAGGTCCTCCCGGAGCTGGCGCTCGGTGACGCCCAGGTCACCGGCCGCCTCGGCGATCTCGATGCCGGGCCGGGCCAGCAGGTAGGGCACCAGGTTGAGCAGTCGGGCCAGCCGGTCGGCGGACGCGCGGGAACCGTTGCGGGCGGCCGGGCGGGTCACCTGGCGCCTCCGCTGACGGCCAGCTCGTCGTGGCGCACGGCGATCTCCTTGAGTCGTTGGATGACCGCCTCGCGGACCTCCGGTGGGTCGAGGACCCGCACGTCCGGGCCGTAGCCGACGAGATGGCCGGCCAGCCCGTCCGGGTCGGCGTACGGCAGCACCAGCCGGTCGCCGTCCGGCCCGGCGGTCACCTCCACCGCCCAACGGCGCAACCCGGCGGCCCGCCCCGGCGCGGCCAGCACCGTGGCCCGACCGGTGCGCTCCACCGGGCCGGACCAGCGGGCCACGTGGCTGATCAGGTCGACGTTTGCCGGCGGCTCGTAGGCGCCGGGAGAGCCGGTCACCCGGACCGCGCCGACCACCCGGGACAACCGGAAGCAGCGGGTCGCCTCCCGGTCCTGGTCGTGGCCGACCACATACCACCGGCCGCGCCAGCAGACCACGCCCCACGGTTGCAGCCGCCTCCGGGTGGGCGCGTCGCGGTCGGGCACCCGGTAGTCGAACCCCACCTCGCGGCGGTCCCGGGCGGCGGCGGTCAGTGGCGCGAACGCCGGGTCGACAGTGACCATCGGCTCCAGGCCGAGGGTCGCCTGCGGGTCCACGTCCACACCGGCGGCACGCAGCTTGGCCAGCCCCGACGACGCGGCGGCGGCCAACCCGGCGTGCTGCCACAGCCGGGCGGCGATGCCGACCGCGGCGGCTTCGTCCGGTTCGAGGAGGATGTCGGGCAGCGCGTATTCGCGGTGGGCGATCCGGTAGCCGGGCTCGGCGTCGAAGGCGCTCGCCGTGCCCGTCTCCAGTGGCACACCCAGCTCGCGCAGCTCAGCCTTGTCCCGTTCGAACTTGCGCTGGAACGCCTCGTGGTCGCGCGCGTCGTCCGGATCGTGCTCGTAACCGGGCACTGTCGCGGCAATCTGCGCGGCGGTCAGGAACCGTCGCGTGGACAGCAGGCAGATCACCAGGTTGACCAGGCGTTCGGTGCGGGTCCGCGACACGCGGTAGACGCTAGCAGCCGACCCGCCCAGACCGTGCACCCACGCGGGCGTGCCGCACACTTGTTCGGATCGGGCCTCCCCCCGGCGCGTCGCCGTCCACGGTCATAGGGTGATCCTCATGCCGCAAGCGGACGCCAGGCCCGAGAGCGAGAGCGTCGGCACCATCGTCGTCGCCGGCACCGCCAACCTCGCCATCGCGATCGCCAAGCTGATCGCCGGGCTGATCTCCGGATCAGCCGCGATGCTCTCCGAGGCGGCGCACTCGGTCGCCGACACCACCACCGAGGTGCTGCTCTTCCAGGCGCTGCGCCGCGGCGCCCGTCCGGCCGACCAGCGACACCCCTTCGGGTACGGCAAGGAAAGCTACGTCTGGGCGTTCTTCGCCGCCATGTTCACGTTCGTCGCCGGCGCCGGTTTCGCCGTCACCCACGGCGTCACCACGATCCTGGTGCACGAGCACAGCGGCGACTACCTCATCTCGTACATCGTGCTCGGGGTGTCGTTCGTCATCGAGTCGATCTCACTGGGCCGGGCGGTGCGGCAGGTCCGCCGCGAGTCGCGACGCTGGCAGACCACGCCTCGGCGGTTTCTGCGGCTGACCGCCGACACCACAGTCAAGGCGGTCTTCCTGGAGGACAGCGCGGCCCTGATCGGTCTGGTGCTGGCCGGGCTCGGCGTCGGCCTGTCGCACGCCACCGGCGACGAGGTGTGGGACGGCGTGGCGTCGATCCTGATCGGCCTGCTGCTGCTGACCGTCGCCGGGATCCTCGCCGGCAACAACCTGTCGCTGCTGGTCGGCCGGGCCGTGCCGGAGCGGCTGCGCCGCGAGATCGAGCAGGAGCTGGCCGGGCTGCCCGAGGTGGAGCGCATCGACACCCTGTTGACCATGCAGCTCGGCCCGCAGGACATCCTTGTCGCCGCGAAGGTCGACTTCCGCGACGAGGCCACCGGCGCGCAGATCGAGGCCACCGCCGACGAGGCCGAGCGGCGGCTCACCGAGCGATACCCGGAGATCCGCTTCGTCTTCCTCGACCCGACCCGTTCGATGCCGGGCGCCACCGGCACCGCCCGACACACCCAGGCCGGGCCGAGCCCGGACGCCGGCGGCCCCGAGCCGGCCTGACCCACACCCGGACGCGGGCCGCCGGGCCCGCGCGGCTAGCGTGCCCGTCATGGTGCGATGGCGTACGGGGACGGTGGCGACGCTGCGACGGCAGTGGACCGGGGCGGTGGAGCTGGACGTCGACCTGCCCGACGGCACGCGGATGCGGGCGCTGGCCTACCCGGAGCTGGTCGGCACGCCCGAGCCCGGTGACCGGGTGCTGCTCAACGCCGGTGCGCTGCTGATGGGGTTGGGCACCGGCGGGTACGCCCTGGTGGTCGCATTGCCGGACCGGCTGCCGCCGGACCCACCGGACGTCGCCGACACCCGCGACGCCGGGCACCTGGTCAAGGCCCGCTACACGCCGTTGCAGCCGATCCTGCTCGGCGTCGACGAGGAGGCGTCCCCGCACCGCGACGTGCTGGCCGACGCGGACGACCTGGGCGGCCTGCCGGTGGTCACCGCCGACCTGCACTCGGCGCTCCCGGCGATCCTGGCCGGCATCCGGGCCGACGCCCCGCAGGCGCGGGTGGCGTACCTGCTCACCGACGGCGGGGCGCTGCCCGCCTGGTTCTCCCGCACCCTCGCCGGGCTACGGGCCGAACTGGCCGGCACGATCACCGTCGGGCAGGCGTTCGGCGGCGACCTGGAGGCCACCACCCTGCACGGCGGCCTGCTCGCGGCCCGGTACGTGCTCCACGCGGACGTGGCGATCGTGGCTCAGGGACCGGGCAACCTGGGCACCGGAACCCGGTGGGGCTTCTCCGGCGTCGCCGTCGGCGAGGCGGTCAACGCGATCGCCACGTTGGGCGGGAAGCCGGTCGGCTCTTTGCGCATCTCCGACGCCGATCCCCGCCCCCGACACCGGGGCGTGTCACACCACAGCCTCACCGCGTACGGCCGGGTGGCGCTCGCCCCGGCGGAGCTGGTGGTGCCCGAGGACCTGGCGCCGTCCCTCGCGGCCGAGGTGCACGCGGCCCTGGCGCCCCTGGCGGCCCGGCACCGGATCGTCCGGGTGCTCACCGATGGTCTGGACGCCGCGCTGCGGGCCAGCGCCGTACCCCTGTCCACAATGGGCCGCGGCCTCGACGCCGACCACGCGTACTTCCTGGCGGCAGCCGCCGCCGGCCGCCACGCCGCAACCCTCCTCCCCCTAACCAACCCCCACCCCGGCCCGACCCTGAGCCCGGTTGATCATGAAGTTATTGCCCGCCGCCTCGGCGTGTCATGGCAATAACTTCATGAGCAACGCGCGCTGCGGGTGGGGTGGGGCGCCGGTGGGGGGGTGGGGTGGGTTAGGCCAGGAAGATCAGGGCCAGCCAGCCGCCCACTATGAGCACCAGCGCCAGGGCCAGCACCCACGTCGGCACTGTGTAGTCACCGCGCCGGTTACGGTCGATCTCGGCGCGGATCTTCTCCCGCCGGCGTTCGACCCAGTTCTGCCGCTCGGTGCCGCGCTCGGAGCGGTCGGAAGGTCCAGAAGTCGTCATGGCGCGCTCAGCTTAACCGCTCGGTGCGCCGGGCTGACCGGCCCCGTCGGCGCAGCGCACCGACGGGGCCGGCAACCGGTCACATGCTGGCGATCAGCCGTTCCACCCGCTCGTCGTACGCTCGGAACGGATCCTTGCAGAGCACTGTGCGCTGCGCCTGGTCGTTGAGCTTCAGGTGCACCCAGTCGACGGTGAAGTCCCGGCGCTTCTCCTGGGCGTGCCGGATGAACTCGCCCCGCAGCCGGGCCCGGGTGGTCTGCGGCGGAGTCTCCTTGGCCTCGAAGATCTCCGGGTCGGTGGCCACCCGGTCGACGTCGCCGCGGCGCTCCAGGAGCCCGTAGAGGCCCCGGCCACGGCGCACGTCGTGGTAGGCCAGGTCCATCTGCGCCACCCGGGGGTGAGACAGCGGCAGGTCGTGCTTGCGCTGGTAGCGCTCGATCAGCCGCAGCTTGCTGACCCAGTCGATCTCCCGGGAGACCGGCTCCAGGTCGCCGCTCTCCACCGCGTTGAGCACCCGGCCCCACAGCTCGACGACCCGCTTGGCGGCCTGGTCGCCGCCGCGTCGCTCGACGAACTCGGTGGCCTTGGCCAGGTATTCCTGCTGGATGTCCAGGGCGCTGACCTCCTTGCCGTTGGCCAACCGCACCTTGCGCCGGCCGGTGATGTCGTGCGACACCTCCCGGATGGCCCGGATCGGGTTCTCCAGGGACAGGTCGCGCATCACCACCCCGGCCTCGATCATCCGCAGCACGATGTCGGCGGTGCCGACCTTGAGCAGCGTGGTGACCTCGTTCATGTTGGAGTCGCCGACGATCACGTGCAGCCGCCGGTAGCGCTCGGCGTCAGCGTGCGGCTCGTCGCGGGTGTTGATGATCGGGCGGCTGCGGGTGGTCGCCGAGGAGACGCCCTCCCAGATGTGCTCGGCTCGCTGCGAGAGGCAGTAGACAGCGCCGCGCGGGGTTTGCAGGACCTTGCCGGCCCCGCAGATCAACTGCCGGGTGACCAGGAACGGAATGAGCACGTCGGCGAGCCGGCCGAACTCGCCGTGCCGCGAGACAAGGTAGTTCTCGTGGCAGCCGTACGAGTTGCCGGCCGAATCGGTGTTGTTCTTGAACAGGTAGATCTCACCCGCGATGCCCTCGTCGTGCAGTCGCTTCTCCGCGTCGACGAGCAGCCCTTCCAGGATCCGCTCGCCGGCCCGGTCGTGGGCGACGAGATCGGTCACCGAGTCGCACTCCGGTGTCGCGTACTCCGGATGCGACCCGACGTCCAGGTAGAGCCGGGCCCCATTGCGCAGGAAGACATTGCTCGACCGGCCCCAGGACACCACGCGACGGAACAGATACCGCGCGACCTCGTCCGGGGACAGCCGCCGCTGCCCGCGATAGGTGCAGGTGACGCCGTACTCGGTCTCGAGGCCGAAGATTCGCCGCTCCATGGTGTGACATTAGCCGCCCGGAGGCCCGGTTCGTCACTGTCAGACCACAGGTCGTGCCCCGAGCGCTGTCACATACCGGTTGAGTGCGACATTCCGTCCGGACCGAGGCTCGCCACGAACCGCCGGCAGTTGTCGTACTCCGGAAGCAGGCCCCGCTCGCGGGCCTGCGCCAGAGTCGGCGCCGCGTCGTCGCGGGCGGACAGCAGTGGAACGTCGGCGGGCCACTCGATGCCCAACTCCTCGTCCAGCGGGTGCACCGCGTGCTCGCCGGTCGGGTTGTAGGTGGCCGAGCAGAGATAGCTCAACGTCGCGTCGTCGGTCAACGCGCAGAACCCGTGCCCCAGCCCCTCGCTGAGGTAGACCGCCCGACGGTCGGTGTCGTCCAGTCGGACGCCCTCCCAACGACCGAAGGTCGGCGAGCCCACCCGCAGGTCCACGATCACGTCGAGGACCGCGCCCCGCACACAGGTGACGTACTTGGCCTGCCCGGGCGGCACGTCGGCGAAGTGAACGCCGCGCACCACGCCACGCGCGGAGACCGACAGGTTGGCCTGGGCCAGTCGCAGCGGATGTCCCACCACCTCGGCGAGCTTGTCGAAGCGGTACCACTCCATGAACATGCCGCGCGGGTCGCCGTGCTGCTGGGGGGTGATCTCCCAGGCACCCTCGATGCTCAGCTCCCGGATCTTCACCAGGAACCCCCCTCGTCGCCGGCCTGGTCGTCGAGCAGACCGAGCAGGTAGTCGCCGTAACCGCTCTTGGTCAGCGGCTCGGCGAGCGCGCGCAGCTGCGCGTCGTCGATCAGGCCAGCCCTCCAGGCGACCTCCTCGACGCAACCGATCTTGAGACCCTGCCGCTCCTCGACCACCCGGACGAACTCGGCGGCCTGCATCATCGAGGTGAACGTGCCGGTGTCCAGCCAGGCGGTGCCCCGATCCAGCACCGTCACCGCCAGCTCGCCGGTCTCCCGGTACACCTCGTTGACCGCCGTGATCTCCAGCTCGCCGCGGGCGCTCGGGGTGAGCTTGCGGGCGATGTCCACCACCCGGTTGTCATAGAAGTAGAGGCCGGGCACCGCGTAGCGGGACTTCGGGCGGGCCGGCTTCTCCTCGATCGAGAGCACCCGACCATCGGCGTCGAAGTCGACCACGCCGTACTCCTGCGGGTTGGCCACCTGATAGGCGAAGACCCGCCCACCGACCGGGTCACGGTGGTCGGCGAGCTGCCGACCCAGACCCACTCCGTGGAAGATGTTGTCGCCGAGGACCAACGCCACCGACTCGGTGCCGATGAAGTCCGCGCCGAGGATGAACGCCTGCGCGATGCCCTCCGGGCGCTCCTGGCTGACGTACTCAAGCCGCAGCCCGAACTGGCTGCCGTCGCCCAGCAGCCGACGGAACTGGTCCTGGTCCTCCGGAGTCGTGATCACCAGGATCTCCCGGACCCCGGACATCACCAGGGTGGAGAGCGGGTAATAGATCATCGGCTTGTCGAAGACCGGCATCAGCTGCTTCGAGACCGCCCGGGTGATCGGCCAGAGCCGGGACCCGGTGCCACCGGCAAGTAGGATTCCGCGCATCGGGGAAGCCTAGCCGCACCCGGACCCGTTGCGCGGGGGTCGGATACCAGGGGCCGCGCCACCCGTCGCG
This sequence comes from Micromonospora sp. NPDC053740, assembly GCF_040677775.1. Classification (NCBI taxonomy): domain Bacteria; kingdom Bacillati; phylum Actinomycetota; class Actinomycetes; order Micromonosporales; family Micromonosporaceae; genus Micromonospora; species Micromonospora sp. NPDC053740. The sequence goes on from NZ_JBFASO010000004.1 coordinate 156,872, forward strand.
TATACTTCCGGACCCGTGAGGATCCTCGTCACCGGCGGAGCCGGATTCATCGGGTCGGAGTACGTTCGCCTGCTGCTGGGCAAGCCCCTCGGCAGTGCGGACAGTGTGCCGCCGCTCGAGCCGGCCGTCGTGACCGTGCTGGACAAGCTGACCTACTCGGGCAACCTGGCCAACCTTGAGCCGGTCCGCAACGACCCGCGGCTGCGGTTCGTGCAGGGCGACATCTGCGACCCGGTGGTGGTCGACACCGTGGTGGCCGAGCACGACGTGATCGTGCACTTCGCCGCCGAGTCACACGTCGACCGTTCGATCGCCGGCGCCGCGCCGTTCGTCACCACGAACGTGCTGGGCACCCAGACGCTGCTCGACGCGGCGCTGCGCCACGGCACCAGCCGGTTCGTGCACGTCTCCACCGACGAGGTCTACGGCTCGATCGACGAGGGCTCCTGGACCGAGACCTGGCCACTCGCGCCCAACTCGCCGTACTCGGCTTCCAAGGCCGGCTCCGACCTGCTCGCGCTGTCGTACCACCGCACCCACGGCATGGACGTGGTCGTCACCCGCTGCTCCAACAACTACGGCCCGTACCAGTTCCCCGAGAAGGTCATCCCGCTGTTCGTCAGCAACCTGCTCGACGGTGGCACCGTCCCCCTCTACGGCGACGGCGGCAACATCCGGGACTGGCTGCACGTGCACGACCACTGCCGGGGCATCGCCCTCGTCCAGCAGAAGGGCCGCGCCGGTGAGGTCTACAACATCGGCGGCGGCACCGAGTTGACCAACAAGGAACTCACCGGTCTGCTCCTGGACGCCTGCGGCGCCGGGTGGGACCGGGTCGTCCCGGTCACCGACCGCAAGGGCCACGACCGCCGGTACTCCCTCGACATCACCAAGATCAGCGAAGAGCTCGGCTACCACCCCAGCATCACCCTCGACCAGGGCCTCGCTGACACCGTCCGCTGGTACCGGGACAACCGCAACTGGTGGGAACCCCTCAAGTCCGCGCCGACCGCATGACCCGACTCCTCGTCACCGGCGCGGGCGGGATGCTCGGCCGGGACCTGGTCACCGTGCTGGGTGCACGGCCCGACCTCAAGGTGACCGCCGCCACCCGCGCCGACCTGGACGTCACCGACAGCGCGGCGGTCCACGCCGCCGTCGCCGGGCACGACCTCGTGATCAACGCGGCCGCGTGGACAAACGTCGACGCCGCCGAGGCCGACGAGGCGGCGGCGACCGCCGTCAACGGCCACGGCGTGGCCAACCTGGCCGCGGCGTGCGCCACCGACGGAACCCGGCTCATCCAGGTCTCCACCGACTACGTCCTGGCCGGCAACGCGGACACCCCGTATCCGGAGGACGCGCCCACCGCGCCGGTCAACGCCTACGGCCGCGGCAAGCTGGTCGGCGAAGAGGCCGTCGCGCGGCTGCTACCTGACACCGGGTACGTCGTGCGCACCGCCTGGCTCTACGGCGCGCACGGCCCGAACTTCGTGGCCACCATGCTCCGACTCGCCACCCAGCGCGAACACCTCGACGTGGTCGACGACCAACACGGCCAACCCACCTGGTCGTACGCGCTCGCCGAGCGGCTCGTCGCGCTCGCCGACGCGGCGCTGGCCGGTCACGCCACGCCCGGCGTCTACCACGGCACCTGCGCCGGGCAGACCACCTGGTACGGGTTGGCCCGCGCCGCGTTTTCGCTGGCCGGACTGGATCCGGATCGGATCCGACCCACCACCAGCGACCGGTATCCGCGTCCCGCCCCACGGCCTGCGTACAGTGTGCTAGGGCACAGCCGCTGGGCAGCCGTGGGTCTGCCTCCGCTTCCAGACTGGCACAGCGCCCTGGTTGACGCGTTCCACTCCCCCGCTCCACCCGCCCCGTGGAAGGTCGCATGAAGCTCACCCTCGTCACCGGTCTGACCGGCCTGCTGCTCCTCGGCACCATCGTCGAGCTGTTGCGCCGCCGTCAGCTGCGCGAGAAGTACGGCATGCTCTGGCTCGCCGTACTGATCATCGTGATTCCGCTGTCCCTTTTCCCCCGGCTGCTCGACAACGTCGCCGAACTCCTCGGCGTCGCCTCCGGTGTCAGCCTGGTGCTCTTCCTTGGCATCGTCTTCCTGCTGCTGGTGTGCGTACACCTCAGCTGGGAGGTCAGCGCCCTGGAAGAAGAGACCCGCACCCTGGCCGAAGATTTCGCCCTGCTCCGCGCTCAGATCGACGCGGACCGGGCAGCCCGAGACGAACTGGTGTCGACCGATGGTTAACGGCAAGCGCACACTGATCATCATCCCGGCTCTCAACGAGTCGGGCTCGATCGCCGACGTCGTCGGCGAGGTCCGTGGCGAACTGCCCGGCGTCGACGTGCTCGTCGTCGACGACGGCTCCACCGATCGCACCGCTGCCGTCGCCGCCGCCGCTGGCGCCCTGGTCGCCAAACTGCCGTACAACCTCGGCGTCGGTGGGGCCATGCGCCTCGGCTACCGCTACGCCCGTGACAACGGCTACGAGGTCGCCATCCAGATCGACGCCGACGGCCAGCACGACCCCCGGTATGTGCCGAAGCTCGTCGACCTGCTCGATGACAACGACCTCGTCATCGGCGCGCGCTTCGCCGGTGAGGGCGACTACAACGTCCGCGGCCCCCGCCGCTGGGCGATGGTGATGCTCTCCGCCGTGCTGTCCCGGGTCGCCCGCACCAAGCTCACCGACACCACCTCCGGCTTCCGGGCCGCCAACCGGCGGGTCATCGAGATGTTCGCCGCCTGGTACCCGGCCGAGTACCTCGGCGACACTGTGGAGACCCTCGTGCACACCGCCCGCCGCGGCTACCGCATCCGCCAGGTGCCGGTCGCCATGCGCAAGCGGATGGCGGGCACACCCAGCCACTCCCCCGCCAAGGCGATGGTCTACCTCGGCCGCGCGTTCGCCGTTCTCACGCTGGCGCTCATCCGCCGGTGATCCGACGGCTACTGAGCCTGGTCCCGCCCGGCACCGTCGCTGTCGGTGCCGGGCTGGCCCTTCTCGGGCTCGCCTCCTACGTTCACCTCGCCGTCGCCGGCCACAGCCTCAGCCAGGCCGACTACTCGTCCCTGTCGGTGCTCTGGTCGATCGTGTTCACCCTCGGCATCGGCGTGTTCATGCCGATCGAGCAGGAGGTCGCCCGGGTCGTCGCCGCCCGACACAGCCAGGGGCTGCCCCCCGGGCCGGTACTGGCCCGCGGCGTCACCGTCGCCGCCGTGATGCTCGCGGTGCTGGTGTTGGCCGTCACCATCGGTCGTCAGCCGCTCGCCGACAAGCTCTTCGCCGGTGACGGCAACCTGGTCACAGTGCTGATCGGCGCACTCGCCGCGATGGCCGTCGCCTACGCCACCCGCGGTGTCCTCTCCGGCCTGCAACTGTTCCCCTGGTACGGCGCCCAACTGGGGATCGACGGCGGCCTGCGGATCATCATGGTCGCCCTGCTCGGGCTGGCCGGAGTGACGTCGCCCGTCTGGTACGGGCTCGTGCTCGTCGCCGCCCCGCTGGTCAGCGTCCTACTCACAGTGCCACCGGTGCTGCGCGCCATCGGCGGAGGCCCCCCGGTGGCCTGGGCGACCCTGCTGCGTGGCCTCGGCCTGCTCACCGCCTCCAGCCTGCTCTCGCAGGTGGTGGTGAACATCGGCGTGATCAACGTGCAGCTGCTCGCGCCCTCCGACGCGGCAGCCGCCGGCGCACTACTCTCCGCCCTCGTGCTGGTCCGCATCCCCCTGTTCGTCTTCGGCTCCCTACAGGCGTCACTGCTGCCCGGCCTGGCCACCACCGCCACCACCGGCGACCAGGCCGGCTTCCACAGCCTGCTGCGCCGGGCGCTCGGCATCGTCACCGCGCTCGGCCTCACCGGCGCCCTCGGCGCCGTGCTGCTCGGCCCATGGCTGGTCGGCACCCTCTTCGACGCACCAGGCGTTCTCGGCCACGGCGACTTTGCCTGGTTGGCTGCCGCCACGCTCGCCTACCTGTGGGCGATGGTGCTCGGCCAGGCACTGCTCGCCCTCGACCGGCACCGCGCCCAGGCCCTCGCCTGGACCGCCGGCGTCGCCGCCCTGATCGCCGTGACGCTGATCCCGGCTCCGGTCACCCTGCGCGTCGAACTGGCGTACACCATCGGCTCCGTCATAGTGGCCGCCACCATGGCGATGCTGCTGCGCGGCGGCGTCCGCCGACCCACCACCCCCACCCGGCCGCTCGCCGAGGCCGTCGCCCCTGCCGCATCCGGAGGCATCCGATGACCCGACCCCGGGTGAGCGCCGTCATGCTCGCCTACGGCCCGGAGCCCTATCTCGTCGACGCCGCCCAGGCGGTGCTGGCCAGCACCGACGTCGAGATCGACCTCATCGTCGTCGACAACGGCTGCACCGGGGACGGCATCGACATCGTCAAGGGCCTCCCCGGGGTACGGGTGATCCGACCGGAGGAGAACACCGGTTACTCCGGTGGCTGCCGGGTGGGCGCGGCCGAAGCCACCGGCGAATGGCTCGCGTTCGTCAACTCCGATGCCGTCGTCGCACCCGATGCCCTGGCCAAGACCACCGCCGTAGCCGCCGAAGCGGGCATCGGCGCGGCCATGGCGTCCATCCGGTTGGCCGACACCCCCGAGCTGATCAACACCAGCGGTAACCCGCTGCACTTCACCGGCCTCTCCTGGGCCGGCGGCAACGGCGAACCGGCCAGCAACCACGCCGAGCGGCGGGCCGTACCCTCCCTCAGCGGCTGCTGCTTCGTTATCAGCCGGAAGCTCTGGCGCGAACTCGACGGCTTCGCCGCCGAGTACTTCGCGTACCACGAGGACACCGAACTCAGCCTGCGACTGTGGCAGCGCGGACTGCGACTGGAGTACGTGCCGGACGCCGTCGTGCGTCACCACTACGAGTTCTCCCGCAACGCCCTGAAGCTCTACCTGGTCGAGCGGAACCGACTGGTCACCCTGCTCACCGCCTACGAGGCGCGGACACTCGTGGTGCTCGCCCCGGCGCTGCTGCTCACCGAGGCCGCAATGCTCACCGCCGCGGTCGTCGGCGGCTGGTCCCGGCAGAAGCTGCAGGGCTGGGGCTGGTTGTGGCGCAACCGCGACTGGGTTCGCGGCCGTCGACGCCAGCTACAGGCTGAACGCCGGGTGCCAGACGGGGTCATCGCGAAGCTGATGACCGGTCGGGTCACGCCCTCCGGTGTGCCGACCACACCCGGCCTGGGCGCGTTCAACGCCGTCGCCGGCGGTTACTGGGCCCTGGCCCGGCCCCTGCTGCGCCGAGGATGACCGCTGGTGCCGGCCCCTGCTCGGGGCCGGCACCAGCGGGCGAAACCTTAGCGCTCGCCGCCCTCTGCGGGCCGGTCCTCCAGGTCCGCGGAACCAGCCGAGGACGTCGGCTTGTGCCCCTCAGTGGTCGGCACGACCGGCTCGGCGGGACCGCCCGCCGCATCCGCCGCCTGCCCCTCGGCCGGCGCATCCCCGTCCAGCAGAGCAGTCAGCGCGGCACCGGTGATCCGCCGGAACGTCCGTCCGATCCGCTGACGGTCCAGGACCGCCACCTCGAGCTGGTTCGCGGCGATCGTCCGGGCGGCACCGCCCTCACCACCGACGGTGCTCAACGCCTGCACCGCCACCCTGACCGCCTCGGCCAGGGACATGTCCGCCCGATGCTGCGACTTCAACACACCGGTGATCGCCTCGGCCTGACCACCCATGGCCATCCGCCCCGGCTCGTCGTTCACCGAACCGTCATAGGTCAGCCGGTACAGCTCGTCCGCCTCGGGGGTGGCACCGACCTCCGCCACGCAGATCTCCACCTCGAACGGCTTCGACTGCTCGGTGAAGATGGCACCCAGGGTCTGCGCGAACGCGTTGGCCAGGGCCCGGCCAGTGACGTCACGCCGGTCGTAGCTGAGCCCGTTCAGGTCGGCCATCCGGACTCCGGCACGGCGCAGGTTCTCGAACTCGTTGTACCGGCCGACGGCGGCGAACCCGATCCGGTCGTAGATCTCGCTGACCTTGTGCAGGGCGCTGGAAAGGTTCTCCGCGACGAAGAGGACCCCGCCGGAGTAGCTGAGGACCACCGCGCTGCGACCCCGAGCGATGCCCTTGCGGGCCAACTCGGAGCGGTCGCGCATGATCTGTTCGGGAGAGGCGTAGAACTGCATGGCCACGTCGGCGGTTCTCCTTACGGCGCTGTGCTGACGACTGCTGACTGGTGAGGTGCGGGTCTCAACCGCCCGGGTTCTCCATCCGGCCGGCAACCACACCCTCGGCGATAGCCGCCGTCTCGGTGTCGGTCAGCCGGCGGGTGCCCTCGGCGGTCGCGGTCATCACCACGGGATAGATCCGGCGGGTCAGATCCGGCCCACCGGTCGCGGTGTCGTCGTCGGCGGCGTCGTACAGCGCCTCGACCGCCAGCCGCGTCGCGTCGTCGACGGACAACCCGGCCCGGAACCGCTTCTTCAACGCTGACTTCGCGAACAGCGACCCGGACCCGATCGCGTCGTAGCCGGTCTCCTCGTACGGGCCACCGGTCACGTCGAAGCTGAAGATCCGACCGGCGCGCGCCGGGTCGGCGGCGGCCAGGTCGAACCCGGCGAAGAGCGGCACCACTGCCAACCCCTGCATGGCCGCCCCCAGGTTGCCCCGGATCATCGAGGCCAACCGGTTGGCCTTACCGTCCAACGAGAGCATCGCGCCCTCGATCTTTTCGTAGTGCTCCAGCTCCACCTGGAACAGTCGCATCAGCTCGATGCCGATACCGGCGGTGCCCGCGATGCCGACCAGCGAGTAGGCGTCGGCGGGGTGCACCTTCTCGATGTCGCGCTGAGCGATCAGGTTGCCCATGGTGGCCCGCCGGTCGCCCGCCATCACCACACCCTCGGCGGCCGCGATGGCCACGATGGTGGTCGCGTGCGGCGCCAGGTCGGCGGCCATGCCCGGCGGCAGCGGTCGCCGACCGGGCAACATCTCGGGGGCCACCCGACTCAGAAACGTCGTGAAGGAGGACGTCCCCGCGTTGGTGAACACATCTGGAAGACGCCCGGATGGATCAAAGCCCGCTGCCACGTGGTTCCTCTCAGGTACGTGATCGCCCTGGCCAGCCTCATCGGACTGTCACGGAACTGGCCAAGACCACCGTTGCAGTTGAAGCAGAGTATCCCGCGCACCCATCCGGTGCGATGATCGTGGTCCAGATGTTGCGGGTGGGCGCCGCCACAGATCGCGCAGACCCCGCCCTGCGCGGCCAGGAGCTCCTGAAACTCCTTCTCGCCCACGCCGTACCGCCGCCGCAGGTGGTACTCGCGGTTGCCACCGTAGAGTCGTTGTTTGGTCTCGCGTGTACGGCCGTTGTGGCACGGCTTGCAGTATGTTCCGTAGCCAGCGCTGTCCGACCGGTTACGGGGGAACTCGGCCAATGGCTTGGCCGTCCCGCAGTCCACGCAGTACCGCTGTCCTTCCGGAACCTTCCGCGCTTCCCGCACCTCGCGGCCGTGCTTCTCCTTCACTTCTCCGACGAGAGCCATGTCTGAATTGCCCTCTTTGTCTACTGACCTCCTTTCTGCACGTAGCCCCTCACGAATTCCTCTGCGTTCTCTTCGAGGACGGAGTCGATCTCGTCGAGGAGGTCGTCGACGTCCTCGGTGATCTCGGCGTGCCGCTCGGCCACCTCGGGGTTGGCCTCCGTGGTGACGTCCTCGATCTCCTCGCCCTGACGGGACTTGCCGGACTGCGACTGACCGCCGCTGTCATGAGTGGCCATGGCTGTCTCCTCCACGATCGTCTGGGATGAAATCTACCCCGCGCAGGCGACAGAAAGCCCTCACGTCCGCCGTGTTCGGGTCCGGGCGTTCGATTGCGGCGAAGCGGTCAGCTCCGAGGAGCCGACGCGTCGGCCGGGGCCGAGGCCGGGACCGGCACCGGGACCCGCTCCGGCTCACGCTGCCCCTCCCCCGACGCCTCCGCCGGTGGTGCCCCACGCCGCAGGCGGGGCGTCCAGTCCTTGAACCGCAGCGCCTGCTTCTCCACCAGATGCCAGGACAGGAACGCCAGGAAGACGGTGCAGACCATGACCACAGCGAAGTAGCCGACGAAGCCCCAGGCAGCCGCCCCCAGCCAGGCCAGCATCTGCTGCACGACGAAGGAGTAGATGTAGATGCCGTACGAGTAGTCGTTCTTCTGGCCCACGCGGTGCAGCAGCCGCGGCAACCGGACCGCGAGGTAGAGGATGGCGTATTCGTAGGCGAGCAACGCCGGGCCGAACAGGTGGCCCTCCAGGGTCTGCCAGCCGGCCACGACGATGGCGAGCACGCCGAGGACGTCGCTGATGGGCAGCTTGTCGCTGTACAGGTCCGCAACGGCCCCCACCAGGAACATGAAGCCGAACCGCAGGAACCAGATCTTGCTGAGCGCGCCGAGCAGCGGCAGCGTACCGACGGAGCCGCTGGTGAAGTACGTCGATCCGCCGAAGCGCAGCGCCTCGTACTGGTTCCAGAGCAGCAGACCGAAGACGAGAACGGCGGCCGCGAGCACCAGCCAGCGGGCACGGCGCAGCACCGCCACCACGGCCAGCGAAGCCACGATCAGGTAGCAGAAGATCTCGTAACTGAGCGTCCAGAGTGAGCCGTCGAGGACGCTCTTACGCACCAGGCCGCCGTACGGCGTGTCCCGGAAGACATCCATGATGCCCTGCTGGCGGTAGCCGCCCCACCAGTTCGCCTGCAGGAAGTTGACCACGCCGGCCGGGTGCCGCCACAGGCCGTCCAGATTGCCGCGATCGGCGTACCAGACGATCGGGGCCACCACCAGGCCGATGAACAGCAGACACACCCAGAGGCCCGGCCAGATCCGCAGGGCACGGTGCCACAGGTAGCGGGGCAGACTGGCCCGCCGGGCGCTGCGGGTGATGAGGAAGCCGGAGATGCCGAAGAAGCCGGCCACTCCCAGGCCGGCCACGTCGACGACCTCGGTCAACGGTCGGGCGTACCCGATCACCGCGGTGTGCGCGAGGACCACCGCTACGGCGAAGCAGAGCCGCAGAAAGCCGAAACTGTTGGCACGCCCGGCGTACGCGTTCGACAGCGGTACAGCGGTCATCGCACGCAGGCCAACCTGCCGGGCTGAGGGGAGCATCGCATCACCGTGTGGGTCGACGGATCGGGGGACGGCCTAGCATGCCACACGGTGATTGCCGGTGGAGGCACCGGATCTCAGCCCCCGGTCAGTGTCTCCAGCAGGTCCTTGGCGCTGGCGCAGCGGTCGAACAGTGCCCCGACGTGCGCGCGGGTGCCCCGCTCCGGCTCCATCATCGGGACCCGGACCAACGACTCCCGACCCACGTCGAAGATCACCGAGTCCCAGCTCGCGGCGACCACTTCGGAGGCGTACTGGGCGAGACAGCGGCCGCGGAAGTAGGCCCGGGTGTCCTCCGGCGGCTCGGTCATCGCGCTGCGCGTCTCGTCGTCGGTGAGCAGCGTCTTCATCGCCCCCCGGCTGACCAGGCGGTGGTAGAGGCCCTTCTCCGGCCGGACGTCGGAATATTGCAGGTCGACGAGCTGGAGCTTGTGCGAGCCCCAGCCGAGCTTCTCCCGCTCCCGGTAGCCCTCCAGCAGCCGCAGCTTGGCCACCCAGTCCAGCTCGTCGGCGCAGAGCATCGGATCCCGGCCGAGCCGGTCCAGGACGCTCTCCCAGCGGTCGAGCACGTCGATGGTCTGCTCGTCGGCGTCGGTGCCGTACCGGTCGTCGACAAAGGACCGGACCCGCTCCAGGTACGCCCATTGCAGGTCGAGAGCAGTGAGCCGACGACCGTCACGCAGTCGCATCCGGTGCGTCAGAGAGGGGTCGTGGCTGACGGCGCGCAGCTCGCTGACCGGGTCGGCGATGCCGAGGTCGGCGCCGAGGGCCTTCTCCTCGATCATGGTGAGGATCAGCGCGGTGGTGCCGACCTTGAGGTAGGTGGAGATCTCGGAGAGGTTGGCGTCGCCGATGATGACGTGCAGCCGGCGGTACTTGTCGGCGTCGGCGTGCGGCTCGTCCCGGGTGTTGATGATCGGCCGCTTGAGGGTGGTCTCCAGCCCCACCTCGACCTCGAAGAAGTCGGCGCGCTGGGAGATCTGGAAGCCGCTCTGGCCGCCGTCCTGGCCGATGCCGACCCGGCCGGCGCCGCAGACGATCTGCCGGGTGACGAAGAACGGAGTCAGGTACGCCACGATGTCGGCGAACGGCGTCTGCCGGCGCATCAGGTAGTTCTCGTGGGCGCCGTAGCTGGCGCCCTTGTTGTCGGTGTTGTTCTTGTAGAGGTGGATCGGCTGGGTGCCCGGGATGGTGGCGGCCCGGCGGGACGCCTCGGCCATCACCCGCTCGCCGGCCTTGTCCCAGCGCACGATGTCCCTGGGGGTGGTGACCTCCGGGGTGGAGTATTCGGGGTGAGCGTGGTCCACGTAGAGCCGTGCACCGTTGGTGAGTATCACGTTGGCCAGGCCGAGGTCTTCGTCCGCGAGAGCCTCGGCGGGGTCGTACGCGGCGCCGGAGTAGGTGAAGCCGCGAGCATCGCGCAGCGGCGACTCCTCCTCGTAGTCCCACCGGGCCCGGCCGCCCCGGTTGAGTTCCGGGCGTGCCCCGTAGGCGTTGACCACCTGCGATGAGGTGACCATCGGGTTGGCTCCGGCCTGCCCGGGCACGGAGATGCCGTATTCGACCTCGGTGCCCATGATCCGTCTTACGCTCATCGACCTACCCGCTTCGCTCGCCCGACCCGGTCCCCCGTCAGGTCGAGCGTAGTCCGCCCTGAGCACCTGCACTCTGCAGGTGAGTGCCGGCGGGCCGGAACAGTTCGCTGGATTCGGTGTCGGAATGCTCAGCGGGCGGCGACGGCTCGTCGGTGACGGCGGGGCGGGTGGTCCAGACGAGCCACCCGAACAGCACCAGGCCGAGGCTGGCGCTCAGCAGCGGAATCACCGAGCCGACCACCGGATGCCAGTCGCCGGCGAGTGGGTTGAGGCTGCTCAGCCCGATGTTGGCGGGCAGGCCGTTCTGCCAGCGGACCATCGTGTACGCCAGGCAGAAGAGCTGGATCGGCAGCAGGAGCAGCACGGCGAGTCGGGTGAACGAGCGGGCCCGGGCGACCTCGAAGCCGCGTTGTTCGGCGATCCACGCGGCGTAGAGCAGGACACCGACCAGCATGGGCAGCATGTAGCGGCCCTGGGTGACGAAGCCGCTCTCGTTGACCAGGGCGATCTGCATCAGGGAGGGGACGGCCACGCCGCCGCCGAGCAGCACGAGCAGTCGCCACCGGTCGAGCGTGCTGCCCCAGACGACCCCGATGAGCAGCAGCGCTCCGGCGACGAGCTGCCAGATCAGGTACGGCGGGGCGGGCATCCGGGTGTCCAGCCAGGAGGTGACCCCGACGATCTGGTCGAGGTATCCCCGCCACCGGTCGGCCTCGCGCAGGGCCGCCTGCCCGTAGGTGAGCCGGTCGGCGGAGTAGTTGCCGAGGTCGGAGGTCTGTTGGCGGACGGACCAGGCGAGCACGGCGAGGGTCGACAGGACGATGCCACCTGCCCAGAGCTGCGCGGCCCGGTCCCGCAGCAGGCCGAGGAGGTTGCTGCGGCGCAACGGGAAGGCGAACGCGATGAAGGCGGTCGCCAGCCAGAGCGGGCCGGTCTGGCGCAGCACCGCGAGGAGCAGCGCGCTGATTCCGACGAGGACGATGAGGCCGCGCCGTGGGCCGGGTGGGCCGAGCAACAGGGGGATGACAGCGCTGAAGAAGGCGATGCCGGCGGCGATCTCCAGGCCGTTCGGGTTGACTGCGCTGGCCATGTGCACGGCCATCGGGGTGGTGACGACGAGCAGGGCGCCCATCATGAGGCCGCGGCGGGAGCGGTTGCGGATCACGACGTACGCGCAGGCGAGCAGCGCGGCGCAGCACAGGGCGCTGATCATGCGGGCGAGCAGGACGCCGGACCAGCCGGGCCAGAGCACTGTGGGTGCGCCGACGAGGGCGTAGTAGGCGGGGAAGTAACGACCGGCCCCGGTGCCAGCACGGGTCGGTGTGTCGTCGCTGCCGGGGGGCTGGGCGCAGGCCGCCGAGACTTCCTTCTTGAACTGCCAGCACTGCTCGCGGACGAGACCGCCGGGGACCGTCTGGAAGGCGCCGGTGCCCTTCTTCGCATCGGCGGGAGGGGGCGCGATCTGCCCGGCGGCGACGCCGGCCGCTCGGACGATGTGCTCGCGCTCGTCCGGGGTGCCGTCGTAGGGGGCGGCCATCGACCAGGCGAAGATGATCAGGAAGAACGCGGCGAAGGCGAGGGCCCAGTGCCGTCGGCTTGTACTCACGGTGGCTGCCGGGCTTCCGTCGGTGGCCGGCGGCGTCACTCTTCCGGGATCAGGCACGTCAACCTCGCGGCTCGCGCGGGCAGGCCCCGCTGGGTGGATGGACAGACGATAGACTCCCTCGTCGTCCTCACCGCTCCGGGTCCCCCCTTGGAGAACTCTTTGCTGTCACCTGTTGCCGATTCCGTCCGCCACCTGTCCCGACACAGTGCTGTGCGGTTTCTGGTCGTCGGAGGTCTGAGCGTTGCCGTGGACACGGGATCACTCTTCGTGTACCACGGAGTTCTCCGGATTGTGCTGCCGGTTGCGGCCGGCATGTCGTTCCTGACCTCGTTCTGGGTCAACTTCGGGCTGAACCGGGCGTGGTCGTTCGGCTCGTCCGCCCAGATGGTGCCGCAGGTGGGGCGCTACTTCGCGCTGGTCCTCGCCAACCTGACCGCCAACGTGGTCCTGGTGTCCGCGTTGACCTGGGCGGGCACGCCGTACCTGCTGGCGAAGCTGCTGGTGACGGCGTCGCTGTCGGCGGCGAACTACGTGGTGTCGAAGCGGTGGATCTTCGCTGCCTGACCGACGCTCTGACATACCCGCAGCGAGGGTGCCCACCGGATGGTGGGCACCCTCGCTGTTGGGGTCAGAGGTACTGGCCGGTGTTGCTGGCGGTCTCGATGGACCGGCCGGCCTCGGCGCCCTTGCCGCCGGAGACGAGCGTGCGGATGTAGACGATCCGCTCGCCCTTCTTGCCGGAGATGCGCGCCCAGTCGTCGGGGTTGGTGGTGTTGGGGAGATCTTCGTTCTCGCGGAACTCGTCGACGCAGGCGTCGAGCAGGTGCTGAAGGCGCAGCCCCTTGCGACCCGAGGTGAGGAACTCCTTGATGGCCATCTTCTTGCTCCGGTCGACGATGTTCTGGATCATCGCGCCGGAGTTGAAGTCCTTGAAGTAGAGGACTTCCTTGTCACCGTTGGCGTAGGTGACCTCGAGGAATCGGTTCTCCTCGGTTTCCGAGTACATCCGCAGCACCACGGCGTCGATCATCGCCGCGACTGTCGCCTGGGGGTCGGTGCCGTGTTCGGCCAGGTCGTCCGGGTGCAGGGGCAGCCCGGAGAGGATGTACTTGGAGAAGATGTCCTTGGCCGCCTCGGCGTCCGGTCGCTCGATCTTGATCTTCACGTCGAGGCGACCGGGGCGCAGGATCGCCGGGTCGATCATGTCTTCCCGGTTGGAGGCGCCGATGACGATGACGTTCTCCAGCCCCTCCACGCCGTCGATCTCGCTGAGCAACTGCGGGACGATGGTGTTCTCCACGTCGGAGGAGACACCGGAGCCGCGGGTCCGGAAGATCGAGTCCATCTCGTCGAAGAACACGATCACCGGCGTGCCCTCGCCGGCCTTCTCCCGGGCACGCTGGAAGATCAGCCGGATGTGCCGCTCGGTCTCACCGACGTACTTGTTGAGCAGCTCCGGGCCCTTGATGTTGAGGAAGAAGCTGGTGTGCTTCTCCTTGCCCTGCCGCTCGGCGATCTTCTTGGCCAGCGAGTTGGCCACCGCCTTGGCGATGAGCGTCTTGCCACAGCCGGGTGGGCCGTAGAGCAGGATGCCCTTCGGTGGGCGGAGCTGGTGCTCGCGGAACAGGTCCGCGTGCAGGAAGGGCAACTCCACCGCGTCGCGGATCTGCTCGATCTGCGACTGGAGGCCACCGATGTCGCCGTAGTCGACGTCGGGCACCTCCTCCAGGACCAGCTCCTCGACCTCGCTCTTCGGGATCCGCTCGTACGCGTACGCCGAGCGGGGCTCGATCATGAGCGAGTCGCCGGCCCGGATCGCCGAGCCGATGAGCGTCTCGGCGAGGTGCACGATGCGCTCCTCGTCGGAGTGGGAGACCACCAGCGCCCGGTCGCCCGGCCCGCCGTTCGGCCCCTCCAGGATCTCCTTGAGCATCACCACTTCGCCAACCCGCTCGTAACCGAACGCGTCGACGATGTTGAGCGCGTCGTTGAGCAGGACCTCCTGGCCGCGCCGCAGGTCACCCACGTCGAGCGAGGGCGAGACCGCGACCCGCAGTTTGCGGCCACCGGTGAAGACGTCCACCGTGCCGTCCTCGTGCTTCGCCAGGAAGACTCCGTAACCGCTCGGCGGTTGCGCGAGCCGGTCGATCTCCTCCTTGAGCGTCACGATCTGCGTGCGAGCTTCCTTGAGGGTGCTCACCAGCCGGTCGTTGTTCTCGGTCAGCCGCGCCAACTGTGCCTGGGTGGCCGCCAGCCGCTCTTCGAGCTGCCGGACGTGTCGGGGGCTTTCGGTCAACTTGCGCCGCACCAGGGCGAGTTCCTCTTGCAGGAACGCGACCTGCGTGGAGAGATCGTGGGCTTCCTTCTCCCACCGTGCGGCGCGCGAGTCCGCGTCGTCGCTACGTGCTGCCACGTCCCACCTCCCCGGGGGGCTTGAACGTTCTGCCCTAACACTAGCCGCTATGAGGCCGATTCGGTCCCACGCAACACCCTCGTCACCGAACCTTGATCGCCAAGGGTGGCCTGACGGGCCGTTACCGGCGTTCGGGTACCGTCGGAGCGTGGCACGGGAGAACATGGGGGGTGCACAGGTGGCCGAGGTCGCGACCGACGAATTGCAGGTCTGGGTCGACCAGGACCTCTGCACGGGCGACGGGCTGTGCGTGCAGTACGCGCCGGAGGTTTTCGAGTTCGACATCGACGGCCTGGCCTACGTCAAGGGCGTCGACGGTGAGCTGCGGATGGCACCGGGCAGCCGGGTCGACGTCCCCGCGCACCTGCGACTCGAGGTGATCGACTCCGCGAAGGAGTGCCCGGGCGACTGCATCCACGTGGTGCGCGGCGACGGCGTCGAGGTCGCCGGCCCGGACGCCGAGGAAGACTGACCCACCGGCCGGGCCGCGACGGCCCGGCCGGGCCCAGTTCGGGGTACGCCTCAGAGCATCGGACGGCCGACCACCGAGGCGACCAACCGCGCGAACTCCTCCAACCGGGCGATCTGCCCGGCCCCGCCGTCGTCGAGGGTCTTGCCGAAGCGCAACGCGTCGTGCCGGGGCGTGCCGGCCATCTCCTCGGTCGGCGGCGCCTCGTCCAACGAGGTGAGCAGCAGGTAGACGTCGATGCTGTCGACCCGGATCTCGCCGCTCTCGGCACGGTTGAGCCGCCGCCGGCAGCCCACCTCGGTGACTGTGGAGACCGGCACCACCCGCAGCGACGAAGTCATCGAGCCCGGCGGGCCCTCCTCCGGCGGTACGTCCTCGCCGTGCCAGAGGATCAGCCGGCTGCCGTCGCAGACCACGACCTCCTGCCACACCCCGTTGACCTCGTTGACGAACCGCTCCAGGGTGAAGCCGAGCACCGACGCGCCGCGCAGCACGCCGCCGAGCGCCTCCAGGGCGACGTCCGGGTCGCGCAGGTAGGCCCGCGCCGCCGACTCCAGATCCTGGTAGGGCGACCAGTCGGGAAAGACCGCGGGGAGGTCTCCACCGCCGTAGCCCGGTCGGCTCATGCCAGCGTCTCCCAGTGCTCGGCGCTGCCGACACCCAGCTCGATGGTCACGGCCTGTCCATCTCCCCCGCACCGTTGGGTTGCGCGTCCGCGGCCTGCGCGGCGGCGGCCTGTCGGGCCGCCTCCGCCGCGCGCAGGTCCTGGCGGCGCTGCGCGTACGCCTCGGTGCCCTTGCTGGGTTTGCGTCGGCGCGGCGGCGCGGTGACCCCCGGGGCCAGCTTGCGCGCGGACACCAGGAAGGCGGTGTGCGCGATCATCCGGTGGTCCGGACGGACGGCGAGGCCCTCGGCGTGCCAGTCGCGCACCAGGGACTCCCAGGCCCGCGGCTCGGTCCAGCCGCCGCGCTCGCGCAGTGCCTCCACCAGTTCGGAGAGCTGCGGTGTGGTGGCGACGTAGCCGATGAACACCCCGCCGGGCACGAGTGCCCGCTCGACCATGTCGAGGGTCTCCCAGGGGGTCAACATGTCCAGGATGATCCGGTCGAAGCCCGTCTCGCGGCACTGCGCGACGTCGCCGACGTGCAGGTTCCACGAGGGGTGCGGCCCGTTGAAGAACGCCTCGACATTGCGCTTGGCGATCTGGGCGAAGTCGTCACGCAGCTCGAACGAGTGCAGCTCACCCTCGGTGCCGACGGCGCGCAGCAGGGAGCAGCTCAGCGCGCCGGAGCCCGCGCCGGCCTCGAGGACCTTCGCGCCGGGGAAGATGTCGCCCATCGCCACGATCTGCGCCGAGTCCTTGGGGTAGATCACCTGGGCGCCGCGCGGCATGGACAGCACGTAGTCCGACAGGAGCGGCCGCAGGGCCAGGAACGCGGTGCCGCCGCCGGAGGTGGTCACCACGCTGCCGTCGGGGAGCCCGATCAGCGCGTCGTGCGCCAGGATGCCGCGGTGGGTGTGGAACTCCTTGCCGGGCTCCAGCGTCACTGTGTGCATCCGCCCCTTGGGGTCGGTCAGCTGGACCCGGTCGCCGGGCCGGAACGGCCCGCGGTGCACGGGTGTCAGCGCCGGGTTGGCGGGGTCGGCGGCGACGGTGGAGGGAGTTGCGGTCACGGTGTCATCTTCCGGTTGGGTTCGAGGAGCTGTGCCAGGTCCGCGATGTGCAGAATGCCGACGACATCTTCGCCTGACGTCACCACGTACTGTGCGCCCGGGTGGGTCTGTACGGCCTCCATCACCCGCTCGCCGTCCCACCCGACCGACAACGTGGGAAGGGTGCCCAGCGACCGGGCGACGGCGTCCACCGCCAGCCACGGTCGGCGCTCGACCGGCACGGCTTCGGCGGCGGCCGGGTCGACCAGCGCCACCGGTCGGCCGGTGGAGTCGGTGACCAGCAGCGCGGCGGCGGGCTGCCCGCTCTCGTCGCGTCGGCGCTGGGCCTCGGCCAGTGGCGTACCGGTGGCCGCCGGCCAGACCGGACGGGCCAGCCGGGCGAGGTCGATCAGCGGGAACCGGCGGCTGACCCGGGCGGCCCGGATCGACTGCCCGGCGCCACGCCAGAGGGTGACGGCGACCAGCAGCATCAGCGGCAGCGCCAGCGGCGCCAGCCGCCGCTCGACGGTGAGCAACAGGACCAGGGCCGCGGTGCCGACGGCGACGACCCGGCCGGCCCACCCGGCGACCTCGGTGCCGAGGTGCCGGTCGCGGGTGAGACCCCACACGGCGGCGCGCAGCGCCCGGCCGCCGTCGAGTGGCAGCCCGGGCAGGCTGTTGAACACCGCCACGATGACGTTGCTGACCGCGAGCTGGAAGGCGAGCTGGTGCGCCACGGTCCCCTCGGGCAGGGCGAGCGTGGCGGCGACCGCCAGGACGCCGAGCACCGCGGAGACCGCAGGGCCGGCCAGCGAGACCAGCAGGTCGACGCGGGGCGACGGGGCGTCCCGGTCCATCTCGGTGTAACCGCCGAGCAGCTCAAGGGTGATCCCGCGCACACCGATGCCGTACCGCCGGGCGGTGAGGGCGTGGCCCAGCTCGTGCAGCAGCACCGAGCCGAGCAGCGACACGACGAACCCGAAGCCGATCAGGTAGCCGCTGAGCTGCGGCAGGTCCAGTTGTCGACGGGCGAACTCGCCGTAGAGCACCGCGATGAGCACCGCGAGCAGGACCATGGAGCCGTTGAGGTGCAGCGGCACCCCGAACACCTTGCCGACGTTCAGGCCGAGGCGTCGGTCCGGTCGGCGTGGCGGCCTGGTTGTCTGCTCCATCGCCACGATGCTACGGACCGTCGCTGGGTGGGGCGGGCGGCGGTCGGTGTCACACCGGTGCCCTAACCTTTGCCGACATGACGGCGGAATCGGTCACCACCTCCCAGCCCTCCCCCGCGGCGCAGGCGCCGCCGACGGTGCGGGCCTCGCTGTCCCCGTCGCGGGCGGCGGATTTCAAGACCTGCCCGCTGCTCTACCGGTTCCGCAGCATCGACCGGCTGCCCGAGCGCACCACCATCGAGCAGGCCCGGGGCACGTTGGTGCACGCGGTGCTGGAGCGCCTGTTCGACCTGCCGGCCACCGGCCGCACGCCGGAGGCGGCCGGTGACCTGGTGGCCCCCCAGTGGGACCGGCTGGTCACCGAGCAGCCGGAGCTGGCCGGGATCTTCGACGGCGCGGAGCCGGCCGGCCCGGTGGAGTTCCTCCGCTCCGCCGCCGGGTTGTTGCAGGGTTACTTCGCGGTGGAGGATCCGACCCGGCTGGAGCCGGCCGAACGCGAGAGCCTGATCTCCGCGGTCGTCGACGAGGAGTTGCTGATTCGCGGCTACCTCGACCGGCTCGACGTCGCGCCCGACGGCGCGCTGCGCGTGGTCGACTACAAGACCGGGGGCGCCCCGCGGGAGGCGTTCGAGGCGCGGGCGCTGTTCCAGCTGAAGTTCTACGCCCTGGTGCTGTGGCGCACCCGAGGGGTGGTGCCCCGGGTGCTGCGGCTGCTCTACCTGCGCGACGCCGAGGTGTTGGATTACACCCCGGACGCCGACGAGCTGGTCCGCTTCGAGCGCACAGTGGTGGCGCTGTGGCGGGCCATCGAGCAGGCCACCGCCCGGCAGGATTTCCGGCCCCGGCCGAGCCGGCTCTGCGACTGGTGCAGCCACCAGGCGCTCTGTCCCAGCTTCGGCGGCACCCCGCCGCCGTTCCCGGTCGCCGCGGCGAGCGCCGACCCGCTGCGTGACTCCCGGTCCACTCCGGTGGCGCCGGGCGCTGACGAGTGACGGCCTCCTGAGCGACGCGTACGGCGCGGCTGTTCGGACCGCCTGCCGCACTCCGCCGCCGCCGACCCGACCGCAACGGTGCCGCCGCAGTCGGGACAGGTCGACCGGCCGGCCTCTACGGTGATCCGCGACGTACCGGCTCCGGTACGCGAGGATGACCGGTGCGCGCCACGACGTCGGCGGGACGGGAGACGAGATGACCGATCAGGCGCCCTCGGCGCGGCCGGTGCGGATCCTGCTCGCCGACGACCAGCCGCTGCTGCGGACCGGGTTCCGGATGGTGCTGGGCGCCGAGAGCGACCTGGACGTGGTGGCGGAGGCCGGTGACGGCGTGGAGGCGGTGGAGTTGTCCCGCCGGCTGCTGCCCGACGTCGTACTGATGGACATCCGGATGCCCCGGATGGACGGGGTGGCGGCGACCCGGGCCATCGTCGACGCCCGACTGCCGGTACGGGTGCTGGTGCTCACCACCTTCGACCTGGACGAGTACGTGGTGGGCGCGTTGCGGGCCGGCGCCAGCGGATTTCTGGCCAAGGACGTGCCGGCCGAGGATCTGATCGCGGCCATCCGCACTGTCGCCGGCGGGGACGCGGTGGTGACACCTCGGATCCTGCGGCGACTGCTGGACCGCTTCGCCGAACTGCTGCCCGACCCGGCGGCGACGCCGTCGGCGACGCTCAACGCGCTCACCGACCGAGAGCGCGAGGTGCTCGTGCAGGTCGCCCGAGGGCTGTCCAACGCCGAGATCGCGACGGTCCTGTCAGTGAGCGAAACCACCATCAAGACGCACGTCGGGCATGTGCTGACCAAGCTGCGGCTACGCGACCGGGTGCAGGCGGTGGTGCTGGCGTACGAGTCGGGCCTGGTCCGCCCCCGGGCGTAGTTCCGCCGGCCCGGGTACCTCACCCGGCGTACTCGAAGATCCCTCCTTGGGGGGACGGCTGCCGTTGCCGTCGTCACCTACCGTGACCGGAGATGGCGTAGTTCGGTTGACCCTCCTGTGGCGTCAGGTGCAAGTGTCGGTGCTGCCGCCCGCCGCCGAGGTGAAAAACGGTCGACCGGCCGTCGACTCAGGGGCAACCCTGATCCGACATGGGGGTGCACCCGCAGCGGGAAATCCGCGCCAGGTCCCCCCAGGGTCGGACGGGGCGGGCGTATGCAGCACCGATGATTGAACAGTCGCGCCGGACCATCGGGGGGCGGCGTGCATTTTCGGACAGACGGAAGAGGTAGATGACGTGACCGCGACGGTAGGCCAGCAGGCGCAGGCCGCGGCCCGGGCGAACGACGTGTGGAAGGTGTACGGCAGCGGCGAGGCTCAGGTCATCGCGCTGCGGGGGGTCAGCGCGGAGTTCGAACGTGGCCGCTTCACCGCGATCATGGGCCCGTCGGGTTCCGGTAAGTCGACGCTGATGCACTGCCTGGCCGGCCTGGACTCGGTGACCCGGGGGACGGTGTCGATCGGTGAGACGACGGTCACTGGGCTGGGCGACGCGGGGCTGACGAAGCTGCGCCGCGACAAGGTGGGCTTCATCTTCCAGCAGTTCAACCTGCTGCCGACGCTGACCGCCAAGGAGAACATCCTGCTGCCGCTGTCGATCGCCGGGCGCAAGCCGGACCCGGCCTGGTACGACACGGTGATCGAGACGGTGGGTCTGAAGGACCGGCTGGACCACCGGCCGGCGCAGCTCTCCGGTGGGCAGCAGCAGCGGGTGGCGTGCGCCCGGGCGCTGGTCTCCCGCCCTGAGGTGATCTTCGCGGACGAGCCGACCGGCAACCTGGACTCGCGCTCCGGCGCGGAGGTGCTCAACTTCCTGCGTAACTCGGTTCGGGAGCACGGCCAGACCATCGTGATGGTCACCCACGACCCGACGGCCGCGGCGTACGCCGACCGGGTGGTCTTCCTCGCCGACGGCGAGATCGTCTCGGAGCTGATCGAGCCGACCGCCGAGACGGTGCTGGACACCATGAAGAAGCTGGACACTCCGGCCGAGGTGGGCAACTGATGTTCCGCGCGACGCTGAAGAGTCTGCTGGCCCGTAAGGTCCGGCTGATCCTGTCCGGCCTGGCGGTGGTGCTCGGGGTGATGTTCGTCTCCGGCGCGTTCGTGCTCACCGACACGCTGGGTCGATCCTTCGACTCGGTCTTCGCCGACGGTTTCTCCGAGATCGACGTGAACGTCGCGGCGAAGCCGAAGGTGCAGGTCAACGAGATGGAGGGCGAGCAGACCGTCGCCCCGCTGCCGGCCGCCCTGGTGGACCGGGTGAAGCAGGTGCCGGGGGCGGCCTCGGCGACCGGTGTGGTCAACGCCGACGGCGCCCGGGTGATCGGCAGTAACGGCAAGGTCGTCACCTCGTTCGGTCCGCCGCAGTTGGGCGAGAACTGGACCGGCGAGAGCGAGCTGCTGAAGCTGCGTGAGGGGCGCGCGCCGCAGGCCGAGGACGAGATCGTCATCAACAAGGCGTTGGCCACTGCCGCGAAGGTGCAGGTCGGCCAGAAGGTCGGCGTGCTGACCGCGTTCGAGTCGAAGAAGCGGGATTTCACACTGGTCGGCGTCTTCGGTTACAGCGGTGATCGGGACTCGATCGGCGGAGTCAACGAGGTCTTCTTCACCACGCCGGTGGCGCAGCGGCTGATGCTGGGCGAGCCGGACGTGTTCAGCAGCATCACCGTGCAGGCCGCCGGCGGGGTCTCCGACGAGAAGCTGCGCGACGACGTGGCCCGCACCCTGGGCGCGGACTTCGAGGTGAAGACCGGCGAGCAGGTGGCCGCGGACGCCTCGGCCAGCCTGAAGGAGGGCCTGTCCTTCTTCAACAAGATCCTGCTCGGCTTCGCCGCTGTGGCGCTGCTGGTGGGCACCTTCCTGATCCTCAACACCTTCTCGATCATCGTGGCGCAGCGGACCCGGGAGTTGGCGCTGATGCGCGCCATCGGGGCCAGCGGCCGGCAGATCATCGGTTCGGTGGTGCTGGAGGCCATCGCGGTGGGGTTGATCGCGTCGGTGCTCGGCCTCGCCGCCGGCATCGGGGTGGGCGCGCTGCTGGCGTTCCTGTTCGGCAAGCTCGCCGGTGGGCTCACCCTGGCCGGGATCGGCGTGCCGGCGGCGGCGGTGATCGGTTCGTTCGCCGTCGGTCTGGTGATCACCGTGGTGGCGGCGCTGCTGCCGGCGCTGCGGGCGTCCCGCATCCCGCCGATCGCTGCCATGCAGGACGTGGCCACCCCGGACCGACCGCTGACCAAGATCACCGTGGCCGGCTCGTTGGTCACCGGTGTCGGCGCGGTGCTGCTGTTCCTCGGGCTCAGTGGCAACGCCGGCGGTCAGACCCTGTCGACCATCCTCGGTGGGGTGCTGTTCGCCTTCATCGGGGTGGCGTTGCTGACTCCGCTGATCAGCCGGCCGGTGGTGAGCCTGCTCGGCGCGATCTTCTCCTGGTCGGTGCCGGGCCAGCTGGGCCGGCTCAACTCGGGGCGCAACCCGCGCCGGACGGCCATCACGGCCGCCGCGCTGATGGTCGGCATCGCGCTGGTCACCGGCGTCACGGTCATCCTCGACTCGGCCAAGGGCAGCATCAGCGCGCTCGCCCAGGACACCATCAAGGCCGAGCTGGTGATCGCCGGCCAGCAGGGCGGCCCGCGTCCGCCGACGTTCGACCCGGGCGTACTGGACCAGGCCAAGGCCCTGCCCGGTGTGCGGTTGGTCGACGGCGAGTACGGCGACATGGGGCGGATCGACGGCGAGGGCACCTGGGTCGCGGCGAGCAGCGACATCGCGTCGCTGCGGCAGATCTTCGGCGCGAAGCCGACCGCCGGTGACATCGACCGGCTCGGGCCGACCCAGATGCTCGCCAGCTCGGACACTGCCACGTCCCGTGGCTGGTCGGTGGGTTCCACCGTCAACGTGCAACTGACCCGGGGCGAGGCACGCACCTACACGATCAGCGGCATCTACGAGTCGTCGCAGCTGACCAACCCGGTGACGCTGCCGGTGACCGCGGCGAAGGACTTCGCCATCCCGCAGCCCATCCAGGGCTTCATCCAGCTGGACCCGGGCACCCGGGTGTCCGACGTCCAGCCGCAGGTGGAGGCGTTGCTCGCGGACAGCCCCGAGGTGTCGGTGGCCGACCGGGACGCGTTCATCAAGCAGCAGACCAGCTCGCTCGACGGGCTGCTCACGATGATCCAGATCCTGCTCGCGCTGGCCATCGTGATCGCCGTGCTGGGCATCATCAACACCCTGGCCCTGTCGGTGCTGGAGCGGACCCGCGAGTTGGGCCTGCTGCGGGCGATCGGCCTGCGCCGGTCCCAGACCATGGGCATGATCACCGTGGAGGCGGTGGTGATCTCGGTGTTCGGCGCGCTGCTCGGCGTGGTGGTGGGTACCGGCCTCGGCGCCGCTGTGGTGGAGGCCCTCAAGGACGAGGGCATCACCGACCTGATCCTGCCCTGGGGGCAGATGGGTGTCTTCCTCGGCCTCGCCGCCATCATCGGCGTGGTGGCCGCGGTGCTCCCGGCCGTGCGGGCGGCCCGGATCAACGTCCTGGGCGCCATCGCCCACGACTGATCGGCACTGCCGAGGCCCCCGGTCGCCATCCGCGACCGGGGGCCTCGGCCGTCCGGACTTCGCCGTGCGCGGCGGGCCCGCGGTGGGCCGGTCAGCCGGTCGCCGCGGCCCGATCGGTCAGCAGCTCCGCGAGCAGCGCCAGGTCGACACCGGTCAGGCTCTGCACCTGGTGTACGCCGACAGTGCTCGGCAACGCCACCTCCGCCGGTACGGCCAGGACCGCCGCGCCCGAGGCGAGCGCGCTGGCCACCCCGGTCGGTGAGTCCTCGATCGCCACACAACGCTCGATCGGCACACCCAGCAGCCGGGCCGCGGTCAGGTACGGCTCGGGGTGCGGCTTGGCCGCCACCACCTCGTCACCGGCGACCACAGTGTCGAAGTTGTCCCGACCGAGGGTGTCCAGGGCGATCTCGACCAGCGCCCGGGGGCTGGAGGTGACCAGCGCGGTGGGGATTCCCGCCGCGCGGACCGCGCGCAACAGCTCGAACGCCCCCGGCTGCCAGGGCAGGCCGGTGCGGAACAACTCCAGGATCCGGGCGTTGATCCACGCCGCGCTGATCTCCGGATCCCGTTCGGGCTGCCCCAGGTCGTCGTGCAGGATGCGCATCGACTCGGCCATGGCGGTGCCGATGATCGACTGGCGGGCGTCGACGGAGAGTTCCCCGCCGTACTCCTTCGCGAGTTCCTGCAACGCGACGTCCCACAGCTTCTCGCTGTCGACCAACGTGCCGTCCATGTCGAAGAGCACAGCGGCGGGGTGATGGCTGCTCAGCGGAACCTCCAGGGTCGTGACCGACACCGGCGATCCTGCCAGCAGCCGCCGGGGCTGGTGGCGGCAACGGGCGCCAGGGTGATCCGGGCAACCCGTTCAGCCCAGGTCGCACTCCTTCAGGGAACCCTCGTAACCCCGGAAGAACATGTCGGTGCGCTGCTCGGCGGTGCCGTGCGCCCCTTCCGCGAACCACGGCTGGTCCGGGTCGTCACCGACCGCCGCCACCCCCTCCCGGAACTCGTCCAGGTCGCCCTCGGCGAGGGTCAGGGCCTCCGAGCGCACCGAGTCGCCGAGGTACGCCCCGGCCATGCAGTCGGCCTGCAACTCCTGCTGGATGGTGAAGCTGTAGTTGATGCCGAGCCGCACCTGGATGGCGTGCGCGTACTCGTGCCCGAGCAGGTAGAACACGAACGCGTCGCCGACCTGGCGGAACGCCGCCACCGACCAGGCGACGTCGTACGCGATGAAGTCGCCCCGCGAGCAGTAGACGGCGTTGTTGCGGGGCAACGCCTGACCGCCACAGGACACCTCGCCGTCGCGCTGGTAAGGGATGATCCGCCGGATCGGCTGGAATCGCTGCCCGGACTCCTTGAACTGGGCCGCCCAGTACCGCTCGGCGACCGCCTGCGCGTCGGCGACGTCCTGCTCGAACTCGGCGACGCTCGTGGTGCTGTCGGCCCTGGTGGTGCTCGGCCCCGGTGAGGCTGCCGACGGGTTCGCCCCGGGGCGCTCGGCCTCCGGCTCGGCCAGCCCACCGCCGGCGCAGGCGAGGGAGACCAGTGCGGCGATCAGCAGCCCCGCCAACGGGCCCCGCGCGTCACGTCCGAACCGTGCCCCCACTGTGCCTCCCCAGACATCGGTACTCAGGCTGGTAGTACCCCGACGATAGGACCGCAACGCCCGTCACCGGTTTCACGCACGGCACGGCCGGACGGTTCACGTGCCCTGGGCCCGGGCGGGCAGTCGCAGCCGACGTCAACCGCCCGACTCGCGGCCGCGCTGCCACGTGTCACCCTGGTTACCGTGCCGCTCTGCCTCGTACCTGTGCTGGCGAGCACGAGCGTCCCGCCCAGCCCGAGAGTCGTCGCCCCCCACCTCACCGACCCGCCCCCGCCGTACCACGACGCCAAACGCCACCCCCGCCACGACGACGAAGACCCCCACCACCACCCACACCACAGTCATCCCGCCAACCTAGGCCCCACCCACCACAGCGCCCCTCGGTGATCATGGACTTGGCGTCACCCCGCTCGGCGTGTCGCGACGCCGACTTCACGATCACCGGTTCGGGTGGGAGGCAGATCCGAGGTGGGTGGGATGTCCGGGTGGTGGGTTGAGGTTCGACGTTTCCGGTGAGGGCGCCGGGGTGGTGTCCTCACCGGAGGAGGAGAGAAGAACCGTGAAGTACATGATTTTGCTCTACGGGTCGCAGCAGGACTACGACGTGCTGTCCGGGCGGGCTTCCGACCGGCCGGCGATGTCGGCCGAGCAGATCGCGGCGATGCACAAGCACATGGAGACCTTCCACCAGGCGCTGGCCGAGTCCGGGGAGTTGGTTGACGCCCGGGGCCTGAGCGAGCCGGTGCACGCCCGCCGGGTGCAGGTGCGCGAGGGGGCACCAGTGGTCACCGACGGCCCGTACCCGGAGACGCAGGAGGTCCTCGCCGGTTACACCATCGTGGAGTGCGCCAGCTTCGACCGGGCCACCGAGATCGCCGCCGGCCTGGTCGACCCGGACGCCCCCGGTGGGTACGTGGACGTGCGACCGGTGCTCGACGGTGTCGAGGACCTGGCCGGCTGACCCGGTGCCGGAGACTCCCGCCGAGGACCTGCTGCGCGAGCTGGCGCCGCAGGTCCTCGGCGCGCTGGTCCGCCGCTACGGGCATTTCGACACGGCCGAGGACGCGGTACAGGAGGCGCTGATCGCCGCCGCGGACGGGTGGCCGCGCGACGGCGTACCGGAGAATCCACGCGGCTGGCTGATCACCGTGGCGTCCCGTCGGCTGACCGACCTGCTGCGTCGCGAGCAGGCCCGGATGCGGCGGGAGGACACGGTGGCCCGGTGGGTGCTCCCGGAGCAGTGGCGCGCCCCCGCCGCGGACCGTCCGCCGGCGGACGCCGACGACACGCTCATCCTGTTGTTCCTGTGCTGTCACCCGGCGCTGTCGGCGGCGTCGCAGATCGCGCTCACCCTGCGGGCGGTGGGCGGGCTGAGCACCGCCGAGGTGGCGCGCGCGTTCCTGGTGCCGGAGGCGACGATGACCCGGCGGATCAGTCGGGGCAAGCAGCGGATCCGTGACAGTGGGTTGCGGTTCGCGCCGCCCACCGGCACGGAGCGCGCCGACCGGCTCGCCGCCGTGCTGCACGTGCTCTACCTGATCTTCACGGAGGGGTACGCCCGCACCGCCGGGCCCGGGTTGCTGCGCGCCGACCTGACGGCCGAGGCGATCCGGCTGACCCGGCTGGTGCGCCGGCTGGCGCCCGAGGACCCCGAGGTCACCGGGTTGCTCGCGTTGATGCTGCTCACCGACGCCCGCGCGCCGGCCCGGATCGGCCCGCACGGTGAGCTGGTGCCGATGGCCGAGCAGGACCGCGCCCGGTGGCGGGCCGACCAGGTCGCCGAGGGAGTCGAGCTGATCACCGGGCGCTACCGCGCGGGGTGGTCGGGGCGTACCAGCTCCAGGCGGCCATCGCGGCCGTGCACGACGAGGCGCCCAGCGCGGCGGCCACCGACTGGGCGCAGATCACCGCGCTGTACGAGGTGCTCCTCGGGATGTCCGACAACCCGGTGGTGGCGCTCAACCACGCGGTGGCGGTGGCCATGAGCCGGGGCGCGCCGGCCGGGTTGGCGTTGCTCGCCGACCTGGCCGACGACCCCCGTCTCGCCGACGACCCTCGACTGCCGGCCGCCCGCGCCCACCTGTGGGAGCTGGAGGGCGAGCGGGTCGCGGCGCGGGAGGCGTACCGGATGGCGTCGGCGCGCTCGACGAACCTGGCGCAGCAGCGCTACCTGAACGCCCGCGCGGAGCGCCTCGCGGGCGACCCGCCGCCCACCGGCTGAGCCGACGGGCCGCGCGGGCCACGCGACGGGCCGACGGGCCGCGCGACGAGCCGACGGGCCGTGCGGGTCACGCGACGAGCCGGCGGACCGTGCGGGTCACGGGCTGGCGGCCAGGAAGACGAAGGCGGCCATCAGCACCAGGTGTACGCCGCCCTGCAACACGTTGGCCCGGCCGGGCACCACTGTGAGGACGGCGGTGACGGCGGTGAGCGCGAGCAGGGCGAGCTGGGTGCCGCCCAGGCCGAGCAGCAGCGGGCCGTCCAGCCAGATCGAGGCGATCGCGATGGCCGGGATGGTCAGGCCGATGCTGGCCATCGCCGAGCCGAGCGCGAGGTTCAGGCTGGTCTGCACGCGGTCGCGGCGGGCGGCGCGGGCGGCGGCCAGGGTCTCCGGCAGCAGCACGAGCAGGGCGATGATCACGCCGACGAAGGCGTGCGGCAGGTTCGCCGCCGCAACGCCGGCCTCGATGGTCGGCGAGACGGTCTTGGCGTCGCCGACCACCGCGACCAGCGCCACCAGCAGCAGCCCCAGGCTGACCATCGCCGCACGGGTCGTGGGCGGCTTGGCGTGCTCCTCCGTCTCGATGACCTGGCCCCGGCTGTCGACCGGCAGGAAGTAGTCGCGGTGCCGGCCGGTCTGCACGAGCACGAACAGCCCGTAGAGCGCCAGCGAGGCGACGGCGGCGAAGGCGAGTTGGGCCGGGCTGAACTCCGGGCCGGGCCGGGCCGTGGTGAAGGTCGGGATGACCAGACTCAGGGTGGCCAGGGTGATCACGGTGGCCAGGGCTCCGCCGGTGCCCTCCGGGTTGAACACCGCCACGCGGCGGCGCAGCGCCCCGAGCAGCAGGGACAGGCCCAGTATTCCGTTGCAGGTGATCATGACGGCGGCGAAGACGGTGTCGCGGGCGAGCGACTGGGTCTTCTCCGGCCCGCTGATCATGAGCGTGACGATCAGGGCTACCTCGATCACTGTGACCGCGACGGCGAGTACTAGGGACCCGTACGGCTCCCCCACCCGGTGGGCGACCACCTCAGCGTGGTGCACCGCCGCGAGCACCGCGCCGCCCAGCAGCACCGCGACAACCACGATGACGGGCCCAGGCAGGCTCCGCCCCCAGGTGACCATCAATATCAGGACGGCGAGCACAGGTACGACGAACGTCCAGTCGGTCAGGCGGGAGCGAAGGAGGGCGGCCATGGCGTAAAGAGTGCCAGGTCAAGTGATCATGTGCCCACCATCGACGCGGCGACATGCGGCCGTCCGTGGCCTTCACCACGCCAACCCGTAACCCACAGGTTACGCTTTCCAGGTGAACGAGGTGGCCACCGCGATCGCGGACCCGGTACGACGGCACATCCTGACCCTGCTGCGCGACGAGTCGCTGTCCGCTGGTGACATCGCCCAGCGATTCGTGATCAGCCGACCCGCGATCAGCCGCCACCTGCGGCTACTACGCGAGAGCGGTCTGGTGCACGACGAGATGGTCGGCCGACAGCGGATCTACCGACTCGATCCGCGCCCGCTCGCCCCGCTGGTCGACTGGCTCGCCGCGCTCGCGGCCAGCGACCGGTGGGGCCGGCACCTCGACGCGTTGGAGACCGAGGTCTATCGCACCCGCCGAGAGCGCCGCAGCCGCGGCCCGGCGGAGCACCGAAGGGAGCAAACGGCATGACCCGCACGCCCGCCGGACGCCTGTTCCAGACCGACACCGGCCACGATCTCGTCCTCACCCGAACCTTTCGCGCCCCGGCGGCCGACGTCTGGGCCAGCCTGACCGAGCCGGAGCGTACGGCCCGCTGGTTCGGCCCGTGGGAGGGCGACGCCGGGCCCGGACGGACCATCCGGGTCCAGATGGCGTACGAGGAGCAGCAACCCTGGTGCGAGGTGCGCATCGACGCGTGCGAACCGCAGCAGCACCTCGCCGTGTCGATGGTCGACGACTACGGCAGCTGGCTGTTGGAGCTGTCGCTGACCGAGACCGACGGCACCACCGAGCTGCGGTTCGTGCAGCACCTGAGCAGCGTGGAGGGCATCGCCGAGGTGGGTGCCGGTTGGGAGTACTACCTGGACCTGCTGGTCGCCTCCCGGGACGGCTCGCCCCGCCCGGAGTTCGACGACTACCACCCGGCGATGCAGCCCTACTACCAGGGGCTGGTCGCTACGGCCGGCTAGGGGTCGAGGGCCTGCCGCAGCTTGGCGAACTCGGCGGTCAACGCCGGCAGCGGGAAGTGCGCGTTCAGGCCGCTGGGGTTCGGCAGCACCCAGACCTGGGCCGGGCCCAGCCGGTCCGGTCGCGGGCCCAGCCCGGCCTTCGGTCGGGCGAAGGCGATCCGGTACGCGGTCACCCCGAGGATCGCCACCCAGCTCGGCCGGTAGCGCTCGGCCTTCACCGCCAACCCGGTCACCCCGGCGACCAGCTCCTCCGGGGTCAGCTCGGCGGCGCGGGCGGTGGCCCTGTTGCTCAGGCTGGTGATACCCAGGCCCTGCCGCAACAGCTCGTCGCGTTCCCACGAGTGCAGTTGGCGGTCGGTGAAGCCGGCCCCGTGCAGGGCCGGCCAGAATCGGCTGCCCCGGCGGGCGAACGGCTCCCCCACCGCTGCCGAGTACAGGCCCGGGTTGTAGCCGCAGAACAGCACGCGCAGCCCGGGACCGATGATGTCCGGCAGACCCCGACCGGCCGCCGCCGCCACCTCCTGCGGGGTCGGCCGCCGCGCTGGCCCCACACGCTCCGCGTCCATCTCAGCGATCCTGCCGTACGCCCCGGTGCCGGACCCGGCACACGGCTTGACACTCTCAACGGATGCAGTCAACCGACCACCTCGCCGCCAGCCGTCACGCGCGGATGCGCTGGAACACTCCGCTCTCGCCGGAGCACGCCGCGTTGCTGCTGCAACGGCTCGACGTTCGCCCCGGCGCACGGGTGCTCGACCTCGGCTGTGGTTGGGGTGAGCTGCTGCTGCGGGCGGTCGCCGCCGGCGGTGTCTCCGGCCCGGTCGCGACGCGCGGCGTCGGCGTCGACACCGACGAGGCCGCGCTCGCCCGAGGGCGGCGGCTGGCCGCGGGGCGGTCGCTGAACCGGCACGTCGCCTTCGTGATGGGGGAAGCGGCGGCCTGGCAGGAGCCGGCCGACCGGGTCCTCTGCATCGGCTCGGCACATGCCTTCGGCGGCACCGAGGCCGCCCTCGACGCCCTCGCCGCAGTGGTCCGGCCCGGCGGGCGGCTGCTGTTCGGCGACGCGTACTGGGAACGGTCCCCCACGGCGGAGATCGCCGAAATCTTCGGTCCGGAGGTCCCGACCCTCTCCGGGCTGGTCGAGACCGCCCGACAGCGGGGCTGGCGCTTGCTGCACCTGAGCACCGCCGACCAGCGGGAGTGGGACGACTTCGAGTCGACCTGGCTCGCCGGCCGGCAGGAGTGGCTGTTGGCGTACCCGGAGGATCCCCGCGCGGCCGAGGTCCGCGCGGAACTCGACGACAGGTTGCGCCAGTACGTCGACGGTTACCGGGGTGTCCTCGGCCTCGGCTACCTCGTCCTCGGCCGCTGACCGTCCGCGGTTGCGGACCCGGCGCCCTCTAGCGGCTGAAGCCTGGACGTTTGACCCACCGCCCCGACCGGCGTGGGGAAGAGTGGTGGGCGAGAGCTGTCGTCGAGCAACGGGCGGCGGCACGGCGTCATGCGGAGGTTTTCGGATGAGCGACACGTCTTCGGCCAGGCCCGCCCGCAACGTCGTCCTGGTCCATGGCGCGTACGCCGACGGGTCCTCCTGGTCCGACGTCATCCCGCTGCTACAGCGGGCCGGGCTGACGGTCACCGCGGTCCAGAACCCGCTGACCTCCCTGGCCGACGACGTCGCGGCCACCAACCGCGCCCTCGACCGGCAGGACGGGCCGACGGTGCTGGTGGGCCACTCGTGGGCCGGCACGGTCATCAGCGAGGCCGGCAACCACCCGAGGGTCACCGCCCTGGTGTACGTCGCCGCCCGCGCACCGGACGCCGGCGAGGACTACGCCGCGCTCGCCGCCAGGTACCCCACGCCGCCCGCGAACGCCGGCCTCGTGCACCACGACGGGTACGCGCAGCTCAGCGAGAGCGCTTTCCTGGCCGACTTCGCCGGGGGAATCGAGCAGACCCGGGCCCGCGCTCTGTACGCGGTGCAGGGCCCGATCACCAAGAACCTCTTCGAGGGCCGCACGACGACGGCCGCCTGGCGGGACCGGCCCTGCTATTACTCGATCTCCACACAGGACCGCACCACCGCGCCGGAACTGGAGCGTTTCCTGGCCGATCGGATGAACGCGACGACCATCGAGGTCGAATCGTCGCATCTCGCCATGGTCACCCACCCGGAGACGATCGCCGACCTCATTCTGATGGCGACCCGGGGCACCCGGTAGGGCGGCAGCGGCTGGCCGCGGGACGGCCTGCCGACGTGGTGGTCAGGTCAGGGAACACGCGGATCCGCAGTACGGGCAGAACGCGCGCTTGGCATTCGAGGTGACCTCGATGTCGCACAGTGCGCAGTGGCCGTTCTCCCACAGGCCCTGGTCGATCCCGAGGCCCCCGTCGTAGTAGTCGCGGTCCGGCCAGGCGACCAGTTCGACGTTGAGGCCCGGTTCGACCTCGTCCGCGTAGTAGGTGACGCTCGCCAGAGTCAGCGCAGTTCGCATGCCGTACGCCTCGGCTGTGTAGTGCGGCAGGGCCCGGCGCAGGACGTCGACCAGCTCGCGGACCGGCAGCGCCACGAGTTGTTCGGCGAGCCGTTCTCGATCTTCGTCGGTGCTCATCGCACCGACGATACGTCTTACCTCCACCCCGCCGTCGGCCGTGCACGGGCGTAGTCGGACCGGAACACGTGGGCTTGACGGGGCCTAGACATCGGAGGTTTACTGCGTCAACGATGCCAGTCGATGAATTTAGATCGTCCATTGTGGGACGTCTGCATCTTCGGCCGGTGTCACCGCCCAACCCCTGCACCCCCACCACCACCTCAGCCGAGCATCGGCGGCCCGGCTTCCGCACCACCGCCATCGCGGCCTCCGGCCTGCCCGTGCGCACAGCCTGAGGTAGACGCTCAGCAGAGGAGCAAGACCATGCGTTCCCGTCCCCGCCTGTTGGCACTCGTCACCGGCCTGGCCGTCATGCTGGCCAGCCTGGTCGCACTGCCGACCCCCGCCTCGGCGGCACCACTGACCAAGGTCCTGGTGTTCAGCAAGACCGCCGGCTTCCGGCACTCGTCCATCCCCAACGGCATCGCCGCGATCCAGCAGCTCGGCTCGGCAAACGGCTTCACCGTCACCTCGACCGAGGACGCCGCCCAGTTCACCACCTCCAACCTGGCCCAGTACCAGGCGGTGGTCTTCATGTCGACCACCGGCGACGTCCTCAACGCCAGCCAGCAGAGCGCGTTCGAGTCGTACATCGCCGCCGGTGGTGGCTACGTCGGCGTGCACGCCGCTGCCGACACCGAGTACAGCTGGCCGTGGTACGGCTCGCTGGTCGGCGCGTGGTTCGACTCGCACCCGGCGATCCAGAACGCCACGGTGCGGATCGAGGACCAGACCAACCCCTCGACCGCCCACCTCGGCACCACCTGGGTCCGCTCCGACGAGTGGTACAACTACCGCACCAACCCCCGGTCCAGCGCACGGGTGCTGGCCAGCCTCGACGAGTCGTCCTACAGCGGCGGCAACATGAACGGCGACCACCCGATCACCTGGTGCAAGGCCTACGGTGGCGGGCGTGCCTGGTACACGGGCCTCGGGCACACCGAGGCGTCGTACACCGACCCGAACTTCACCCGGATGCTGCTCGGCGGCCTCCAGGTCGCCGCGGGTTCCGTGACGGCCGACTGCTCGCCGCGCACCACGACCCCGCCGCCCACCGTCAGCGGCTCCACCCTGCGGGCCCGCGCCAACAACCAGTACGTCAGCGCGCCCAACTCGACCACCGCGCTGATCGCCAACAAGACCTCGGTGAACACCAGCGAGCGGTTCGACCTGGTCAACCTGGCCAACGGCAACGTGGCGCTGCGGGCCAAGAGCAACTCGCAGTACGTCGCGGCCGAGAACGCCGGGGCCGCCGCGCTGATCGCCAACCGTGCCACCGCCGGCGCCTGGGAGACGTTCCAACTGGTTCGCAACTCCGACGGCACGGTGAGCCTGCGGGCCACCGTGAACAACCGCTACGTCGCCGCCGACAACGCGGGCGCGTCACCGCTGATCGCCAACCGCACCTCCATCGGTCAGTGGGAGAAGTTCGACCTGGTCACCACCAACTGACCTGATCCCCCCGCTCGCTCTCCACCACCACCTGGTCGTGGCGCGCCCCCGCGCGCCCGTCCCCCGGTCGTCGAGAAAGGACGATCATGCTCTCGTATCCCCGGCGCTGGCCCCGGGCGCTCTTCGCGGCGGTTCTCACCGTCGCAAGCGCGGCCCTCGCTGTGGCTGCACCGTCCACCGCGCAGGCTGCGGTGATTCCCGCCTCCGACTATCAGCAGGTCAAGCTCGCCACCGGTTCGGGCGAGCTGGGTGAGGCCATGTCCCTGGCCGTTCTGCCCAACCGCTCGGTGCTGCACACCGCCCGCAACGGTGTCCTACGGGTTACCGACGTGGCCGGCAACACCAAGGTCTCCGGCACCCTGTCGGTCTACACCCACGACGAGGAGGGGTTGCAGGGCGTCGCCGTCGACCCCAGCTTCGCCACCAACCGGTGGATCTACCTGTACTACTCGCCCACGTTGAGCACCCCGTCCGGGGACGCCCCGACCACCGGTTCGCAGTCTGACTGGGACCGGTGGAAGGGGCACCTGCGGCTGTCGCGGTTCACCCTCAACAGCGACGACACGCTCAACCTGGGCAGCGAGAAGATCGTGCTCCAGGTCGCCAATGACCGTGGGCAGTGCTGCCACGTCGGCGGTGACCTGGACTTCGACGCCGCCGGCAACCTGTACCTGACCACCGGCGACGACACCAACCCGTTCGAGTCGTCCGGCTACGCGCCGCTCGACGAGCGGACCAACCGCAACCCGCAGTTCGACGCCCAGCGCTCGGCGGGCAACACCAACGACCTGCGGGGCAAGCTGCTGCGGATCAAGCCGCAGGCCGACGGGACGTACACGATCCCGTCAGGCAACCTGTTCGCGCCCGGCACGGCCAACACCCGTCCCGAGATCTACGCGATGGGTCTGCGCAACCCGTTCCGGATGAGCGTCGACAAGGGGACCGGCGTCGTCTACCTCGGCGACTACGGCCCGGACGCGGGAAGCACGAACTCCAGCCGGGGCCCCCAGGGTCAGGTCGAGTTCAACCGCATCGCGGCGCCCGGCAACTTCGGCTGGCCGTACTGCACCGGCAGCAACACGAGCACCGAAACATACAATGAATACACCTTCCCGTCCGGGCCGTCGCAGTCCAAGTACAACTGCACGGGCGGGCCGACGAACAACTCGTTCCGCAACACCGGGCTCGGCACGTTGCCCGCGGCGAAGCCGGCCTGGATCAAGTACGCGGGTGACTCCGGTTCGCCGTCGGAGTTCGGCAGCGGCTCGGAGTCGCCGATGGGCGGGCCGGTCTACCGGTACAACGCCTCGCTCAACTCCAGCATCAAGTTCCCGCAGTCGCTGGACGGCCAGTTCTTCGCCGGCGAGTACGGCCGCCGTTGGATCAAGGCCATCAAGGTCAACTCCGACGGCTCGCGCGGGGAGATCTCCAACTTCCCGTGGAGCGGCACGCAGGTCATGGACATGGCCTTCGGCCCGGACGGCGCGCTCTACGTGCTGGACTACGGCACCGGCTCGAACAACCAGGCGCTGTTCCGGATCGAGTACATCGGTGGTGGCAACCGCAACCCGATCGCTGTCGCCTCGGCCAACCCCACGTCGGGGGCCAACCCGCTGACCGTCAACTTCTCCTCGGCCGGCAGTTCCGACCCCGAGGGCGGCGCGCTCAGCTACCTGTGGACCTTCGGCGACGGCACCACGTCGACGGCGGCGAACCCCACCAAGACGTACACCACGAACGGCTCGTACAGCCCCACCCTGAAGGTCACCGACCCGACCGGCCTGTCCGGCACGGCGAGCCTGATCGTCACCGTGGGCAACACCGCACCGACGGTGTCCCTCACCGCGCCCAGCGACGGGCAACTGTTCACCTTCGGTGACACGGTGCCCTACCAGATCTCGGTGAGCGACCCGCAGGACGGCACCATCGACTGCTCCAAGGTGAGCCTGACGTACGCGCTGGGCCACGACAGCCACGCCCACCAGATCACCTCGAAGACCGGGTGCAGTGGCTCGATCACCTTGCCGACCGACGGTGAGCATGACTCGGCCGCCAACATCTACGGGGTGTTCGACGCCGCGTACACCGACAACGGCGGGCTGACCACGCACAGCATCAAGACCCTGCAACCGAAGCACCGCCAGGGTGAGCACTTCGGCGCCCAGTCCGGCGTCCAGGCCACCGACCACACCAGCGCCGAGGGTGGCCGCACGGCCGGGTTCATCGAGAACAACGACTGGATCTCCTACCAGCCGTACAACCTGTCCAACGCCAACCGCATCACGGTACGGGCGTCGTCGGCCGGCGCCGGTGGCACCATCGAGGTCCGGGCCGGGTCGGCCACCGGAAGCCTGCTGGGCACCGTCACGGTGCCGGTGACGGGCAACTGGGAGACCTTCGTCGAGGCGTCCGGCACGATCAGCAACCCACCCACCGCGTCGACGACGTTGTACCTGGTCTTCAAGGGTGGGTCGGGCTACCTGTTCGACGTCGACGCGTTCACCTTCGCGACCGGCACCGGTAGCAGCGCACCGGCGAGCACCCTGCGGGCGCAGGTCAACAGCCAGTACGTGTCGGCGGTCGGCACCACGGCACTGATCGCCAACAAGGCCAGCGTCGGCACGACCGAGCAGTTCGACCGGGTGGACGCCGGCAACGGCAACATCGCCCTGCGGTCGCGCTCCAACGGGCTCTACGTCTCCGCGGAGAACGCGGGCGCGGAGCCGTTGATCGCCAACCGCACGTCCGTGGGTGCGTGGGAGACCTTCCAGCTCATCAACAACTCCGACGGAACGGTCAGTCTGCGCGCCACGATCAACAACCAGATCGTGGCCGCCGAGAACGCCGGGGCGGGATCGCTCATCGCCAACCGCGCCTCGGTTGGCTCCTGGGAGAGGTTCATCCTGACCACGGGCTGACGAACGAGTGGTGGGGCCCGGTCTGGTCGGTGACCAGGCCGGGCCCTACCGTGTGAAGAAGGCGGCGCTCTGCTGGTCCGCCGGGTAGTAGGACTCCACAGCGATCTCCTCGATGGTGATGTCCATCGGGGTGCCGAACGTGGTGATGGTCGAGAACAGCCGCAGCTCGCGCCCACCGATCCGCAGGATCATCGGGATCACCACGTCGGCGTCGACCCGTTGGTCCGGCGGCTCCTCGGGCAGCGGGTTCAGCAGTTCGTCGTAGAGCGCCGCGAGTTCCGCGTCGGGAGCGGCGGCGAGCTGACGCGAGATCCGGCTGCGGAACACCGCCCGCACGTCCGCCAGGTTGACGACCAGGGGTGCGAGCCCGCGCGGGTGCAGACCCAGCCGAACCAGGTTCACCGGTGGGCGCAACAGGTCGGGCGCCGCGTACGCGAAGAACGGGTCGACGGCGCTGTTGGTGAGCACGATGTTCCACCGGCGGTCGAAGACCAGCGCCGGATACGGCTCGTGCGCCTGGAGCACCCTGCGGACCGCGTCGAGGGCGCCCGACAGGGCGGTGTCGTCGAGCGGGCGCTGCGCGTACCGGGGTGCGAAGCCGGCGGCGAGCAACAGCTGGTTGCGGTCACGCAGCGGCACGTGGAGCTGGTCGGCGAGCCGGATGATCATGTCGGCGCTCGGCGTGGACCTGCCGGTCTCGACCAGGCTGACGTGCCGAGCCGAGACATCCGCGGCGATCGCCAGGTCAAGTTGGCTGAGCCCTCGGCGCTTGCGCCACTGCCGCAGGAGTTCCCCGACCGCATACATGATCATGAGCCTACTCATCGTCGCTCCGGGCGCCATGAAGTGCGATGTCATCGACAAGCGCACGAGGCCGGGGAAACACTTGCGGCCATGACCACCGAGAACAAGAGCATCGTCGGACGTGCGTTGGCGGGGCTTGTCGACACCGGCGACGTCGACACGCTCGCCTCGTACCTGAGCGAGGACTTCACCCATCACCGGTCGGATTCGACGACCTCGACCAGGGCGCAGTGGCTCGCCGCGGTTCGCGCCGCACTGGGCCCGACCGCCGGCATGCGGGTCGACATCCTGCACCTGCTGGCCGACGGTGACCACGTCGTGGTGCACTCACGACGCCGACTCCCCGACGGAGGGCCGGAGATCGTGGTGGTCGACGTGCTGCGGATCGCCGACGGACTCATAGCGCAGGTGTGGGAAGTCATCGAACCGGCAGGCCAGGCGGCCGCCAACGGCGCGTGGTGGAACGCGGGTGTCTAGATCGGGAAGCGACCGTGGCGCCAGTGCCAGTGGCCACCGGCCCGCAGGTGGTCGATGATCGCGCGCTGGAGCGCAGTGCGGCGTGGCAGTTCGTCGAGCGGCGTGGTCAGGGTCCGGAACCCGAACCGCAGCACCTCGATGTCGGCGTCCGGCCCCGCGGACTCGTCGTAGGGCTCCAGCTCGAACCGGCGCTGGAACCGCACGATGTTGGAGTCCTCGGGAAGGTAGTCGCGCAGCTGCGGGTCGAGCAGCCACGAGGCACAGGAGAACGCTGTGTAGCGCTCGTCGGGGAAGTGCCGGGGAAAGAACGCGCGGGCCTCGTCGAGGGACGCCTCGATCGCCTCCGGGGTCAACGGCCCCGACTCGGGGACGTGCAGGCCGATGGCGCCGTCACCGCGCTGGTGTTGCAGCCGACCCAGCTCGTAGACGCTGCCGCGCGAGTGCAGCGTCAGCCAGCTCTGCATGATCGGCCAACCCTCGCCGCGCATCCGTCGGTCGACAGCGAGGTTGCGGCCCAGGTCAGCAAGGGTCACCCAGGTCACGGCATCGGGGACGCCGTGGTCGCTGTGGTAACCGCGCACCACGTCGACCAGGGCCAGGTACGCGTACACGTAGAGGTGCCGCCAGGCGGGCCCTCGCTCTCGCGGCAGCTCCGGGCCGGGCGACAGCCAGTCGTAGCCGGCGAGGTCGGCGCGGACCAGGGCGATCGAACGGTCGAGCAGCCAGCGCAGCTCCGGAGTCCAGTGCGGAGAGTCGGGGTCGGGCCAGCCCGCCATGATTTCGGCGGCGTCGTCCGGCCGCACGGCGAGCCGGTCGAGGATGGCGGGCGCGTCGGCAGCGGCTGGCAACGGAGCTGACGGCCGGTCACCGGCGAGCCGGTGCACGCGGTCGACCTCCTCGACGGGCACTGCGAGCCGGGCGGCGATATCGTCCAGATCCACGCCGACGACCCTACCGGCGAGCGCGCAACTCAGGAGTCCGCCGGCACTCCGGCGTCGAGCTGCCCGATCATCGGCGCGAGGAGGTCGTTGAGCTCGCGGGCCACCACCGCCACTGCCCGGCGCGCCGCTGCGGCGACCTCGTCGTCCGGACCGTCGGGCGTCGGCGGCAGGTCGTCGAGCGGGACCGGCGCCTCCACCTGCAGCAGCGCGCGCAGGTGCGGGCGGCGCGTCCGGTCCTCCTCGGTGGGCGTGGTGAACTGGCCGAACAACCGGGGCCAGTCCTGCCAACCACGGTCGCGCTGCCACTGCTTGGTCCAGGTCAGCTCGGCCGGCCAGCGCGAGGCCACCGTCACCGCGCAGACCAGGCTGCCGTCCCACGGGCTGCGCGCGCAGGTCGCCGAGATGATCCGTCGGTGCCAGCGGACGAAGCCCGGCGACAGCTCGGCGGCCAGCCGCCAGGCGGTCACCGCGAACGCGACGGGCGCGAAGTCACCCCAGGTGTCGCCGAACTCGTCGATCCGACGAAACACCTCGGCCTCGTACCGGCCGCGCCCGTCGGTGCCGTGCTCACGGTCGAACTGCTCGTCCAGCCAGAAGGCGCGCGGTTCCGGCATCCTCAACCCCGTTTCACAGCGATGGTGTTGCGTACCTCGAACCTATGCGAACGTCGGGGTTGCGGACGTCATCCTCGCCCGTTGTCAACCTGCGCTCCGGCGAGGTGACGGCAACCCACTCAGCCGACGAGGACGCAGAAGGGATGCCCGGCCAGGTCGGCGTACACGCGCAGCGGCTCGTCCGGGTCGTCGATCCGGTCGTACAACAGCCGGCCGCCGAGGCGCAGCACGCGCTCATGCTGGACCAGCAACTCCTCGACGGACTCCACGGTCAGGTCCAGGTGCAGCTGCTGGGGCACTGTGTTCGTCGGCCAGGTAGCCTCCGGCAAATGCTCCACCTGCTGAAACGCCATCTGGGGTCCACCACCGGGTGACCGCAGCACCAGCCAGTCACTGCCGCGTTCGTCGGCCTGGCCGGCCGCTGGCGGTTCGTCACCGGGCCGGTAGACGAAGCCCAGTAGTTGTCGATAGAACTCCGCCAACGCCCTCGCATCGGTGCAGTCGAGCACCACCGAACACAGCTTGGGCACGCTCTCCTGGTCGACCACGCTCGATCACCTCCGGGTGCCATTCTGGTCGAATCGCGGCGCAGCCGCTTGACAAAGGCCTGCCTCCAGAGTGGACGATGCACCGTGCGCATTCTTGTGGTGGGTGGCAGCGGCCTGATCGGCGCTCACGTCGTGGACGTTCTCCGGGGGCGTGGCCACGTCGCGACCACCGTGGCGCGTACCGCCCAGCCCGGCGTCGACCATCTGCTCGATGTCGGGTCGGCCTCGATCGAGCAACTGCGGCCGTTGCTCGCCGGCCACGACGGCGTCGTCTACGCCACCCGCACCGACGAGCAGCGGCCGCTGCCCAAGCCGATCTATGCCGAGTTCCGCAGTGACAACGTCGACCCGGTGGTACGCCTGTTCACCGCCGCCCGTCTCGAAGGTCTCACCCGGGGCGTCGTGATGGGCTCCTACTACACCTACTTCGACCGGCTCCACCCGCAGTGGCGCCTCGCCGAACGGCACACGTACATCAGGTGCCGCCTGGAGCAGGCCCGCGAGGGGCGGGCAGCAGCCGGCGACGGCCTGCCGGTTGCCGTACTCGAACTGCCCTTCGTCTTCGGTCGGGCCGGCGACCGACTGCCCAACTGGGCCGGTCCGCTGGACCGGTGGGCCCGCTCGCGTACCCCGCTGCTCGCCCCGACCGGCGGCAGCGCCGCCGCCTCCGCCCACAGCGTGGCCGAGGTCGCTGTCGACGCCCTGGAGCAGGCCAGCGGCGCGGACCTCCCGGTCGCCGACGAGAACCTCAGCTGGCACGACATGATCGCCCGCATCGCTGACGCGGTGGGCCGACCCCGCCGGGTCCGTCGCCTGCCGTCCGGCGCCGCGAAGGCCGCCCTGCGACTGGGCGGCGCGCTACAGTCCCTCGGCCGCAAGGAGTCGGGCATCAACCCCACCTACCTCGCCGACCTGCTGCTCGCCGACCTGTTCATCGAACCGACGAGCGGCCGGCCGCTGGACCCGGCGCTGCGCGAAACCTTCCCCGCTGCCTAGCAGCCTGGCCTTCGCTGCGACGGTCGGGCCAGATATGCGCTCTTGACGTCGGGTGAAAACCCGCAGGCCCGGTAGAAGGCGTGCGTCGCAGGCGTGCGCGAACCCGTCATCAGCATCGCCTTGTAGCAGCCCGCATCCCAGGCGGCCTGGAGTGTGCCGGCCATGATCAGCCGGCCCAGGCCGGTGCCGCGCCGCGACTCCTCGACGACGACGTTCTCGATGACCGCGTACGGCGACGCCGACCGGGTGAGGTTCGGGATCACGTTGAGGTACGTCGTGGCGACGACGACTCCATCCACGTCGAGGACGAAGAGATGCAGCGCCGGCGAGCCCAGGATCTGCTGGAAGGCCGCGACGTCAGATCCGTCGTGCAGCACCGGATCGTCGGGGTTCAGTTGCCGGTAGAGGCCGATGATCTGCTCGAAGTCGTCCGACCGGGCCGCACGGAACATGGCGGAAGCCTAACCAACAGTGGCCGAAATCGGGGCCTCGCACTCGGCGCATGACCCCATGTGCGGCGCTAGCCGTAGACACCCTGCTGGTCAGTCGATTCAAGGTTAGTTGCAGATCTGCTGCATGGCCGCCCGGCACATTTGCGGTCACGGCCCCGATGAACAGTACCGACACGGGGGGATCCGGGCGACGCGCGGCCCGGATCAGAGGTTCGTCTCGCTCGCGAGGAGTCGGGCGCTGGATGGCCCGCTGCGGAGCGGTTCGTCACGGGTCGCACTGTTCCGGGGATGTCGACCGAGTGATCCGGGGAGGGGGTGATTGACATGCAGAAGTCGAGCAGCACGCTCAACCGACTCGGCTCGGAGAAGCGGGCCGAACCGATGATCAAGTCCGTGGGTTGCGGCATTTGCTGGGCCAGCGGCTGGGCGCCGTTCGTCGCGGCGTGCTTGGGGCCGCCGCCGTACTCGCAGGCCATGTGACCGATTCCGACCGACCGTCCGGAGCGGGCGTGACGCCCGCTCCGGACGGCCGGGGCCGCACCTCTCCAGACGACGAAATCCCGCCGGTCCAGACCAACACGGTGCCGACGCAGCCGCCAAGCCGACGGCCGGCCAATCCCGAGGGAACCCCTTATGACAACCGCGCTTTCCCACGCCTCCGGTGACTCGGTCGCCGGCACCGCTGACCCACCATCGCCTGACTGGGGCATCCACCTGCAACCCGTCGGTGGACTGTTGGTGGACCGCAACAGCCTGAACTACGTACGACTGTCCAGCGAGGCGCTGGAGATCGCCCTTCAACTGGCACGGACGCGCAGTGTGTCCCGCACCGCCCGGATCCGGGCCGGCACCTCCCGCCGTGACCCGGACGAGGTTCAGGCGGAGATGGTCGAGGCACTGAGCGGGTCGTGGTTGACCTCCTCCTGGCTCAACGGGGCGCTCGACCAGCCCCTGCGGGTGTCTGGCTCGACCGACGCGTACCTGCCGCTGCTGGCGTCGCTCCAACTCAC
This sequence comes from Micromonospora sp. NPDC053740, assembly GCF_040677775.1. Lineage (NCBI taxonomy): Bacteria > Bacillati > Actinomycetota > Actinomycetes > Micromonosporales > Micromonosporaceae > Micromonospora > Micromonospora sp. NPDC053740. The sequence goes on from NZ_JBFASO010000004.1 coordinate 199,348, forward strand.
CAACCGGTGCAACCTCAGCTGTTCGTTCTGTTACGCGAGCTCCGGAGCCGCCCTGCCCGGCGAGTTGACCGCCGACGACTGGGTCAAGGTGCTGGAGCGGCTGGCCCAGTCCGGCATCGCGGCCGTGACCCTCACTGGTGGTGAGCCGACCATCGCCCGGGACTTTCGCCGCACCCTGGCGACCGCCAGCGCGCTGGTCGACCACGTCGACATCTTCACCAACGGCCTGCACTGGTCCGACGAACTGGTCGCGATGGCGGCCGCCTGCGGCAACATCCGGGCCCAGATCAGCATCGACGGACGCGCCGAACGGCACGATCTCATCCGGGGCCGGGCCGGGGCCTACAACGAGTCACTGCACACGATGCGACGCCTAACCGCAGCAGGGATACCCGTGATCGTCGCGATGACGGTGACCCCCGCGAACTACCGGGACGTCGCCGCCGTCGTCTCCGACGTGGACAGCGCCGGCGCCCGACTGTTCCGGGCAGGTCGGGTGGTACCGGTGGGCAGGGGCGACCAGGACGGGTTCGGACTGACACCGGATCAGGTCGCGGATGTGATCCGGCAGTTCCAGGAGACACGCCACCTCAACCTCGAGGCGCTGGGCTGGGACCAGTGCGTGGATCTCGGTGAGCAGTTGGCGCCGATCGGGCTGCCCGTCGAGTTCCTCACCCCCGGCTACCTGAGTTGGCACGTCCGCGCCGACGGCCAGGTGACCCCGTGCCAGATCGAGGCGGAGTCCCTCGGTCGGATCCTCACCGAGCCACTCGAGCTGATCGGGGAACCTGGTCGGCTGGCCGCCGTCCGGTCCACTGCCCGCGGTTGCCGCTGTATCCAGCGGCTGAATCCCACCGAAGACGTCGACCTGCCGTTCGGTCTGACGCCGGGGCCGTCGATCCGTGGGGACGCGGCGACCAGCGGCTGCTGCGGTACGGCGCGCTGCGGCTCGGGGTGCGGTCATGACTGAGAGTGTCGTTCTGGCCGTTATCGGACTGCTGTTCGGTGCGCTCTTCATCGTCCTACGGACCCGGGCGTACCCCACCGAGCCGATGCCCCCGGTGATGGACGCCGCTGCCGCAACGGTTCAGGCCGCGGCGACGGTACGGCGCCTCTGCGGTCTCGACACCACGGGCTGGCGCTCCTTCGCCGTCCTGCACTTCGATGGCATCGTCGACCGGCTGCACCACCTCGGGCTCGTCGGCCGGCAACGGGAGTTCCTCAACGGGTGGGGTCTACAGGGCTCCTGGCGGGTCCGCTTCATTGGCGCCGACGGCAGCGTCCTGGTCGGACTCTCACCCCGGGGCGAGGTGGTGCTCTTCGAACTCGCCGGTGATCTGCGCGGTCGAGTGGTCGACCGTGTCGTACCTGTTCGCGCCCGTGACGCCGCGACCGACGACGGCGCGGATCGGGCCGCCGACGTCGGGCCGGCGTCGGACACTGGCGACGACACGGGGCTGCGACAGCGGCTGGGGGTCCGCGACGGGGTCTGGGCCGGGGCGGAGCCGGTGGGCGCCGGGTACTGGACCCGTGAGGATGAGTCGACCGAGCGTACCCGCCGGTTCCGGGCGACCAGTCCGGACGTCCGGATCGAGTTCGAGGTGGAGTCACTCGGCGCGACAGTGCTGCGCGTCGACTCCCTGGTGGAGTTGACCAACGAGCAGGTACCGGCACTCGAGCGGGCCGAGCAGCGGGAAGTCCTCGCCGGCGCGGGGGCGCTGCTCGGCTCGGTGCTGGCACTGGTCGGCGGGGTGGCCCTCCTCGCGTTCGCCGGTGGTACCGCGCAGGCGTCGTTGGCCGCACTGTTGGCGGTGCCGGTCCTGCTGGCGGTCCTCTTCGGTGAAGGCGACCGGTTCCGGTACACAGCGGTGCACGGTTACGAGGGGACGCAGTCCTGGGCCGCCTTCAGGGCGATCAACGCGCTCACGTCGGCGGTGACGGCGGTGACCATGAGTGCCGTGGTGGTGGTCGCCGCCCTGGCCGGATCGCTGGTCGCCCAGCGGGTCGGGATTCCCACAACCTCGAATCTCGGTCGGCAACTGATCTGGGGCGCCTGCCTGGCAGCGATCTGGCTGGGACTCGCCGCGGCCGGGTACGCGCTCCTGCGTCGGACGGGACTCGCCCGGGTGTCTCCGAACCCGGACCGGCGCTCGTTGCGTACGGTCGGAATGGACCTGCCCCACGTGCTCTCGCTGACCGCGCAGAGTTCGATCGGCGAGGAGGCGGTCTTCCGGCTTCTCGCGGTGCCGGTCGTCCTCTGGCTGACCGGTCAGCCGTTGCTCGCCGCCCTGGTCGCCGCGCTGCTGTGGGCCGGTACGCACAGCGGCAGCATGGTCCGTCCGCGGTGGATCCGATTCGCCGAACTGACCCTCATCGGCGTGTCATTGGGGCTCGTGGCCATCGAGATCGGGATCGTTGCCGCCCTGGTCGCGCACGCACTCTACAACCTCGTCGTGCTCAGCGCGCCGCTGCTCGGCGTCGACTCCGGCCGGCGGCGGGTCAGCGAGGAGGCGCCGGCCGAGGCTCGGCGAGTATCGGCGACATCCGCCGCCTGAGGTTCCGGACGCGCCGCCCGCGCCCGCCCTGTCCATTCGTCAAACCCAGGGAGTCCCACAGTGCGTACCGATATCCGCCGTAACCCTCTGGAGGCCGGCCCGGTGCCTCCGACAGATCCCGTCGCGGTGCCGTTGCGTGAGCTGCTCGGCCTGCTCCGCCCACAACGGCCGGTACTGCTGGTGGCGGCCGTCCTCGGCATCGTGTCGGCCGGTCTCGCCCTGGTCCAGCCGCTGCTGGCCATGCGCACGATCAACGCGATGCTGCTCGGCCAACCGGTCACGTCACTCGCGATCTGGTTGGTCCTCCTCTTCCTCGCCGCCGCGGCGATCTCGGGTGTGCAGAGTTTCCTGTTGCAACGCGGCGGCGAGGCGCTGGTGCTACGGCTGCGACTCGGTCTGACCGACCGGCTGCTGCGGCTGCCGATGCGGGAGTACGACCAACTCCGCACCGGTGACCTCCTGTCCCGGGTCGGCACCGACACCACCCTGCTACGGGCAGTGGTGGCCAACGGGATCGTCAACGCGGTCATCGGCGTGGCGTCACTGGCAGGTGCGGTAGCGCTGATGCTCTGGCTCGACTGGTTCCTGTTCGTCTTCGCGGTCGCGTCGGTGGCCCTGGGCGGGTCGATTCTCGCGTTCGTGATGATCGGGATCAGGCGCTGGTCGGAACACGCGCAGGGGCGAATCGGTCTGCTTCTCGCCGATCTCGAGCGTGCCCTGGCGGCGATGCGGACGGTTCGCGCCGCCAGGGCCGAGGATCGCGAGGCCGAACGGATCGGTGGACGAGCCCGGGAGGCGTATGACGCGGGCATCCGGGTGGCTCGGCTGGACGCGATGATCGTTCCGGCCGTGTCCCTGAGCGCCAACGGCTCATTCCTTCTCGTACTCGGTCTCGGTGGTGCTCGCGTCGCCTCCGGCCACCTGGACATCGGCCAGTTCGTCGCCTTCCTCCTGTACGTGTCGTTCCTGCTCGTCCCGTTGGTCGCCGTCTTCGCCGGGGGAAGCGCCGTGCAGAAGGGGATGGCTGCTCTGCAACGCATCCACGAGACCATGGGGCTCGACCTTGAGCAGACCGCCGACGTCGAGCGGGACGGTGCCGACGACGGGAACGGGCCGCCCGCTTCGATTGCCGGACCAGAGACGCCGGCCCTGGAACTGCGCGATGTCCACTTCTCCTACGGTCCGGGCCGGGAGGTGCTGCGGGGGGTGTCGTTCGACGTCGCGCGGCATACCAGTGTGGCTCTCGTTGGTACGTCCGGTGCGGGCAAGACCACCATCTTCGCCCTGGTCGAGCGCTTCTACGAGGCGTCCCGGGGAACGATCCTGCTTGACGGCCGGGACATCGCGTCGATGCCGGTCGACGAACTGCGGTCGACGGTCGGGTATGTCCAGCAGGAGTGCCCGCTGCTCGCCGGCACCCTCCGTGACAATCTCACGTACGCCCACCCCGATGCCGACGAGGATGAGCTCGCCGAAGTGCTCCGGGTGACCAACCTCGACGAAGTGGTGGACCGACTGCCTGACGGGCTCGACACCCAGGTGGGCGAGCACGGCAGCATGCTCTCCGGTGGGGAACGCCAGCGGGTGTCGATCGCTCGCGCGTTGCTGCCCCGACCTCGGTTGCTGCTGCTCGATGAGCCGACCGCGCATCTGGACGCGGCCAACGAGGCAGGGTTGGCGGAGTTGGTGCGGAACATCTCGCGTTCATGCAGCGTGCTGATGATCGCGCACCGGAGTTCGACGATTCGGGCCGCCGACCGGGTCGTGGTGCTCGCCGACGGAAAGGTGACCGCGACCGGTACCTCCGACCGGCTGCCAGCCGGGCCCGGCATACCGACCGAACTGTTGCCCGAACAACGAAGAGAAGCCGTTCCCGTGGATTGACCTGGCTGTCTGCTCAGCGAGGTTTGGTCAACGCAGTCGGGTCGGCTGGCAGCCTCGCGAAGCCAGCCGACCGCGGGCGAGCATCGGCAGGCACGCCCTGACTCGCGGCGAGCTTGTCGCGGACCTGTTCGACCTCCGGATGCCCGATCGCTGTGAGGATTTCCAGGGCGCGCAGCCAGCAGAGGTTGGCCGCCTCCGGGTGGCCGAGGGCCTGCTGGGTGTCACCCAGGTGCCGTAGGGCCTCCGCCTCGTTGTAGCGGTGTCCCAGTTCCCGGTTGAGTTTCAGCGCCCGGCGGTAACAGCGGGCCGCCCGCTGGTAGTGACCGAGATGGTGATGGGCATAGCCGAGCGTGTCCCAACTGTTCGCCTCGCCGGTCCGGTCCCCGAGCTGACGTTGCAGGACGACAGCTTGCTGGCAGTAGCGGATCGTCTCCTGGTATTCCCCGAGCATTGCGTGATCCCAACCGAGCGCGTTGAGAGCGCGGGCCGCGCCTGCCTGATGCCCGTTGTCGCGGAACAGTCTCAGCGCGTGCCGGTCATGGCGCAACGCTGCCGCCTGATCGCCTTCCTTGTCGCTGACCCAGCTCAATGTCAACAGCGCGTGCGCCTGGCCGACCCGGTCGGCAAGTTCGTCCAACAACATCAGTGCGCGTTCCAGGTGAGCCCGGGCCAACTCGAGCCGGCCCGTCTCCGAGTAGGCGGGAACGATGTCCTGGTGCGCCTGGGCCTGCGCCGCCCGGTCACCATTGCGCTCGGCGACAGCCAACGCGCGGTTCTGCACGGCGATGAGGTCCTCCCAGTGGCCCCGGCGGCTCAGGAAGGTGGTCAGTGCCCCGGCGAGCTGCCAGACGTACCGGTCGAGCCCGTGCCTGGCGGCCAGCTCGACCACCTGCCTGAGCACGGCGTACTCCTCGGCGAACCAGGACAACGCCTGGGCGTTGTCCGCTGGCTCCTCCGGCTGAACGCCCACCTGGACCGGCGGCGGCTCGCTCGGATTCCGCAGCGGGGACAGCCGCCGGTCGGCGTACTGAGCGCTGTGGAGGTAGTGCTCCACGATCCGGTGCAGGGCGTCGCGGTGTACCTCCGCAGGCTCCGACTCGACCAGTTCCGCCGCGTAAGCCCGCAGCAGGTCGTGGCAGGTGTACCTACCCGGCGCCCACTCCACCAGAAGCTGCGCCCGGTTCAGCTCAGCGAGGATGCCACGTACCTGCCGTTCCGGCACGGCGGCGAGGCTGGCGGCAGCCCGTACCGAGGTGTCCGGCCCGGGGTGCAGCCCAAGCAGGCGGAACAGCCGCGCCGCCGGCTCGCCGAGCGCGCGGTACGACCAGGAGAACACCGACCGTAGGTCGGTGGCCGGGTCCCCACTGCCTGAGAAGCCGTCAAGGCCGCCCTGCAGTTCGGCCAATTCCCGGCCGAGCGCGGCGAGCGGAAACTCGGGCTGGGTCGCCGCGCGGGCCGCCACGATCGCCAGCGCCAGCGGCAACCCGGAACACCGCTCGACGATGTCGTCCACCGGCTGCGGTTCGGACTCCACCCGGTCGCCGCTGAGTCGACGTGCCAGCAGCTCCCGGGCGTCAGCGGTACTGAGGAGGTCGAGCGTGACCGGGTGGGCGCCCTCGACCGCCACCAAGCCGGACAACTGCTGTCGGCTGGTCACCACCACCACGCAGCCCGCGACACCGGGCAGCAACGGACGGACCTGCTCGGCGTCGCGGGCGTTGTCGAGCACGATCAGCATTCGCCGACCGGCGACAAGGCTGCGGTACAACCCGACCTGCGCGTCCAGATCCAGCGGCACCGAATCGGGCGGTACACCGAGGGTGTCGAGGAAGCCGCGTAGCGCTACCGCCGATGGCAGCGCCTCCGCGGTGGGCTCGAAGCCGCGCAGGTTGACAGCCAACTGTCCGTCGGGAAACCGGTCCAGGTTGTCGTGGGCCCACCGCAACGTGAGCCAGGTCTTACCGATCCCACCCATCCCCGCGACAGTCATGATGACGGGCCCGCTCTCGGGCTGGCGGTCCACGGCTTGGGTCAGCGCCGCCAGCTCACGAGCCCGTCCAGCGAAGTGCGCCGGCGGCGGTGGCAGTTGCCGGGGCGGATGAGCCGTGGCCGGCTCCGTAGATGCCCGCACCACGGCCGAGGCGGCGAACTCACGATCGCCGTGGAGGATCCGGAGAAACAGCTCCTGCAGGTCACGCCCCGGGTCGATGCCCAACACGTCGGCCAGGCGTTGCCGGATCTGCTGGTACTGCTCGAGGGCTTCCGCCTGTCGACCGGAGCGGGACAGCGCCAGCATGAGCTGGCCGGCGAGACGCTCGTCCAATGGCTGTTCGGCCAGTTCACGCGACAGCTCGGACAACAACGCCGAATGCCGACCGCGACGCAGGGCGATGTCGGTACGGTCGCGCTCGGCGGCCAGCCGCGCCTGACGCAGAGCGGTACGCAGGGTGTTGAACCAGGGGGTGTCCAGGCGCGCGAACGGGTCACCGCGCCATAGCCCGATCGCCTCGTCGAACTGCCGCAGCGCGTCGTCGTCGTCCACCGCGAGCCGGACGCGGGAGACCAACTCCTGAAAACGGTGCAGATCCACCATCATGGGATCGACCTTGAGCAGGTAACCGCCCTGTTGCCGGACGATGGCGACGTCGTCGGCGCTCCGCAGACAGCGCCGTAACCGGGAGAGGTAACTGTAGAGCGCACCGTGTGCACGTTGCGGCGGCCGGTCCACCCACACCCTGTCGAGCAACTGGTCGACGTGAACGACCTTGTTCGCCTCGACCAGTAGAACTGCCAGCACGCATCGCTGACGGACATGCCCCAGGTCAATCGCATTGCCGTCGATGAAGGCCTCGACATCGCCCAGCAGCCTGAATTGCGCGACCATGAGCCCCCGCTGTTCGCACCTGCTCCCACCAGCAGATTCAAGCTTCCCACAAAGTTTGTTCAAGGGGCGTCCGCTAGGTGACGGGCAGGGTCGTGTGGACCAGATCCGAACGCTCCGAAGATCGCTCCGGTGGCTCGTCCAGACACGGTCCATCCAGGACTTACGAGGGGTCGATCTCGAATGCTGGACAGGCCAAGTCCGTTTCGAAATGCGACCACAAGGTGGGATCACGCCGATGGCCCCGGTGATCACACGTCATCTCATCGACTTGTGCGACAGGCTCAAACGTGTGCGGGCGGTACGAACTGCCGAACTGGACGAATTCGAATGCGACGGATGGACCGGCCAGCAGGGCAAGCATCCGGTCGACCTGACGGATCGGCTGATTAAGCCCGTATTTTCGGAATGCACGTGGCTATGCCGGAGACGCCGCGGTGAAGGGCCGCGAGCCGGATCCGTAGTTAGCTGCGTAGAGTCTCAGGTGAGCTGTTCGGCCAGTCCGACGAGGATGCCCTCGGGGCCGCGGACGTAGCAGAGCCGGTAGGCGTCCTCGTACCGCTCCAACTCCCCCACGAGTTCGGCGCCGTGGCCGCGCAGCCGAGTGATCACGTCCTCGATGTCGTCGACGGCGAACATGATCCGTCGAATGCCCAGCGTGTTCGCCGGCGCGTTCTTCGGTTCCGCGCCGATTGCCGTCGGTCGGTGGAACATCGCCAACTCGACCTTGCCGTGGCCGTCCGGGGTCCGCAGCATCGCGACCTCCTGCCGGACGTCATCGATCCCGATGACACGTTCCACCCACCGCCCCTCGACCGGCCCCTGCCCCTCCAGTTCCATGCCGAGTTCGACGAAGAACGCGATGACCACGTCGAGGTCCTCGACAACGATGAGGACGTTGTCCATCCGCTGGATCGCCATGCTGGATCTCCCTGCTCTGGTGCGGTCACGGTGACCGCATCCTCCCCGAGGACGGACCCGCCCGGCCGTTCTCGACATCTGAACGGAGGGCTCGCTGCCCAAAGACGATGCCTTCCTCCAGCACGTCCTGGTCGGCGTACTCGTGCCGATCAACCTGGGGACTCGGCATTCCAGCTCGTGCCGCTGTCTTGCTACTACTACAAGCTAACGGCCACAACGCGGCTGAGAGGCTGAGCAGATGGAGCTGAAGAACGAGTCGGCGGCAGGGCTCGCCGAGGTGCGCCTGGCTGAATGGCGACGCGTCAACTACCGCGACTGGTGCGCGATGCTCGATGACAAGGACGTACGCCACGCCATCGGCGATGACGGCAAGCGGTACCACGTGGTCAGCCACGCCCTTGATGACGGCGATGGGCGCATCCGCATGTCGGTCGCCGTGGATGACGGGACCCGGTCGGCCTTCGTACCGCTGGTGCGAGACGAGATCATGAATGCGGATGGCACATTCGTCGAGTGACTGCGCTCCGACGTCATTGAGCCTGCCGCTCGACGGGCAGTCGCGCACGGTGCGACAGAGGAAGGTCAGCTGTCTGGTGTTCCAAGCATCAGGGTGAGCCCTTCCTCGGCCGCCAGCACCGCACCGTCGAACTCCACCTGCGCGGCGGCCACCGCGGCTGCCCGGTCGTTGCCGGGCCAGAAATGGGTGAGCATCAGGCGGCGGGCACCCGCGCGGCGAGCCCACACACCGGCCTCGGTGGAGGTCATGAGGTTTCGGGTGGGACGGCTGGCCTCGCCCTCGTAGTCCGTCGCTTCGACGATGAACAGGTCGGCGCCACGGCCCAGTTCGGCCAACGCGGGAGTCGGCCCCGTGTCCCCCGAGTAGGCCACGGCAATTCCGTCGGCCTGAAGCCGGATGCCGGCGTTGGGCACGAAGTGCGGCAGAGACAGCCCGGTGAGGTCGAACGGCCCGACCCGGTAGCTGCCGGGTAGTGGGTGCAGGTCGAAGACCGCGTGCAGGTCGACATCGGGCTCCAGGCCGCCGAGCCGGTCGAGCACGCCGGGCGGGCAGTACAACGGCAGCCGTGGCCCGCCCGGCTGACCGTAGAACCGCATCCTGAACAGACCGTGCAGGTCGACGCAGTGATCCGGGTGCTCGTGGGTGATGACGACGGCGTCCACCGCACCATCGGGCCAGTGCCTGAGCAACCGCGGCAGCGTGGCGTAGCCCAGGTCAAGCACCAAGCGGTAGCCGTCCCAGTCCACAGCGAAGCCGCTACAGGCACGGCCTGGTTCGGGGAAGGCACCGGAACTGCCGAGCACGGTTACCTGTCGCATCCGCACAGCGTGTCATCTGCGCAGGTGGGATGGACACCCGCTGCGATGGGATGGGACCACGTGGGGCCGTGAGAAGGGCGATCACCGCTGCCAGTTGTAGGGCGTCGTCGTCGACACCTTGATCAGACCGTAGCGTTCAAGGATCGGGCGCGAGTACTCGGTCGAGTCGCTGTTGATGAGTGTCTTGCCCATACGGAGTGCCGAGCGGGCCCGCGCCGCCGTCAACGCGCGGTAGATCCCACGGCCGCGCCACTCCGCTCGCGTCGCGCCGCCCCAGATCCCGGCGAAGTCGGTCCCCCGCAGCGGCTCCAGCCGGCCGGCGCTGACGATCCGTCCCTCCGCCTCCGCAACCCACAACTCCATCCCGTCATCGCGGGCCAGGCGGCGCAGGAGGGCGTTCGCCATGTCATCGCTGACCGGGTCCCCAAAGACCTCGTCCTGCATCGCACTCATGGCGCGGACGTCCGCCTCCTCGCTGACCCGACGCAGTGTCACGCCTTCGGGCAGCGAGACGTCAACGGCCAGCAGCCGCGCCTCGCCAATCATGATCGACTCAGGCTCATCCGCAGTGAACCCATTCTCCAGCAACGCCTCGTGCAACCCCGGCGCATGATCGTGCCCACGCGCCTTCCACTTGACCCGCCCGATCTCAGGATCTGCCCGGTAGTGAGCGAGCGCCTCGGGGACGAGCCGACGAATCGTATCGGCGTCCGCCCCACCGAGATCGCGGTAGGTGACAAACCCACGACCACCCGCGAAGGTCACGAGACGCAGTGGCCCGTGTCGGGTGACTGAAACCGCGCTCGGCGTCTCGGCGTCAGTCCGAAGCTGTTCGTCGTAGGCCGCAAGCAGTCGAGCAGAATTGATCATGCCCGTACGCTGCATCAGCGGTGCCCGGAGACGCAACTGGTTATCGAGCCGACCCCACCATCCCGGCCTGACGCACACTCGCGCCGCCGCTCGTGCGCTCGGCCTGTTCGCCGCCGGCCGTCACTGCTGCGGGGAGAGCATCAAGGCCCCGTCGACCGCCTGCACTGCGGGCTTCAACCTCGGGTTGCTGCATCAGCCCCGATCTTGGGAACCCAACGAGGAGGCCATGCCGGCGGCGGCAACATTCCACCACCTACACCAAGGTCGTTTCGTGCACATTCGTAGTACTTGTCGCGGCACTTCTCCATCTCCTGAATTGCCGGCCGCCACTGCTCGGCATCCGTCAACCGCCCTCGCGCGTACCAATCGAGACGGTGGACAGCTTGATGCCAATCACGTGCGGCAGTAACAGTCTCCGGGCTGCCCAATAGCAGCATCGATTCCCACCGCGCTCCACGATCATCCTCCGCAGCGGCCAAGAGCGGGAGCCCTTCTTCCGGGGCCAGGTGGGCCGCGGAGTGGTCGAATCCTCGCGCTGCCGCGATGCGACATGACAGGTAGGCCCACCGCTTGACCGCGCCGCCATACTCGGCATACACCCGCATGCGGCTCTCGTCCCAGCGGACCCGCTGGCTGCGTCGCCATCGTGCTCGCTCTCCTGCGCTGCTAACGAGGTAAGACGCGAGGGCTCCCACAATCACGCCGACTAACGCTGGAAGCTGCTGGACAAGAACAATCATTGACCATCCAAACCTGCCTCGAACCCGCAAGGGCCGACACAAACGGCACATGACGTCTGCCGCCAACGATCGCAGAAGCGCGCAAGGGTGTGCTCGGCCTGCCCCGGTTTGGTGGCAGGCGGGATGGCTCGCGCAACCACCCACGGACCGCAACACGCCGACGGGGTTGTAACCCTCTCGGAGGCCGAGCACCCCCGCCGGAGGCGAGTAACCGCAACCCCGCCACCGGCGGCCGCCAGTTCGCCGACGCGGCCGGCATGCGCTCCCCTACGCCGCGCGGGCTCGTGGCCGCGCGGCCCGGCAGCGGCCTTCCGGACGACCTCAGGTGCAGGTCAGGCCATCTGCGCCAGCTACTTGGCGTTGAAGTAGTTGGCCTCCGGGTGGTGGACCACTATCGCGTCGGTGGCCTGCTCCGGCATGAGCTGGAACTCCTCGGACAGCTCGACCCCGATCCGGTCCGCGCCGAGCAGATCCATGATCTTCGCCCGGTCTTCCAGGTCGGGACAGGCCGGGTAGCCGAACGCGTACCGGCAGCCCCGGTAGTCGTTGTGCAGGATGCCGGCCAGGTCCGCCGGGTCGTCGTGCCCCAGCGGACGACCGTCGGGCAGTGTCATCTCCACGCGGATGCGCTGGTGCCAGTATTCGGCGAGAGCCTCGGTGAGCTGCACGGAGAGCCCGTGCACCTCCAGGTAGTCGCGGTATTCGTTGCGGGCGAACAGCTTCGCCGCGTACTCGCTGACCGGCTGGCCTACGGTGACCAGTTGCAACGCCACCACATCGAGCTGGTCGCCCTGGGGCCTGAAGAAGTCCGCCAGGCAGAGCCGCCGCTCCTGCCGCTGCCGGGGGAACGAGAACCGGGCGCGCTCCGCGTGCCCGTTCTCGTCGAGCACCACCAGGTCATTGCCTTCGGAGTACGCGGGGAAGTAGCCGTACACCACTGCTGCCTCAAGGACCTGGTCGGCGATCAGCCGGTCCAGCCAGTACCGCAGCCGCGGCCGGCCCTCGGTCTCGACCAGTTCCTCGTAGGAGGGTCCGCTGCCGCCCCGGACGCCGCGCAGCCCCCACTGCCCGGAGAAGGTGGCCCGCTCGTCGAGCAGCGCCGCGTAGTCGGCCATCGGCACGCCCTTGACAACCCGGGTGCCGAAGAACGGCGGGGTGGGCACCGCCACGTCGGCGGCCACGTCGGAGCGGACCGAGGAGTCGTGCAGCTCCGGCAACGACGTGGTGACCATTGAGCGCTGCCGTTCCCGGCGGGCCCGCCGGGCTGCGAGAGCCGCCTCCCGCTCGGGGTCGATCACCGGGGCGCCGCCACGCTTGGCGGTCATCACCCGGTCCATCAGGGACAGACCCTCGAACGCGTCCCGCGCGTAGTGCACCTGCCCGGGGAACATCGACCGCAGGTCGTCCTCGACGTACGCGCGGGTCAGTGCCGCCCCACCCAGCAGGACGGGCCAACGCTCCGCTACCCCGCGGGTGGCCATCTCGGCCAGGTTCTCCTTCATGATTACGGTGCTCTTCACCAGCAGCCCGGACATGCCGATCGCGTCGGCGCGGTGCTGTTCGGCGGCGTCCAGGATGGCGCTGATCGGCTGCTTGATGCCGATGTTCACCACCTCGTAGCCGTTGTTGGACAGGATGATGTCGACCAGGTTCTTGCCGATGTCGTGCACGTCGCCGCGGACGGTGGCGAGCACGATGCGGCCCTTGCCGCCGTCCTCAGCGGTCTCCATGTGCGGCTCCAGGTAGGCCACAGCGGTCTTCATCACCTCGGCGGACTGGAGCACGAACGGCAACTGCATCTGGCCGGAGCCGAACAGCTCACCGACCACCTTCATGCCGTCCAGCAGGATGTCGTTGATGATCGACAACGGGGAGCGACCGCCGGCCATCGCCTCGTCCAGGTCGGCCTCCAGGCCGTTGCGCTCACCGTCGATGATCCGCCGCTTGAGCCGCTCGTCCAGCGGCAGCGCCGCCAACTCCTGGGCGCGGCTGGCCCGGGCGCTGGTCACGTCGACGCCCTCGAAGAGCTCCAGGAACCGCTGCACCGGGTCGTACCCCTCGCGACGCCTGTCGTAGACCAGGTCCAGGGCGACCTTCCGCTGCTCGTCGGGGATCTTCGACATCGGCAGGATCTTGCTGGCGTGCACGATCGCCGACGTCAGGCCGGCCTGCACGCACTCGTGCAGGAACACCGAGTTGAGCACCTGCCGGGCCGCCGGGTTGAGCCCGAACGAGATGTTCGAGATGCCCAGTGTGAAGTTGACACCGGGGTAGCGGCGGGAGATCTCCCGGATCGCCTCGATCGTCTCGATGCCGTCGCGGCGGGTCTCCTCCTGGCCGGTGGCGATCGGGAAGGTCAGCGCGTCGATCAGGATGTCGGAGCGGTCCACACCCCACCGACCGGTCAGGTCGTCGATCAACCGCGCCGCGACCCGAACCTTCCACTCCTGGGTACGGGCCTGGCCCTCCTCGTCGATGAGCAGCGCCACCACCGCCGCGCCATGCTCACGGACGATCGGCATCACCCGCGCGTACCGCGACTCGGGGCCGTCGCCGTCCTCGAAGTTCACCGAGTTGACCACACAGCGGCCACCGAGCATCTCCAAGCCGGCCTCCACCACGTTCGGTTCGGTGGAGTCCAGCATGATCGGCAGCGTCGACGCGGTGGCGAACCGACCGGCCAGCTCCCGCATGTCCTGGGTGCCGTCGCGGCCGACGTAGTCGACGCACAGGTCGAGCAGGTGCGAGCCGTCGCGCGCCTGGCTGCGGGCAATCTCCACACAGGCCCGCCAGTCACCGGCGAGCATCGCCTCCCGGAACGCCTTCGAACCGTTGGCGTTGGTCCGCTCCCCCACCATCAGCACCGACGCGTCCTGGGCGAACGGCACCGGGTGGTACACCGAGGAGACGCCCGCCTCGTGCCGGGGCTCGCGGGCCGGGGCGGTGACGCCGTGCAGCCGCTCGGCCAGCACCCGGATGTGCTCCGGGGTGGTGCCGCAGCAGCCACCGACCAGCCCCACTCCGTACTCGGTGATGAACCGCTCCAGGGCCTCGGCCAGTTCCACGGGAGTCAGCGGGAAGTACGCGCCGTCGGCGGTCAGGACCGGCAGGCCGGCGTTCGGCATCACCGACAGCGGGATGCGGGAGTGCTGCGACAGGTAGCGCAGGTGCTCGCTCATCTCGGCCGGGCCGGTCGAGCAGTTGAGCCCGATCAGGTCCACGCCGAGCGGCTCGATAGCGGCGAGGGCCGCACCGATCTCGCTGCCGACCAGCATCGTGCCGGTGGTCTCCACCGCCACGTGACAGATGATCGGCACCGACTGGCCCAGCTCGGCCATCGCCCGCTTCGACCCGACCACCGCAGCCTTGACCTGGAGCAGGTCCTGGCAGGTCTCGATGATCAGCGCGTCCGCGCCGCCGACGATCAGACCCGCGGCGTTCTCCTGATAGGCGTCGCGCAGCGTCGAGTAGGGGGCGTGCCCGAGGGTGGGGAGCTTGGTGCCCGGCCCGATCGAGCCGAGCACGAACCGGGGCCGCTGCGGGGTGCTGGCCGCGTCGGCGGCCTCCCGCGCGATCCTGGCACCCGCCTCGGACAACTCACGGATCCGGTGCGGGATGTCGTACTCGGCGAGGTTGGCGAGGTTGGCCCCGAAGGTGTTGGTCTCCACGCAGTCGGCACCGACTGCCAGGTAGGCGTCGTGCACCCCACGCACCACGTCCGGGCGGGTGACGTTGAGGATCTCGTTGCACCCCTCCAGCCCGTCGAAGTCGTCGAGCGTGAGGTCCGCGGCCTGGAGCATCGTGCCCATCGCGCCGTCGGCGATGAGAATGCGATCAGCCAGCACATCCATCAATGAAGTCCGCACTCATTCAGGTTAGTGCGATTCGGTCGGACTCCACGACCGTCCTCGAGCGATCCCATATTGTGTCACGGGGATCACCATGTCCGGTTCGTTCGGGTATGACGTGCTGCCGGAGCGGCCGACCGGCGCGGCCGACGGGCCGCACCCTCGCCCTGCACGTAGGCTGGCGGACGTGAAGGACAACAGGGACGCCGCCGTGCCACACGGTATGACGACCGGGCGCGGTCCCGGCGCCAGCCGCGACGAGCAGGGTGAGGTGACGGCGTGACCGAGTTCGACGGACTGCCGGTGCTGCGGTCCCCGGTGGCGATCGCCGCGTTCGAGGGCTGGAATGACGCCGCCGACGCGTCCACCGCCGCGGTCGAGCACCTGGAGCAGGTCTGGAACGCCCGGCAGATCGCCGAGCTGGATCCGGAGGACTTCTACGACTTCCAGGTCAGCCGGCCCACCATCACCATGGCGGACGGGGAGACCCGACGGGTGGAGTGGCCGACGACCCGGTTCATGGTCGCCAGCCCGGAGGGCACCGACCGCGACGTGGTGCTGATCCGCGGCATCGAGCCGAGCATGCGTTGGCGGACGTTCTGCGAGCAGGTGCTGGAGATCTGCCACAGCCTGGAGGTGGAACGGGTGGTGCTGCTCGGCGCGTTGCTGGCCGACGTGCCGTACACCCGGCCGCTGCCGATCAGCGGCAGCGCCTCCGACGCGCAGGCCGCCGAGCGCTACCAGCTCACCCCCACCCGTTACGACGGGCCGACCGGCATCGTCGGCGTGCTGCACGACGCGTGCACCCGCGCCGAGGTGGACGCCGTCTCGTTCTGGGTGCACGTGCCGCACTACGCCAACAACCCGCCCTGCCCGAAGGCCACCCTCGCCCTGCTGCACCGGGTCGAGGAGGTCGTCGACCTGCCGGTGCCGATGGCCGACCTGGCCGAGGAGTCCGCCGAGTGGGAGCAGCGGGTGCGCAGTGCCGCGGAGCAGGACGCCGAGCTGGGCGAGTACGTCCGCGAGCTCGAAGAACGGGTCGGCGACGAGGGGATCACCCCGTTGACCGGTGACGAGATCGCCCAGGAGTTCGAGAAGTACCTGCGCCGCCGGGGCGGTTCGGCCGGCCCCACCGCCGGTTCCTGGTAGCACTGTTCAGCTGCGGGCCTTCGGACCTTTTGTGGTCCGGGGGCCCGTTTTCGCGTGTCCGGGGTGGCACCGTCACACCCGCTAGGGCATCCTAGGAACCTAGATGTGATCAAGGAGGCGAGTGTGCAGATCAATCCCGGGGCCGCCGAGTTCCCGCACCGACAGATCGCCGCGCAGCTCAAGGCCCAGGTCCGCCGGGGCGACTGGGGGCCGGGCGAGCGGCTGCCATCCATCCCGGCCATCGCCGAAATGTTCGGCGTAGCCAAGCAGACAGTGCAACGCGCCGTCGACCAGCTGCGGGTCGAGGGCATCCTGATCACCAAACCCGGCTCCGGTACGTACGTCCGAGGCACCCGCCGCCGCCTCAACCGCCTCTCCCGGGGCCGGTACGGCGGCTTCCGCGGCTACCACGCCGACCTGGCCGCCCGATACCGTCAACAGCTCGTCTCCGTGGGGCACGCCCCCGCCCCCGCCGAGGTGGCCGACGCCTTCGGTGTGTCCGACGGCACCAACCTGCTCTGCCGGCGGCACCTCGTCCGCACCGACGACTCCCCCGTCGAAGTCGGCGCCTCCTGGTTCCTGCCCCGCGACACCGCCGGCACGTCGCTGGAGCGCACCGAGGCGTTCGGCCGGCCGCTCTACCAGGAGGCCGAGGAAGCGACCGGACGGCGGTACGCCTCAGCCACCGACACGATCAGCGCCCGCCAGCCGAGCCGGGAGGAGGCCGAGACCCTCCAGATCCGGCCGGACACCCCGGTGCTGCACCTGCTGCACATCGCGTACGACGCGCACCGCAAGCCGATCGAGGTGTCCCAGGCGACCTGGCCCGGCCCCATGACCACCCTCACCGAGGAGTACAAGATCCCCGGCCCGACCCCCGACCCGGAACCCGACCCCGGCCTGGTCCTGGGCTAGCCGCCACCCCACCCCACCCTCGAAGCCGCCCCGCCCGGCCTCGCCCCGCCGTTCCTCGCCGTGCCTCGCCGTGCCTCGCCGTGCCTCGCCCTGCCTCGCCCTGCCTCGCCCTGCCTCGCCCTGCCTCGCCGATCTTGCAGATACTGTCGCCTCTATGCCCCGTTCCACCCCCTTTGACGGGACAGGAACCGCAAGATCCGCGCCAGGGTGGCGGGTTGCGGGGCACTGAGGCTCGACACACCAAGCGCCGGTCGAAAATGGAGTTGTGGTGCCTCACGAAAGGCGCATAGCGCTAGGAACCAGGCACCACGACTCCATGATCGACGTGGAGAGGGCAGGGCAAGGGCTGGGGCGGGGTGAGCCGGGTGAGACCGGGAGGGGCCAGGCCGGGCGGGGCGGGCGGGGCGGGGCGGGGCCAGGGCGGGGTTGGTGGGGCCAGGGCGGGGTTGGTGGGGTTGGTGGAACGGGCTGAGCGCGGGCGGAGCCGTTGCATCTATACACTCAGTATATATACTGCGTGTGTATTGCTCGATGGTCGGGCGGCTCGGTCCCGGCGTCGAGCGACCCTCAGGAGGTAGATCGATGCGAACCGTGAAGCCCGTCGGTGGACGGGGACTGACACGCCGTCGAGTTGTCGGAGCCGCACTGGTGGCCGGGGTCGGCGTACCGATGGGCATTGCCGGTGTCGACGGCCGCGCCATGGCCGCCACGGCCGGTCGGGGCCCGGTCCGGCTCACCCTGCCCCGGCCGACCGGGCCCCACCGGGTGGGTACGGTGGCGCTGCATCTGGTCGACCGTTCCCGACCGGAGCCGCTGGCGGGGCCGGGGCGGCACCGGGAGCTGATGGTCAGCGTCTGGTATCCCGCCCGGGACGTCCGGGATCATCCGCTCGCCCCCTGGATGACCGCCGCGTCGATGCGCATGCTGCTGGGCTCCGCCGGCTTTTCCCCCGACGCCGCGCTGGCGCCACTGACGGCCGGGCACGAGGGCGCGCCGGTGCGGCATCCGGGTCGGCGGTTACCGGTGGTTCTCTACTCGCACGGCGCCGGCAGCCACCGTTCGGACACCACGATCGTGGTGCAGGAACTCGCCAGCCACGGGTACGTGGTCGTCACTGTGGACCACACGTACGACGGGTTCAGCGAGTTCCCCGACGGCCGGGTCACCGTCCGGGAGGACGACTTCGACGCCACCCCGTGGACGTACGCGCGCGACGTCCGGTTCGTTCTCGACCAGATCGCCGTTCTCGCGGCCGGGGGCAACCCCGACGTCGCGCACGCGCCGCTGCCACCTGGGCTGGGCGCCGCCCTCGATCTGAGCCGGGTCGGCATGTTCGGCTGGTCGAAGGGCGGTACGGCGACGGCCCTGACCATGGGCACCGACCGGCGGGTCCGGGCAGGGCTGAGCCTCGACGGCCCGATGCAGTCGCAGCCGTTGCCCACCGACCTGCACCGACCGTTCATGTTGATGACGGCGCAGTTCACCCGGGCCGCGGAGCCCGCCGTCGCCGAGTTCTTCACGCACCTTCATGGATGGCGGCTGAACGTGCAGGCTGCGGGGGTGGTCCACTCGTCGTACGGCGACAATCAGTGGCTCGTGCCGCAGCTGGCACGGATCATCGGGATGAGCGATGAGGAACTCGTCGGCTGGGTCGGCACTCTCGACCCCGCCCGCGCGGTCCGC
Organism: Micromonospora sp. NPDC053740; assembly: GCF_040677775.1. NCBI lineage: Bacteria > Bacillati > Actinomycetota > Actinomycetes > Micromonosporales > Micromonosporaceae > Micromonospora > Micromonospora sp. NPDC053740. The sequence continues at coordinate 218,129 of NZ_JBFASO010000004.1, forward strand.
ATCGGGCAGGCGTACCCGCTGGCGTTCTTCGACCTGCACCTGCGGCACCGGGGCGGTCACCTCCTGAGCGGCCCGAGCCGGGCCTTCCCCGAGGTGGCGTTCATTCCGTGATGCGCTGATCGACTCGGCTTCCTGGAAACCGGGGCATCGCACCGGCCGGGACACCCCGACATCCAGGAACCCGAGTCGATCACGGCAAACGCGAAACGCACGGTCAGAGGCGGATGCCCAGGAGGGCGTCGACAGTGTTCGCGAAGAGGGCCGGCGCGTCGGGGTCGTCGGTGGCGCCGGCGAGGGTGGCCTCGGCCCAACGGTCGGCTGCGGCCAGGGCTCCGGGGGTGTCCAGGTCGTCGGCCAGGCGTGCGCGTACCTCGGCCAGCAACTCAGCCCCGGACGGCCCGGCGGGCGCGGCGGCGGCCCGCCGCCAACGGTCCAGGCGCTCGTACGCGGCGGTGAGCAGGTCGTCGGTCCAGGTGCGGTCGCTGCGGTAGTGACCGGAGATCAGCGCCAGCCGGATCGCCATCGGGTCGACCTTGTCGGCGCGCAGCCGGGACACGAAGACCAGGTTGCCGCGGGACTTGGACATCTTCTCGCCGTCCAGACCGATCATGCCGGCGTGCACGTAGTGCTCGGCGAACGGCGCCTGGCCGGTGAGCCGCTCGGCGTGCGCGGCGGAGGCCTCGTGGTGCGGGAACAGCAGGTCGTTGCCGCCGCCCTGCACGTCGATCCGGTCGCCGAGCAGGTTGAGCGCGATCACCGCGCACTCGATGTGCCAGCCGGGGCGGCCCGGGCCCAGCTCGCCACCCGGCCAGGACGGCTCGCCATCGCGGGCGCCGCGCCACAGCAGCGGGTCGAGCGGGTCCCGTTTCCCGGCCCGATCGGGGTCGCCGCCGCGCTCGGGGAAGATCTCCAGCATCTGCTCGCGGGTCAGGTTCGACTCGTAGCCGAAGCGGGGCGTGGCGGAGATGTCGAAGTAGACGTCGCCGGTGCCGTCGTCGAGCCGGTACGCGGCACCGTCCTTGAGCAGCACCTCGACCTTGTCGGCGATGTCCGGGATCGACTCGACAGCGCCCACGTAGTGCTCCGGCGGGATGATCCGCAGCGCCTCCATGTCCTCCCGGAACAGCGCCGTCTCACGCATCGCCAGGACCACCCAGTCCTCGCCGTCGCGGGCGGCCCGCTCCAGCAGTGGATCGTCGATGTCGGTGACGTTCTGCACGTAGCGCACCGGGCGGCCGGCGTCGCGCCACATCCGCTGCACCAGGTCGAACGTGATCATGGTGGCGGCGTGGCCGAGGTGCGTGGCGTCGTACGGGGTGATGCCGCAGACGTACATGCTTCCCGCGTCGGCCGGCTCGCTCGGGTGGACACCCTGCCGCGCCGAGTCGTACAACGCCAGTGGCTCGCCCCTGCCCGGCAGCCGTGGCACCTCGTGTCCCGCCCAAGACTCCATGGGATCAGCCTAGCCAGCCCGGCGACAACGCCGGAGCGCCCCACGGGTGATCAAGATGACAGCCTGTCACATGGGCGGCCAGGGCATCGCCGGCCAGTCCTCCGGAGGCTGGGGGAAGCAGCCGGTCTCGCGCAGCCTGTCGACCCGGGCGGCCACCTCGGCCACCTCGCTGATCGTCAGATGGTCGGCCAACTCCGCGCCGAGCGCACCGGCGACCTGCCCGGCCAGCGCGTCGAGCATCTCCACGGCGTCCGCTGGCAGCCGCTTACCGGCCCAACCCCAGAGCACCGTGCGCAGCTTGTCCTCCACGTGGAAGCTCACCCCGTGGTCCACGCCGTAGATCCGGTCGTCGGCGCCGACGAGCACGTGACCACCCTTGCGGTCGGCGTTGTTGAGCACCGCGTCGAGCACCGCGAGCCGGGCCAGCCGTGGGTCGTCGGCGTGGGCGAGGGCGTACGCGGCGCCGTCGTCGTCCTGGGCCGCGGCGATCGGGATCCAGCGTGGCGGCAACTCCCCGGCGGGCAGGAAACCGACGAGCGGTTCGGCGTCCTCCGGCTCGTCGATCCACAGCTGGCAGGAGCCGGGGCCGAACGGGCCGTCCCGCAGCACCGTGGGCGGCACCAGGTCCCATCCGGTGGCCCTGGAGACCAGGTACGCCGAGACCTCCCGACCGGCCAGGGTGCCGTCGGGGAAGTCCCAGAGTGGGCGCTCACCCCGGACGGGCTTGTAGACGCAGCGGGCGGTCAACCCGTCCAGGGTCAGGATGCCGCGCAGCGTCGTGTTCGACGCGTCGACCAGCCGACCCTCCAGGTCGAGGACGCCATCACGCAGCAGCCGCAGCGCGGCGTCGCCGTCCTGGCGAGGCTGGAGGCCGGACGAGGTCACCGGTGATAACCGTTGTGCCGCGGGCAGAGGTGCCCGGCGGGGTCCAACGGTTGGCCGCAGAGCGGGCACGGTGGCCGGCCCGCGTTGACCACTCGCCGGGCCCGCTCGATGAACTGGCGGGTCGCCTGCGGGGTGAGCCGGACCCGGAGCCTATCCAGGTCCTCGTCCGGCTCTTCGTCCTCGTCGTCGTCCTCGTCGTCGTCCTCGTCGCCCAGCTCGACCTCGGGCTCCACCTCGCCCGCCGCGATGGCCTCGATCACCACTGTCGCGGTGTCGACGTCGAAGGCCAGCCCGAGCGTCCCGACCCGGAACTCCTCGTCGACCGGAGTGTCCAGCGGCTCGTTGTCGCCGATCACCGGCGCCAGCTCGGGCAGGTCCACCCCGAAGCGACGCTGCGCCTCGGTGAGCAGCTCCTCCAGCTTCTCGGCGAGCAGGGACACCTGGACCTTCTCCAGCGCGACGCTGACCAGCCTGCCGCCGCCGCGGGCCTGCAGGAAGAACGTGCGCTCCCCTGGCGCCCCGACAGTCCCGGCGACGAACCGCTCCGGCGGTTCGAAGGCGTGCACCTGGTGGGTCATACCCACGACCCTATCCGGCCCGCCCTGGCATCGCGCACCCCACCGACGCGAATCGCCACAGCGTCGGCGCGCCCGGCGTACCAGGGGTTACACCCGGGCGTGGCGGACGCCGACGCCCCGACCGACGGTGGTGCCGTGACGCGCCTCACCGCGACGCACCCGCTCCACCGCCGACGGCCGCGTCCGAGTCGGCCGCGCGGTTCGCGCGCCGACGCCGCTTGGCCGGCGGCGGCACCAGCGCCGCCAGGTCGCCACCGGTGTCATTGAGCCGCACCAGGAACGGACGCAGCGGCGTGAACCGGATCGCCGTCACCGACGCCGGGTCGGCCACGATCCGCTGAAAGGCATCAAGGTGTACGCCGAGCGCGTCCGCCACGATGGCCTTGATCACATCGCCGTGGCTGCACGCCAACCAGACCGCCTCGGGCCCGTGATCGGCGTTCACCCGGGCGTCCCAGGCTCGAACCGCCGCCACTGCACGTGCCGCCATCGCCGCCATCGCCTCCCCACCCGGGAAGACCGCCGCGCTGGGGTGCTGTTGGACCACCGGCCAGAGCGGCTCCTTGGCCAGCTTCTTCAGCGGCTGCCCCTCCCAACTGCCGTAGTCGCACTCGATCAGGCCGTCCTCGACCACCGGGGTGGCCTGCGGGAGCGCCAGTTCCAGGGTCTGCCGGCAGCGGATCAGTGGGCTGGTCACCACGGCGGCCAGCGGCACCGCCCGCAGCCGCTCGCCGACCGCTGTGGCCTGGGCGCGTCCGGTGTCGTCCAACTCGACAGGCTGGCGGCCGGCCAGACCGCCGTCCGCGTTCGCTGTCGTCCGGCCGTGTCGCAGAAGCAGGAGGGTCGCCACGGTGACCACCCTATGACCTGCCTCCGAGCGGGTTCGTCGCCCGTCGGCCTGCCGGGGTCCGCGTCGGCTCCACTGATCAGCGCGATCACCCGATTTGGCGGGAAACGCACGGTGTCGCGCCGCCGTTCGATACAGTGCCATTTGCCTGGCGTGCCCGGGGGCCGCTGTCGGAGGATGTGGAACGCGATGGGCGACTCGGCATCCGCGCGGCCGTCGTTCACCGCGGACCCACAGGACGTGTACCGGGAGTTCCGGCACCCGTTGCTGGTTCTCGCCGTCACCACCGCGACCGCCGGCTTCGTCGACGCCTTCGCCTTCCTGCGCTACGGGGCCTTCGTCGCCAACCAGTCGGGCAACGCCGTCCTCCTGGGCATCGGCCTGGCCGGAAGGCACGCCGCCTGGCCCGAATCCGCGGGCTCGCTGGTCGCGTTCGCCGCCGGGACGGGCGTGGTCTCGCAGATCCGAGCGGCACCGAGCCGGTGGGCACCCTCCTCGCGGGGCCTCGCCTGCGCCGTGGCGGCCATGGCCCTCTGGGCGGCGCTCAACCTGCTGCTTCACCACGGCCGGCAGGGCGGGTCGGCACGGATCGGGCTGGCCGCCGCCGGCGGCTTCGCCATGGGCGCGCTGGCGACCCTGTTCGCCCGCACCGCCGGGATCGCCACGGCCGTCACCTACCAGTCGGGCACCGTGGCGAAGCTCGGTGAACGCGTCGGACGGTTGATGGCCGGGCCGGACGCCGGCCGATCGCGGGCCCGGCAGGGCATCTTCCTGGGGCTCCTGGCGTTGACCTGCTACGCCACCGGGGGTGGCCTCGGCGCGGTGGCGCAGGAAGACCCGCTCTGGGTGCCGGCCTGGGGAACGCTGGTCCTGTCCACCCTGTCGCTGCTGGTCCGCGTCCGCCGGTGACGGTGGTCGGCGGCGCGCCGGTGTGCCAGCGCTCAGCGCACGTCCGTCGCGAGCTGAACGTCCTGCACGAAGCACTCTGAGCGGTCCGCGCCGTAACGGCTCAGCACGTCCAGCACCGCGGACACCGCCTCGCGGTCCACCACCACCTCGACCCGGGCCCGGCCCACGAGATCCTGGTCCTGCCAGAACCCTCGGGGCAGCGAACGGGCGGCCGGTTCGGCGGTGGATACCGTGGCGTCGAAGAGCACGATGGCGGTGCCACCCGCGCCGACCAGCGCATCGCGTAGCTCCCGGGTGGTGGGCAGCAGTGTCGGGTTGACCGTCGCGGTGACCAGTCGGGCGTTCTGCGGCGGCCGGGAGGACCGCTCCGGGCCGCGTTCGCGGTCGGGCCCACGCCGACGCTGGGGCGCGCCGCTGCCGTTGAGACCCGCCACGCCGCCCAGGTGGTACGCGTCGGCGTCCTGCTGGGCGTGGTCGAGATTGTCCTGCGCCTCGGCGGGGGCACGAAGCCCGAGAACGGCCTGCACGGCGGCGGCGATCGCCCAACTGAGCACGAAGGAGAAGGCCACCACGGCGACCACGCCGACGACCTGGTGCCAGAGCAGGGATCCGCCGCCGCCGAAGAAGAGACCGTCCTTGCCCAGCGGGTTGACGCCGCTGTCGCCGAAGAAGCCGACCAGCAGCGAGCCGAGCATGCCTCCGACGAAGTGGACCGCGAGGACGTCCAGCGCGTCGTCGAGCCGGAGCAGGTACTTCAACCGCAGCGCGAAGTGGCAGACGAAGCCGGCGATCGCGCCGATGGCGATGGCGGAGAGCGTGTTGACGTACCCGGCGGCGGGGGTGACCGTCGCGAGCCCCGCGACCGCCCCGGAGACGCCGCCCACGACGGTGCTGTGGCCGTCCTTCAGCCGCTCCGCCACCAGCCAGACGATCATGCCGGCGGCTGCCGCCAGGTGGGTGTTGATCAGGGCCTGGGCGGCGAGGCCGTTGGCCTGGAGTCCGTCGCCGCCGTTGAAACCGAACCACCCGAACCAGAGGATGCCCGCCCCGAGAATGGTCAGCGGGATCGAGTTGGGCGGGGAGGCGGTGCGTGGCCAGCCACGGCGACGTCCGACGACGAGCAACGTGCCGAGCACGGCGGCGCCCGCCGAGGCGTGCACCACCATCCCGCCGGCCCAGTCCTGGGTGCCGAACTTGGCCAGCCAGCCGTCGGGGTGCCATAGCCAGTGCGCGACCGGCGCGTAGACCACGACCGACCAGATCGCCAGGAACGCGACCCAGCCGGCGAACCTCAGTCGACCGGCCGTGGCGCCGGTGACGAGCGCGGGGGTGATCACCGCGAACATCATCTGGTACGCGACGAAGGCCAGGGTCGGAATCGTCACCTGGCCGGCGACCACGTGCAGATGGGGGGCGGGTGGGACCTTGAGGTCGGTCAGTCCGAAGAGTTCGAGGTTGCCGAAGAGGCCGGTGCCGGCGTCGTCGCCGAAGGCAATGGTGTACCCCACCAGGACCCAGGTCAGACTGACGACGCCCAGCGCGACCATGTTCTGCTGCAACATCGCGAGTACGTTGCGGGTCCGGACCATGCCGCCGTAGAAGGCGGCCAGGCCGGGGGTCATGAACAACACCAGGCCGGTGCAGACGAGCACCCAGGCCGTGTCGCCCGAGTTCACCGCTTCCTGAGCGAGCATGGGAGCTCACCTCTCCTCTCGGTACGTCAGACGGTGTGTCGCACCGTGGTGACGACGGACTCCTTGACGCGTTCGTGGTTGGGCACCGGCGCGAAGTGCCGTTTGGGCAGCAGCAACAGCCAGGTGGCGATGTTGAACGGTCCGGTCAGCACCGGGATGGCGAGTGGGGCGAGCACGCTCGCCAGGGCCAGCTGCACGAACAGCGTCAGGGCGATGCCGAAGAGGGTGTAGAGGGTCACCAGCGCGCCGGGGCGGTGCAGCACAGCGCCCACAGCGATCGCCGTCAGCACCGCGTTGAAGCCGAAGAGGCCCTTGTCCAGCGAGGCCGCGTCGGCGCCGAACCAGAGCGCCAGCAGGGTGGCCCCGACGGTGCCGATCACCGCGAAGAGCGCCGACCAGCGGGAGTTGACCAGTAGCGCGACCAGGAGGATCACCCCGGTGACCCAGCTGTCGATCAGGAAGACCTGGGACACCCCGCGCAGGAAGGTGGGGATCAGGTCCCAGTCGAAGCGGCCGGTGGTCAACTGTCCCTCGCCGGGAAACGTCGGCTTGAGGTTGGTCTGCACCGTGAACCGGTCGAACTGGTACGCGGCCAGCAGCAGCACCCAGGTGGTCAACACGAACGGCATGGTGAACGCGGTCAGACCCCAGGTCTTGAAGATCGCGTTCAGGGCGAGGGTGACCACTGTCGTGCCGATCGCGCCGAGCACCAGGTAGAGCCACATCAACGGCCGGTCGTCGAGGAACGTCGGCACGGCGATGCCGGTCAGGAACGGGCTGAAGCCGAACAGTCCCTTGCGCAGGGAGGGCTCGTCCACCCGCAGGGCGAGCGCCGTGGCGGTGCCGACGAGCAGCCCGACGACCCCTCCCCCGAAGATCCGTGGCTGCCCGTTCTCGAACGCCCCCCAGGCGACCGCGACCAGGACCAGCAGGCCGGTGAGGGGGTTGTTCTGCAGGAGGACCTGCGCCGGCCCGCGCAGGCAGGCGTCGACGAACCCGAGCAACGGGTTGCCGTCACTGAGCCGGTCCCAACCGTGTGCCACTGCTGTCACGAAACGTCTCCTCGCCAGATCAACGCCAGCTGAACGCCGGCGGGAAGGTCCGGCCGGTCACCTCTTCCCGGGCGGCCACGCAGAAGGCGCGTACCGCGGCGCGGACCGGCTCGGTCTCCTGACCCAGGACCTTGAAGATGAGCCCGGCGTCGTTCGGCAGCCGGCTGACGGCGCTGGCCAGAGGGGTCTGCTCGTCCCAGACCGGCGTCGAGGTCCGATCGAAGACCCGGGCCGCCCGTTCGGGGCTGGTGAGCAGCACGACGTTGCCGAAGATGTGGAAGCGGTCCATGACCCCGACTCTCGCCACGCCGAACTGCCTCGGGGTCACCACGAACTTCTCCACGAACAACTGCCGGCCGTCGGGGCGTTCGGCCCGCAGGGAGCAGGAGAAGAGGTCGTACGCGAAGAGCTCGCCGTCGCGGTAGTACTTGCGGCCGGGTTGCAGGACCTCGCCGTAGAGCATCGTGGCGCTCTCCGGCAGGCGCACCCGGCTGTCGGTGACGAACCGGCTGGCCCGGTAGGGGATCGTCGGTTCCGGGAGGAACTCGAGGTAGGCGTCCTCGCCCAGGGTGAACCGCTGGACCTGAGTCCCGTAGTTCGCGTCCATCTCCTGGATCTTGGTCGCGGCCTGGGTGGTCAGGTGCGCCTGGCTGCCAGCCGCCAGGGTGACGTCCAGGTGCAGGCGGTCCCCCTGCAGGATGCCCCCGGAGGTGGTGAGGATCATGACGCAGGGAAGCTGCGGCATCTCCTCGTCCCAGTAGAGCGCGCGCTGCACCAGCAGCGGCGACTGCCGGTAGAGGTCGTGCAGGATCGTGCGGTCCCCGCGCCGCTCGAACCCGAGGCGCAGGATGCCGACCTTGCCGTTGGCGGCGGCCGGCAGCTGCGCCGGTTGGTCCTGGTACGGCGCCAGCTCCCGGGCACTGTCCAGTGTGATCATGCGACCACTTCGGCGTCGAAGAGCGCGTTGCGGCGAACCAGCGAGACCAGCTCGTCGATGCCCTCACCCGTCTTGCAGTTGGTGAACACGACCGGTTTGCCGTTGCGCATCAGTTCCGCGTCACGGGCCATGACGTCGAGGTCGGCGTCCACGTAGGGCGCCAGATCGGTCTTGTTGATCACGAGGATGTCGGACTTGGAGATCCCCGGCCCGTTCTTGCGCGGGATCTTGTCACCGGCGGCGACGTCGATGACGTAGATGAAGAAGTCCACCAGGGCGGGGCTGAAGGTCAGTGTGAGGTTGTCGCCGCCGCTCTCGATCAGGACCACGTCGCTGTCCGGGAACTTGGACTCCATGTCCTCCACGGCGGCGAGGTTCATGCTCGGGTCCTCACGCACGGCCGTGTGTGGGCATGCCCCGGTCTCCACGCCGATGATCCGTTCCTCGACCAGGACCCCGGTCAGCGCCCGCCGGACGTGCTTCGCGTCCTCAGTGGTGACCACGTCGTTCGTGATCACCAGTATCCGCAACCCGTTCTCCACCAACCGTGGCACGACAGCCTCGATGATCGCGGTCTTGCCACTGCCCACCGGGCCGCCCACTCCGATACGACTTGCCGACTTCATCCTGTGACCTGTCCTTCCTGGGTACGTTTCCGCGGGGTGCGGATTCAGCTCATGAACATCCGCACGTGCACGTGCTGGTGCGCGGCGGCGAGCACATCGGCGTGCGGCCCGAAGGTCTGCATGTCGTCGAGGCTCGCGGTGCGCACCTCGTGGTAGTCGTCGGCGACCCGCTCGTTGACAGCGAAGAGGATCGACTGCGCGTCGAGGTGGTCCACCGGCATCAGCCGGATCGCCGCGCTGAGCACCGTCGAGGCCGCGCCGTACTGGTGGGCCGCGAACGCGTCCTGCTCGTCGACCCCGAGGTCGGCGAAGACCACGCCGAGGGCGACCGGATAGGTGACCGGCACGCCGTTGGCAGACTCGTCGATCCGCTTCTTGAGCAGCGTCTCCCCGACGATCCGGGTCGCGGCCTCGGCCAGCTTGCGACCCATCCGGACCGACATGGTGCGCGTCTCTTCGTTGATCTTGCGCAGGTGCACGGCCTGGTCGGCCTGGCGGATCCGTTCGAGGTCGCCGGCCCGGGCAGCCCGGTGGCCGGCGAGCACCGCCACCCCGTCCCCGGTTGCGGCGAGCCGGGTGACAGTCCGGACGTAGTCCTGCAGGGTGGTCCGGTCGTGCACGACGCCATGCTCGACGGCCATCTCCAGCCCGTTGGAGAACGAGAAGGCACCGACCGGGAAGACCGAGTCGCCGAACTGCAGGAGCTTCAGGGTTTCGGCCATCGTGCGCACCGTCCGGCCCCGCTCAGTTGAGGTCGGCGGGAAGGTGGGAGTGCGGTGTCGAGTCGGCGCCACCGAACAGCCGCCGCGACTCGTGCGGAGCGAGGTACGCGATGATCTCGGTGCCGGGGACGAACTCGTGCGTGATCCCGCTGAACGCGTGGGTTCGCATCACCGAATCCATCACCTTGCGGTCCACTGTCAGCGGCACGTACATCCGGGTGCCCTTGACCACTGCCGGCCAGTGCTGGTTGCCGATCGCGTGGCCGAGTTCGACGGCCGAGCGGATCAGCAGCTCGGCCGACTCGCCGCGCAGCTGGTCGAGGTGGACCACCATCACCTCGCCCAGTTGGACGCGGGCCACCACTGCCGTGGCGGTCAGGTCGTCCCAGGCCAGGATGTCGCCGTCGCGCAGCCGGACCCCCCGCGCCAGCGCCACGGACAGCTCCGCCCCGGAACTGGTCATCTTGCGGATCCGGCTCTTCTGGGCGTCCCACTGGTCCAGGACCAGGTCGTCGATGCGCGCTTCCTTCAGCCGGAGCGTCCAGTCCGGCTCGTTCATGTTGCCCAGCACCGATTCGACGAGCACGGGCGTCTCCTTTCCATGGTGCGCCCGCGCCGCACACTGCGGCGCCGGCGTCCGGCGGGGGTCAGCTGAAGAAGTAGAGCTGGCTCAGGGGCAGGTTCCGGGCCGGCGGCACCGTCGCGTGCACGCCGTCCATCTTCACGGCGAAGGTCTCCGGATCGACTTCGAGCTTGGGCAGCCGGTCGTTGCGGACCATGTCCCGCTTGGTGAGCCCCCGGGTCCGGTACACCGGCATGACCTGCCGTTGCAGGCCGAGCTCCTCGGCGATGCCGGCCTCGTGCGCGGCCCGCGACACGAAGGTCACGCAGGTCTTGCCGAGCTGACTGCCGTACGCGGCGAACGAGGGCCGGTAGTAGACAGGCTGCGGCGTCGGCAGCGAGGCGTTCGGGTCACCCATGATCGACCAGGCGATCATGCCGCCCTTGAGGACAAGCTTCGGCTTAGCACCGAAGAAGGCCGGCTCCCAGAGCACGAGGTCGGCCATCTTGCCGGGTGTGACCGAGCCCAGCACGTGCGAGATTCCCTGGGTGATCGCCGGGTTGATGGTCATCTTGGCCACGTACCGCAGCACCCGGAAGTTGTCGTTGGCGCTGGAGTCCTCGGCGAGCTTGCCGCGGGCGGTCTTCATCTGCCCGGCGAGCTGGATGGTCCGCAACCAGGTCTCGCCCACCCGGCCCATCGCCTGCGAGTCGCTCTGCATCATCGAGATGACGCCCTCGTCGAGCAGGACGTCCTCGGCCGCGATCGTCTCGGTCCGGATCCGGCTCTCCACGAAGGCCACGTCCGAGGGGACCTGCGGATTGAAGTTGTGGCAGACCATGATCATGTCGTACAGCTCGGACTGGCTGTTGATGCCGTAGGGCACCGTCGGCGTGGTCGAGCTCGGCAACACGTTCATCTGAGCGGCGACCTTGATGACGTCCGGCGCGTGCCCACCACCGGCGCCCTCGGTGTGGAAGGTGTGGATCGTCCGGCCCTCGAACGCGGCGATGCTGTCCTCGAGGTAGCCGCTCTCGTTGAGGGTGTCGGTGTGGATGCTGACCTGCACGTCGAATTCGTCGGCGACGTCCAGGCAGGCCCGGATCACCGCTGGCGGCGCGCCCCAGTCCTCATGGATCTTGAAGCTCGGCGCGCCGGCCATGATCTGTTCCACCAGGGGCGCGCGGCCGGTGCTGTTGCCCTTCGCCATCAGGCCGATGTTGATCGGGATGGACTCGAAGGCCCGCATCATCGCGTGGATGTTCCACGGACCGGGGGTGATGGTGACGCCGTTGGTGCTGTCGGTCGGGCCGGTGCCGCCGCCCCACAGGGTGGTCACCCCGTTGCTCAGGGCGGCGTACGCCTGAAGCGGCGTCACCAGGTGCACATGCGTGTCGATGCCCCCGGCGGTCAGGATGAGGTGCTCACCGGAGATCGCCTCGGTGCCCGGACCGGTGATCAGCTCGGGGGTGACCCCGTCCATGACGTTCGGGTTGCCCGCCTTGCCGATGCCGGCGATCTTGCCGTCCTTGACACCGACGTCCGCCTTGACCACGCCGAGGGTCGCGTCGAGGATGGTCACGTTCGTGATGACCAGGTCCAGGCCGCCCTGCGCGTTGGTGTACTGGTTGTTGACGCCCATGCCGTCGCGCAGCGTCTTGCCCCCGCCGTACATCACCTCGTCGCCGAGGACCCGGAGGTCCTTCTCGATCTCGATGTACAGGTCGGTGTCGCCGAGCCGGATCTGATCGCCCGTGGTGGGGCCGTACATGCCGGAATACTCTTGCCGGGAAATCTGGCTCATCGAATCTTCTCTCCTGCCCGAGGCGCGCAGCCCTGCGGGTTAGTCGATCTACTTCTTCTTGCCCTTGGGGTCGTCCTGCTGCTCCGCGCTGAACTTGAAGCCGCGGGTCTTGGCGTTGTGGATCGCCTCGGTGCGGTCGGGTCGATAGCTGGGGGTCGACTCGCTGCCGCTCCACCCCTGCACCAGACCGTTGAAGCCGTACACGCGCTGCTGCCCGCCGAAGGGGATGAGCTGCACCGTCTTCTTGTCACCCGGCTCGAAGCGGATGGACGTGGTCGCCGGAATGTTCAGCCGCCGCCCGAAGGCCGCCTCACGGTCGAAGGCGAGCATTCGGTTGGCCTCGAAGAAGTGGAAGTGCGAGCCGACCTGGATCGGACGGTCACCGGTGTTCTGGACGACGACCTCGGTGACCGGCCGGCCCGCGTTCAGCTCCAGGGGCTGATCGCTGAGTACGTAGCCGCCGATGGGTCGCACGTGCTTCGAGTTGGGGCCGGGATGTTGGTTGGCCATGTCCTGCTCCCTATCGGATGGGTGAGTGCACGGTGACCAGTCGCGAGCCGTCGGTGAAGACCGCCTCGACCTGGATCATGGGCAGCATGTCCGCCACGCCCGGCATCACGTCGTCGGCGCTCAGGGTGCTGCGGGCCTCGTTCATGACCTCTTCGACGGTCTTGCCGTCCCGGGCGCCCTCGAGGGCGGCGGCACAGATGACCGCGACGGCCTCGGGGTGATTGAGCTTGACCCCCCTGGCCTTGCGGGCATTGGCGACCATCGCCATCGAGAGGATCGTCAGCTTGTCGAATTCCCGTGGTGTCAGATGCACTGTCCTGGTCCTTCTGCGACGGTCGGTCGGGGGCCGCCATCCCGCCGAGCGGATTCCCACCGGGCGAGCACCGACGCTCATCCGGAATGAGCTGTTTGTCCAACAGATCCGTTTTTGGGCGGCTTCGGCTCGACCGTACGCCCTGCCCGCTGCGCCACGGGTCAGAAGCCGAGAATTAGCGGGACCCCGCGCCGGCACGGTGCGAGCGCCGAACACGGGCGTCGTTCTGCCACATCTGCTGGATCTCCTCGAGGGTCCTGCCCCTCGTCTCCGGCAGGTACCGCCAGATGAACAGGAAGCCGAGCACACAGGTGCCGGCGAAGAGCGCGAACACACCCGACCGGCCCAGGGCGTCGAGCATGCTCAGGAAGAACTGGGTGACGAGGTACTCGGTGCCCCAGTGGGTGGCGGACGCGACCGCCACGCATCGGCCCCGGATGCGGCCCGGGAAGATCTCATTGATGACCGTCCAGGCGGCGGGGCCGATCGACATCGCGTAGAACGCCACGAACATGACCACGCCGACCAGCAGGAAGATGCCGGCGTCGGTGGGGTGGTGCCCGGTCGCTCCGGTCGCCTGCGCCCCCGGATCCATCTTCGCGAAGCTGACGCTGACCACCACCAGCGACACCGCCATGCCCAGCAGGCCGACCAGCAGTAGTGGACGGCGGCCCAGCCGGTCCAGGAAGGCGACCGCGACCAGCGTGAAGAGCGAGTCGACAGCGCCGATCGCCCAGGTGGTGGCTGCCAGCTGCGCCTGAGGGGTGTGGAATCCGGCGGCGGAGAAGATCTCGTCGGCGTAGTAGATGATCCCGTTGATCCCGGTCAGCTGCTGGAACAGGGCCAGGCCCACACCCAGCACCAACGGCCGCCGCCACTCGTGCGAGAGCACCTCGCGCCAACCCGCCTTGCCGGCCGCGAGACTCTCCTGCACGGCGTGCAGCCGCTGGGGCACCTTCTCCGGCGGCACCGTCGCCCGCAGCGACGCCTCCGCCCGCCGCCGGTCGCCCCGCCCGACATACCAGACGGCCGAGTCGGGGATCACCGTGGTGACCAGGGCGAGGGCCACCCCCAGCAGCGCGGCGGCCCCGAGCAGGTAACGCCAGGAGCTGCCCGCCTCGAACAGTTCGTCGGCGAGGTAGCCGATGAAGATCGCGAACGTGGTGGAGAACTGGTAGAGCGCCAGGAGGCTGCCCCGGATGCGTTCCGGCGCCGCCTCCGCCGCGTACATCGGGCCGGCGACCGAGGCCACCCCGATGCCCAGCCCCAGGATCAGCCGGGCACCGAACATCACCCCGATCACCGGTGCGAACGCCTGGACGATGGTGCCCACCGCGAAAGCGGCGGCGGCGACCCACAGTGCTCCCCGGCGGCCGACCCGGTCCGCGAGGTGTCCACCGAGCAGCGCACCCACCAGCGCACCGGGGGTCACCCAACTCGCCGCCACCTCGACGGCGAAGGTGTCCGCGTCGAAGGTCTGGCGGATGTCGCGCAGCGCCCCGCTGATGACGCCCTGGTCGTAGCCGAAGAGCGCGCCGGAGAGCGCGACGATCGCGAGGACCGCTATGAGGTTGCGCCGTGGCGGCCCACCCCGCCCGCGCTTCGCGCCGCTGGCGGTCACGGTCGCCCCTCTCCCGCAAGTCTCGTCCCTGACATCAACCCGGACACAGAAAGACTAGGTGCGCTCTGAGGTGGTTCGACCGAAATAGGATGAAGTACGGCACCATCCGGTGGACACCGCAAACGGGCCGGCCTCCGATCCCCGGGCGGGGAACGGAGGCCGGCGGACGCGCGGGCGGATCAGGTGGCGTCGATAGCGCCGGTCAGCAACAGGGCCAGGACCAGGGTGCCCAGCGCCACCCGGTACAGCACGAAGACGTACAGGGTGTGGTGCGCCACGTAGCGCAACAACCAGGCGATGGCCGCGTAACCGATGCCGAAGGCGATGACGGTGGCAACGATCGTCTGGGCCACCGTGGGTACCGACGTGCCCGGGGCGGATGGTTCGAACACGTCCCCGAGGCTGAACACGCCGGACATCACCACCGCCGGGATGGCCAGCAGGAACGAGTACCGGGCCGCCGCCTCGCGGGTCAGGTTGAGCAGCAGGCCGGCGGTGAGGGTGCCGCCGGAACGGGACACCCCGGGCACCAGCGCCATGGCCTGGGCGAAACCCATCACGATGCCGTCCTTCATCCGGAAGTTCTCCAGGGTGCGGGTCTGCCGCCCCCAGTACTCGGCGAAGGCCAACACGAACGCGAACACGATGAGCGTGGTCGCCACCACCCACAGGTTGCGCCCGGCGGTCTTGATCTGGTCCTTGAACACGAAACCGAACAGCCCGATCGGGATCGAGCCGACGATCACGTACCAGCCCATCCGGTAGTCGAGGCTGGAGCGCACCGACTTGTCCCGGATGCCCACCAGCCACGTCCGGGTGATCCGCCAGATGTCCTTGGCGAAGTAGATCAGCACTGCCGCTTCGGTGCCGAGCTGGGTGACCGCTGTGAACGACGCGCCGGCGTCGCGGTCGAAGAAGATCGCCGAGGTGATCCGCAGATGCCCCGACGAGCTGACCGGAAGGAACTCGGTCAGTCCCTGGACGATGCCCAGAACGATTGCCTCGACCCAGGTCACTCGCCAACTCCCGAGAGGTCGAGAGCCTCGGCGACGGTACGCAGGGTCTGCACACCGCTGTCCCGGTCGGCCACGAAGAGGGTCACCGACAGCGTGGTGACGCCGGCCGCCGCGTACTCCCGCATCCGCTCGGCGATGCGCTCCTTCGGGCCGAGCAGCGAGGTGCGGTCGATGAACTCCATGGGTACGGCGGCGGCGGCGTCGCGCTGGCGCTTGGCCAGGTACAGGTCCTGCACCTCGCGGGCGGCGTCGCCGTAGCCCATCCGGGTGGCGAGCTGGTTGTAGAAGTTCTGCTGCCGGCTGCCCATCCCGCCCACGTAGAGCGCGGCGTACCAGCGGACGAGTTCGGCGCAGGAGGCCACGTCGTCGCCGATCACCACGGGCACCGACGGCACCACGTCGAAACCGGCCAACTCCTTGCCGACCTTGGCCCGCCCGGCGCGCACCGAGGCGAGCTGCTCCTCGGCGAACTCCGGGGCGTAGAACACTGCCAGCCAGCCGTCGGCGATCTCGCCCGCCAGCTCCAGGTTCTTCGGGCCGACCGCGGCCAGGTAGATCGGTATGTGCTCGCGGGGTGGGCGGAAGCCCAGTCGCAGGGCCTTGCCCGGGCCGTCCGGCAGCGGAAGCGTGTAGTGCTCGCCGTCGTACGCCACCTCCTTGCGGGCGATGGCCAGCTTGACGATGTCGACGAACTCGCGGGTCCGGGCCAGCGGCTTGGCGAAACGCACGCCGTGCCATCCCTCGGAGACCTGCGGGCCGGAGACACCCAGGCCGAGTCGGAACCGGCCGCCGGAGAGCGCGTCGATGGTGGCGGCGGTCATGGCGGTGGCCGCCGGCGTACGGGCGGGGATCTGCATCACCGCGGCGCCGACGTCGATCCGTTCGGTCTGGCCGGCCATCCAGGCCAGCATGCTGGGCGAGTCGGAGCCGTAGGCCTCCGCCGCCCACACCACCGAATAGCCCAGCCGGTCCGCCTCCTGGGCCAGCGCCAGGTGGTCGGCCGGTGTGCTCCACGCCGTCTGGTATCCGAGACTGAGCCCGAGTCGCACTGGTCCTCCCCCATCCGTGGCACAGGTCGCCCCAGGTTACGCAATGCCGATAACGGACTCGATCACCGGCTCGACCCCTTTGATCCCCCCTCCATCGGGGCAGCCCGAGGCGGCGGAACCGGCAGAACCGGCAGAGATACGGGAGCGAGGATATCCGTGGCGGCAGGTTCGAAATAAGGTTCACCCATGCAACAGCGACCGCTCGGCCGAAGCGGGCTGGCGGTTTCCCGGCTCGCGCTCGGCACCATGACCTGGGGCCGGGACACCGACGCCGACGATGCGGCCGCTCAGCTGAAGAGTTACCTCGACGCGGGCGGCAACCTGATCGACACCGCCGACGTGTACGGCGACGGCGACGCCGAGTCGGTGATCGGCTCGCTGCTGGGCTCCCTCGTCCCCCGTGAGGAGCTGCTGATCGCCACGAAGGCCGGGTTACGCCCCGGCAGTGGCCGACGTCGGGACGGCTCCCGGGGGCACCTGCTGCGCACGCTGGACGCGTCGCTGCGCCGGCTCGGCACCGACCACGTCGACCTGTTCCAGGTGCACGGGTACGACCCGGACACCCCCCTCGAAGAGACCCTGGCCGCCCTGGACCACGCGGTGGCCAGCGGCAAGGTCCGCTACGTCGGGGTGTCGAACTTCTCCGGCTGGCAGACCGCGCGGGCCGCGGCCTGGCAGACCGCCTGGCCGGGGCGGGCGCCGGTGGTCGCGTCCCAGGTGGAGTATTCGCTGCTGGAGCGGGGCGTGGAGCGGGAGGTGCTGCCCGCGTGCGACGCGCTCGGCCTCGGCGTGCTGCCCTGGTCGCCGCTGGGGCGGGGCGTGCTCACCGGCAAGTACCGGCACGGCCGTCCGGCCGACTCCCGGGCCGCGTCGCCGCACTTCGAGCCGTTCGTCTCGACGTACCTGGAGCCGCGCTGCTCCAGCATCGTGGAGGCGGTGGCCACCGCGGCCGGTGGGCTGGGGGTGTCGCCGCTGGAGGTGGCCCTGGCCTGGATCCGGGACCGGCCCGGCGTGACAGCGCCGATCCTCGGCGCGCGCACTGTCGGGCAGCTCCTCGGCGCGCTCGCGGTGGAACGGATCACCCTGCCCGAGGAGATCACCACCGCGCTGGACGACGTCTCCGCGGTGCCGGTCGGCTACCCCGAACGCGACGGCTGACCCGCCGGCCGGGTCACGGCGCCGGGCGGTTCCCGGCAAGCTCGCGGATAGCGGTCAGGAACCGGGACTGGTCGTCGCGGGTCGCCGGGTTGACGATCCGGATCCACGAGCCGTCGTCGAAGAAGATGGTGGACGGGAAACGCGTCAGACCGCCCACGCCCCCCTCCGAGTCGATCCGGGCCACCCGGCCGCGCTCGACGCTCCACAGCACCCGCGGTTGACGCCGGTCGGGCCGGTCGGCGTCCGGGCGGGGCCCCATCCGCAGCAGGTGAAGGTGGGTGTCGGTCACCGCCAGCGGTGTGCCCGTGTAACGCTCCAGAAAGAGCAGCAGGCTGCCGGCGAGGGTGGCGAGGTCGCCGCTGAAGACGAACCGGCGACGGTAGGCGATCTCGGCGAGCTGGTCGGCCAGCGGGCGGTACAGGCTCAGCCGGAACAGGGCGCGGAACGCCTCCTGCTCCGGCGTGAGCGGGATCACCACCCGAGGCGCCCGCTGCTGTGGCGGGGCCGGCTCCGGTTCGGCCGCCTCCGGCACCCCCGCCGCGAGGGCGCCAGCGTTGCCCGGCAGCAGCAGCACGCCCGCGGCCATCCGGACCGGCGTCAGCACCGCGTCCACCCAGACCACCGGGTTGACGATGTTGAGTAGCCCGAACAGCACCTTCGGGTCGAGCGAGTCGACGAACTCGTCGGCCATCACATCGGCGAGCTGCCGACCGGCCTTGTGGGTCTGCGGGGCACGGACCGGGCCGAGCCCCACATAGCGCAGCTCCTGCCCGGGCAGCAGTGGCGCGACGAGAGCACGTTCGGGTTCGTCGCTGGTGCGAAATTCGTCGCGCAGCTCACGGGCCTTGTCCCGGGCGGCCCGCGCGCCGCCGAGCACGGCGTCGGTGAACCGGCCGAGGCGGCCCCGCTCCCCTGACATCACGCGTTCCTCCCTAGCGGCCCGCCGGCTGACCCGCCGGCGGTTGCCCGAAGACATTCTGGTCGATCCAGTCCGCCCCGCCCTGCACCGCCTGGTCGATCTGATCGCCGACCTGTTCGCTGCCGGGTACGGAGAGCCCGCTGGTCAACGCGACGGTCCCCCAGGTGACGCCGTGCACGACCGAGTTCGGCACGTTCCACGGCAGATGGGTCGCCCAGTCCCGGGCGACCACCCGGGCACCGTCGGCGACCCCGTGCGCCCGCAGCGCGGCGGCCCGCTCAAGGGTGCCCATGTCGAACGGTGAACCCGACTTGCCCAGCTTGTAGGTGCCCTTCGTCGGGTCGAAGATCTTGTGGAACCACTTGTCGGCCTTGCCGGCGGCGTGCCGCTTGTCGGCGTACTTCCGGCCGGTGAGCAGCTTGTCCTGCATCTTGACCAGCTTGTCCAGGTGCGCCTGCAGCTTGCGCAGATACAGCATGACCCGCTGCAGCAGGCGGATGACCTTCTGAAGATGTGTCGCCAGTGGCCGCATGACCTTCAGAGCCCGGGAAAACACGATCAGGCCCCTGGTCACGGCCACGCCCACGCCGGCCGCCCAGGACGCGCCCATGGTCACCGGGGCCATCAGCAACGCCGTCACCAGCGTCACCAGGAGGAAGTTCACGAACTCCACGCAGAGGTCCACGAGCACGTCGTGCACGGTCTGCAGGCCGTCGGCGACACTGCGCAGGTACTCCGCGGTCGCGGCGAACTGCTCGGCGACGTCGAGGAGCTGCTGCTCCACCTCGGCCAACCGCTGGCCGTACGCCACACCGGACGGTGAGCGCCACCCGCCCTGCGCGGACTCCCGGGCCCCGCGGTGCCCCTGCGCCAGGTCGCGTACCTGCGCGGCCAGCGCGTCCCACTCGGCGGCCTTCGCGCGCAGCACGGCGGGCTCGCCGTCGACCAGCTCGACGAGCTGGATCAGCGGCCAGGCCAGGGTGCGGCAGACACTGTCGACGGCGTCCTGCACCCCGGAGAGCGCGCTGTCCAGGCCGTTCCACAGTTGGACGGCGCTGCCGGCCGGGCCGCTCATCCGGGCAGCCCCGACTGGATGGCCTTGAACCCGGCGTCGAGGTCCCGTTCGTTGTGCTCGTACGCCTCGACCGTGTCGCCCAGCGCCGTGGCGACCCGGCCGAACGCGGCGCTCGCGGCGGAGAACAACTCCTTGCCGCCGGTGACCTGCTCGGCGTACTTGTCGCGGAGCATGTCGCTGGCGAACGGCAGATGGCCGAAGGCGCCCGACGGCACGTCGCCGGCCGAGAGGATCTGCCCCTGCAGCGCGGCCAGCGAGCTGGCGACCTGCTTGGCGGCTGTCTCCAATCGACGGACCGCCTGCACGTCGACATCGATATCCGGTGGCATGCCGTTCCTCCCCCATGAGTCGAGCGCACCGACGATACGATCTCCCGGCCACCGGGCACCACCCGGTCGCACGATCCACGGGGAGGAATCTCATGACGGACCCGACGTCCGCGTTCGACGCGCTCGCCGGGCGGATCGCCGACATCGAACGCCGGTTCGCGGGCCTCCGCGACGACCTGGCCGAACTGTCCGGCACCGCTGTCGACGAGAGCGGCCTGGTCTCGGCGACCGTCGACGCCACCGGCGCGCTGACCGGCCTCACCCTCGCGCCCGCCGCCCTGCGCGCCGGCACGGAAGGGGTGGCCGAGTTGGTGCTCGACGCGTACCGGCGGGCTCGTGAGGTCGCCTCCGGGCACGTCGACGAGCACACCGAGGGGTTGGACGTCGCGCTCGGCGCAGGGCTCGGCGACCTGTTCGGCACGCCGGGAGACTTCTCGGCGCTGGGCCGGCTGGAGGAGACAGTGGCCCGGCTCGGGCGGCTGGACGACCGCCTGCCGGGCGCTCCGGCGTGACGTCGCCGTCGCCGACCTGGCCGGAGATCGCCGCTCGGCTGCGTGACACCGTCGCCCGTTGCGACCGGGACACCGACCTGGAGCTCTCCGCCGGTTCGCGCGGGATCCGGCTGCTGGTGCGCCGCCAGGTGGTGCGGGTGATCTGCCCCGGCCACGACGAGGCACGCCTGGCCGCGCTCGGCTGGCACCGCCCGACCGGCGAGCAGGGCTGGTGGTACGAGGCGGCGCGCACTCCGGAGCAGGTGGAGCGGCTCAGTGTGTTCGTGACCCGTACCGCCGCCGAGGTGTTGACCGACGAACCCGGCACGCTCTCCTGCCGGCCGGTGCCGCCGGACGCCGGCTCTGGCCCGACAGCGCCGCCAAACGCGCGTCGTGCCCCAGCCGAGCCGCCAGCCGCCGGCCCTGGCTCAGGCCCAGCGCAGCCGCCAACCGCCGGCCGTGGCCCGGCAGCCCCGCCGGCCGCCCCTGGATCGCAAGCGGTGCCGGTCGCCCCCGGAACGGCAGCGGTGCCGGCCGCCCCCGAACCGGAAGCGGTGCCAGCCGCCCCCGGATCGACAGCGGTGCCGGTCGGACCCGGAACGACAGCGGTGCCGGTCGCCCCCGGAACGCAAGCGTTGCCGGTTGCCCGGCCGGCAAGGGTCGAGGTGGCCCAGGTCGGGGCGGCTCCGGCCGGGGCGACACCCGCCGAGGCGGCGGAGCCGGCAGTGGTGGGGCGGCTCGCCGCCGCCGTCGACCGACGTGACCTGCCCGGCTACCTCGCAGCGCTGGCCGGTGCCACCGTGTGCGTCCCCCTCGCCGGGGAACCGACGCCGGACGCCGACTTCCCGTGGACGGTGGTCGGCGACGCGACCGGCGCGCCGCTGCTGCCGGTCTTCACCTCGCCGGGGGCGCTCGCCGCGTTCGCCGGGGACGGGGTGCCGTTCGTGGCGCTGCCCTGCGCCGAACTGTTCGAGGACTGGCCGGACCGGTCCTGGGGGCTGGCGGTCGACCCGGGCAGCCCTCGGGCGCTCGCCCTGGCCGCCCCGGCCCTCGCCGCCCTGCTGACGGCGAACGTCCCCACAGCCTGACGCCCCTGCCCAGCCGCGACGACGCCCCCTCTCCCGCGATGCCCCCTCTCCCGCGATCTTGCAGTTGCTGTCGCGACATACGGAGCGTTCCACTCATCTCGGCGACAGGAACTGCAAGATCGGCGCGACGGGGACGCGGGGCGGCACGGAGGGGCGGGGCGGGACGAACCGCCTGCGGTGGCGTCGTTGGTCACTCCGGAGGGGGTGGCGAACGGCCGCTGGGCTGGGCAGCATGGAGGGCATGGACTACGAGTACGCGCCACTGCGGCTGCCGCCGAACGTCGACCGGTTGACCGCCGCGGCGCAGTTGGCGATCCAGGCGGAGTTCTCCGGATGGGAGTTGGCCCGGGTGCGGCTGTACCGGGACGGCACGCGGCAGGTGGTGCTGCGTCGTCGGCGGGTCAACCAGCCGCAGCCGGGTCTGTCGTACTGACGACCGGGCGGTGCCGCCCGAGGCCGGAGTCGGCCCCGGGCGGCACCCGGCCTAGTGCCGGTGCCCGGCCTAGTGCTGATGCCCGGCGTGGTCGTGGTCGTCGTCGAGCTCCAGGAACGGGTGCTCGTCGAGCCGACCGACCAGCCGGTCGTCGGCAGCCGGCTGGAACGGGCCGACCGCGTCGTCGTCGTCGAACGACTCCAGATCGACAGGAGTGCCCACCTCGCTGACCATGACCACCCCGTCGAGCGGCTCCAACTCGGGGACGTCCAACGCGCCGAGCGAGCCGTCACCACTCTGCAGCAGCTCCAGCACCGCCTCGCCGACGCCCTCCACCGGGGCCGGCTCGTCGTCCTCCGGGGTGCCCTCGCGGCGGGCCGCCTCGGCAACCCGCAGGAGCGCGGCGACGCTCGGCACCCGGTAGTCACGACGCTGACGCACCGAGATCACCCGGGGGTGCGGGTCGCTGGCCTCGGCACCCTCGCCTCCGCCGAAACGCTCGTCTGCCTCGTCCGGGTCGATCGAGTCGACATCCCACGGCGTCACCTCGCCGAAGGCGTCGAGCAGTCGCTCGTCGTACGCGAAGGAGGCGTTGTTCAACGCCACGTACGCCTGCCAGACGTCGTCGTCGTCGACGCGGCCCTGCGCGGCGCGTACGGCGGCCAGGTGGTGGCGGGCCGCTTCGATCACCCGCTCGAGAGCGGCGTCCAGCTCACCATGCTGGTCGGTCATGTGGGGCAGTCCCTTCACGATGGGGAGGTTGCGCGCCGACGGCCACCGCCGGACACGACTAGCAGGTGCGGAGGAACCGGTCGAGAACCCGCACGCCGAACTGTAGTCCGTCCACCGGAACGCGCTCGTCGATGCCGTGGAACAACGCCGAGAAGTTCAGGTCGGCGGGCAGCCGCAGCGGGGCGAACCCGAAGCAGCGGATGCCGAGCTGCGAGAACGCCTTGGCGTCGGTGCCCCCGGAGAGCATGTACGGAACGGGCCGCGCTCCCGGGTCCTCCGCGCGCAGGGCCGCCGACATGGCCTCGACCAGGTCACCGTCGAAGGTGGTCTCCAGTGCCGGTTGCCGCTGGACGTACTCGATCGCGATGTCCGGGCCGACCAGCTCGCGCAGCTGCCGCTCCAGCAGCTCGGACTGGCCGGGCAGGCTGCGGCAGTCGATGGTGGCGGTGGCCCGGCCGGGGATGACGTTGTCCTTGTAGCCGGCGCTCAACCGGGTCGGGTTGGCGGTGTTGCGGATGGTCGCGCCGATGATGTTGGCGATGGGGCCGAGCTTGGCGATGGCCGTCTCCGGGTCGTCCGGGTCCAACTCGATGCCGAGCAGGTCGGAGACCTCGGTCAGGAAGGCCCGCACGGTGTCGGTGACCACCACCGGGAAGCGGTGCCGGCCGATTCGGGCGACCGCCTCGGCGAGCGCGGTGACGGCGTTGTCGTCGTGCATCATCGAGCCGTGCCCGGGGCGGCCCTTGGCGTGCAGCCGCAGCCAGTCGATGCCCTTCTCGGCGGTCTCGATGAGGTAGAGCCGCTGACTGTCGTTGACCGAGTAGGAGAAGCCGCCGACCTCACCGATCGCCTCGGTGCAGCCGTCGAAGAGGCCCCGGTGGTTGTCCACCAGGAACCGCGCGCCGTAGTCGCTGCCCGCCTCCTCGTCGGCGGTGTACGCGAGCACGATGTCGCGTGGGGGCCGTACGCCGGTGCGCTGCCAGTGCCGCACGACGGCGAGCACCATCGCGTCGAAGTCCTTCATGTCGATGGCGCCCCGGCCCCAGAGGTAGCCGTCGCGCAGCTCGCCGGAGAACGGGCCGACCGACCACTCGTCGGCGTCGGCGGGCACCACGTCCAGGTGGCCGTGCACCAGCAGCGCGCCCCGGCTCGGGTCGGTGCCCGGGATGCGGGCCACCACGTTCGCCCGGCCCGGCGCGGACTCGTGCAGGACGGACTCCACGCCCACCTCGGCGAGCTTCTCCGCCACGTACTCGGCCGCGCGGCGCTCGCCGACGCTGGTGTCGTTGTCACCCGTGTTGGTGGTGTCGATGCGCAGCAGGTCGCGGCAGAGGTCCACGACCTCTGCGGTGGGGTCGGGCAGGGCGGAGGCGGCATCGCTCGTCATCGCCTCTTCATACCAGCCCGGGCCGCTCGACAGGCCGGCGCGGGTGGACGCATCGACGGGTCGGTTTCGCGTTGGCCGCGTTCGGGTACCGCCGCCCACGACCGAACGTCCCTGCCGGAGCTTCCGCCCGCCAGTCGAGGAGGGCACCATGTCCGCTGTTCCCCTGCCGCCGCTGCCGCCCGCGCCCGCACCCGAGGAGGGCTACCGACCCGCCGGTCGCAGCATCGCCGACATCGTCGACCGGGAGCACCGGCAACTGCTGGCGCTGCTGGACCAGCTCTCCGGCCCGGACACCACGCCGCAGGAGGGGTTGGCGGTGCTCACCGCCGCGCTGTCGCGGCACCTGTCCGCCGAGGAGCAGTACCTGCTGCCGGCGGTCCGCGCGGCGCTGCCGACGGCCGCCGAGCGGGTGGACGCGGAGATCAACGCCGACGCGGGCCTGCTGAGCGCCCTGAAAGGGCTGACGGACGAGGCGCTGACCGAGGTCGCCGAGCGGGTCCGCCGGCATGTCGACGGGGTCGGCGCGCTGGTCACCGAGCTGCGCGCTGTCGCGACCGAGGAGGAGCTGATCCGGCTCGGCAACCGGTTGGAGATCGCCGAGGAGGCCGCGCCGACCCGACCGCACCCGGGCACGCCAGCCACCCCTCCGTGGAACCGGATCGTGGAGCCGGCGGTCGGGGTGGTGGACAAGGTCCTCGACGCGGTGACCCGGCGGCCGACGTACCTGGCGGACCTGCCGGAGCCACCGCGCGACCGGTGACCGGCGACCGCCGGCAATGCATTCATTATCACCGATCCGCTCGGGCTATTCCGCCAGCAGACACGTGGTCCTACCGTCACCCTATGAACCTGGAGCTGCGTCACCTGCGGGTGGTCTGCGCGATCGCGGAGACGGGAAGTGTGACGAAGGCGGCCTCGGCGCTCGGCCTGGCCCAGCCGGCGCTCACCGCCCAGCTCCAACGCATCGAACGGACGCTGGGCGGCCCGCTGTTCGACAGGGACCGGCGCGGGGCTCGACCCACCGCGCTCGGTGAGCTGGTGCTGGCCCGCGCCCGGGTGCTGCTGCCGGCGATGAAGGGGTTGCAGGACGAGGCCGCCCGGCTGGCCGGGGCCGGCGACACCCCGCCGTGCTACCGGTTCGGCGGGGTGAACAGCCCGATCCTGGGTCGGTTGGTGCACCGGTTGGCGGCCGAGCAGCCGCCCGCCCAGATCACCACGTACGCGTCCTGGTCGGTGGACGAGTTGGCGCAGTTGGTGGCCGGCGGCCGGCTGGACTTCGCGCTGGCCGGTGTGTGCGGTGACGCCAGCCCGTCGGCCGGGTTCGGGTTGAGCTGGCAGGAGGTGGCCGTCGACCCGGTGCTGGTGCTGCTGCCGGAGACCCATCCCCTCGCGGCGCAGGACGAGGTCCGCCTGGCCGACCTGCGCCACGAGCAGTGGGTCGCGGCGCCGGGGGACGGCTGCTTCGCCGACTGCTTCGCCGCCGCCTGCGCCCGCGCCGGCTTCACCCCCCGCAAGGTGTACGAGACCGACATCCGCGGCTGCGTCGACCTGGTGGAAGCCGGCGTGGCGGTGGCCCTGTGCCAGGCGACGTTTCGCCCGGTGAGTGGTCTGGTCACCCGTCAACTCGCCGGGACGCCGTTGCGCTGGCGGCTGCTGCTCGGCTGGCATCCGGACTCCCCCGCCGCCCAGGGCTCGGAACTGGTGCTGGCAACGGCCAAGGCGGCGTACGTCGACTCGTTGGCGCCGCACCCGGCGTACCTGGCCTGGCTGCCCCACAACCCGGGGTTCGGCGTCCGGCACCCCAGCGGGGTACGACCGGGCTGATCTGCCGGTATTCCCGGCCGCTGGCGGTGCGAACCGCCGTGGGCCGGGTATCTGGCGGACATGACCGACCTCTACCCGCCCGCCGACGACCGCGAACTGCTACGCCAGGCGGCTGCCGCACACACCGCCGCCACCCGCGAGGTGGAGGCGTTCCTGCGCCGCCTGCCGACGGTGCCCGACCCGGCCGACGTGACCGAGTACGCGAACCTGCTCACCCGGGAGGACCAGACCCGCGGCGACCGGGACGCCGCCGCCGACGCGGCGGGTCTGACCATCGGCAGCCTGGAGCCCGACCAGGGCCAGTAGCGCGCCGCGACGGTGCCGTCCCGGGTTCGGGACGGCACCGTCGCGGGTGAACCTCGCTCAGAGTTCGACGAGCGGGTCGTGACCCAGGTCCAGCAAAGAGTGCCGCCAACTGTCGTCGGCGTTGCCGCGCGACGGCTTGGCGTCCATCAACTCGCGGATCCGCTCGACCGCCTCCCGCATCACCTCGATGTCCTCCGGGGTGAGGTCCACCTTGCGCTTGTTGAGCACCTTGAGGATCTCCCGGCCGGGCTGGGGCAGGTCGAGGTTCGGGTTCGGGCTGAACGACTCCTCCCCCGAACCCCGGGTCAGCAGCCAGGTCCGCAGCTGCTCCGACGGGACGTTGACCTCGGCGTGGAAGTCCTCCCAGAGCACTTCCACCTCGGGGTCGAGCCGCGCTTCGCGTACCATCAGGTCTCCTCTCCGGGCGGCGGCCCGGACGTCTCCGGGTCGTCCTGGTCGGTCTTCGGATGCAGTCCCTCCGCGGGCACCCGCGTGCGGCGGGGGTTCGCGGTGGGCGGCGCCAGGATCGGGTCGGGATGGTCGTCCTCGTCCCGGGGTGTCGCGGACTCCGCGGGCTGGTGCGGGTCCTCGTGTTCGTCCCTTCGCGCCGGCCCGCTCATCGCGGGTGTGTGGTCGTGGCGGCGGTGTACCCCCGCTCGCCCGCTGTCACGTCGAAGCTGAGCGCGCCGTCGCGGACGTCCACAGTGACCTTCTGCCCCGGTGAGATCGCCGACTCCAGCAGCATCCGGGACAGGTGGTTGTCCACCTCCCGCTGGATCACCCGGCGCAGCGGGCGGGCACCGAACTCCGGCTGGTAGCCGTGTTCGGCGAGCCAGTCGATGCCGGCGGTGGTGAACTCCACCTGCAGGTCCTGGGCGTGCATCCGGCGGCGGGTCTCCTCCAGCAGCAGCGCGGTGATGTCGCGCAGCTGCTCGGCTTCCAGCCGGCGGAAGATGATGACCTCGTCGATGCGGTTGAGGAACTCCGGGCGGAAGTTCTCCTGCAGGCGGCGCATGAGCCGCTCCCGCAGCTCGTTGCTCTCCTGCTCGCTGCCCACGTCCCCGCTGCCGAAGCCGACCGAGCGCTGGGCGCCGGTGATCAGCTCGGAACCGAGGTTGCTCGTCATGATCAGGACCGTGTTCTTGAAGTTCACAGTGCGACCCTGGCTGTCGGTGAGCCGCCCGTCGTCGAGCACCTGGAGCAGGATGTTGAACACGTCCGGGTGGGCCTTCTCGATCTCGTCGAGCAGCACCACCGCGTACGGGCGGCGACGCACCGCCTCGGTGAGCTGACCGGCCTCCTCGTACCCGACGTATCCGGGCGGCGCGCCGACCAGCCGACTGACTGTGTGCCGCTCCTGGAACTCGCTCATGTCCACCCGGACCATCCGGTCCGCCTCGCCGAACAACGCCTCGGCCAGGGCCCGCGCCAACTCGGTCTTGCCGACACCGGTCGGGCCGAGGAACAGGAAGCTGCCCATCGGCCGCTCCGGGTCGGCCAGCCCGGCCCGGGAACGGCGCACCGCCTCGGCGACGGCGGTGACCGCGTCGTCCTGACCGACCACCTTCTGGTGCAGGTGACCCTCCAGGCGCAGCAGCCGGTCGCGTTCCTCCTCGGTGAGCTGGCTGACCGGGATGCCGGTGGCCCGGGAGACCACCTCGGCGATCTCCTTGGGGCCCACCTCGGGCACCTGGGAGTTGGACGAGCCGTCCTCGCCGTTCGCGCGACGGATGTTCTCCTCCAACTCGGCGATCCGGTCACGCAGCGCGGAGGCCCGCTCGTACTGCTCGTCGGTGACGGCCTGTTCCTTGTCCCGGCGTACCTCGTCGAGTTCCTGCTCCAGCTCGCGCACGTCGGACGCGGGGGTGCGGGTGCGCAACCGCACCCGGGCGCCGGCCTGGTCGATGAGGTCGATGGCCTTGTCCGGCAGGAACCGGTCGGTGACGTACCGGTCGGACAGCTCGGCGGCCGAGACCAGCGCCTCGTCGGTGAAGCGCACCTGGTGGTGGGCCTCGTACCGGTCGCGCAGCCCGCGCAGGATGGCGATGGTGTCGTCGACACTCGGCTCGGGCACCAGCACCGGCTGGAAGCGCCGGGCCAGGGCGGCGTCCTTCTCGATGCTCTTGCGGTACTCGTCCAGCGTCGTCGCGCCGATCACCCGCAGCTCACCGCGAGCGAGGGCGGGTTTGAGCATGTTGGACGCGTCCATCCCGCCCTCGCTGCCGGCGCCACCGGCCCCGACCAGGGTGTGGATCTCGTCCATGAAGATGATCAGCTCGTCCCGGTGCGCCCGGATCTCGTCGATCACCTTCTTCAGCCGTTCCTCGAAATCGCCCCGGTAGCGGGTGCCGGCGACCAGGCCGGCCAGGTCGAGCTGGACGACCCGCTTGCCGAGCAGGGTCTGCGGTACGTCGCCGTCGCAGATCCGTTCGGCCAGCCCCTCGACGATGGCGGTCTTGCCGACGCCGGCCTCGCCGATCAGCACCGGGTTGTTCTTGGTCCGCCGGGACAGGATCTCCACTGCCTGCTCGATCTCGTCGGCCCGCCCGATCACCGGGTCGATCTGGTCGTTGCGGGCCAGGTCGGTGAGGTCCTGCCCGTACTGGTCCAGGGTGGGGGTGCCGCGGTCCGGCTTCGGCCCGGTCATCGGCCCGCGCTCGGCGTTGGCGGCCTGCAACGACTCGGGTTGGATCCGGCCGGCGGCCAGCATCCGCCCGGCCGGCGACTCCGGGTTGAGCGGCAGCGCCATCAGGATGTGCTCGGGACCGATGTAGTTGGCGCCCATCGCCCGGGACAGCTGATGGGCGTCGAGCAGCGCCCGCTTGGCGGCGGGGGTCAACGACAGGTTGGGCGGTACCTCCCCGCGCGGCGCGCCGTCGCCCTTTCCGCCGAGGGCGTTGAGCAGGGTGTCCGGGTCAGCCCCGGCCCGGCGTACCAGGTCACGCAGCGGCTCGCGTTGCAGCGCCGCCCAGAGCAGGTGGTCGGTGTCCAGGTCGCTGCTCTGCCGCTGCGCGGCCCGGCGGGCCGCGTCGGCGAGCATCTCCCGGGCGTCGGCCGTCATCAGTCGGGTGATGTCGACCCGGTGCGGCGGTCGGCGCCCTCCCTCGCCCCGGCCGAAGTACCTGGCCAGGAATTCGTCCCACGGGTCGGAGCCGATGTCACCGGGTCCCATCATGTCTGTCCTCCGCAGTAGGGCTCGGCACGGTCGGCAGGGGCTACCCGGCGCGCGCCCCGACAAACGCCGCAGGTGGCGGAGGACCGGCATTCGGGAGTGGCGTCGGGTCAGGGCCGGGCGATGGTGGCAGGCTGACGGGATGGATGAGACCCCGCTGCTGATCGTGGATGGCGCCAACGTGGTGGGCTCGCGCCCGAACGGGTGGTGGCGTGACCGTGCCGGGGCCGCTGCCCGGTTGCGTGACTCGCTCGCCCCGGTGGCGACAATCGGGTTGCCGGCCCGGCTGACCGCTCCGGTGGAGGTGGTCCTGGTGGTCGAGGGGGCCGCGCGGGACGTGCCGGGCACCGAGGGTGTTCGGGTGGTCTCCGCCGCCGGCTCCGGCGACGACACGGTGGTCGAGCTGGTGGAGAGTGCGCCGCGGCGTCGACGGCTGGTGGTCACCGCCGACCGGGAGTTGCGCGGGCGGGTGACGGCGCTGGGCGCCGAGGTGTACGGCCCGCGCTGGCTCCGCGAGAACCCGACCAGTAACTGAGAAGTTCTCGCACTGGGACTCCCACAGATCGGACTCCCGGCACTTCCGAGGGCCTTCCGGACAGGCGGGCAGGAACACCGACAGGGCGGATGTTCTTTCGGAACCGCCGATAGGCTCTAATGGAGATCTCCCCGCCCCCAGGAGGTTCCGCCGTGGCGAGCGTCGCCGAGCTGAAGGCTGCCATCGATGTCGCCCTCCAACAGATCGGAGACGGGCAGACAGCCGTGCAGGCGGCCGGCGAGAAGCTCTCCGAGGCACAGCAGACCCTGGCCGGAGCGCTGGAGGGCAGCGGGCACGAGACGGTGGAGGCGGCCCAGGCGTCGCTGACACAGGCCAGCCAGGAGCTGGAGGAGTGTCTCGCCGCGACACTTGTCGCGGTGGAGCAGGCGCAGCTCTACGTCTCCACCCTGTAGGCCGCCGTGTCCATCATCGAGGATGTCGGCGGGCAGGTCCGTGCCGCCACCGAGGAGTTCCCGGTGGCGCTGCTCGGGCAGGCGCTGGAGAAGTTCGGCCTGGCCGCGGAGCGGCTGCGCTGGGTACGACAGGAGTCGGCCAACCCGATGGGGGTGCCCGAGCTGTCCGCCGCCACCGAGCACGCCGAGAGCGCCGGCTACGCGCTGCGGGTGGCCCAGGAACAGCTGTCGGCCTACCTGACGGCGATCGGGCTCGGCGCCGACGGCGCCCCGGCGCCCCGCCCTGAGCAACGCGCTCCCCGACACGACACGCCACCGGCGTCCGGGCCCGCGGCGGTCGCGCCGGAGCCGGCCGAGCAGGTGCGGATGCGCCGCTGGTGGTCGGTGCGGGTGGCCGAGCTGACCGGCGGCCGCGAGGGCGCCGACGACGAACCCGACGAGCGGGTGGACGACTCCCAGGAGTTGCTGCGCCGAGTGGTGGGTGGTGTCCGCTCCGGCGACCGGGACCGGCTCCGCAAGGAGCTGCGCCGGGCCCCGGCCGACGTGGGGCTGGGCATGGCGGCGCTGGCGCCGCCACTGCTGCGCGAGCTGGCCGGCGAGTTGCTCGGGCACCCGCCGCGCGCCACCGACCTCGGGCGGCTGCGAGGCGAGTTGGACGGACGCGTCCGCGATCTGCTGCCCGGGTTGCCGCCGCCGGTGCTGGAGACGCTGCTGACCCGGGTGTGCCGGATGCCGCCACCGCGCGCCTCCGGGGAGCCACCGCACGCCGCCGACTCGGCGGTGACCGCCGGGGTGGCGACCGGGTTGCTGCTCGCCCGCCTCGGCCGGGACCTGCCGGCCGACGGCGCGAGAGAACCGGCGGGGGCGAGAGAACCGGCGGGGGCGGGGCAGCCGGCGCGGGCCGGGCAGTCGACTGGCGCGCAACAACCGGGCGGGACCGGGCGACCGGGCGCGGTCCCCCGCGCGAGCGGTGCGGTCTCCCGCCCGAGCGGTGCGGCACAGCGGCCGGGCAGCGCCGACGCGCAGCGCTCCGGTGGCCTGCCGCCGCGCGCGGACGGGCCGCCGCCGCGCCCCGGTGGGCTGCCCCCGCGCTCGGGCAGCCCCTGGCGGGACGCCCCGACGCATCGGGGCTCCGATGGCTGACCGGCGCGGTCAGCTTGCCAGCCGGGTCCGGGCCACCCTCGCCGAGGCGTTGGGCGCCACCCGTACCCGGCTGTCCGCCGCCCAGGCCGACCTGACCGCCGGGCGGGAACGACTGGCCCGGGTCCAGCGGGCGGCGGCCGCCGTACCGCAGCGGGTGGGCACCCAACGGGACCGCCGCATCGCCGAGATCGACGCCCGCTACTCCACCCGGATCGCGGAGCTGGCCCGGCGGGCCGCCGACGCGGCCCGGCAGGAGGCGCCAGGCTGCGCCGGGGCCGACTGGGCCGGGTGGGCGCCGACGCCCGCCCGTCGAGCTGAGCCGCCCGGTGCGCTGCGGGTCGGCACGGTCCGGATCGACGGCGTCGACCCGGTGCCCGCGCTTGTGCCGTTGCTCGACGCCGGGCACGTCCACCTCTCCGGGGACGACCGCGCCGGCTGCGACGCGGTGGTCTCCTCGTTGCTGCTGCGGGCCGTCGGCCGCGCCAACCCCGGGGCGGTACGACTGATCGGGTACGACCCGGATCAGCTCGGCGGCGGACTGGCCGGGTTCGCGCCGTTGGGCACGGCGGGGCTGCTCACCTTCGTCGGCCCGGGCGGGCTGGGCCCGCTGCTGGACGACCTGGTGGAGCAGATCCGCCGGATCAACGAGACGGTCCTCGCCGGCGAGTACGCGTCGCTGCGCGAACTGGCGGCGGCGACCGGCCGACGACCAGAGCCGTGGCGGGTGGCGGTGCTGCTCGGCGGGGAGGAGCTGAACCGGCACGAGCGCGGGCAACTGGACCGGGTGGTGCGGGCCGGCGCGGCCTGCGGCGTACACCTGGTGGTGCACGGTGTGCCGTTGCCGGAGGACCCGACGGTGACCCGGGTGGTGGCCGGCGTGTCCGGCGCGCGGATCGGCGGTTCGGCCGGGTTGCCGGTCCGGCTGGACCCACCGCCACCGGCGGCGCTGGTCACCGAGACCTGCCGGGACGTCGCCGCCCGGGTGAACGCGGGCCCCCCGCCGACCCCCTTCAGCGACCTGCTGCCCCCGCCCGAGCTGATGTGGCGGGAGGACTCCGCCGACGGGCTGACCGCCCCGATCGGTGAGGGCCCACAGGGCCGGCCGGTACGGCTGACGCTTGGCGACTACCCACCGCACGCGCTGATCGGCGGGCCCTCCGGCACCGGCAAGACCAACCTGATCTTCGCGTGGATCGGCGCCCTCGCCGCCCGCTACTCCCCCGCCGAGCTGGAGTTCTACCTGCTGGACTTCAAGGAGGGAGTCTCCTTCGCGCGGTTCGCGCAGGGCCGGCGCGACCCGAGTTGGCTGCCGCACATGCGGCTGGTCGGCATCAACGTCAACACCGACCGGGAGTTCGGGCTGGCGCTGCTGCGCTTCCTCACCGAGGAGTTGCGCCGACGCGCCGACGCGGCCAAGAAGCACGAGGTGACCAAACTGGCCGAGCTGCGGGCGGTCGACCCGACCGGGCACTGGCCACGCATCGTCGCCGTGGTGGACGAGTTCCAGATGTTGCTGGCCGGCCGGGACGTGGTCGCCCGGGAGGCGGCCGACCTGCTGGAGGACCTGGCCCGCCGCGGCCGGTCCCAGGGCATCCACCTGGTCCTGGCCTCGCAGGACGTGCGGGGCATCGAGGCGCTGTGGGGTCGCCCCGCGCTGGTCGCCCAGTTCACCCTGCGCATCGCGTTGCCCAAGGCGCTGCGCATCCTCGCCGAGCGCAACGACGCGGCGCAGTCGCTGCCGCGCTGGCACGCGGTGGTCAACGCCGAGTCGGGCATGGTGGAGGGCAACGAGGTGGCCCGCATCCCGTCGGCCAGCGACTGGGAGACCTGGAGCGGGTTGCAGCACCGGCTGTGGCGGATGCGCGCCCCCGACGCGGCGCCGGCCCGGCTCTTCGACGGCGACGCGATCCCCCGGCTGGCGGACGCCCCGGACTTCCGGGCGCTCGCCGCACCGCCGGACGGGACCGCGCCGCGCAACCCGGTGGCATTGCTCGGCGAGATCATCGACGTGCAGTCCCGCTCGGCGTCGCTGCGGCTGCCGCGCGCCCCGGGCCGCAACCTCGCGGTGCTCGGCACCCGCGTCGACGAGGCGTGCGCGGTGCTCGACGCGGCGGCCCGGTCGCTGGCCCGCCAGCACCCGCCGGGCACCGCCCGGTTCTCCATCGCCTGCCTCGACCCGGACGCCGACCCGATCGCCCGCGCCCTCTACGACGACCTGGCCGACGACGCCGCCTGGTACGACGAGGAGACCGTGGGCGAGCTGATGGCCGAGACGGCCGACGGGCTCGGCGGCCCGGGAAGCCCGCACTACCTGCTGCTGTTCGCTGTCGACGCGGCAGCGGGTGCGTTGGCCGCCCGCGCGGGTCGGCGTACCGGCCTGGAGCAGCTGCGCCGGATCATGCACGACGGGCCGGAACGGCGCACACACGTGCTGGCCTGGTGGCGGGGTGTGGCCCGGATGCGCGCCGATCTCGGTGGGCCGGCCGCCCGTACCGACCAGATCGGCGCCTGGGTCGCCCTTGACGCGCACGGCGGCGAGTTGGGCTCGTCGCTCTATCCGGGCACCGGCGGCCCGGACTGGTATCCCCGCCCCTGGCGGGGGCTCTTCTTCGACCGGGCGGTGCACCGCACCGGTCAGGTGATCATCCCGTATGGACCGACACGATGAACGAACCGGTGACCAGCGAGACGTACGCGGCGCAACTGCGCCGGCTGGCCGACCTCAGCGCGCGGGTGCGCGAGCAGCGCGCCGAGGCGCACACCTGGCACGAGCGGCAGTGCGTTGCCGCCGAGCGGGCCGTCGCCGAGGCGGCCGAGCAGCTCCAGAGCGCCGAGGAGGAGCTGGTCGCCGCCCGTGAGCAGCAGGAACGGGTCGACGCCGAGGTGGCCCACCTGTGGCAGCAGGTCCGCTCCCGCCTCGGTGCCCGCCGCCTCGGCGGCCCGCCCGCCCCGGCGAACGGCGTCGGGGCCACCGACCCGGTGCTGCTGCTCGCCAAGGCTCGTGACCTGCTCGACAGGGCCGGCCAGCCGGGCGAGCTGCCGGGCTCGGTCAACCCGCTACTGGCGCTCTGCGGGGTGGCCGGCGGTGTGCTGGCGTACGCGCTGGGCGCCGGTGCCCGGGCGCTCGGCGTTGGGTACGGCGGCGACCTGGCCGTCGGACTGCCGGTGCTCGCGCTGGTGGTGACACTGCTCGGGCCGCTGGTCGGTCTGGTGCCGGCCCGGGTGCTGGCCGACCGCCGACACGCGGTGCTCGGTCCCCGACCGATCACCGTGGTGATCGGCGCCGGTCTGCTGACCACAGTGCTGCTGCTGGTCCTCGGCCGCTGACCCGGGGGCACGGCCTCGCCGCGCGGCGAGCCCTGATCGACTCGGCTTCCCGAAAACCGTGCTGTCCCTGCCTCGCGGACACCGCGACTTCCTGAAAACCGAGTCGATCACGGCCGACGAGCCCGTCCGGCCGGGACGGTCGATCAACCGCCGGCCTCAGGCCGGGACCAGGACGGCCTCGCGCAGCAGTCGACGGGCCAGGGTGACCCGGTCGGCGTCGTCGGGCAGGCCGGGCAGGTCACCGACCCGGGTGACAGTGCCGGTGAGCAGGGCGCGCGCGGCCGGCTCGCAGGTCGCCGGAAGGGTGATGGTGCGGTCGAAGAGCCGCAGCGCCACAGTGTCCGAGTCGTGCGGCACCAACTGCCAGCGCAGGCCGGGCCGCAGGGTGACCCGGGAGTCGGCGTCCAGGGTGGCCAGCGCGTCGGCCTGGGCGAGCGGTCGGATCGGGGCCGGGCGGGCGGCCGGCCAGGCCCGCTGCCGCAGTCGCGCGGCGACAGCGACCGGGTCGGCGCGCAGCAGCCAGTCCCGCAACGCCTCCACGGTCTCGGTCAGCTCCGGCTCGATGGCGTCCGGGTCGGCGACGTCGGTGCCGAACGGCAGGCTGGCCCGTAGCCGCTGGTCCTCGGCGGCCAGCGTCAACAATTCCTCGACCAGGTTGTAACGGGTGAGCGCGCGGATGCCCACTGTCAGGTGCAGCGAGCTGGTGTCCTGCGCCTGTGCGCTGTGCAGCCACCCCCGGGGCAGGTAGAGGGCGTCACCGGGGGCGAGCACCACGTCCAGCGCGGCCGGGCCCTGCGCGGTGGCACCGACCTCGTCGGCGCGCCCACCCCACTGCTGCTTCTCCAGCGGGTCCGGTAGCACCGGCGGGTGGATCCGCCAGTGCTTGCGGCCGTCGACCTGAAGCACGAACACGTCGTGGGTGTCGTAGTGGGTGGCGAAGCCCTGGCTGCCGGCCGGGGTCAGGTAGGCGTTGATCTGCAACGGCTGGTTGAGCGCGAGGCCCAGGTCGCGGGCGAAGTCGACGAGCGGCGGCCAGATCCGGTGCAGCCCCTGCAACACCAGTGTGGCCCCGGACGCGTACTGCTCCAGGACCCGCTCGTCGAGCACCTGGTCGCCGATCTCGGCGCCCGCGCCGCCGCCGCCGGTCCAGCGTGACGCAGCGACCAACTGGCCGTCCTTGGCGACGCGCAGGAACGGGGTACGCAGACCACGCCGGCTCAGCAACTCGTCGGCGTCGGCGGGGCTGAGAAGATCGGTGAAGCCGGCCGGGTCGGGCAGTTCGGCGGCTCGGGACAGCAGCGGGGTGCGCCCCCAGTGCGCGGCGGCGAACTTGGCCGGTTCGACCGAGACGCAGCGGGCCAGCGCGGCGGTGGCCTCAGCGGACGGAACCGCCGGGCGGCCGTGGTGGCCGCCCGGCGGGTCGAGGTAGGTCATGGCGAGCCGCTATCGGGCGCTGCCGTCAGCGCCACCGTCCTGCTGGCCCGGGGTGGCACCACCATCGGCGGGACCCTCCGCGCCGCCGTCAGCGCCACCGTCGTGCTGACCCGGGGTGGCACCACCATCGGCGGGACCCTCCGCGCCGCCGTCGGCGCCACCGTCGTGCTGACCCGGGGTGGCACCACCATCGGCGGGACCCTCCGCGCCGCCATCGGCACCACCGTCGTGCTGACCGGGGGTCGCACCGCCGTCAGCGGGACCCTCCGCGCCGCCGCCGCCGGTGGTCTGCATGTCGTCATCGTTGAGTGCCATCGGTACTCCCTCGGGTGTGCCGCCCCGCCATACGCCGGGGTCCGTCGTGCTGCGGGTGGTACCCCACGCGCGATCTTCTCTAACCCTCACCGTAGACGCCGAACCACTGCGACACGGGCAGTTCACGAGCGGCGGCGCAGAGTGCCAGGATGGGGTGGTGATCCTGGTGGGCACGTCCGGTTGGCAGTACCGGGACTGGCGCGGCCGCTTCTACCCGCAGCGGCTGCCGCAGCGACTCTGGCTGGAGCACTTCGCTGCCGGGTTCGCCACTGTCGAGGTCAACAACGCCTTCTACCGGCTGCCCGAACGGGACACCTTCGCCGCCTGGCGGGCACGGACCCCGGCGGACTTCTGCATCGCGGTGAAGATGAGCCGCTACCTCACCCACATCAAGCGGCTGCGCGACCCGGCGGAGCCGGTGGCCCGGTTCCTCGGCCGCGCCACCGCGCTCGGTGACCGGCTCGGCCCGGTGCTGCTGCAACTCCCACCGAACCTGCGGGCGGACGTCGAGGCGCTGGACGCGACGCTGCGACTGTTTCCGGCGGAGGTGCGGGTCGCTGTCGAACCCCGGCACCCCTCCTGGTGGACCGACGCCACCCGGGCGGTGCTGGAACGGCGTCGGGCCGCGCTGGTCTGGGCGGACCGACTGGGACGCCCGGTCGCTCCCCGCTGGCGCACCACCGACTTCGGCTACCTGCGGCTGCACGAGGGGCGGGCGCGGCCGTGGCCCCGCTACGGTCGGGCCGCGCTGCGATCCTGGGTGGGCCGGCTGGCCGACGCCTTCGGGCCGGACGAGCCGGCGTACGTCTACTTCAACAACGATCCGGGCGGGGCCGCGATCGTGGACGCCGTCGCGTTCGCCGCGCTGGCCCGAAGGGCCGGGCACCCGGTGTCCCGGGTACCGACCGCCGCCGAGGCGGCCGCTGCCGACGACTGAGCCCGCCCGACAACGGTCGGGCGGGCTCGCGCTGTCAGGCCGTCACGGCATCATCGTGGCAAGGTCCTTGGGCATTGTGTCCTTCACGTCCTGCCACTCACCCTGGGTGACATGACGGCGCAGCGTGTCCAGCACCACCTGCGTCACCCGCTCCGCGCCGCCCTCCGCGTCGTACGGGAAGCCCTGCCGGACCTCGTAGAGGAAGTCGTCGCGGTTGAGTTTGATCGGCACGTCGGACGGCACCCAGCCGTCGAAGTAGATCCCCCGCACCAGCACCGGCAACTGCTGGGCGAACTCCACGCTCTCGTTCACCGGCAGCCGGTCTCGCAGCAGGTGCAGCACAGTGCGCAGGGCCGCGTACGACTGGTTGCGCCGGTCCTTCGGCCAGCCGTAGGCGTTCTCGATGTCCTTGAGAATGAGGTTCGTCTTGTCCAGCGAGGACTCGAACGCTGAGATCATCGCGTCAGCCATCGGTCGACCCCCGTTCCGTGCTGTCCCACCGTCGGTCGTCGGCGCGACGCGGCGGCCCCACCGGGCCGCGGCGGGCCCGCACCGGGCTGCCCTGCGGGGCGCGCCGGGCGTTGTCGGGCGTGCCGACCACGTGCAGGACGGCACCACGCCGTCGATCCGTCACCACTCGAACCGTCATCCCCGTCACCTCCGTGTCGTCTCCGGCGTCGGCCGTCCACGGGGCGGCCGTACCCACCGCGTCCACCCTCCCTGTGGGTGGGGTGAGTCGTCCCCACCCGGATCGGGTGAGGTCACCCGGCGTCGAGGAGGCCCGCGAGGGTCGTCGCGTTGGTCTGCGCGTAGTCGCGATAGCAGTTGTTCATGAGCACGTGGGTCTGCCCGGCCTCGTCGGCCAGTTCGCGCAGCTTCGGCGCCCAGTCCGCCAGCTCCCGCTTGGAGTAGTGGTAGCCGAACTTCTCGTGAATGTCCTTACTTGTCCACTTGTCGCTGTGCCCGTGGAAGCGCACGACCGCGAGGTCAGCGGTGGCGGCCAGCACCGGAGGCAGCGACGAGCGGTGGCCCTGCGGCATGTCCACGCAGACGTACGGCAGTTTGTGCTCGCGCAGGAAGGCCAGGGTCTCGTCGGCGTTGTCGCCGTCGAACCAGGAGGCGTGCCGGAACTCGTACACCGGGCGCAGTGGCGCGCAGCGCTTCGCCACCTCCAGCAGGTACTGCTTGTTGGCCCGCTTGATGGTGAACCAGGGTGGGAACTGGAAC
This sequence comes from Micromonospora sp. NPDC053740, assembly GCF_040677775.1. NCBI lineage: Bacteria > Bacillati > Actinomycetota > Actinomycetes > Micromonosporales > Micromonosporaceae > Micromonospora > Micromonospora sp. NPDC053740. The sequence continues at coordinate 256,952 of NZ_JBFASO010000004.1, forward strand.
AGCAGCGCGCCAAGCTTGCCGGCCTCGACCAACGGGTCCAGCGCGGACAGGAAGCGCGTCCAGACCTCCTCGTACGACTGCGCGGGCAGGTCGTCGGGGTAGACGTTCTTCTTGTCGGTCTCCGGGCGCAGGTCCTTGTAGAGCGCGCTGACCCGGGTGGGGTGCCCGGTCAGCAGGCTGAACGCCTTGATGTTGAAGGTGAAGCCGGCCGGGGTGCGCTCGGCCCACAGCCGCGCTGTCGCCTCGGCGGGCGGCGAGTAGTAGGTGGCGTCCACTTCGACCAGCGGGAACTGCCGGGCGTAGTAGGCCAGCCGCTTCTCCGGGGTGTCGGCGGTCTGCGGATACCACCCCGAGTCCAGCAGTGTGCGGTCGGTCCAGGACGCGGTGCCCACGAGGATGTCACCCATTGTGGAAGTCCATCGCGTCGCGGACCGACCGGCAACCGCTGGGGTGGCTCAGGCCGCCCGCCGCTCGCGAGTCTGCTTGCACGTCACACAGGTGGTGGCGGACGGGAAGATCTCCAGCCGCTCCACCGGGATCGCCGCCGAGCAGCCCTCGCACCAGCCGTAGGTGCCCTCCTCGAGCCGGCCGAGGGCGTGCTCGTACTGGGCGCGGCGGTCGAGGATGGTACGCAACAGGGACTGGGCGGTGTCCCGCTCGGCCGTCTTGGTGCCGCTGTCGGCCTGGTCGTCGCCGGCGGTGTCGCCGACCTCCACCAGCCGCAGCACCTGGCTCTGGAGCACCGCCTGGTCGTACTCCGCGGTCAGCTCGTCGTAGCGCGCCTGGAGCGACTGTCGGATCTGGTCGATCTCCGTCTGGGACCGGGTCGTACCGACCGTGTCGTGGACGAGCATCGCTGCCTGCCTTTCCTGGGCCTGTGGCTCAAGGTGAACCGGGTGCCGGCGGCGCGGGGCCCCGGTCACGGTCGCGTTCGGTGCGCGAGCGATCACCCGCGCTCTGTGAGCCGGGCGAGTACCCGCCGGACCAGCCGTACAAACCGACAAATTCTCGGTTGTCGTCAGTCGTTCGCCCCGGGCTGCACGAGCGCCGGTCGGCGGGGGTCGTCGGCGCGTACCACGACGTCGGCGAAGCTCGCCGGGACGACCTCCTCGGCGTACCGGTCGAAGGCCGGCAGCGCCCACTGCTGGGCCGGTTCGGTACGCCGACGCAGCGCCGCCGGGGACAGCTCCAGGTGGACTGTCACGTCGAAGGGCAGGCCGCCGCCGAGCAGCAGCGAGCCGCTGACCAGGACGACGCCGCCGGGTGCCAGGTCGACGTAAGGGGCGCGACTGGCCCGGTCGGCGTCGGCGTCCCAGAGCGACGGAAGCAGCCGGCCGTTGCCACCCGGACCGGCCGGGTCGAGCACCTCCCGGCGCAGCCCGGCCTCGTCGACCCATGCCTCGTAGAAGGAGTCCGGGTTGGTGCGCCCCAACTCGAAGCGCAGCGACGCGGGGCGCAGGAAGTCGGTGGCGCGGACGTGCAGCACCGGATGGCCCTGGGCACGCAGCGGGTCGACCAGCGCCGCGGCCAGTTCGTCGACGCGGGCGGCGGGTGCGCCGTCCACTGCCACCCGCAGCCGCGCGGGCCCGGCGGCGGCGTTCGCGGCGCGGGTAGCCGCGTCGGCCAGCCGGCCGGTCAGCTCGGTGACGAGCAGGTCGGGCGAGATGGGGCGGATGCGCACCGGACCATCCTGCCCCGCGCCGGGTACGTCGGTGCCGCCGGTCAGCCGCTGCGGTCGATGGTGACCCGGGCGTCGTCGGCCAGCCGGTAGCCCACGCCGTAGACGGTGGTGACCAGCGGGACGTCCACGCCGACCTTGCCGCGCAGCCGACGCACGTGCACGTCGACGGTGCGCACGCCGGCGTGCTCGTAGCCCCACACGGCGTTGAGCAGTTGCAGCCTGGTGAACACCCGGCGTGGGTGGGCGACCAGGTGCAGCAGCAGGTCGAACTCCAGCCGGGTCAGCGGCAGCGGCTCCTCGTCGCGCAGCACCGAGCGCGACGAGGCGAGGATGTGCAGGGCCGGAATGGTCGAGCTGATCGGGCGGGCCGGCGACCGGCTGGCGGGCGCCTGGTCGGGGCGGCGTTCGGCCGGAACCGAGCCGATGATCACCCCTTCGCCCCGTTCCAGCATCTCGCGAGCGGCCTCCAACAGCCGACGCGCCGCCGGGGTCAGCGACTCCTCACAGGCCAGCGGGATGGACAGCGTCACGGTGAGCACGGGCGCGGCGGTGTTCGCCGGGCGACGCTGGCCGCCGGGGGGTCGACCGGGCACCGCGGGCTGGGACGTATGCCATCCGGCGCGCGACGAGGCGGGGCTGACCGACATGGTCCTCCTTGGGCTGGTCCGGGTATCTCCCCACGGCCCGGGACGCCGCTTCATCGATGCTTCCCGGCGCCTGGGCGAGGGTCAAGAGGCGGCTGCGTTGCATGAATGTGACAATTGACGAACACATCGGAGCCAAATGCTCGCTCTGCGTACGAGGCCTGATGATTACAGCAGAGTCGTCGAGATGCCCCGTTACGGGGGTCCCCGACCGGTTCACCAGGCGGTCACATCGCCGCCGGACCAGGGCTCAGCTGCTGTGATCCACGCTGATCGGGGCCTCGTCGGCCAGCCGGTAGCCGACGCCGTAGACGGTGGTGACCACCTCCGAGCCGTCCAGCTTGGCGCGCAGCCGCCGGACGTGCACGTCCACCGTCCGGGCCACCGCGTGCTCGTAGCCCCAGACGCTGGAGAGCAGTTGCAGGCGGGTGAAGACCCGGCGCGGCCGCTCGGCCAGGAACAGCAGCAGCTCGTACTCGATGCGGGTCAGCGCGATGACCCGGTCGCCCTGGCGGACCATCCGCGAGCCGGCCAGGATGCGGACGTGGTCCGGCGCGGCGGGGCGCGGGGCCGGTGGTGGCACCGGCGCGGGGTCCTCCACGGCACGCAGTCGACCCTCCCCCGACTCGGCCAGCTCGCCGAGCAGCTGCACCAGCCGGGCCAGCCGGGGGCTCAGCGGCCCGGGGACGAGGTCGAGGGTGATGGTCAGGGTCGGGCTGGTGCGCGGACGGGCCGGCGGGCGCACGCCGGGGTGGCGGCGCGTGGGGATGGCGACGACGGACATGGTGCCTCCTGAGTGGCGGTACGCGCGCCACGCCGGGTGTGGCGCGACGGTCAGCGGCGCGCCCAGCCGGCGTTGACCGGGGGCGCGAGGGGAGAGGGGTGGTGCAGCGGGGTCGGGCCGAGGGCCGGCAGGCCGGCGATCCGCCAGGCCGCGAACCCACCGACCACATCGGTGGCCCGGTGCAGGCCGACGTCCTGCAACGCGGCGGCGGCCAGCGACGAGGTGTAGCCCTCCTGACAGAGGATCACCACCGGCACGTCGTAGTCGACGGCCTGTGGCAGCCGGGCCGCGCAGCGTGGGTCAAAGCGCCACTCCAGCACGTTGCGTTCGACGATGAGCGAGCCCGGCACCACGCCGTGCGCGGCCCGCTGCGCGGCCGGGCGGATGTCGACGAGTAGCGCCCCGCTCCGGTACGCCAGGTGCGCCCGCTCCGGGTCCAGCCGGCGCAGCCGGGCCCGCGCGGCGGCCAGGATCTCGTCGACGCCCCGGGAGCCCGGTGGCGGCACGGGGGCGGGACAGTGCTCGGCGGTTGTCTGCATTCTCGGTTCCTTCCGGTGACAGGGTTTCTCGGTGCGCGCGGCTACCAGGACCGGCCGGCCTCGGCGACCTCGGAGACCCGCAGCCGCCCGTCGAGGAGGTGGTAGCGGGTCATCCGCAGCAGCGCCGGCCGGTAGACGTGCACGCTGACCGCCGGGTCGACACCTCGGTTTGTCACCTGGTGCACGTGCCGGGCGCCGAAGCGGCGGCCCGTGCCGGCCGGCAGCAGTCGGGGGCGTAGTCGACCGGCGCTGACCGTCACCTCGGTGAGCACGCCGCTGACCACCCGGAACGCCCCGGAGGAGCCGCCGTGGTCGTGCAGGTCGGTGCCCTGCCCGGGCAGCCAGCTCAGCGCCCACACCTCGTGCTCGTCGCTGACGGCGAGGCGGGCGTACCAGCGCTCGGCGCTGTCGAAACGCAGCGCGACCGGCCAACCGGCCGGGTCGGCCCAGCCGCGGGCAACGGTGAGCAGGTCGGGCTCCGGACGGTGCTGCGTCATGGCGGTTCCTCGCGGTCGTTCGGCGGGGTGCCCTCGTACTCTAGGCGGTAAAGCCTATAGGTTTAGTAGGTAATTCCGCCTGGTGGGACGCAGGTCAGCCGCCCGGGTGAATCAACGCAGCACGGGCGGGTCCGCGCGGTAGCCCGGCAACGAGGGCCAGCGCACCGTCAACACCACCGACGCGCGCTCGGCGAACCAGGAATGGTCCACCCCACGGGCCCACACCACGTAGTCGCCCGGCGCGGCCAGCCGAACCGTCCGGTCCGGCAACTCCACCCGGAAACACCCCTCGACGAGTACGAGCAGAGTGGTGCGCACCTCGCCGGTCGCCCACCGCGACCGGGCCTGCCCAGGCGGATGCACGCCCCACTTCACCTCGACGTCGGTGCTGTGCCGGATCTCCCCCGGCGGCGCGAAGTGCCCGAGCAGCCAACCGGCGTTGGTGGCGCCGTCAACTCCCGCGTTGCCCACGTACACCGTCTCACCCATCGGACCTCTCCCCCAGCGCGCCGGCCGAGCAACCTATCAGGACAGGTGTGGCTAACCTGGACCGGTGACCGAGAACCTCGACGCCGAGACGCTGGCGTTCGCGCACCGGATGTTCGACCTGGCCCGAGCCGGCGCCACCGACGAGCTGGCGGCGCAGATCGACGCCGGACTGCCGGTCAACCTCACCAACGACAAGGGCGACACGCTGCTCATCCTGGCCGCGTACCACGCCCACCCGGACACGGTGGCCGCCCTGCTCAGCCGCGGCGCCGACCACACCCGGGCCAACGACCGAGGTCAGACCGCGTTGGCCGCGGCGGTCTTCCGCAGCAGCACCGAGGCGGTCCGCGCGCTCCTCGCCGCCGGCGCCGATCCGGCACACGGCAACCCCTCGGCCGTCGAGACCGCGCGCTTCTTCGACCTACCGGAGATGACCGAGCTGCTGCGCGTCGGCTGACACCGGCACGGCCGGCCGGTATACAGGGTCGGTGGAAGATCCTCTACCGGAGCAGATGCGGTCCGCCGGCACCGCGCTGCTGACCGCGCTCGACCCCGCCGCCCGCGAGAGCGCCATGCACTCGTTCGACGACGAGGCGGCCCGACGCTGGCTGGAATACCGGCCCCGACCCCGACCGGGCGTCTGCCTCGCCGAACTCGACGTCACCGCCCGCAAGGCCGCGCACCGGTTGCTGGCCACCGCGCTCAGCCCCTCGGCGTACGCACAGGCGATGGCGATCATCTCGCTGGAGGAGGTGCTGGACCGGGCCGAGGGCTGGCAGCGCGGGCGGCACAGCGCCGACTACTGGGTGGCCGTGTTCGGCGACCCGGCGCGCGACGACCGTTGGGCGTGGCGACTCGAAGGGCACCACCTGTCGGTGAACATGACAGTGGTGGACGGTCAGGTCTCCCCCGCGCCGATCTTCTTCGGCGCCAACCCTGCCGCGGTCCGCTACGCCGGCCGGCCGGTCTCCCGCCCACTCGGCGTGGAGGAGGACCTGGCCCGCGCCCTGCTCGACGCGCTGGGCCCGGCCGAGCGGGCCGCCGCGATCATCGCCGACGAGGCACCGGCGGACATCATCAGCGCCACCCGTGGGCGGGTCGACGCGCCACTGGAGCCCCTCGGCGTACCGGCGCAGCGACTCGGACCGACCGGCCGCGCGCTGCTCGACCAGGTGGTCGCCCTCTACCTCGACCGGCTTCCGCCCGAGCTGGCCATCCGGGAGGCGACCCGCCTGGACGCCGGCCCGCTGCACTTCGCCTGGGCCGGCCCGACCCACCCCGGGCGGCGACACTACTACCGGGTGCAGGGCGACGACCTGCTGATCGAGTACGACAACACCACAGCGGACGGCAACCACGCGCACACCGTCCTACGCCGCCCCGCCAGCGACTTCGGCGCCGACGTCCTGGCAACCCACCACCAAACCCACCACCACTAACCCGCACCCCGCGCCCTCGCCCTCGCCCTCGCCCCTCGCCCCTCGCCCCCCGCCCCCCGCCCTCGCCGATCTTGCAGTTTCGGCGGTCGAATTGCCCGGGTAGGCGGCTTTCGCGGGCACCGAAAGTGCAAGATCGGCGGGGGTGGGGTGTTCGTCAGGGGCGGAGGGCTTGGGGGCTTGGTCAGGGGCGGAGGGCCTCGACGAGGAAGCGTTGGGCGTGGGCGACGAAAGGGCCTTCGGTGGCGATGCGGTGGTGCAGGGCGCGCAGTTGCGCGCGGTAGCGGTCGACCGTGAACCCGGGCACCGTCCAGATCACCTTCCGTAGGAACCAGACCACCGCGCCGATGTCGGCGAAGGTCGCCCGCAGCGTGGCCCGACGCAGGTCGACCACCCGCAGGCCAGCTGCCTCGGCGGCGGCGACCGCGTGCTCGGGGTGCCGCTGGGTCGGCGACGGCAACGGCCCGAGGATCGCCTCACTCAGCTCCCGCATCGTGCCGGCCCCGATCTGCTGCGACAGGAACGTCCCACCCGGCCGCAGCACCCGCGCCGTCTGAACCCAGTCGGTACGCACCGGATGCCGACTGACCACCAGGTCGAACGAGGCGTCGCGAAACGGTAGCGGCCCGTCCGACGCGACCGCGACCACCGACGCGCCGACCCGACGCAGGGTCCGGCGGGCGACCTCCACGTTCGGCGGCCACGCCTCAGTCGCCGCCAGCAGCTTCGGTGGACACGGCACCTCGGCGAGCACCTCCCCGCCGCCGGTGTCCACGTCCAGCGCCGCATCGGCCCGCGCCATCCGCTCGGCGACCAGCCTGGCGTACCCCCAGGGTGGACGCTCCTCAGTGGCCCGCCCGGCCAGCCAACCGAAGCCCCAACCATCGACGGGCGCAGCGGCGGCCTCCGCGATCAAGTCTTCGGCGTCACGCTCAGCGGTCATGGCGGTCAGCCTCGCGGACGGTCACCCGGCCGGCAACCCATTTGCCGCCGCCCGGTCGGGTGCCCGCGGTGGAACTCACCCGAGGCTGAGCCCGTGCTCCTCAAGGGCGGCCTGGAGGATCCCGAGCGCCTTGGGGCCCAGGCCGTGCAGCTTGGCCAGGTCCGCCCGGGGAACGCCCGCGAGCTGGCGCAGCGCGGTGTAGCCGGCATCATGCAGGGCCCGGGTGGCGGGCGCGCCGATCTTCGGAAGCGTGTCCGGAGAGGAGGTCATCCGGGGATGGTAGACCGACCAGTCGCACGGATACCGGCCCCGCGCACCAGGCCCACTTACCGGCCAGACGCCGCGCCCGGCGGATCAGGCTCGTCCGGCGCGCCCGGCGCGCCCGGCGGGCCGGCGCATGGCGGACGGTCTCACGGGTGGCGTCAATGGCGAGTCCAGCGGGTCCGGTGAGCGGGCCCGCTCGGTGGGTGGGGTCAGCGACGAGACCGCCGGCAGGTCGGGTCAGGGGCGGGCGATCTCGCCGGTGGAGCCGGCGAGCGCGTCCAGGCCGCCGGCCTCGGCGCGGCCGCTGTCGAACTGACGCATCAGCCGGGCGCCCAGGTGCACGCCGACCCCGCCGACGGCCAGCGCGACCAGTTCGGTGACCAGGATCGCGACCGACGCGCCGCGCTGCGGGGAGTGTGACCGGACCAGGCAGGTGAGCAGGAACATGGCGGCCATCACCGCGTTCACCAGGTTGAAGGCGACGGCGGTGCGGCGGGTCCGGTCGCCCGGCACGTCCCACAGGTCGACCATGCCGGCCACTGCGGTCAGCGCGGCGGCGACGAGGGCGGCGACGCCGGTCCAGTAGCCGACCTCGCCGAGGAACGCGGGCCCCCCGATCACGTCGGTGAGGTCGAAGACGGTGGCGCTGACGAACAGCCCGAGCGGGAACGTCACCAGCATCGGTTGGATCGGGTGCCCCTGCACCCGCAGCCGGCTCTGCATCGGTCCTCCCCCAGGTCGGCGCAGCTCACCTGACCAGAGTGCTACCCGGGGTCGGTCGAGGCGAAACGATGCCGCCCGACTCGCCGCCGGCAGGGAGAACGGGCACCGTGGCCGCGCTCGCCGAGGCCGGACGGCCAGACTGGCGGTGATCCACTCGGCTTTCAGGAAGTCGGGGCATCCGTCGGCCCATGACACCCCGATTTCCAGAAACCCGAGTGGATCACGCGGCCCGCGCGGCCCAGCGACCCACGCGGCCCAGCGGACCGGGTCAGTTGTCGCGTTGGCGGGAGACCGTCCGGACCAGGCGCTCGGCCACCTCGCGCAGCGGGATGTCCAGCGACGTGGCGGCGGTGCGCAGCACGTCGAGGGCCTCGGCCGGCGGGCACCCGCGCTGCGTCATGATCACGCCGACGGCCTGGCCGACCACCCCGTCGTTCAGGAGTGAGGTGTCCCGTTCACCGGCGAGGGTGAGTTGTCGGTTGCGGTCGCGGACGGCGGCGAGCAGCAGACCTGCGTGTTCGGCGAGCAGCATGGCGGTCAACTGGTGTTGCGGGGTCAAGAGGTCCGGCGCGGCGGCGTACAGGTTGATCGCCCCGATGACCTGGTCGTCGATGTCGACCGGTGCGGAGATCACCCCGCGTACGCCGAGGTCGCGGGCGTGCGCCGTCCAGGCCGGCCAGCGGGGCTCACCGGTCAGGTCGGCGGCGAGGATCATCTCGCGCCGGTGGATCGCGCTCATCGCCGGTGTGTCCGGCCCGTGTCGCAGGTCGTCCAGCCCGGCCAGCCCCTCGTCGGAGGCGGCCACCCCGGCCGGCTCGCCGGCCCGTAGGGCGGTGAACCCGCACCAGCGCACTCCGGCGACGGCGTCCCGGGTGACCCGGACCAGGGCCAGCAGCGCCTCATCGAAGTCGGTCAGGGCGATCAGCCCGGCGGTCAGCTCCCGTAAGAGTGCGGCTGCTTCCAGGACGCCGAGGGTGTGCGTCACCGGTTCCCGCGTGTCGAGGTTCACCGGTTCGCAGCCTCCGTGCCGTCTCGTGCCTGCCCGGCAAGCATCGTCACCTGTGTCATCGTCTGCTCTCTCCCGACTCGACCGACCAGCCCTACTACCCTGAGAAACCTGGGTCGAAACGGCGTAAATCGGAGCCCCGGTCGCGCGCGGAGGCGCGATCGGGGCCCCGACTGTCGGTACGTCAGCGCGAGGCGCCGCTGAGTCGCCGCCCGATCGACGCGATCAGGCGGTCGAGCTCGGACCCGAACGGGTTGTCGTGCACCAGGTACGTCCAGGTGGCGGTGGGCCGGACAAGGGTGCCGTCGTCGGGCTGCCAGTCCTCATCGAATTCGGTCTCGGTGAAGGTGGCGATGGTGCGGGCCTCGATCTCGGGGATCAGGTCGTTGAACGCCGGCACCGCGGCCCGGTGGAACTCGTCCAGCGGGTCGAGCCGGCCCAGCGCGCGCAGGTGCACGCCCTCGCGGACCTCCGACAGCTCGGCAAGGTGCTCGGCCCAGAGCCGGTCCAGGTGGTACAGCGCGATCGACCGGGCGGCACGGGCGAGGAGGTCCTCGTCCATCTCGCCGGCCTTCTCGGGCTCCTTCTCCAGCAGCATGACCGCGGCCACGTCGCTGGTCAGCAGCCGCTCCCGGCGCGCGGCCAGGGCCTTGCGCTGCTGCTCGATCACCACGCTGTAGCGCCAGGTGTTGCGGTGGATCTCGTGGTTGACGCCCTCGGCGACCCGCTGGGCGTGCTCCACCGCGTAGTCGACCTGCTCGTCGGTCACCAGACCGTCGGCGTTCATCCGCGGCGAGGCCGGCACCGAGTCGGCGGCGTGCCGGACGACGAGGTCGTCCTCCAGGCTGACGAAGAAGACCGAGCCACCCGGGTCGCCCTGCCGGCCGGCCCGACCGCGCAGCTGGTCGTCCACCCGGCGGCTGTCGTGCCGGCCGCTGCCGATCACGTAGAGCCCGCCCAGCTCGGCGACCCGCTCCTGGTCGGTCTGGTCGCTGCCGCCGAGGCGGATGTCGACGCCTCGGCCGGCCATCTGGGTGGAGACGGTCACCGCGCCGTACGCGCCGGCCTCGGCGATGATCGCGGCCTCTTCGTCGTCGTTCTTGGCGTTCAGTACGACGCAGGGCACCCCGGCGGCGTTCAGCCCGGCGGCCAGGCCCTCGGACTCCTTGACGTCCAGGGTGCCGACCAGCATCGGACGCCCCTTGGCGTGCCAGCGCTGGATCTCGTCGATCAGCGCCTCGTCCTTCTCCGCCCGGGTGGCGTAGATGCGGTCCGGCTCGTCCTCGCGGATGCACGGGGTGTTCGGCGGGATCACCGCGACCTCAAGGTCGAAGAACTCCCGCAGTTGGTCGCCGACCAGCACCGCGGTGGCGGTCATCCCGCAGACCTTGGGGTAGAGCGCGATGTACGCCTGCATGGCGATGGTGCCGAGCACCTCACCCTCGGCGGTGGCGTCCAGCCCCTCCTTGGCCTCGACCGCGGCCTGGAGACCGTCCGGCCAGCGGCGGCGCTGGGCCACCCGGCCGCGCATCTCGTCGACCAGCTCGACGGAGCCGTCCCGGACGATGTAATCCACGTCACGGTGCAGCAGGGCGTGCGCGTGCAGCGCCACGTTGACAGCGGAGAGCTGCGCGACGTGTTCCTCGTCGTACAGGTCGATGCCGAGCTTGGCCTCGATGGCGGCCAGGCCGGCGGAGGTGAACGCCACGCTGCGCCCGTCCTCGGCGACCGTGTAGTGCTTGCCCTTGCGCAGGCCACGCACCAGCGCGGCGGCGGCGTGCACCGGGTCCTGCTCGCCCGGCACCGCGCCGGCCAGGACCATCGGCACCCGGGCCTCGTCGATCATGATCGAGTCGGCCTCGTCGACGATGGCGGTGGTCAGCGCGGGCTGAACCCGGTCTTCCACGTCGGTGACGAGCTGGTCGCGCAGGTAGTCGAAGCCCGCCTCGCTGACCGAGACGTAGGTGACGTCGCAGGCGTACGCGTCGCGCCGCTCCTGCGGGGTGGAGGCCTCGTTGACCCAGCCGACGGTGAGGCCGAGCAGGGTGTAGACCGGCTCCATCCACTGGGCGTCGCGCCGGGCCAGATAGTCGTTGATGGTGAGCACGTGCACCGGGCCGTTGCCGAGCCGGACGTGCCCGTACGCGGCGACCGTGGCGGTCAGTGTCTTGCCCTCACCGGTGGCCATCTCGGCGACCTTGCCGGAGAGCAGCGACATCGCGCCGAGCAGCTGCACGTCGTACGGCCGCTGGTCGAGGCCGCGGCGGGCGGCCTCACGGCCGACGGCGCAGATCTCCTCGTAACCGGCGGCGGCACCCGCGGCCGCGGTCAGCTCGGCGTCGTCGAGCGCGGTGAGCTCAGCCTCGCGCGCCTCGATCGCCGGGAGCAGTTTCTCCAGCGGAGCAAGATCCACGGTCGAGCCGGGGCGCTGGAGGAACCGCCGGAACTTGCTCTTGAACCGTTGCGACACACCCATGAGCGGCAACGGTACGCGATTCCGGGCGGCGCGCGCGGCCCGGCCGCCCGGCAAGTCTGCCTTCCTGGGGCGCAGTCAGCCGACCAGCAGCTGGTGGCTGGCGAGTTCCCGGTACAGCGGGTCGGTGGCGGTCAGTTCGGCGTGGGTGCCCACGGCCACCACCCGGCCGCCGTCGAGGACGACGATCTGGTCGGCGTCGACAACTGTGGCGAGCCGGTGCGCCACGATCAACAGGGTCCGGCGGACGGCCACGGCGTCGATGGCGCGGCGCAGCGCGACCTCGTTGCGGGAGTCGAGGTTGCTGGTCGGCTCGTCGAGCAGCAGCACCGGCGGGCCGGCGAGCAGCGCGCGGGCGATGGCCAGGCGCTGCCGCTCACCTCCGGAGAGCAGCACGCCACCCTCGCCCACCTGCACGTCGAGGCCCAGCGGGGTGCGCTGCGCCAGGTGGCCCAGGTTGACCTCGTCGAGGACGTCGCGCAACCGGTCGTCGGTGGCGTCCGGGGTGGTGATCAGCAGGTTCTCCCGCAGCGTGCCGGCCAGCACGGGAGCCTCCTGCTCGACGTAGCCGAGCCGGGCCCGCAGCGCGTCGCGGGGCAGGTTCCGCACGTCGGTGCCGTCGAGGCGGACCGCGCCGGCGCTCACCTCGTAGAACCGCTCGACCAGGGCCAGCAGTGTGGACTTGCCGGCGCCGGACGGGCCGACGAGGGCGGTCCGGGTGCCGGCGGGGACCGCGAAGCTGACCTCGTGCAGCACCGGCTCGCCGCCGGGGTAGCCGAAGCCCACCCGGTCGAACTCGATCATCGGGGTCGGACGGCGCGGGGTCGCGACGGCGGGCGTCGGCCGGTCGTCCGCGCCCTCGGCGGGCACCGCGAGGATCTCCTCGATCCGCTGCAGCGCGCCGAGGCCGGACTGCAACTGGGTGTACGCCCGCAGCACCTGACCCAGCGGCAGCGCCAGCAGGAACAGGTACATGACGAACGCGACCAGGTCGCCGACGGAGATCGCCCCGGCGGCGACCCGCGCCCCACCGATGCCGAGCACCAGCAGGAACGCCCCCTGCACGGTGACCGAGCCGATCGGACCGACCAACGCCTGCACCCGGGCGACCCGCAGCCCCGCCGCGTACGCCTCCCGCGCGCTGCCGGTGACGGTCTCCGTCTCCCGGGTCTCGGCGCGGCTGGCCCGGATGGTCCGGGCCGCCGAGATGGCCCGCTCCACCGCCGAGGTCATCTCGCCGATCCGCTCCTGGGCCACCCGGGCCAGCGCCCGGACCCGGCGGGCGAAGGTGGCGGCGAAGGCCAACCCCAGCGCCACCCCGAGCAGTGTGACGCCGAACAGCAGCGGGTCGAGCAGCACCATCGCCGTGCCGGCGCCGACCACCGTCACCGCCCCGGTGACCGTCTCGAACAGCCCGGAGGTGACGACCGCCCGCAGCAGCGTGGTGTCCGAGCCGACCCGGGAGAGCAGGTCACCGGTGCGTCGGCTGTCGTACTCGGCGATGGGCAGCCGCAGCAGGTGACCCGCCAGACGGCGCCGGGTGCCCAGCACCACTCCCTCGGCGGTGCGTTGCAGCAGGTAGTCACGCAACCCGCCGATCGCCGCGCCGAGCACCACGAGGGCCACCAGCACCGCCACCAGCCGGGCCACGCCCTGCTCGGCGCCGATCCGCTCGAGCACCGACCGGGTGAGCAGCGGCTGCGCCAACGACGCCGCCGAGCCGACCAGCGACAGCGCGCCCACCACCACCAGGGTGCCGCGGTGTTCCCGCAGGTAGGGCAGCAACGCGGCCAGGCCGACCGACCGGCCCGCAGGGCTGCCGCCGGCCGGCGGGTCGTACGAGGTGTCGCCGGGAACCGGCCGGTCCTGCACGGTGCTCATGTCGCGAACGGTAGCCGCCCCGGGCACGCGGCGACGGCGGGTCAGGCGGCGAGCACCACCTGAAGCTCCTGGCGGCGACGGTCGGCCAGGTCGGTGAGGAGGGCTGGTGCCTCGTCGAACGGCACCACCGCCGAGACGAGGTGCTTGCGGATCGCGTCGCCGTACGTCCTGAGCAGGTCGACGGTCTCGGCGGAGAGCCGCTCGCGGTCCCAGGTGGGCGCGAGCCCGCGCGGCACCCGGCCGATCTGGGCACACCGCAGCGACAACCCGTTGTGGTGGAACTCCTCACCGAGGCGGACCGCGTCCGCGCCGCCCTGATAGAAGGCGAGGTCGATGACGGTGCCCTGGGGCCGCAGCAGACGCAGGGCGAGGTGCAGCGCCCACGCCTGCCCCCGGCACTGGAACACCACGTCGGCGCCCCGGTCGCCGGCGGTGTGCGCCCACCGGGTCTTGAGCACCACCGCCGGGTCGTCCGCGTCGGGGTCGAGGGTTTCCAGACCGAGCGCCTCGGCCACCTGGCGGCGTTGCGGGGTGGGGTCGAGCACCACCACCGACGCTGCGCCGTTGCGCCTGGCGAACAACGCGGTCAGCAGCGCCACGACGCCGGCGCCGACGACGGCGACCCGTCGGCCGCGAACCCCGTCGCCGAGCGCGCGGACATCGGTGCCGTGCAGGTCGGCGGCGGCGTGCAGCAGACCGTTGGCGCAGATCGGGCCCATGTGCGCGACGTAGACGCCGAGCAGCGGGTCCAGGTCGTCGGGCAGCGCCACGAACCGCTCGGCGACCGGGTCGGCCAGCCAGCCGGTGCGGTGCCCGTACGTCATCGCGCCGACAGTGCCCACCGCGACCGCCGGGGTCTCGCTCTCCACCACCCGGCCGACCTGCATGTAGCCGAGGCGGTTCACCGGGTAGGGCGTGCTGGCCGCGCCCGGCTGGAACAGGCCCAGGTCGGCGTTCCAGGTGACGTTCAGGTAGGGGTTCGTGCCCTTGACGTAGCTCAGCTCGGTGCCGGCGGAGACACCGCTGAACAGCGTCTCGACCCGGAACGTTCCGGGGCGCAGCGGGGCGGCGTCCTGCTCGACGAGGTCGACCCGGCCGGGGCCGGTGACCACCACGACCTTGTCACGCATCGACTGTCACCCCGCTGGCGAGCACCGCCGGCGCGGTCGCTGCGCCGAGCCGCACTGTGGCGCCGGTACGGGCCGAGTCGGCCACCGCGAGCGCCAGGCGCTGCGTCGCGAGGGCCTCGGCGTACGGGACGCGCACGTCGTCGCCGATGCCGCGGACGGCGTCGACGAAGGCGCGGTCCACCGCCACCCGGGCGGCTTCCGGGTCGGCGGGGACGTGTCGTTCGCCGTTGGCGTCGCGCACCGACAGCCCTTCCTCGGTGATCGCGAGGACCAGCCCGTCGGCGAGGATCTCCAGGCCGGCGCGGTGCTTCCAGCCGAGGACGCAGGCGGCGCTGAGCGTGCCGACCGCGCCGTCGGCGAAGCGCAGCGCGGCGGTGGTCACCGAGTCGATGTCGGCGCCGTCGACCGGCGGTGGGGTGCCGTTGCCGTACGCGGTGACCTCGGTGACCTCGCCGGCCAGCACACGGATCAGGTCGAGCACGTGGGCGGCCTGTTCGACCACCGGCCCGCCGGAGCGGTCCCGCCGCGACCACCACGCCACCGGCGGCACCTTGTCCAGCCAGGCGCCGCTGACCATCCGCACCGGACGGTCGGCGAGCAGGTCGCGGGCCTGGTCGAGCACGCTCAGATAACGCCAGTGGTGGCCGACGGCGGTACGCAGCCCACGCCGCGCGACCAGGTCGGCGATCCGCTCGGCGGTGCTCAGGTCGACAGCGACGGGCTTCTCCACGAACATCGGCACCCCGGCTTCGATCACCGCTTCCTCGGCGGGGCCGTGCGCGAACGGTGGCACGCAGACGTACACGGCGTCCAGATCGGTGGCCAGCAGCTCGGCGACGTCGGCGCAGGCCCTCCCGCCGTGCTGTGCGGCCAGCGCGGACGCCGCCTCCGGCGCCACGTCGGTGACGCCGACCAGCTCGACGTCGTCGAACCCGGCCAGCACCCGCGCGTGACGCTGTGCCACGCCGCCGGCCCCGACCAGCCCCACCCGACAGTTCCGCATCCCCCACACCCCTTCGAAGACGTTTCATGTGCGATGGGAGCAGTCCCCTGGGGTGTGCGCAATCAAACGTTCATCCCCCGGGAACGAATTGTCGTCACCTTTGTGATCAAGCTGTTGCCGAGAATGCGGTTAGCGCGTGATGAGGAATGGGAACAACCAATTTCGGTTTTTCCACGCACGAACGGAGGGGTGCCCGTGCGGGATACGACATCGAACGTGTCGCCGGTGGTGGAGGCGTGGGCTACGTACCGGACGACGTCCGCGGCGGACTGGCCAGCCCGCCGGCTGTTGCGTGCCAAGGGTGAGACCCGGGTCAGCGTGGTGCTGCCGGCCCGCAACGAGGAGGCCACCGTCGGCGCGATCGTGTCGACCATCCGGGAGCACCTGATGGATCGGGTGGCCCTGGTCGACGAGCTGATCGTGGTGGATTCCCGCTCGACGGACCGGACCGCGCAGGTGGCCCGGGCCGCCGGCGCGGAGGTGGTCAGTCAGGACGCGATGACCCGGGGGTTGCCGCGGCTCACCGGCAAGGGCGACGCGCTCTGGGCCGGACTGGCCGCCGCCGAGGGAGACGTGGTGGCGTTCATCGACGCCGACCTGCGGGAGTTCCGGCCGCACTTCGTGAGTGGGCTGCTCGGCCCGCTGTTGACCGACCCGTCGGTCGACTTCGTGAAGGGCTTCTACCACCGGCCCCTGGTGGGCACCGCCAGCGTGGAGCAGGACGGCGGGGGCCGGGTGACCGAGTTGATGGCACGGCCGCTGCTCAACCTCTTCTGGCCCGAGCTGGCGGGCTTCGTGCAGCCGCTGGCCGGCGAGTACGCGGGTCGCCGGGACGTGCTGGCCCAGGTGCCGTTCGTCTCCGGATACGGGGTGGAGACGGCCATGATGATCGACCTGCTCGACCTGGTCGGCCTGGACGCGCTGGCGCAGGTCGACCTCGGTGAGCGCAAGCACCGCCACCAGGACACCGCCGCCCTCGGCCGGATGTCCGCGCAGATCATGTTGACCGCCTGGTCCCGGCTGCAACGGCGCGGCTGGGCCACCCCCGGGCTGGCGCCGGAGGCGTTGCTGACCCAGTTCCGTCGCGGCGGTTCGGACACCCTGCCGAACCTGGACCGCGAGATCGTGGTCAGCGACGTGTCCATCGAGGAACGCCCGCCGTTGGCCGAACTGCGCCACCGGGTGCCCCGCCGAAGGGTGGCCGCCGCGTGAGCGCGAGGAGCCTCACCGTGCTGATGAACGCCGGCCCGTGGCTGTCGGTGCCACCGCCCGGCTACGGCGGCATCGAGAACGTCATCGCCACGCTGGTGCCGGAGCTGCGACGACTCGGCGTACGGGTGGTGCTCGCCTCGGTGGGCAGCAGCACCCTGCCGGTGGACGAGCAGATCTCGGTCTTCGCCGACGGGCAGTTCGCCGCGTTGCAGCGGCCGTACAACCAGGTCTGCGGGATCGCCCAGGCGCACCTGGCCGGGGTGGTCCGGGAGCTGCACTCCCGCGACGACATCGACCTGGTGCACGATCACGTCGAGGCGGTCGGGCTGGCCACCCTCGCCGCGATGGGGCCGGCCGGACCGCCGACCCTGCACACCCTGCACTGGGACCTGGCCAAGCACCCGGCGCTCTACGGCAGCCTGGACGGCGGCGACCGGGTCCGGGTCAACGGCGTCTCCGCGTCGCAGCTGGCCCGCGCCCCGCTGGCGCTGCGGGAGCACTCGGTAGGGCACGTGCACCTGTCCACGCCGCTCGCCGTCGACGCCGACCGGCGGCCCCGACCGGACAAGGGCGAGCACCTGCTCATCCTGGGCCGGATCAACCCGGGCAAGGGGCAGGACGTGGGTGCCCGGCTCGCGCACCGGGTCGGTGTTCCGCTGGTGCTGGCCGGCCCCGTCGGCCCGTACCATCGGCCGGCCGACCTGGCCGCGGCCGGCGACGAGGCCCGGCAGAACCCGGACGTGCGGTTCTTCCTCGACGAGGTGGCGCCGCACGTCGACGGCGACCTGGTCCGCTGGGTCGGCACCGTGGCCGGCCAGGAACGCGACGACCTGCTCGCCAGCGCCCGTGCGTCGCTGTTCCCGCTGCGGTGGGAGGAGCCGGGCGGCACGGCGGTCGTCGAGTCGCTCGCCCTGGGTACGCCGGTGGTGGCCACCGCCCGGGGTTGCCTGCCGGAGCTGATCGAGCACGGCCGTACCGGGCTGCTCACCACCGACGAGGAGGAGTTGGACGACCTCGTCCTCGCCGCCGAGTTGCTCGACCCCGACGAGTGCCGGCGGGTGGCAGCGCAGCGCTTCACGCCCGCGGTGATGGCGCAGCGTTACGTCGAGCTGTACGAGCGGGTCCGGCAGTCGGCGAGCGCGCCGAGGTTGCTGCCGGCCTGACCGACGGCGGGGCGGGACGGTTTGCCTGTCGCGTCAGCGGGTAGCCGGCAGCGCTCATGCCCGCCGCGCGACGAGGAGCCGGGAATGGTCGGACCGATGGCGCACTCCCGGGCCCGACCCAACCCGGCCGACGGCAAACCGCCGGTCCGTCGCGCGGCGGCGACGGTGGGGGTGCTGTTCCTGCTGATCGGCGCGCTCGGCTTCGTGCCGGGGATCACCACCGGCATGGACGCGCTGCGCTTCGCCGGCCACGACTCGGGCGCGTTCCTGTTCGGCGTCTTCCAGGTGTCGGTGCTGCACAACCTGGTGCACCTGGCGTACGGGGTGGCGGGCCTGCTGCTGGCCCGGACGGTCACCGGCGCTCGGGCGTTCCTGATCGGCGGCGGGGCGATCTACCTGGTGCTCTGGCTGTACGGGCTGGCGGTGGACCACGACACCGGGGCGAACGTGCTGCCGGTCAACGACGCCGACGACTGGCTGCACCTGGGGCTCGGCGTCGGCATGATCGCGCTGGGCGTCCTGACCGGTCGGCCCCGTCGTTGACCGCCGACCCCGGCTCGAACGGTTGCGCCCGTCCCTGACCTGCGGGTTGCGGGACGTGACCTGCCTCGCCCCGACGTCGGTCCGGTTTGATCGGGAACGGCCTCGGGTAGTTGGCAGATCCCGACCCAGCAGCGAATTGAGGCGCCGATGTCGAGCGGGATCACCTGCGAGGTGCGTACCACGGCACCGGTGGCGGTCGTCCGGCTCACCGGTCCGCTGCACCTGGGCACGATGCGCTCGGTGCACCGGGCGCTCAGCGACGCGCTGGTCGACCAGCCGGAGGCGCTGGTGGTCGACATGGCCGGGGTGAACGTGGAGGACCGACTGGCGCTGTCCGTGTTCGCCGCGACGGCCCGCCGGGCCGAGGAGTGGCCGGCCGTGCCGGTGCTGCTCTGCTCCCCGTCGCCGGTCGCCGCACGATGGCTGGCCGAGTCGACCACGTGCCGGGTGCTTCCGGTCTCCGCGGACTGCGCTGAGGCGACCCGGTTGGCCGGCACGACGTCCCCGTTGCGGATGCGGACCCGGCTGGAGCCGGTCGCCGGGGCCTGCCGGCGGGCCCGGGAGCTGGTCACCGAGGCGTGCACGCGGTGGAACCTGCCCGACGCGTCCGGCCCGGCCGCTTTGGTCCTCAGCGAACTGGTCGGCAACGTGGTGCGCCACGCCGGCACACCGATGCAGGTGACGGTGACCCTGCGCCGGCCGTATCTGCACCTGGCGGTGGTGGACGGCAGCAGCGCCCAGGCCCGCGCGGGCGGGACGGACCTGCACGCCGAGGGTGGACGAGGGTTGATGCTGGTCCGGGAGCTGACCCAGCGGTGGGGCAGCGTGCCGACCGGGCCGGGCAAGGCCGTCTGGGCGATGCTGCCGGCAACCTGAGCGTTCGAGGCGCTTGCACCCGGTACCAGCGTTCTGACCGAATTTACCGCTCTGGCCTGGTTACATGGTGCGAGGGTCGGGTAGGCACGCCCGTCCTTTCTGCCGTCACGACGGGGTGAGCAGCCATGCCCAAGCGGGTAACCACGGAACCCGGTCGCGATCAGGGCCCGGCAATCCTGGCACCGGCCCGTTTCGGCGGGTTCCCGGGAGCGGTACGGGCACCGATCCCGGGCAACTCCCTGATCAAGTTCCTCGCCACTACCGACCACAAGCAGATCGGCCTGCTGTATCTGCTGACCTCCTTCGGGTTCTTCCTGCTGGCGGGGCTGCAGGCGATGGTGATGCGCGCCGAGCTGGCTCGACCGGGGATGCAGTTCCTCTCCCCCGAGCAGTACAACCAGCTCTTCACCTCGCACGGCGCGGTGATGCTGCTGCTGTTCGCCACGCCCGCGGCGTTCGGGTTCGCCAACTACATCGTGCCGATCCAGATCGGCTCGCCGGACGTGTCGTTCCCCCGCCTCAACGCGCTGGCCTACTGGCTGTACCTGTTCGGCGGGCTGATGGTGGTCGGCGGGTTCGTCACCCCGGGGGGTTCGGCGGACTTCGGCTGGACCGCGTACAGCCCACTCAGCGACGTGGACAACAGCCCCGGCGTGGGCGCGAACATGTGGGTGCTCGGCCTGGTCGTCTCCGGGCTCGGCACCATCCTCGGCGCGGTCAACCTGATCACCACGATCCTCACCCTGCGCGCGCCGGGCATGACCATGTTCCGGATGCCGGTCTTCACCTGGAACATGCTGTTCACCAGCTTGCTGGTGATCCTCGTCTTCCCACTGCTGGCCGCCGCGCTGCTGGCGCTCTCCGCCGACCGGTTGCTCAACGCGCACGTGTACGACGCGGCCACGGGTGGCCCGATGCTCTGGCAGCATCTGTTCTGGTTCTTCGGCCACCCCGAGGTCTACATCATCGCGTTGCCGTTCTTCGGCATCATCACCGAGATCATTCCGGTCTTCTCCCGCAAGCCGCTCTTCGGCTACACCGGCATCGTGCTGGCCACCGCCGCCATCACCGTGCTGTCGATGACAGTCTGGGCGCACCACATGTTCGCCACCGGCCAGGTGCTGCTGCCGTTCTTCAGCATCCTGAGTTACCTGATCGCGGTGCCCACCGGTGTGAAGTTCTTCAACTGGATCGGCACCATGTGGAAGGGCCAGCTCACCTTCGAGACGCCGATGCTGTTCGCCATCGGCTTCCTAGTCACCTTCCTGCTCGGCGGCCTCACCGGCGTGCTGCTGGCCAGCCCGCCGGTCGACTGGCACACCCACGACAGCTACTTCGTGGTGGCGCACTTCCACTACGTGGTGTTCGGCACCGTGGTCTTCGCCCTCTTCGGCGGCTACTACTTCTGGTGGCCGAAGATGACCGGGCGGCTGCTCGACGAACGGCTCGGCAAGGCGCACTTCTGGACCATGTTCATCGGCTTCCACGGCACCTTCCTGGTGCACCACTGGCTGGGTAACGAGGGCATGCCGCGCCGGTACGCCGACTACCTGCCCACCGACGGCTTCACCACGCTGAACACGATCTCCAGCATCTTCGCGTTCATCCTCGGCCTCTCCACCCTCTTCTTCATGTACAACGCCTGGAAGTCCTGGCGGTACGGGGCGATGGTGACTGTGGACGACCCGTGGGGCTTCGGCAACTCCCTCGAATGGGCAACCAGCTGCCCGCCGCCGCTGCGCAACTTCGACCGGATGCCCCGGATCCGCTCCGAGCGCCCCGCCTTCGACCTGAAGTACGGCCCGCTCGTCGCCGACCTGGGCCGCGACCTGCCGCAGCGCACCACCAAGCCGCCGCAGCAGTTCGCCGAGGAACTGCGGTTGGAGCACCACGTCCCGGAGTCGCCGGCCGCCGAGGGCGCGCACGGCGCCCGCGACGCCGTCGACTACCAGCCGGCGCCACGCTCCGGCGCCCGGCCGGTGGACGTGCCGGAGCCCGAGGGCGTCCGTCGGCCGAGCTTCGAGCAGAGCGACCCGCCGCAGGACGCCGAGGACGCGCCGAAGCCGCACGAGCGCTGGCGGCACCCGCACAGCGACGGCAACCCCGAAGAGCACTGATCAGGGGTACGCGCAGAAGGGCCGACACCCAGCGGGGTGTCGGCCCTTCGCTTGTCAGCGTGCGTCAGTCCCGGGCGGGCGACAGGCCGGCGGCGGTGAGCGAGCGGCGTACCGCGGGCTGGACCCGGGTCAGCCGCAGCGGCACCCCGGTCCGCTCCGCCGCGTCCCGGCCGGCCATCAGCGCGGCGATCCCACCGGCGTCGAAGCCACCCGCGCCGACCAGGTCGACGACCACCTCGCTGGGCTGGCCGGTGACCGCCTCCAGCATGGCCCGGCGCAGCTGGTCCGCGCCGTCGCGGTCGATCTCGCCGCCGACCTCGACCACCACCGAGTCGCCGTCCTGCTTGACCGAGATCCGGGTCTTGCCAGGGTCGGGTTCGGCGGCGCCGTTCTGCCACGGCGGCGGCGCGTCGGCGAGCATCGCCTGGCGCAGCCAGGTGAGCGCCCGCGACAGCAGCCGGGACACGTGCATCTGTGAGATGCCGAACCGGGCGGCGATCTCCGCCTGGGTCTGGTTGCCGTAGAAGCGCATCGCGAGGATCCGTCGCTCACGCCAGGGCAGTCGGTGCAGCAGGCCGCTCACCGTCACCCGGTCGTCGACGGACTCCAGCGCATTGTCGGATTCGCCGACCAGGTCCCCGAACTCGGCGGAGCTCTCCCCACCCACCGGCGCGTTCAGCGAGGCCGGGCTGTAGCCGGCCGCCGACTCCAGGGCGGCGAGGATCTCCTCCTCCGGGGTCTCCAGCCGGGCGGACAGCTCGGCCACCGACGGGGCCCGGGACAGCTCGCTGGTGAGCGCGGCGGTGGCCTGCCCCACCTCGAGGATCAGGTCCCGGAGCCGACGGGGCACGTGCACGCCCCAGGTTCGGTCCCGGAAGTGCCGTTTGATCTCGCCAACGATGGTGATGGCGGCGTAGGCGGTGAACGAGCCCCGTTCCGGGTCATAGCGGTCGACGGCGTTGACCAGCCCCAGTCGGGCCACCTGCTCCAGGTCCTCCAGCGGCTCCCCCCGCCCCCGGTACCGGCGGGCCAGCCGACCGGCGAACGGCAGCGCGAAGCGCACCAGGTCGTCCCGGGCCTCCCCGCGCCGCTCCGGCGGCAGCCCGGCGATCCGGGCCGCGTACGCCATCGCCGCCGCGTCGAGATCCTCCAGCCCTCGATCGTTGGGTGGTGGTGGGGTCGTGGTCGTGGTCGTGCTCGTCTGTCCGAACATCCGCGCCTCCCTCAGGAAGGTCCCCCGCCCGGATCGGGAAACCGGTCGTGCGCGTGGTCGAGCCACGCACCGGGCCGGAAAGTGGGTCAGTGACTGGGATGCCAGCGGGCGACACCGCCTCTACGCAGCGCAATCAGGCCGTCGCAGCCAGCGATGTTCCCGCTCCGTAGGTACTCAATCACGGGACCCCGGGTTCGCGAGGATGTTTCGGCGTCCTCCGTCTCAGGAGACCAACAACCCCTGGTGGCCGCCGCTGTCGCGGAGCACCGCGAGGGCCTCGGCGACAGCCAGCGGGGGCGGCGCGGGCAGGTCGTACGGCTGGGCGCGCAGCACCTCGGTGGCCCGGCGGGTGGGCACCGAGGTGACCGGGTACCCCCGCGCGGTGGTGCGGTCCAACGCCCGACGCCGCCGACCGAACCCGGCGACGGCCAGCCACTGCGGCAGCCCGGCCAGCGCGGGTGAGCGCACCCCGGGCGGCTCGGGCAACAC
The DNA here is from genome assembly GCF_040677775.1 of Micromonospora sp. NPDC053740. Lineage (NCBI taxonomy): Bacteria > Bacillati > Actinomycetota > Actinomycetes > Micromonosporales > Micromonosporaceae > Micromonospora > Micromonospora sp. NPDC053740. The sequence continues at coordinate 280,058 of NZ_JBFASO010000004.1, forward strand.
GTCCACCGAGCTGAACGCCTCGCTGCCGGCCAGCCACCACTCGGCCTCGTCGACGCTGCGTCGGGTGGCGTTCTCACACCAGTACGGCACCAGCCCCGCCCGCACCACCTGCCACGGGTCAAGCAGTCGACCGCACTCCACCACCAACCGGTCACCGGTCTTGCCGGCGCGCCGCAGCCATCGCCGGTACAGGTCGGCCACGCCCGCGCTCAGCGCCGACGGCCGGGGCACCAGCACCCGGTGCAGGGGGTGCTGGTGCCGGGTGGACCAGTCCCGCGCGGCCAGCTCGAAGCCCGAGTCGACGCCGTGCTCGGCGTACGCCGACGGCACTGACACCTCCGGCGGCTCCCACCGGGTCGCGTCGCCGCCGACGGAGCGCAGCACCTGTCGCAACGCGTGGCTGTCGGGGTGGAAGTCGACAGGGTCCAGCCCGCTTCCCGGGCAGCCGACCTGGAAGCTGTGCGCCGCTCCGCGCTCCAGCACCGGCCAGGTGCGCGCGTCGCTGACCAGCAGCACTGGGGCACCCGGCACCAGCAGGTCGGCCAGGAACCGCGTGTACGCGGCCGGTAGGGCCCTCCACGCGGCGGTCAGCGAGACCGTCGCCCCGGTCAGCGCGCCACGGCTCGCCGGGCAGTGCACCTGGCGCAGGTGCAGGTCGGCGTTGCCGGCGAGCAACCGGGTGGCGAGTGCGGCGCCATGCTCCGCGGCGTCCGCCGGGCGGTCCACCCCGCCGTCGGACCAGTGCACCGTCATCTCGAAGCCCGCCGGTAGCCACGGCACGCCGAGGGCCACCGCGAGGTGAGCGGCCGCGCCGTGCGGAGAGCCGATCAGCACCCCGGGGTAGCGCCGACGGGGGTACTGGTCGACGAACCAGCGGGCCACCCGGGCGGCGTCCACCTCGTCGGTCTGGGCCACGGTGAGCGCGACCCGGCCGGCGGCGCGGGTGACCGCGGCACGGCGTACCGGCTCGGGGGCGCCGGGGAACCGCGACGTCGGCCCGGTCTGCCCGAGGTCGGCGCAGTCGACTCCGCGCAGTGCCCGGGCGGTGGCGGCGACCAGCACCCGGGCGGAGCTGCCCACGGCCACGACCCGGTCGCCGGCGAGACCGGCGCCATCGGCCGTGAGCCCCTTGTGCACCTTGTGCACCGGCCCCACCTTGCCTCGTTCGCTCACCACGCGGCCCGGCTTCCCGTCCCGATGGGGTTCAAACGGGGCATCACCCACCCGGCGGCACATTCTGCTGGTCAGCGGGGTGCCCCGGTCATCACCGGCGTTCGGCGGCTCGGGTTTCGCCAGGGCCAGGACGGGCACTTCCGGGGCCATGCGCACCGACGACACCAGCGAGCCAGCCGCAGCCACGATCACCCCGTACGAGGACGGACCGCTGCTGGTCCGTGGCGACTTCGCATTGGTCACCCCGGACGGCGAGCGCATCGACGCGCGGCGGGGCACCGTGGCGTTGTGCCGGTGCGGCAAGTCGGCGCTCAAGCCGTTCTGCGACGGCACTCACAAGGCGATCAACTTCCGCGCGGGCACCGCTCGCGAGGGCTGACCCCGCTCCTTCGCCACGCCTCGTGACGAAGGAGTGGGGACGAGAGGCCGTCCCCGACCCACGTCCTTTGCTCTGCTTCAACGAACGCAACAGTTCCAGGTCCATAGCGTTGCGCGGGTTGAAGCAGAGCAAAGGTGGCACGCAGGGTCGGCGGGGCACCGCGCCCGGCCCGGCCGCGGCGCGGCATCCCCGTCGCGGCCGTCAGCCGACGACGGTCCGGACCGGCGGGGCCACCGCGGCGCACGCGGCCACGGCGAGCGAGACGGTCGGCGGCACGGCCGGCGGGGCCGGCGGGCGCAGCGAGCTGCGGCCGGCGGCCCAGCTGTCCAGCAGGTGCGCGGCGAACAGCCGGTCCACAGCGAGCCCGGCCGCCGCACCGAAGAGCACATCGGAGGCGAGGGCCGGCTCGACGCGGACCAGGCCGCCGCACATGTCGTGCGCGGCGATCTGCTCGTGCACCGCGTCGGCCTCGACGTGCTCGTCGTAGAAGCGGGTGGCCACCTCGTCGAAGCCGAGCCGGCGTAACCCGTTGCCGTAGCGACGGTTGGGCAGCGAGGAGGTCATCTCGAACGCCGCCAGGTGCCCGAGCAGCGCGCCGCGCAACCGTCGGTGCAGCCCGAACAGCGACATCAGGTTGTTGGTCGCCAACGTCACCGCCGGCGCCACGTCGATGTGGGCCCCGTAGCCGGTGTCCAGGCCCAGCCGCTCGAGGGTGCTCCGGAACAGCTCGGCGTGCATCCGGTCCAGCCGCCCGCTGCCGTACTCGTCGGTCTGGATCTCCACGAGCGCTGCCTTGGCCGGGCCACCGAGGCGGGGCAGCGCCCAGCTGTGCGGGTCCGCCTCCCGCAGGTGGTAGACGGAGCGGTGGGCGGCGAACTCGCGGAACTGGGTGAGATCGGCGCGGCGTTGCAGCGTCGCCGCCAGCGCCGGACCGTCGTCTTCCGCGACCAGCTCGGCCAGGCCGGCCGCCACCCCGGCGGCGGGCACCGGCGGCGCGCCGACCAGCCGGCGCAGCGCCGCCTCGAAGACCCGTTCGCAGCGGGCACGCAGCGCCAGTAGCGTCGGCTGCCACTCCCACGACTCGTCCACCCCGGCCCAGCCCCGGTAGTGCAGCTCGTAGCAGAGGAACAGCGTGAGCTGCAGGTCCTCGTCGGTGAACGGGTCCGGCGGGTAGACGTCGACGCCGAGATCGACCGGCAGGTCGTGCGGCGGGTGCCGCAGAGCCTCCACGACCGCTGCGGAGAGCGGACCCCGTGCCGTCGGCAGGGTCGCGGGACCATAGCGGCGGTCGGCGGGCTCGGACATGGGACCTCCAGCGTCGTCGGGCCGCTACTCATGCCCTGGTCCGGGGTGGCTAAACGAGGTCGTCGGCGTTCGCGGTGACCTCCACCTGCTCGCGGACCTTCCGGGCCGGAGCGCCCTCGGCGTACAGGCCGCGCAGGTCGGCGAAGGCGGGCTCCGGCGGCGCCAGCGACACCGCCGGGTCGACGACCGCCTCCAGTACGCAGGGGCGGTCCGCGGCGAGGGCCTCGTCCCAGGCCGCGCCGACCAGCTCCGGACGGTCCACCCGCACCCCGTGCAGCCCCAGCAGCCGGGCCCACCCGGCGTACGGCACGTCGGGGCGGCGGTGGGTCGGGTCGGACGACGGTTGTCGCCCACCACCCATGCCGTTCTGGTCCCGGTTGTTGAGCACCAGCACCACCAGCCGCGGGTCGCGCCACTGCTGCCAGAGGTGCGAGACGGTGATCAGTTCGGCGAGCCCGTTGAGCTGCATCGCCCCGTCTCCGACCAGCGCGACCACCGGCTGGTCGGGGGCGGCGAGCTTGGCCGCCACCGCGTACGGCAGCGCGCAGCCCATCGAGCCGAGGGTGCCGCACAGCTGCGCGTTGACCCCCGGCGGCAGGGTCAGGTGCCGGGCGTACCAGTAGAGGACCGACCCGACGTCGACAGCGACCGCGCCGGTGCCGGGCATCCGGGCGGACAACTCCTGCAGGACGAGCTGCGGGTTGACCGGGTCCGCGGCGGCGGCCGCCCGCTCGGCGGCGACCTCCCGCCAGCGGTCCACCGAGCTCTCGACTGTGGCGCGCCACTGCTGTTCGGACCGGCCGCGCAACCGGCTCAGCAGCGCCCGCAGCGTCTCGGCGGCATCGCCGACCAGCGGGACGTCGGCCGGGTAGCGGGTGCCGATGCGTCGGCCGTCGATGTCGATCTGCACAGTGCGCGCCTGCTCGGGCATCGGGAAGTAGTCGGTCCACGGGTCGTTGGTGCCGATCATCAGCAGCGTGTCGCACCCACCCATCAGCTCGGCCGCCGCCGGGGTGCCGACCTCGCCGAGCACCCCGGTGTGGAACGGCAACCGCTCGTCGAGCACCGGCTTGCCGAGCAGCGAGGTGGCCACCCCGGCCCCCAGCCGGTCGGCGATCTCGATGATCTCGGCGGCCGCGTCCCGACCACCCTGGCCCACCAGGATCGCGGTCCGCTGGCCGCCGCTGAGCAGCTGCGCGGCGGCGTCCAGGTCCACCTCGTGCGGCAGGACCCGGGCCAGCGGCTCGCCGGGGGTCGCCGTGATCACCCCGGCGCCGTACGACTGCAGGTCGGGCACCAGCGCCTCCTGCAACTGTCGGGGCAGCACCACGCACGTCGGGCTGCGGGTCGCCGCCGCCGTCCGGAACGCCTGGTCCAGCAGCGCCCCCACCTCGTCGGGGCTGCGGCCGTACCTGACGAACTGGTTGCACACGTCCCCGAAGAGCCGGCTCAGCCCGATCTCCTGGTGTGCGCCGCCGAGCGGCCCGGAGATGTCCTCCCCGACGATGGCCACCACCGGCTTGCTGTCCAGCTTGGCGTCGTAGAGGCCGTTGAGCAGCTGGACGGCGCTGGGCCCCTGGGTGGCGAGGCAGACCCCGATGCCGCCGGTGAACTTGGCGTGCCCGGTTGCCATGAACGAGGCGGTCTCCTCGTGCCGGGCCGGGATGAACGCCGGCTCGCCGCCGGTGCGGTCCAGCGCGTCGACCAGTGGAGCGATCGCCTCACCCGGGAACCCGAAGGCGCGGGGCACCCGCCAGGCCAGCAGTCGTTCCACGACCACGTCCGCGACTGTGCGGTCAACCATTGCCGCGCCCGGGTGTGCTGGGGTCGACGTAGCGCAGTACCGCGCCTACGCCGTCGGCGAGGTCGGGCGCCTCGTCGGGGCCGAGCACGGTCAGGGCCGCGTCGGTGCCGACGAGAGCTCGGACCAGCGCCGCGTCGGCGCGTACCCGCTGCGGGTCGGCCACCGACATCGCGGCCAACTGCCCCGGGTCGACGGCGATCTCGGTGGGTTCCGCCCCGATCCACAATTCACCGTTCGCCGACGGGTCGTCCACGATGATCATCATGTCGACCTGGTTGCGTTGCAGGGCCGAGACGACAGCGTCGAGGCCGCCGCCCACGTCCTCCTGCACGCCGAACTTGTCCAGCGCGGCGCTGATCCGCTGGTCGGCGATCTCCGCGATGGTCTGCACGGTGAGGTCGTCCAGCATCGTCTGGTCGGCGCCGCCGGCCCGCGACCCGGCATCGGTACGGACCACCTGGTCCTGCCAGCGCTCCGGCATCTGGGCGGCGATCATCCCGGTGGCCCGGACGTCACCGGCGACCACCACCACGTCCGCGCCGACCCGGTCGGCCAGCTGCACTGTCGCCGCTGTGACGTCGCCGGCGTTCTGGTGCCACGCCTCCATGGCCGCCCGCTGATAGCGCGACTGGGACCAGCCGCCGGGCTTCGTGCGCCGCAGCGGGTACTCGTCGCGGCCGGCGACGTGCGCACGCCGGGGCACCCCGCCGGCGCTGACCGCCATCGCGTCGGCGCCGAGACGGTCGGCGATCACACGTACCCAGGCCACCTGCTCGCCGCGCTGGGCGAGCAGCGGCATCACGTGCGGCAACGGGCCGACGTTGGCCATGTCCCGCAGTGGCGGCGCGGACAGGTACTCGGAGAGCACCACCTGGCCGTGACTGGCGAAGAGCGCCAGGCCGTAGTCCCCGACCATCGGATCATGACCTCGGACCACCCGGTCCAGCGCGGCGATGTTCGCCTCGTCCGCCCCCTGTTCGGCCAGGCTGCGCTCCAGGGCACGCCAGCGCAGGTCCAGGGCGGGTTTGGCGTCCTCCGTGTCCGCGGAGGCGTCCAGATACACCGAGCACCACGGCCCGGGACGGTCGTAGAGCGGGCGCAGGAAGGACAGCTGCATGCTCGACCCCTTTCCAGCTCGGCCCCCCGCTTACCCGGGTCGCGGGGGATGTCACCTCGCGGCCGTGAGCCCGTGACCAGGTTTCATTCACGTCGTTCAACCGAGGACGTCGATACGATCTGTGAACACAAGCGGACTCTCGGTGGTGGAAATGGACAGCGGACTCGACACCCGACGGATCGTGCACCCGACGGAACGAATCGTCACCGGGCGGCTGATCCGCCTGCTCGACGGCTACACCCGTGAGGTGCGCATCGGTCAGCCGGTGCTGGTGGCGGTGCTCACCGCGGCGGCCTTCGCCCGGCTGCCCGCCCTGCTGCTGCGCTCGCTCTTCTCGTTCGGCGGCGGCGGCACCCGCCGTCGCTGGAAGGAGCTGAAGCAGGGTCCGGAATACCTGGTCACCCCGGTGCGGCTACGCAACACCGCCGGTCAGCTCTGCGAGGTGGAGCTGCACGGGCACCTGCCACAGAGCGCCCTGCACCCGGCAGACCAGGTGCAGCTCACCCTGCGCCCGCAACGCGACCCGGAGCTGCCGCCCCGGATCGAGCGGATCGTCAACCTCACCACCGGGCAGCTGCTGACCCCGCGTACGGCGACGCTCTGGTCGCATCTCGGGCCGCCACTGCTGTTGCAGGCTTTCCTGGGCACGCTGCTGTTGGCGGGCATCGCGGCCTGCTCCGCGCTGACCTGATCGACCCGGGCGGGTCGGCGCTTCAGCCGACCGCGACGGGTGCGCGGTCGGGTCGGCGGTTCAGCCGACCGGGGCGGGCTCGCGGGCCGGCTGCCGGTCGACGCCGAGCATGCCCCGGCGGCGGGCCCAGCGCTCGAAGGCCAGGGTGGCGAACGGCGGCACCGCGCTGGCCAGGGCCACCGCCGTGGCCAGCAGGCTCCACCGGTGCAGCCGGGCCACGGCCAGCACCAGCAGGACATAGGCGACGAACAGGCCGCCGTGGATCGGCCCGAAGATCTTGACGCCCAGCTCGTTGTCGGGCGGACCGTACTTGACCAGCATGCCGACCAGCAGGGCCAGCCAGGAGCAGGCCTCGGCGATCGCCGCCGCGACGAACAGCCGGGTCACCTTCTCGCGCATCCGCACGCCACCACCTCTCGGGCCGCAATGCTATCGGTCCTGTCTGACTGGGCTAACAGGGCGGGCAGTTGGGTAGGAAAGGGTCCTCGGGTCTTCCCCCGCCCGCCGATCACGTGCGAGGTTAGGGGGACCAGCGGTGACGGGGTGGTGACCATGGGCGAGGACGTCGGCGTACGAACCTTCAGTCGAGAGGATCGAGCCCGCTACCGCGACAAGGTCCGCCGCTGCCTGGATGTCTTCGCCGAGATGCTGCGCGAGTCCCGCTTCGACCTCGACCGGCCGATGACCGGCGTGGAGATCGAGCTGAACCTTGTCGACGAGGCCTCGAATCCGGCGATGCGCAACGCCGACGTGCTGGCGGCCATCGCCGATGAGAGTTTCCAGACCGAGCTGGGCCAGTTCAACGTCGAGATCAACGTGCCGCCGCGCCGGCTGACCGGCACCGGCACCGCCGACTTCGAGGAGTACGTGCGGGCCAGCCTCAACGCCGCCGAGGTGAAGGCCCGGGCGATCGGCGCGCACATGGTCATGATCGGGATCCTGCCGACGCTGCGCCCCGAGCACCTGACCGCCGAGACGCTGTCGGCCAACCCCCGCTACAAGCTGCTCAACGAGCAGATCTTCGCGGCCCGCGGCGAGGACCTGCCGATCGCCATCAGCGGGGTGGAACGTCTGGCGGTCACCGCCGACACGATCACCCCGGAGGCGGCCTGCACCAGCACCCAGTTCCACCTCCAGGTCAGCCCGGCCCAGTTCGCCGACTACTGGAACGCCGCCCAGGCGGTGGCCGGCGTCCAGGTCGCGGTCGGCGCGAACTCGCCGCTGTTCTTCGGCCGGGAGTTGTGGCGCGAAACCCGCATTCCGCTGTTCCAACAGGCCACCGACACCCGGTCGGAGGAGATAAAAGCCCAGGGGGTACGCCCCCGGGTCTGGTTCGGCGAACGCTGGATCACCAGCGTGTTCGACCTGTTCGAGGAAAACGTGCGCTACTTCCCGGCGCTGCTGCCGGTCTGCGACCCGGAGGACCCGGCGCAGGCCCTCGCGGCCGGTGAAGTGCCCAATCTGGCCGAGTTGCGCCTACACAACGGCACCGTCTACCGGTGGAACCGCCCGGTGTACGACGTGTCACGGGGCCGGCCGCACCTGCGTGTGGAAAATCGGGTGCTGCCCGCCGGCCCGACAGTGCTGGACACCATCGCCAACGGCGCCTTCTACTTCGGGTTGGTGCGCGCCCTCGCCGAGTCGGACCGGCCGCTGTGGTCGCAGATGTCGTTCAGCGCCGCAGAGGAAAACTTCACCAGCTGCGCCCGGCACGGCGTCGACGCGCAGGTCTTCTGGCCCGGTCTCGGTTACCTGCCCGTCACCGAGCTGGTGTTGCGCCGGTTGCTGCCGATGGCGCATCACGGCCTGGACCGGTGGGGGCTCGACCCGGCCGAGCGTGACCGGTTGCTCGGCATCATCGAGCAGCGCTGCCTGACCGGCCGCAACGGCGCGACCTGGCAGGTGGAGACGCTGCACCGGTTGGAGTCGGCCGACCACCTGGACCGGCCGGAGGCGCTGCGCGAGGTGGTCCGACACTACGTCGACCTGATGCACAGCAACCGGCCGGTGCACGAGTGGCCGATCCCGTGAGCACACCGGATGGGTCGCCCGATCGGCGCGGGGCTCAGCCTCGCGGGGTGGGAACACCGAAGAGATCGGTGATGCCGCCGGGAAGCTGGGCCAGCAGGTCGTGTCGCTCGTCGTCGTTCAGCGCCTCGGCGACGGTACGCAACACCGCCTGGGCGTGTTGACGCACCTGGTCCGCGTTCGCGACCTGTTCGCGGTCGCCGACGTTCTTCAGGAACTCGCCGACGTCCCACCGGCGGCCCTGCGGGTTGCGGGTGACGGAATCGTTCAGCCGCTCCGGTAGCTGTGCCGCCAGGTTGTCTGCCTCCTGCCCGGCGAGCCGTTCACCGAGCACCGACAGGACGGCCTGTATGGACCGCACGGCCTCGTTCTCACCGAGGCCCGCGCGCTGTCGTACCGTGGCGATCATCTGCTCGTACTCCATGCCCCGCTCCTTCGGTCTCGTCGGCATGCCGTCAGGCCTGCCTGCGGACGAACGGGGCGAGTTCCCCGGCTCCCTGGCGGCAAACGGGGTCACGCGCGGATCCGGACTCCCCGCCATCGGCGGGCGGGGCCGCACAAAACATGCCAGTCACGTCACTCGGGTTGCCGGCTGAGCCGGGTCGGGCCGTGCCGGAGGCTCGCCCGCTGACACAGGGCCACCGCGCGTCCGCGCGGACGGATACTGTCCTTTGTGGACCCCCATGGCGATCGAAGTCCGTCGTAGGCTGTGGCAGCTCGCACACATCGTCTGATCACGATGAGGGGACGCACGCCGATGGCCACTTCTGGAACAGACCCAGCCGCGATCCAGGAGCCCACGCGGGTTCCCCTGTCCCGTCGACACATGCTGCGGATGGGAGCGGCGGCGGCCGGTGGCGCGGTGCTCGTCGGCTCGGCGGAGGCAACGTCCGCGCAGGCCGCGCAGGCTGGCGCGAAGCGCGTCCTGCGGGCGCCGGCGCTGGCACCCGGTGACCGGGTCCGGGTGGTCTCGCCCGGCAGCACGCCCGACCCCACGAACATGGCTCGCGGCATCGAGATCCTGCGGAGCTGGGGCCTGGAGGTCGAGCTGGGCAGGCACGTCTTCACCAGGTACGGCTATCTGGCCGGCACCGACGCGCAGCGGCTGGCCGACCTGAACGCCGCCCTCACCGACCCGGGCGTCCGGGCCGTCTTCGCCGCCCGCGGTGGTTACGGCACGCAGCGGATCGTCGACCAGATCGACGTGTCTGTTCTGCGCAGGGACCCCCGGGTGGTCGTCGGTTTCAGCGACATCACCAGCATCCACGGCAAGCTCTGGCGCGAGACGGGCCTGGTCACCTTCTACGGCCCCATGGTCAACTGGAGTGACGACCGCACCGGCCCCGACTCGGCCGAGGCGCTGCGCACCGCGGTGATGACCACAGCACCGGTCACGATCTCCCGGGACCCGGCCGAGACAGCCGCTTCCGTGGTGGTGCCGGGGAGGGCTTCGGGGCCTCTGCTCGGCGGTTGCCTGACGTTGATCTCCACCTCGCTCGGCGCGGAGGACTCCCCGAAGTTCGACGGCGCGATCCTCTTCTTCGAGGACGTGGACGAGGCCCCGTACAGCATCGACAGCATGCTGACCGAGCTGCGCCGGGTGGGCGTGCTGCGCAGGGTCGCCGGTGTGGTCATCGGCCAGATCACCAACAGTGTCGGTGAGCCGGGCGAGTGGGACGCGGCATCGGTGCTCAAGGACCGCCTGTACGACCTGGGCGTGCCGGTCCTGGGTGGGCTACGGCTGGGGCATGGCAACGGGCAGCTCACCGTTCCGTTGGGCTCGCGCGCCACGATCGACGCCGCGGCGGGGACCCTGACCGTGGAGCCGGGGGTCCGCCCGCGCTAGCGCTCAGGCCTGCGGCGTCGGGTCCCAGGGTGACGGGTCGTCGCGCAGCCGGCTGTACAGGTAGCCGTCGCGCCACTGGCCAGCCCGAAACTCGCTGGCCCGCACGACGCCCTCAAGCTGGAAGCCGGCCTTTTCCAGCGCCCGTTGCTCGGCGACGTTCTCCGGGTGCGTACCGGCCTGGATGCGCTGGGCCGGGCTGTGGTGGAAGAGGTAGTCGCAGAGCAACGCCTGGGCGCGCCAGCCGATGCCCCTCCCCCGCCACTGCGGCAGCAGGACGATGCCGATCTCCCAGTACGATGCCCGGCCGGCGTAACGCCCAGCGGTGTAGCTGACGAAGCCGGCGGCGGCCTGCTTCTGCTCGACCTCCACGACGAGCCGTCCGTCGTCCTCGCCGAGGTAGCCGTCGACGGCGAACCGCCGCGCCGGCGCCCCGGCGTCCCGGAAGCCGGCCCAGTCCAAACCGATCAGGCCCGGCTCGGTGCAGAACCGCCGGAGCATCGCCAGGTCGGGCTCGGCAACCGGCCGTAGCCGGACAGTGAGATCGACCGAGACAGCCACCGACATACCGCCACTCTCCATGGCGCCACGCTAGCTTGCGCAGAGCCGAAGCTGGGTTCGGGGCGTGTGCGCGCAGAGCGACCGGCGTTGGTAGCCGAGGCTCTGGTCGGCTCCTTTGGAGTTGAATCGTTGACGACATCACCCCCAGCCCGAGCCCCCGCCTGCCCCAGCCCACCCCACCCCAGCCCAGCCCAGCCCGGCCCAGCCCAGCCCGGCCCAGCCCACCCCGGCCCAGCCCAGCCCACCCCGACCCAGCCCGGCCCAGCCGCCGGACTCTCTGGCAGAGGCAGCCAAACCAGCCGGGCTGAATCGTTTGCGACATCAACTCCAAAGGCAGCGTGCGAAGAACTTCTCCGCCGGCAGACCTCGCCGCCGGTCAGACCTTGAGCAGCACCTTCGTACAGTCGTCCTGCTTCTTCTGGAAGATCTTGTAGCCCTTCGGCGCGTCCCGCAGCGGCATCCGGTGGCTGACGATGAAGCTCGGGTCGATCTCGCCGCGCTGGATGCGCTCCAGTAGCGGCCGGGTGTAGCGCTGGACGTGGCACTGACCGGTCCGCATGACCAGCGAGCGGTTCATGAACGCGCCCATCGGGAACTTGTCGACGAAGCCGCCGTACGCGCCGACGACCGAGACCACCCCGCCGGAGCGGCAGGCGAGGATCGCCTGTCGCAGCGCGAACGGTCGTTCCGTCTCCACCCGCGCGGCCTGCTTGGCCCGGTCGTAGGCGTACATGGCGGCGTTGCCGTGGTGGCCCTCCATGCCCACCGCGTCGATGCACGCGTCGGGGCCCCGGCCGGCGGTCATCTCGTTGAGGGCGTCCAGCACGTCGGTTTCCTCGTAGTTGATCGTCTCGGCGTCGATGTGCTCCTCGGCCAGCCGCAGCCGGTACGGGAACCGGTCGATGACGATCACCCGCTCCGCGCCGAGCAGCCGGGCGCTGGCCGCGGCGAGCAGCCCGACCGGCCCGGCCCCCCAGACGGCGATCACCTGCCCGGGTTTGATGTCGCACATCTCGGCGCCCATGTAGCCGGTCGGGAACACGTCGGCCAGCATCACCGCCTGGTCGTCGCTGATCTCGTCGGGCACCTTGACCGGACCGACGTCGGCGAACGGCACCCGGGCGTACTCGGCCTGGCCACCGGCGTAGCCGCCGAGCAGGTGCGAATAGCCGAAGATGCCGGCCGGCGAGTGCCCCATGATCTTCTCGGCGATGCCGGCGTTCGGGTTGGAGTTCTCGCAGACCGAGTAGAGGCCACGCTGGCAGGACGAGCAGTGCCCGCAGGCGATCGGGAAGGGCACCACCACCCGGTCGCCGGGGGCGAGGTTGCGGACCTGCGGGCCCACCTCCACCACCTCGCCCATGAACTCGTGGCCGAGGATGTCGCCCTTGCGCATCGCGGGGATGTAGCCGTGGTAGAGGTGCAGGTCGGAGCCGCAGATCGCGGTGGTGCTGATCCGGACGATCGCGTCCCGGGAGTTCATGATCTTCGGGTCGGGTACGTCGATGACCTTGACGCTGTCGGCGCCCATCCAGGCGGTGGCCTTCATTCTCGGTCCCTTTCGGAGAGCTCGGGCGGTCAGCGGCGGGACGCCGGCAGCGGCTGGGCGGGTCGCTGCATGGCCTGTTGGCGTACGGAGATGCCGTTGGGACTGCCCTCGGAGCGGACGACCTCGCCGGTCTCCAGCACCTGCTTGAAGCGGCGCAGGTCGTCACGGACCTGCTGCTCGGGTTCCTCGCCGAAGAGCTTCGCCACCGCTCGGCCGAGCGCGCCGGCCGGTGGCGCGTAGCGCAGCTCCACCCGCACCTCGGTCCCCCGGTCGCCGGGCGCGGGCACGAACCGGACCCGGCCGGCGTTGGGCACCCGGGTCCCCGGCAGCGACCGCCAGGTGATCGACTTGTTCGGCTGGTCGTCGATGATCTCGGCGTCCCACTCGACGCGGTGCCCGGCCGGGCCACTGGCGATCCAGTGCGAACGGCGCAGGTCGTCGGCGCGGACGGACTCCAGGTGCGCCATGAACCGGGGCAGGTTCTCCATGTCCCGCCAGAACCGGTACGCCTCGGCGGGCGACCGGTTCACAGTCACCGCGATCTGCATCCTGATCAGCCGGGCGCGGGCCCGTCCAGCCCGCCCGACGCGGACGGCGGCGAGCACGTCGACAGCGGTGATGCCGGCGATGGCGAGCGTGGTCAGCGCGACTCGGCGGCGGCGTTCACCGCTGCGGTCGGCGAGGGCCCGCCCGAGCACTGTGAGGTCCATGGCGTCGCCGGCCACCCGGCTCCAGGCCCAGCTGGCCGGACGACGACCGCTGAGCAGGCCGGCGGCGCTGCCCAACTCCCGTAGGCCGATGGCCGGAAGCACGGACCGCGCGGCCGGGGAGTCGTCCACCCCGGTCAGTCGCGCGACGGGTCCGGGCGCGACCAGCGCGCCCACTCCCAGGGCCAGGCTCAGCAGGCCGAGCGCGCTCGGCAGCGTCGCCGGCACCGGCCGGTCCAGCTCCGGCAGGAGCACAGTGTCGACACGACTCATGTCCGGTCCCTTCCGGTGGGCGTCGCCGCCGGCCCGCCGGCGGGGGCGGCGGTGGTCCCCGCCCCCGTGACGTTATGTCGTACCGGTGCCGCGCGCGCCGGGTTCGGGGGAGAACGTCCGACGCGGGCGGTGTGGGCGAGAACGCCTACGGCATCGGTCGGCATCGCGACATTGACCGATTTGGATCACTTGAATGCCGTTACCGTCGGCCCAACCCGTCGCGCCGCCGGAAGGACATCCCCATGAGCCGCGCTCTGCTGCGCCAGCTGACCGCCACCATCGCCGTCGTACTGCTCGTCGGGGAGGCCGCCGCGCCGGCTGCCGCGCGTACCCCCGGGTCGCCCGCGCCCGGCGGTGTCCGCACCGTGGTCCGCGACGCGACGACCGGCGCACCGGTCCCCCGGGCCTGCGCCGCGCTCGTCCCGGTGGACGCCGCGGCGTTGGCGGCGGTCACGCTCGGCGAGGACCAGCTCGGACGGTACGGGGGTTGCGCCGACGAGCAGGGAGTCCTGGTGACCGGGGACGTCGCCCCGGGGAGGTACCGGCTGCTGGTGCGCCCCTACGACACGACGGTGCACGGCTGGCAGTGGGTGGGCCGGCACGGTGGCACCGGTGAGCGTGAGCGGGCCCGGGTGGTCCAGGTACGCGCCGGTGCGGTGACCGGCGTGCCGGACATCCGGCTCGACCCGCCCGGCACCGTGGTCGGAGTGGTGACCGACGCGGCGACGGGCGCCCCGGTTCCGCGCGCCCGGGTCATGGTGGTGCCGTACGTGCCGGATCCGAAGTACGGCGACCACGGCCCGACCACCGACGACGACGGCCGCTACACGATCACCGGCCTCGGCCCGTACCACTGGCCCGTGCAGTTTGCCGCCGCCGGCCTGGCGACGGTGTGGTCCGGTGGGGTGGGCAGTCGGCAGCAGGCGCGGCCGGTGCGGGTCCGCAGCCACCAGACGGTGACCCTGAACCAGGCGCTACCCGCCGGGACGCCGCTCAGCGGGGCGGTACGGGTCGACGAGCTGCTCACCTACGCCCAGGTGATGGCGTTCGACCCGGCCACCGGGGACCTGGCCGGCGTCGCGGACGTGGGCAGCGGTTACGCCCTGCGCCTGCTCCCAGGGCAGCGGGTGAAGCTGCGCTGCGACTGCGCGTACACCCCGCCGGTCTGGCACCGCGACGCCGCCGGCTTCGACGCCGCGACCCCGGTGCGGGTCGGGCGGGCCCCGGTCGTGGTGGACTTCGACCTCGGCTGACCCGGATTCTGGTCGTCCACCGGAACCTTCTCCCCGGCCCGTTGGTGGGAATGGTGGAGAAGGGGGGTGGCGGTGTCCGACGGCGATCTGATCTCCGAGCTCTACGCCGGCTGTTTCCGACGCCTGGTGGTCCAGCTGTACGCGGTGACCGGCGACCTGACCGAGGCGCAGGAGGCGGTCCAGGAGGCGTTCACCCGTGCGCTGGTGTCGCCGGGGCGGTTCGCCGGGCTGGAGAACCCGGAGGCCTGGTTGCGTCGGGTCGCCGTGAACTGGGCCCGCAGCCGGTACCGCCGTCGTCGGATGCTGGACGGCCTGCTGCGCCGGATCGGCCCGCCGCCGGCCGTCGCCGACCACTCCCCGGAGCACCTCGCCCTGCTCGCCGCGCTGCGCGTGCTACCCGAGGGGCAGCGACACGCGCTGGCCCTGCACTACCTCGTCGACCTGCCGGTGGACGAGGTCGCCGCCACGCTGGGCGTGTCGTCCGGGACGGTGAAGTCCCGGTTGTCACGGGGCAGGGTGGCCCTGGCGGCACTGCTCGCCGACGCCGACGCTACGGAAACCGGGAGGATCGATGTCCGGTCGTGAGTTTTCCGGATTCGACGTGGACACCGTCACCGAGGCCGTGTCACCGCCGCCCCTCGACGAGCTGCGCACCACCGCCCGGTCCCGTCGGCACCGGTCGGTCGCGATGGTGGCGACCGCGCTGGTCGTACTGGCCGGGCTGGCGGTCGTACCGCTGGTGGTCGAGCCGGACCGGGCCGCGCCGGCCGACCCGCCGACGCCGTCAGACGGGCAGTTCAGCCAACTCACGCTGACCGGGCCCGACGCCGGGGTCGACGTGCGGCAGGACGGCTGCGTCGTGCGCTTCTCGTACACCGGCGACGGTGGCCGCAGTTGGTCGGACTGGGACGCGGCGCGCTTCGAGGGCACCAGATGCGCGGCCGGCACCGCGGCCGGGACGCCGGGCAGCGGCACTGACTTCTCCGTCCTCGGTGAGCGGTCCTACCTGGTCACCGACTCGGGGCTGGCCCACCTCTCCACTGACTACGGCCGCACCTGGCGGGACGCGGGTTCCGCGATCGTCGCCGTACCCACGTTTCCGGCGACGGCCCGACCGGTCCTCTGCGGATTCGGCTGCGCACCGGTGTCGGAGCCGCTGGCGGTGGACCCGTCGAGTGGAACGGTGTACCGCCTCACCGCCAGGGCGCCCACGCAGCGTCCGCTGTTCAGCCTCTACCCGGCAGCGGACGGCAGCATCTGGGCCACGTACCGGACGTCGAGCGCCCAGGGGTCAACCGTCGCGCGCAGCGCCGACCGAGGCGCGACCTGGACCACCTGGGAGGTGGGCGACGGCGGGGACGTGATCGCAGCGGTCGGGCTCGACGACCGGAACGGGTACGTGCTGACCGAACCGTCGACGGCGGGCGGCGGGATGCGGCTGCTGCGGACCACGAACGGCGCGAAGACCTGGACGGACACCGGCGCCGAGTTGCCCGCGCAGGCGCACTACGACCTCACGGTGGGCTCGGACCGGTCCCTGCTGGCGATCACGCCCGGTGCGGGCACCGAACCCGACCGCCGCGCGCGGCTGCTGGTCAGCCGGGACGACGGGCGGCAGTTCACTGTCGCCCGGGAGTACGGCCGGCTCGTCGGCGCGGTCAGTGTCGCGCCCGGCTACGCCTGGCTCTTCGGGCGTGACGACGGGTCGACGGGCGAGCCGGACCACGTCCTCGTCACCACGGACGCGACCACCTGGACGCGTTTCTCGCTCGCACCCTGAACATGGGGGCACCACCCGGCGTTACAAGTGCGCGGCAGCGGGTAGCCGGCATCCGCTCTTACCAGCGCCGGAGGAGGTGGGATGTCGGAGACCAGCGCCTTCTTCGAGCGGTTGACCGGGGCTGGCCAGGATCCACGGTTCAGCAAGGTCTGCGGCAGCGTGCGATTCGACATCCGCGACGACGGCACCCTGGAGCAGTGGCTGCTGGACATCGATCATGGCCGGATGCGGGTGACCCGAAGCGGCGCCCCCGCCACCACTGTGATCCAGGTGTCCGCGCAGGTCGCGGAGGCGATGGCGCGGGGCGAGGTGAACGGGCTCGCGGCGATCACCCGGGGCGAGATCATGGTCGACGGTGATCTCGCCCTGGCGTTGCGCATCGGGCGGCTGTTTCCGCGAGAGCCCGGGCGGCTTCAACGCGACGCTCCCGACAGTGGGACGTGACCGTGAGGGACATCGCGGGCACTGTGGCGTGCATCGACGGGAACACCTTCATGGTGTCCGACGCCAGCGGCGACGTGCAGCCGTCCCCGAGCACCCCGGTCGGCCTCTTCGCCGCTGACACGCGCTTTCTGTCCCGCTGGCGGCTCACTGTCAACGGCGAGTGCATGACCGCGCTGTCGGTGGACGACAGCCAGTACTTCGAGGTCACGTTCTTCGCGGTGCCCGGCGCGGCGGTGGACTACGTGGAGGCCGACGTTTCGGCCATCCGGCGCAGGCGCATCGGCCCGGACCTCACCGAGTCGCTGACGATCTTCAATTACGGCGAGCGGGACATGACGCTCGACGTGCGTCTGGAGGTGGCCGCCGACTTCGCCGACATCTTCGAGATCAAGTTCGACATCGGCGACAAGAGCGGCGCGTACTACACGCACGTCGGCACGAACGAGTTGCGACTGGGCTACCGGCGCGGCACCTTCCGACGTGAGGTCGTCGTGTCGGCGAGTGAGCCCGCGGAGTACGACCCGGGTGGCCTCCGGTTCGCGGTCCGGCTGCGCCCCGAGCAGCAGTGGTCCACCCAGTTGCAGGCCGTCATGCTGGCGCTGCGCCCGGACGGCGTCGACCTGCGCAGCGCCCTGCGGGCCCAACGGCCGGACGACTCCACACTGCCCAGGAGCATGCAGGCCTGGGTAGCGGCGGCCCCGACCCTGGACACCGACAGCGTCGGCCTCCAGCAGGTCTACCACCGCAGCCTGGTGGACCTGGCGGCGCTGCGCTTCGCTCCGCTCTCGCTCGGCGGGGCGAGCGTGCCCGCGGCCGGGTTGCCCTGGTTCATGACCCTGTTCGGTCGCGACAGCCTGTTGACCTGCCTGCAGACCCTGCCGGTCACCCCGTCGCTGACCCCACCGACACTGCGGATCCTCGCGTCGCTGCAGGGCGCCCGAACCGACGACGTGTTGGAGGAGGACCCGGGCCGGATCCTGCACGAGCTGCGCTACGGGGAGTCGGCCGCGTTCGAGGAGCAGCCGCACTCCCCCTACTACGGCACCGTGGACGCCTCGCCGCTGTTCGTGGTGCTGCTCGACGAGTACGAGCGGTGGAGCGGCGACACAACGCTGGTGCGGGAGTTGGAGCAGGAGGCCCGCGCGGCTCTGGCCTGGATCGACAGGTATGCGGACCTGACCTCCACCGGCTACGTCTGGTACCAGCGACGAAACCGCGCCACCGGCCTGGACAACCAGTGCTGGAAGGACTCCTGGGACAGCATCTCCTACGCCGACGGCCGGCTGCCGGGCTTCCCGAGGGCCACCTGCGAGACCCAGGGGTACGCCTACGACGCGAAGATGCGGGGGGCACGACTGGCCCGTACGTTCTGGGGTGATCCTGCCTTCGCGGAGCGGCTGGAAAGCGAGGCGGCGGCCCTGTACGACAGGTTCAACCGGGACTTCTGGCTTGAGGACCGCGGCTTCTACGCCCTCGCGCTCGACCACGACGGCACTCCCGTGGACAGCCTGTCGTCAAACATCGGGCACCTGTTGTGGAGCGGCATCGTGCCACCGGAGCGGGCTGCGCGGGTGGTCGAACACCTGATGGGGCCGGCGCTCTTCTCCGGTTGGGGGGTGCGGACGTTCGCCGAGGGGCAGCGCCGCTACAACCCGCTCGGCTACCACAACGGCACGGTCTGGCCGTTCGACAACTCGTTCATCGCCTGGGGTCTGCGCCGCTACGGGTTCGGCAACGAGGCGGCCCGCATCGCCGAGGGCATCCTCTCCGCCGCCACCTACTTCGAGGGTCGGTTACCCGAGGCGTTCGGCGGGTTCCACCGCGACACCACCCGGTTTCCGATCCGGTACCCGACCGCCGGCAGCCCGCAGGCCTGGTCCAGCGGCGCCACGATGCTGCTGATCCGCACCATGCTCGGTATCAACCCGCACGATGACCACCTGGCCGTGGACCCCGCGCTGCCCACCGCCTTCGGGCGGATCGCGCTCCTGGACATCCCCGGCCGTTGGGGCAAGCGCGACGCGTTCGCCCGCCAACGCCCGGACCAGCGCTGACGGCACGGTCAACCGACGGCGGGCCCGGTGGCCCGGAAGGTGCGCCGGTAGGCGTCCGGGGGCACGCCGACGGTGCGGTGGAAGTGTCGACGCAGCGTCGCGGCGGTGCCCATGCCGGCCGCCTGGGCGATGGCGTCGATGCTGTCGTCGGTCTGCTCCAGCAGTTCCTGGGCGCGGCGGATCCGCTGCGTCGACAGCCACAGCAGTGGAGTGGTGCCGGTGGCGGACCGGAACTGGCGGGCCAGGTTGCGGGAGCTCATGTTCGCCTGCCGGGCCAGGTCCTCGACGGTCAACGGCCGGTCCAGGCGGGCCAGCACCCAGGGGAACAGGGTGGCCAGCGGGTGGTCGTCACGGGCGGGCACCGGGGTGGTGAGGTACTGGGCCTGACCGCCGGCGCGGTGCGGTGGCACGACCAGGCGGCGGGCGACGGCGTTGGCGACGGTCGAGCCGTGGTCGCGGCGGATCAGGTGCAGGCACAGGTCGATCGCGGCGGCCTTGCCGGCGGAGGCGAGCACGGTGCCGTTGTCGACGTAGAGCACGTCCGGATCGACCCGCACCCGGGGATGGCGGGCGGCCAGCGCCTCGGTGTGGGCCCAGTGCGTGGTGGCCCGCAGTCCGTCGAGCACCCCGGCGGCAGCCAGCACGAACGCGCCGGTGCACAGCGAGACCATCCGGGCACCCGACCGGTGGGCCGCGCGGACGGCGTCGAGCAGGTCGGGGGGCACGTCCGCGTCGACGTCCTCGACCGACGGAACGATCACGGTGTCGGCTCGGGCGAGGCGGTCCAACCCGTCGTCGGGCGCCACCAGGAAGCGGCCGACCCGGACCGGGCCGGGGCCGCAGATCGCCACGTCGTACCAGGGATCGGCCAGGCCGGAGGGGTCGTGGGCGAAGACCTCGCAGGCCAGGGCCAGCTCGAAGTGCAGCATCCCGTCGGTGGCGGCGATCGCGACAAGGGCCATGTCCGAAACTGTACGGGAGTTGGCGTTCCCGACACTGGTCGGCCGCCGACCGCTGCGCGAGGCTGGTCCCAGTCGATCTTTCGAGGGGGCATCCATGGGTTACCAGGTGGCGGTGTTCGGGGCGTACGGGCACACCGGGCGGTTCGTGATGGCGGAGCTGCGCGAGCGCGGGTTCGGTGCGCTTCCGGTGGGCCGCGACGCACGCAGGCTGGAGGCGTTCGGGCGCGACTACCGGGTGGCGTCGGCCGACGATTCGGCCGCGCTCGACGTGGCGCTGACCGGCGTCGACGCGGTCATCAACTGCGCCGGCCCGTTCGCGTCGACGGCCGCGGGCGTGATCGAGGCCGCGCTGCGCGCCGGGATCCCGTACGTGGACGTGGCGGCCGAGATCGAGGCCAACGTCGACACGTTCACGCACTTCACCGAGCGCGCCCGGGCGGCGGGTGTCGCGGTGGTGCCGGCGATGGCCTTCTTCGGCGGGCTCGGTGACCTGCTCGCGACGACGGCGATGGGCGACTGGACGTCGGCCGACGAGGCGCACGTCGCGTACGGACTGAGCAGCTGGCACCCGACGGCCGGGACGGTCGCCGCGGGCGTCGTCTCCCGTGAGCGCCGCGCCGGCCGGCGGGTCCGCTACACCGGGGGCCGGTTGGAGTACCACTCCGGCGGGGAGCTGCCGAGGGTGGACTGGGCCTTCCCCGCGCCGCTGGGCCGGCGCACCGTCCTCGGGGAGTTCACCATGGCCGACGTCGTCACCATCCCCCGTCACCTGGACATCCCCGAGGTCCGCACCTACATGACCGTCGACGCCACCACCGACCTCGCCGCTGCGGCGGCGCCGGTCGCGGTCGACGAGCTGGGCCGGTCAGCGCAGACGTTCACTGTCGACGTCGTCGTGCGTCGCGGCGACGTGCGCCGACGCGTCGTGGCCACTGGTCGGGACATCTACGCCGTCAGCGCGCCTCTGGCCGTGGAGGCGGTTCGGCGCGTCCTCGATGGTCGGACGAGGACCAGCGGCGTCGCCTCCGCCGGCGAGATGTTCGACGCGCCTGATTTCCTGCGCGCGCTGTCGCCGGCCATCCGCGTCGAACCGGTCAGCGACTGACGCCGACAATTCAGCCGCAATTCTTTACTAAAACGGACGGCCCCCATGCTCAGGCGTGGGGGCCGTCCGTCATCACACCCGACCTGATCGGGCCGCGACGGTCAGAGAACCATGCTGACGCCGTGGGTCTTGCACGCGGTGCTGATCTCCTTGCCGGCCTTCTCGAAGACCGGGTTGTCGGCGGCGGTCGCCGGGTCCGCCGCGGCCGCTGCCTTGGCCGCCTCGGCGGCGAACGTCCGCAGGGCGTCGGCCACCTTACCGTCGCCGGTCGAGGCGACGGTGGTCACCTTCTGCTCCAGCCCAGCCAGGATCTTCTTGAAGTCCGCCGCCGACGCGTCGCCAGTCGTGGCGACCTTGACCATCTCGGTCCTCATCTCGTCGCTGGCCTTCTTCACCGCCTCGCAGAGCTGCTTGTCGGTCGCCGCGCCGGCGGCGGGTGGCGAGGCCGGCGTGGCGGCAGCGGAGGTGGCTACGGCGGATGGGGCGGCGGACGTCGGTGCGGACGCGGTGGGTGCGGCGGTCGTCGCCTTGTCACCGTCACCGCAGGCGGCGAGGGACGTCGAAACGGCAAGGATCAACATGGCGGAGGCAAGACGGGAAGATTTCACGGACGCGGACGATAGCCGATGTTCAAACGATGATCAATTGCGCGCCACCGATCGCTGGAACAGCGGCCACCTATGTGGACCGTGGGTTGGTAGGAAGAGGCATGTTGCCTCACTTCAGGGAGATGATCGTGGCACGTTCCTACCTGTCCCGCCGTTCGCTGCTGACCGCCGGTGGCGCCGCCGCGGTGGCGCTCGGCGGGGCCCTAGCCAGCCCGTCCGCAGGCTCCGCTGCCCCAGCCGACAACCCCGTCGACACGCCGACCGAGGCGCTGCGTCGGCTACAGGCCGGCAATCGGCGGTTCACCTCCGGCCACGGCCGGCACCCGCACCAGGGCCTGACCGACCTACACCGGCTCGCCTCCGGCCAGCACCCGTTCGCCATCACGGTCGGCTGCGCGGATTCCCGGGTGGCTCCCGAGGTGCTCTTCGACCAGGGGTTGGGTGACCTGTTCGACAACCGGGTGGCCGGCAACATCGTCGATGACCTGCTGCTCGGCAGCGTCGAGTTCGCGGTGGAGGAGTTCGGCAGCCTGCTGATCGTCGTCCTCGGCCACGAGCGCTGCGGCGCGTTCACCGCCACCATCGATGCCATCCACACCGGCGGTACGGCGCCTGGGCACATCGGCACCATCGTGGATGCCCTGCGCCCGGTCGTCGAGCCGGTGCTGGAGCAGCCCGGCGACCCCGTGGAGAACGGGGTCCGGGCCAACATCGCCGCCCAGGTGCGGGCGCTCAGCGCACGCAGCACGATCATCGCCGAGAAGGTGCACGAGGGTGCGCTGCGGGTGGTGGGCGCCCGCTACGACCTGGACAACGGGCGGGTTTCCCTGGTGGCCTGAGGCCGTCACCCGATGCTGGGCCACCCGGACGGCGACGCTTGGCCGGTCATCCACTGCCGCCGATCAGCGCCGCCGCTCGCGTCGCGGCCGACGGGTACGGCGGTAGTAGGACCAACCGGCCAGCGGCAACGCGACCGCCCAGGCCAGCAGGAGCGGGAGACCGATCAGGACGCCGGTCGGGGTGAAGATGTCGTCCGCGCTGGACTCCCCCAGGTCTGCCGCGAACTGCCAGGGCAGAGTCGCGGAGTACCCGATCATCACGGCGGATCCCAGCACCGTCGGCGTCAGCGGCATCCACTGTGGCACCCGACGTCCGCGCAGCCACGGCACCCACCGGGGGAAGACCAGGCCCCAGTCCTGAATGAGCCCCAGCGCCAGAACGCCGCCGAGCCCGGCGAGGACGCACAGGAGGCCCAGGTAGAACGCGCCGGCCGGCAGGCCCAGGAAGCCATCGACCGGGTGATCCCCGACCCCGGGTCCGCGACCGTGGTACCACTCGCGGAACGGGTCGGGATTGGCGAACAGCGGAATGCCGAGAATCCACGGCACGTGCAGCGGGATGAACCCCAGCACGGGGGCGATCCAGGCCACGTGCCCAGCTCGGCGGGCCCAGGGCGGCGGCGGGGCGGGCACGGCGTTCGGGTGTGGTGTTCGAGTCACGGCGTCGTCTCCATCAGCGGTGGGCGTTGACACATCCGAGATCACCGTCGCCGAACGGCGAGGCGAGCGGATCGCCGCGCGGAGGGACATCGCCTCCCCCGCCGCGGGGATGGCGTCTTTTCGTCACGACGGTCCGTGTGACGGAAACACTTCACGCCAGCGGGCCGCGCTCCGGAGGCTGGACAGCATGAATGTGACAGGGCTCGACCGACCCGGCGACGGCCACCGACAGCCCTCGCCCGGGGACACCCTCGCCCGCATCGCAGTCGTGGACGCACTGCGCGGAAGCGCGCTGCTGCTCATCCTGCTGGTGAACATAGCGTTCTTCAGCTCCGGCTACGACTTCCACCTGGTGGACGATCCGGCGCACGGCCCCGTCGACCTGCTGATCGTCGGCGCGGTGGAGTTGTTGTTCGCGATGAAGGCGTACCTGCTGTTCGCCTTTCTGTTCGGCTACAGCTTCACCCTGCAACTCGACTCCGCTGCTCGGCGCGGAGTGGCGTTCCGCCCGGCGTTCCTGCGCCGGCTCTCCGGGCTGTTCGTGCTCGGTGTGCTGCACGCGGTGCTGCTGTTCCACGGCGACATCCTCACCACGTACGCGCTGCTCGGTCTCGTGCTGCTCGCGGTCCGGCGGATCGAGCCCCGCACCGCGCTCGTCGTGGCGGCGTCCATCATCGGCGGCATCGCCGTCGTGGTCGGGATCGCCGCGGTCCTCGGCGCCACGCTGGTTCCGGACGAGGCCGCCGCACTCAGTGCCGGTGCGCGTTCGACGCTGGCGCTGGGCGGCGGCCTCGGCGATGTCGTCCTGGAGCACCTGCGGTCGATGCCGGCGATGATCGGTGGTCTCGCCGTGCAGGGGCCGCTGGCGTTCGCGGCGTTCCTCGTCGGCCTCGCCGCCGGCAAGCACAAGCTGCTCGCCACAGTGCCCGCCCACCAGGACCTGCTGCGCCGATGCGAACGGGTGGGGTACCCGGTCGGTCTGGCCGGCGCCGTCGTGTTCGCAGTCGGTGGTTCCACGGCGAACCTGACCGGACTGATGGTCAGCATCGTCACCGCGCCGTTCCTGGCCGCCGCCTATGCCGCGACCCTGCTGCGCCTGTTCACCCGGCGGCCGCGCCTCGCGGACGCGTTCGCGCCGGCTGGACGGATGGCCCTGACGAACTACCTGGCCCAGTCGCTCGTGTGTGTGCTCGTCTTCACCGGTGTCGGGTGGGGCCTGGTCGGCCGCACCTCGCCGGCACAGACACTGCTGATCGCACTGGTGATCTTCGCGGTGCAGCTGGTGGTCAGCTCGTGGTGGCTGCGACGGTTCCGGTACGGCCCCGTTGAATGGGCGCTGCGCGCCTGGACCCACCGGGCGCGCCGCCCCAACTAGGGTGCTGACATGGTCGATCGGCGCCAGGTGATGAACTTCCGGGTCCGGGCCCAGCAGCTGGACCGGGACGAGGGCATACTCGCCGACACCGCCGTCCTGGACCTCGGGGTGCAGAACACCGGTCCGGACGGCGCGCGCTGGGCGCTGGCAGTACGCGGGGTCGACGTGACAGCGTTGTCCGACGCCGATCTGGTCCTGCTGTGGACGGTGCGGGGCGCTCCCCACCTCTACCGCCGGGCCGACGTTGCGAAGGTGGCGGCCGCTGTCGAACCCTTCTCCGAAGCCGACGCGGGCAAGCGCATCTACGATGCCGCGAAACCGTTGAAGGCCGCTGGCATCGACACTCTCGCGGCCCTGGACGAGATCGCCGACCGGATGCGGGCCATCGTCAGGGCGCCGACGGTCAAGGGGGACGTGTCCGGCCGCCTGGCCACCATGCTGCCCGAACCGTATCTGCGGTTCTGCCGGCCGTGCGACGCCACGCACCTCTTCGAGATGCCGTTCCGGCTCGCCGCCGTGCGGGCCGGGTTGGAGTTGCAGCTCGACACCTCACCCCCGGTCCTGCGGCGCATCACCGGGTTCAGGAAGGCAGCCGTCGCGGGTGACCGCTTCGACCTCATCCGCGGGTATCTTCGCCTGCTCGGTCCGGCCACCCCGAAACAGGTCGCCGACTACCTCGACGCCCCGGTGAAGGACGTGAAGGCGCGCTGGCCCGACGACGTGATCGAGGTGACGGTCGACCGCGAGGTGCGCTCGCTGCTGGCCGCCGACGAGGAGGCGCTGGAGTCGGCCGACGGCAGGGGCACCCGACTGCTCGGCCCGTTCGATCTGTTCCTGCAGGCCAAGGACCGGGCAACGTTGGTGCCGGACGCCGCCCACGTCAAGGAGCTGTGGCCGGTGTTGGGTCGCCCCGGCGCCGTCCTGGTCGACGGCGAGCTGGTCGGCACCTGGCGGCCCCGCAAGTCCGGCAGGACGTTCACTGTCGCCGTCGAGCCGTGGCACCGACTGTCGGACGCGACGCGTAAAGCCATCACCGCGCAGGCCGAACGCCTCGCCGCGTACCGCTCCGTCTCCCTCAGCGGCGTCGACTTCGGCAGCTAGTTTCGAGGACGCTCACTGCACCGCCCACGCGACGGCGGGCGGGCGCACCCGAGCGCAGATGGGCCCACCGGCGGCATCGGTCAACCCGACCCGGCCGACCAGCGTCCCGTCGCCCTCGTGGGCGGCGCGCAGCAGCTCGGTCGGCACGTCGGTGAACATCAGCTTCGCTCGTCGGAACATGGCGAAGCCGTCCTGGGTCACCGCGCCCCAGCTCAGATAGAGAAACCGCGCCCCGGGGCGGCCGTGCACCCAGGGGCCACCGACGTCGAGTGCTCCGTCGATCTCACGGCTGGACACCTCGAAGGACCAGGTGGCGCTTGCCGCGTCGGCCGGCACCTGATCGACGACCTCGGCCTTGCGTTGAACGCCGACGTGCACGTTTCCCACCCGCAGCGCGTCGGCCTCCGCACCGGGGCGCTGACCTGGGAGATCGCTGCCGTCGA
This sequence comes from Micromonospora sp. NPDC053740, assembly GCF_040677775.1. Lineage (NCBI taxonomy): Bacteria > Bacillati > Actinomycetota > Actinomycetes > Micromonosporales > Micromonosporaceae > Micromonospora > Micromonospora sp. NPDC053740. The sequence continues at coordinate 306,112 of NZ_JBFASO010000004.1, forward strand.
TCCTGATCCGCATGGCACCGACTCTAGTTAGTCGGCCGGTTGCTCGGCGGTGTCGTCCTCGCCGTACTCGCCGCGGATGGGCAGGTAGTAGGCGGGCAGGAACCCGGCGATGATGGCCACACCGGCGATCGGCACGAACGCGCCGACGAGGATGCCGGAGCCGATCCAGAGCAGCGCGAGCGCGAACCGGCGACCGATGGCCCGCGCGCCGAACGGCCCGAGGCCCGGGTCCAGCAGTTTGGCGCGGCGCAGGTACGCCCACACGATGTTGAAGAGGGCCGCCGCCGTCCACAGTGTGCCGCCGTAGACGACGACCGACGCGCGCAGCCCCTGCTCCGCGCGCAACGCTTCGGCGAGCAGTGACGTGGAGAACGGCAGGAACGCGATGACCATCAGGAGCAACGTGTTGAGGAACAGGACCCCTCGGTCGACGTGCCGGACGCGATCGAACATGACGTGGTGATTCACCCACACCTGCCCGATGAGCAGGAAGCTCAGCGTGTACGCCAGGTACGACGGCCACAGCGCACCGAGCCCCCGGGCGAGGCGCTCGAAGTCGTGGGGCGGTTGGATCTCCAGCACCAGCAGCGTCACGGCGATCGCGAAGACACCGTCGCTGAAGGCCAGCAAGCGGCCCGGGTTACGGGTCAGCCGTGAAGTTTCCCCTTTGAGAGGCACGTACCGAATTATGCAGTAGATCAGCTTTCGTCACTGGTGGAGCGACGCCAGAACTGGCGTGGCGCGAAACCCTCACGTCGCAGCCAGTGCTCGGTGTAGACGATCCGCTCCGCCTCGACGACCACGAGGGTGTCCTCGGGCGGCTCGGACAGCGCCCGCCCCCGCTCGGCGTGCTCGTTCTCCCACCGAACCGCCGCCCAGTAGTGCGCGCGGTCCGGATGCTCCGGAGCAAGCACCCTTGCCGTCCCGAACAGTTGGGCACCACGGCTGCTGGCCAGTCCGACCAGCGGCGCGAAGATGCCGATTGACACGCGCGGGTCGGCGGCAATGTTGCGGATCTTTGGCGATCGTGGCGCGGCGGTGAAGAGCACCGCGAAGCCGAGCGGGTAGTACCGCACCGGCGTGGCCAGCGGTCCGTCCGGACCCGTGGTCGCGAGCACACACATGTTCTGCGACGACAACAGGTTGAGAAGGCGTTCTTCGAGCCGTTCGCGATCGAGCCGCTTCGGCGGCGTGGGCTCCGACAGCCACGGATTCGTCAGCGGCATACAACGTCCTCGATCATGGCGAACACCCTAACCGCGTAACCCGCCGTCAAGATCGGCAGGGCGTGCTCTACGCCGTCCTGCGCAGGTAGGTCTCCGCCAACTGACGAAGGCGTGTCCTGTCGAAGCTCTCCCCGTGACCGGGATGGACGACGGACACGTCGAGGTCGACGAGGAACTCCATGCTCCGCCGGTACGCTGCCACGTCGGAGTTCGGCAGATCGTCGATCAGGGCACCCTCGTAGACGACGTCGCCGGAGTACAGGGTCCCGGTGCGTTCCTCCAGCAGGGCGATGCTCCCGGGCGTATGGCCCGGAAGATGCAGCACCGTCAGCACCCGCCCGCCCAGGTCGATGCGGTCGCCGTCGTCGAGCAGGCGGTGCAGGGTCATCGGTGCGACGCGGTAGGCAGCCGGGTCGTACCCGGGATCGGGCAGAACATCGATCATGAGCTCCGGGACGGCTTCCCCGGCGGCGTCGATGCCCAGCTTGTCGAAGAGTTCCGCGCCGTACAGGCTCGCCGGTACGCCCGCCGCGAGGATCCCCGCCTCGGCAGGGTGGGCGGCCCGGTCACCGAACTCCGCCGCCGCACCGACGTGATCCAGGTGCGCGTGGGTGAGCACGACAATCGGATCACGCTCGAACAGGCCCGGAATCGCCTGCCGCAGCGCGACGACACCGAGCCCGGCGTCGATCACGATGTCCCGATCGGTGCCCCGCAACCACCAGAAGTTCGCCGACAGCAGCTCGTTGACGTGCGGTTCCGAGATCCGGACGACGTCGCCGTCCACTTCGACCCGGGCATACCAGTCGACCATGCCCGAGAGTCTGCCAGCGCAGCGATGCCGCTTCGACCCCGCGAATCACGGTTCGCGCCTGTCGCGATCGAGATGGAATCCGGCGGGTGCAAGAAGAAGCTAAATGATCGCGAAGAGACGGTCGGCGGGGTCCACGACGGCGGCCAGCACCGCGCCGGGAACGAGGGCTGGGTCGGTCGCACGGATCGTGTCCGCCTCGAAGGTGGCGAACCCCGGCCCGCTGATGCGCAGGTGGAGTTCCAGCTCGGGATTCTCTCCGCCCAGGTGGTTCGCCACCGCGACAATCTCCGCCGTCGCGGCGACACCGGCGGCGGCCAGCCGACTCGCGTCACGGCGCGAGCGGCCGACCACTCGCCAACCGAAGACGCCGAACCCGACACCGATGGCTGTCGCCAGGACGCCACTCCACCGTCCAACCGAGGCCGGGGAGGGTGAATCCGTCCGCGTCGGCGCGCGGGAACGCCCGATCGGCCGATCCGAACGAGTACGCCGTGAAAGACTCGCCCGGCTGGCGGAAGGGGCGGGGATGCAACCAACCTGGCTCGTAGCGCTCTCGTGGGCTTCGCTCGCGTTCGGCGTCGTCAGCTTCGCGGTCGTCATCGCCGACACCTATCTCCGCGGGCACCGGCAGCCGGTCCGGGTCATGGAGATCGTCTGGCTGGTGACCGTCCTCTACATCGGCCCTGCCGCCGTCCGCCTCTACTGGAACTGGGGCAGGCCCGAGGCGTTCTCTCAACGGCGGCAGGAGGGTCAACCGCGACGGCCGCGCCGGGGCATCGTCGTCACCCACGTGTCCCGCTGCGGCGCGCACTGCGCTCTCGGGTTCATCGTCGCCGAGGTCGCCCTGTACGCCGTGAGATTCGACCCGGCCGAGGACCCGCTGTGGGTCGGCTACGCCGGCGACTATCTGATGGCGGTGACGATCGCCGTTCTCTTCCGGTACTTCGCCGGGCCGGGTCGCAGCCTGACGAAGGTCTGGCACGCACTGTCGAGCGTCGGCAGGATCGAGCTGCTGACCATCACCGTGTTCGAGGTGGCGTTGTTCGTGTGGCTGACCCTCGCGCATCGGGTGGTCTTTTCGGAGCCGCACCTGCGACCCGACAGCCCGACGTTCTGGTTCGCCGGTCAGCTCGGGCTGATAGCTGGCTTCCTCGCGGCCTGGCCCACCGCCTCCTGGCAGCTCGGCCGAGGGCTGAGATTCGAGCCGCGCCGACTCCCCTACGACTGAGCAGGGCCCGGCCGCCCCGACAAAAACAAGCGGCAAGGAGATCACTCTCCCTGCCACTTCTAACGTATACCGCACCTGGGGGCTTGCCGCAAGACCCCGGTCGTGGCGCAGAATCGGCGGCCGGACCAGCACAAACGAGGTAACGGGGGCGAGACGTGGGTGTGTTGTCGAGGGACGAGGACCGCGCCGGCCAGGCACCACTGTTGGATCTTCGAGAGGTCGACGAGAAGCAGGTGTCGGTCGTCGGCGGCAAGGCCGCGCACCTGGGCGCGCTGTCGCGGATCGACGGCATCCGGGTGCCGGCGGGGTTCTGCGTCACGACTGCCGCCTTCCGGCGGATCATGGCGCAGACGCCGTCGATGGGCGATCGACTCGATCAGTTGTCGCGCCTGAGCGCGGACGAGCGGGAGGCGATTCGCACGCTCAGCGCGGAGATCCGCCGCAGCGTCGAGGAGACCCTGATTCCGGGCGACCTGGCCGCCGCGATCACCGACGCGCTCGACCGGTTCGGCGAGCAGGCCGCCTACGCCGTGCGGTCCAGCGCGACTGCGGAGGACACGCCCACGGCGTCCTTCGCCGGCCAGCAGGACACCTACCTGAACGTGGTGGGGCCGGAGGCGATCCTGCGGCACGTCAGCCGGTGCTGGGCGTCACTGTTCACCGAGCGGGCCGTCATCTACCGCCTTCGCAACGGCATCGACCACCGCACGGTTCAGATGGCTGTCGTCGTACAGCAGATGGTTTTTTCGGATGCCGCAGGCATCCTGTTCACGGCGGACCCGGTGACTGGCAACCGGACTGTCGCGACGGTGGACGCCAGCTTCGGCCTCGGCGAGGCCCTGGTGTCCGGCCTGGTGAACCCGGACGTCTTCACGGTGCGCGACGGCGAGGTCGTCGCCGGCACTGTCGCCGCCAAGCAGCGCGCCGTCACCGCGCTGCCCGGCGGCGGAACGCGGGAGGTGGCGATCGAGGCGCAGCGGCAGGAGCAGCCGGCGCTGACGCAGGCGCAGGTCCTACGGCTGGTGCAGCTCGGGCGACGGATCGAGGCGCACTTCGGCCGCCCGCAGGACATCGAGTGGTGCCTGGTGGACGACGACTTCCAGATCGTGCAGAGCCGGCCGATCACCACCCTGTTCCCCATCCCGGCGGCCGACGACCAGGAGAACCACGTCTACCTCTCGGTCGGTCACCAGCAGATGATGACCGACGCCATGCGGCCGCTGGGTCTCTCGATGTGGCAGTTGACGGCCATCGCCGTGATGCTGGAGGCCGGCGGGAGGTTGTTCGTCGACGCCACCCGGCTGCTGGCCTCGCCCACGAGCCGCGCCGGCTTCCTGGAGATGGTCGGGAAGTCCGATCCCCTGATGCGCGACGCGTTGCAGACGCTCCTCGACCGCCCCGACTTCATTCCGACGCTTCCGGACGGGGGCGGTCCCGCCAGGCTGACGACCGGCGGCGCGTCCACCTCGATCGAAACCGACCCGGCGATCGTCACCGAGCTGATCGAGCGCAGCAGGGCATCCATAGCCGCCCTGCGACGCGACATCGCGACGGTGACCGGTACGGCGCTGTTCGACTTCCTGCTGGAGGCGTTCAAGGAGCACAAGCGGGTCCTCGGCGATCCGCTGAACATGCAGGCGATCATGGCCGGCATGGAGGCCACCTGGTGGCTCAACGACCGGCTGCACGAGTGGCTGGGTGAGAAGAACGCCGCCGACACCCTCACCCTCTCCGCGCCCGGCAACGTCACGTCGGAGATGGGGCTGGCGCTGCTCGACGTCGCCGACGTGATCCGCCCCTACCCGGAGGTGGTGGCATTCCTCCAGGACGTCGCGCACGACGACTTCCTCGACGAGCTGCCGAAGGTCGCAGGCGGGGCCGAGGCGCGCGCCGCCATCAAGGCGTACCTCGACCGGTACGGCATGCGCTGCGTCGGCGAGATCGACATCACCAGGCCGCGGTGGAGCGAACGCCCCAGCACGCTGGTGCCGGTGCTGCTGGACAACGTCAAGCTCTTCGAGCCGGGCGCGGCCCGGCGGCGCTTCGAGCAGGGCCAGCAGCGGGCACGGCAGCAGGCGCAGGAGGTGTTGACGCGCCTGCGGGCGCTGCCGGACGGGCAACAGAAGGCCGACGAGACCGCGCGGATGATCGACCGGGTGCGGGCCTTCATCGGCTACCGGGAGTACCCGAAGTACGACATCATCAGCCGCTACTTCATCTACAAGCAGGCCCTGCTGGCAGAGGCCGAGCGCCTGGTACGCGCCGGCGTGCTCGCCGAGACCGAAGACGTCTTCTACCTCACGTTCCAGGAGTTCCACGAGGTGGTGCGCACGCACCGGGTGGATGACGAGCTGATCCGGCGGCGTCGGGAGGAGTTCCTGTCGTACCAGGCGCTCACCCCGCCCCGGGTGCTGACCTCCGACGGCGAGGCGATCACCGGGGCGTACCGACGCGACGACCTGCCGGCCGGCGCCCTGGCCGGGATGCCGGTGTCCGCCGGGACTGTCGAAGGACGCGCCCGCGTCATCCTGGACATGGCACAGGCCGACCTCGAAGCGGGTGACATCCTCGTCACCGCCCACACTGACCCGAGCTGGACGCCGCTGTTCGTCGGCATCGCCGGCCTGGTGACAGAGGTCGGCGGGTTGATGACGCACGGCGCGGTGATCGCGAGGGAGTATGGCCTGCCGGCCGTCGTCAGCGTGCTCGACGCGACCCGGCTGATCCGCGACGGGCAGCGGATCCGCGTGCACGGCAGCGACGGGTACGTGGAGATCCTTTCCTGACCGACGGCACCTCAGGAGGAACGACAGTGGCGGTTTCGGTCCGACGGCTGGCGATCATGGTGGCCACGGCGTCGACACTGGTGTCGGTGGCGGGGTGCAGCAGCGGCGGCGGCGACGCCACCGAGGCGCTGACGACGCCGAGCCCGCAGGTGACGCTCGCCCCGTCGCCGGCCGCCGATCAGGAGTTCCGCCGGCTGGAGGAGCAGTTCGGGGCGCGGCTGGGGATCTACGCCGTCGACACGGGCGCCGGCCGCACTGTGGAGTACCGCGCCGACGAGCGGTTCGCGTACGCCTCGACGTGGAAGGCCCTCGCTGCCGCCGAGGTGCTCGACGGCACCACAGACGCCCAGCTGGATCGGGTGGTGCGGTACTCGGCGCGGGACCTGGTGGCGCACTCCCCCATCACCGAGAAGCACGTCGGCGAGGGCATGAGCCTGCGGGCCCTCGCCGACGCCGCAGTGCGCTACAGCGACAACACGGCCGGCAACCTGCTGCTGCTCCACCTCGGCGGGCCGGCGGGGTTCGAGTCGAAGCTGCGCGCGCTGGGCGACACTGTCACCGACGCGGCCCGCTACGAGACAGCGCTGAACGAGGGAACACCCGGCGACAGGCGGGACACCAGCACCGCGCGGGCCCTGGCCGGCGACCTCCGGGCGTACACGGTGGGGGTTGCCCTGGAACCGGCGGACCGCGACGTGCTGATCGGCTGGCTGCGGGGCAACACCACCGGCGCGGCGCTGGTCCGCGCCGGGGTGCCGGCCGGCTGGGTGGTCGGGGACAAGACCGGGACCGGTGGGTACGGCACCCGCAACGACATCGCGGTGATCTGGCCGCCCGACCGGGCCCCGATCGTGCTCGCCGTGCTGTCCAGCCGCGACAGGAAGGACGCCAGCCCGGACGACAGCCTCATCGCCCAGGCCACCCGGGTGGTCGTCGCCCACCTGCGAGCATGAGTCCGTCAGGTCGCGGCGCGGCTGTCGTAGGCCGATTGGTGGCGGCGGATCTCGGCGTGGTGGTCGGCGGACCAGGCCGCCAGGGCCAGAACGGTGGAGAGCAGTGACCTGCCCAGCCCGGTGAGGGCGTATTCGACGCGGGGTGGCACCTCCGGGTACGACGTCCTGGTGATGAGGCCGGTGCGCTGGAGGTGTTTCAGGGTCAGCGTGAGCATGCGCTGGGAGATGCCGGGGATCGCGTCGCCCAGGTCCGAGTAACGGACGGGGCCGTCGGCGAGTGTGCCGATGATCAGCACGCTCCATTTGTCGCCGACGAGGTCCAGGACCTCCCGGATGAAGTCGGCGTCCTCGTCGTTCCAGTGGGCGCAGGGCCCCGGAGCGGCCCGAACGTTCCCCCGGACGTTGGTGCGCCTGCGCCGGAGTTCTCCTGCGCTCATCCCCGCCGCCCCTCCGCGCAGTCCGCGCTACGCACATGAATGTACCTTTTGTGGCCCTCCAATTCTGATGCATCATGGCGCTACGAACAAGAAGTGAGAATCAGTGAGGAGCGCCATGAAGATCGAGTTCTGGTCGGACATCGTCTGCCCGTACTGCGGGCTGATGGACCACCGGCTCCACCGGGCAGTGGACCGGCTCCCGTACGGCGACCAGGTCCAGGTGATCCACAGGTCGTTCCAGCTGCATCCCGACCTGCCCCGCGCGGGTGTCAGTCAACGGGAGCTGATCACGATGGCGGGGGCTCCCGCGACGACAGTCGACAGGGTTCTACGGCCGATCGAGCGGGCGGCCGAGGCGGAGGGTTTGACGCCCTACCACGCGGTGGACCGCACGCTCGGGCCGACAGATCTCGCCCACGAACTGCTCGCGTACGCGTCCGACCAGGGTCGCGGCACCGAGATCTGGACGGCGATGTTCCGCGCGCACTTCGGGCAGGCCCGCAAGCTGTGGACCGCTGAGGAGGTCCTCGACTTCGCCGCCGAGGTGGGTCTGGACAGCGCCGGGGCCGCCGACGCCCTGCGAAGCCGCCGCTACCGGGCCCGGGTGGCGGCCGACCAGCGTGAGGCAGAGCGCCTCGGGGCCCGCGGCGCGCCGTTCCTCGTCTTCGACGGCCGCTTCGCCGTGCCCGGGGCGATCGGCCTCGACGACCTGCTCGCGGTCATCGACAAGGCGTGGGCCGAGAGCCACCCGACGCCGCAGCCACTGCCGGTGGTCGGTGTCGCCGAGGGCATGTGCGCCCCGGATGGCTGCGCGCTACCCGACCGCACCGCCTGAACTCGTCAGGCGGGGTGGTACTTCAGGAGGACGACCCCGGAGGCGAAGGGTTCGGCGGAGACCAACTCCAGTCGTGCCGGGGGTTGATCACCGTCGAACAGCGCCTTGCCCCGGCGCAGGTACAGGGGATGCACCAGGAGGTGGAACTCGTCGATGAGCCGCAGGTTGGCAAGGGACCGGATCAGCGTGAGGCTGCCGTAGACCACGATGTCGCCGCCGGGATCACGCTTCAGCTGGGCGATCTCGTCGGGTTCGATGTGAGTGAGCCGGCGACTGTCACCCCAGGTCGCGGTGTCGCCCGAGGCGGAGACGACGATCTTTTCCAGCGCGTCGAGCCGCTGGGCATAACCCCGTACGTCGTCGGGCTGGTCGGGATCCTGGGCGACCAGCGGCCAGTGTCCGGCGAAGTCGGCGTGCGTGACCCGGCCCAGCATGAGGCTTCCGGCCTTGTCCACCAGGTCCCGCTCGTACTTTTGCAGATGGTCGTCGATCAGCAGCCAGTCCATCTCGTCGTCGGGGCCGGCGACGAACCCGTCGAGGGTGGTCCACATCGACACGACAATCTTGCGCAACGTCGTCCTCCGTCATGGTGCGGTGGGCCCCGGGGATCCGGGACCTCGGCGGTGCCGACTACTGGCCGCCGCTGAGCGCGGCTCGGACGGGTTCCGGCGTCCGGCCCGGGAACCTCTGCTGGAAGTCGACGACTCCGACCCAGGTGGGGCGCAGGCCGATCCGGACCATCCGCAGGCCCGGCTGATCTATCGCCGCCAGGTAGGCGTCGCCCGTCTCGTCGCCCATCCCCGCACGCTGGATGGTGGCGTACTCCGGCAGGACGCCCTCGACCTCGGCCACTGTGACCTTCCCGCGCAGCATGAGCACCTCCGGAAGACCGTCCGCGGTGTCGATGCAGACCGCCACGTCGGGGCGGGCGCTCAGGTCGCGGATCTTGTAAGTGCCGGCGAACGCACCGACGACCAACTCCTCGCCGGTCCACAGGAAGTTCACCGGGATCAACCGCGGCGTTCCGTCCCGGCTGGTGTAGGCGAGGCGCGCCACCGGGGACGTGGCGAGCAACCGCTGCGCCAACGGGGTGTCCAGCAACGTCACGTCACCTTGCGGCGGCAGGTCCATGCCACTCACGCTAGGGGGTCAACTCCTACAGAACAAGTGGCACTCCTAAAAAAGGATCCGGGTACGCTGATGGCCATGGTCGGCATGCGTAGCTATGGGGATCCGTGCGGTGTCGCACGTGGACTGGACATCATCGGCGAGCGGTGGGCGCTGCTGGTGGTACGCGACCTACTGCTCGGCCCGAGGCGGTTCAACGATCTGCTCGGCGGCCTACCCGGGGTGAGCCCAAACGTGCTGAGCCAGCGACTGCGCCAGTTGACCGAGTACGGCGTCGTCCGGCGGCGGGACCTGGGCCCGCCGACGCGCGTGCACCTCTACGAGCTGACCGAATGGGGCCGCGCCCTGGAGCCGATCCTGCTGCAGTTCGGGCGCTGGGGAAGCCAGTCCCCCCAACTCCCCGACGGCCCCCTCGGCGTCGACTCCCTGCTGCTCAGCATCAAGGCGGCCTTCGATCCGGCGCGCGCCTCGGACCTCGCCGGCAGCTACGCGTTCCACATCGACGCCGACACCTACCTCGCCGACGTCGCCAACGAGACGGTGCGGCTCCGGCGCGGCACGGCGACCGACCCCGACGCGACGCTCAGCACCGACATCGACACCCTTCGAGCCGTCTGTGGCCATGAGATCACCATGGCGGCGGCGGTTGATTCCGGCGTGGTGCGGATGAGCGGTGACGAGGATGCCAGGCGGCGCCTCACCGATCTGCTCCTTGCGCCGTTCACCCCCGCACCCCAGCCCGCCACGCCCTGACGACCGGCGATCCGCCCCCTCCGGAGAACGCCACCCTCGGCGCGGGCTGACTCCCGGCGACCACCTGACGATGACGGAGATCGCCACGGCCCTCGTGGTTGGACAACCCGTCCCGTTCTCCCGGCGGTGGCGGAGATCGACTCGGGTTTCGTGAAATCGGGGCGTCCTTGGCGGCGGGACGCCCCGACTTCCGTGAACCCGAGTGGATCGTGCTGACAGCGGGACGCGGCACTGTCACGCCGTCGCGGCTGCCCGACCCAGCGGGAACCGCACGCCGGTGAGGTCTTCCGAGACGGCCCAGAGGCGTTGCTGCACGCCCACGTCGTAGGACTCGGGGCTGGAGGTGACCAGCCTCGGGTAGCCGCGCACCTCACCCAGGCCGTCGGGGCCGTAGTACTGCCCGCCGAGGACTGACGGGTCGGTGGCGGCCCGCAGGGTGGGCAGCGCGCCCGCCGTCGCGGGCTGGGTGATCACCGGGGCGAGCCACGTGATCGGCGCGCGGACGACCGCCGGGGCGTTGCGGACCAGTTCGGTGTTGGAGACGCCCGGGTGCGCGGCCACCGCGACGGTGGTGCCGTGCGGAGCGAGCCGGCGCTGCAACTCGTAGGTGAACATCAGATTGGCGAGCTTCGACTGGCCGTAGGCGGCGACCCGGCCGTAGGAACGCTCGAACTGAAGGTCGTCGAAGTGGATGGCGGCGCGGATGCGGTGGCCGGCGCTGCTCACCGTGACCACCCGGGAGCCGGGCACGGGCAGCAGCAGGTCGAGCAGCAGGCCGGTGAACGCGAAGTGGCCCAGGTGGTTGGTGCCGAACTGCATCTCGAAGCCGTCGCGGGTGGTCTGCTTCGGTGTGTACATCACGCCGGCGTTGTTGATCAGCAGGTCGATCCGCTGGTGGGTGGCGCGCAGGTCGGCCGCGGCGGCGCGCACCGATTCCAGCGAGGTCAGATCCAACTCCTGCACGGAGACGTCGCCGTTGATCCGGGCGGCGGCCAGCTTGCCCTTCGCTGTGTCACGAACGGCCAGCACGACCGACGCCCCCCGCTCGGCGAGCCGCCGGGCGGTCTCGAAGCCCAGCCCGGTGTTGGCGCCGGTGACCACTGCCACCCGGCCGTCCTGGCGCGGAATCTGCTGCTCGGTCCACTTCATCTCAGGCTCCCCAATGTACCGCCGGTAACTTATGCTCGAAACGGTAATGTACCGCCGGTACTTTGTCAAGGGACCGCCGGTACCTAAGCTAGGGTTGGCGTCATGACGTTCCAGCGGGCGCGCAGCGAGGAGCAGCGTGAGGTCCGGCGCCGGGCGATCCTGGAGACGACCTCGGCGATGCTCGACGAGATGCCGGTGGCCGAGGTGACCCTCAACGAGCTGAGTCGTCGGGTCGGCCTGGCCAAGACGGCGGTGCTGCGCTATTTCGAGTCCCGCGAGGCGGTGCTGCTCGACCTGCTGGACGACCGGACGACGACCTGGCTGGCCGAGCTGGACCAGGAGTTGACCCACGGCGTCGACCTGAGCCGGCCCGCGACGGAACGGGCGGAGCAGACGGCCGACGTGCTCAGCCGCTCGCTCGCCGCCCACACGGTGCTCTGTGATCTCTTCGGTGCGCAGGGCGGTGTGCTCGAACACAACGTCTCCGTCGAGGCGGTCCGCCGGCACAAACGGGCCGCACTGGGCAACCTCGCGGTGATGGCCGACCTCGTCCTCCGGCACCTGCCGGAGCTCGGCGACAACGCCGAGCTGTTCTGCCTGAACGCCCTGATGATGGCTGGCGCACTGTCCGCCTACACCTCGCCGCCGCCGAGCCTGCTCGCCGTCTACGAGTCCGAACCGGCGCTCGCCGTCCATCACGTCGACCTGCGGACAGCCCTGCGGGTCGCGATCATCACGTCGCTCGTGGGCATGCTGCCGCGCCCCTGATTCGTTGCGGGAAACTCGGTGGTCACGAGGCCGTTCGGGGTCTACCGTGGACCGCCGTGCTCTCAAACGAACAGATCATCGGACAGGCCCTGGACCGGATCGAGGCCGGGTACGTCTTCCCCGAGAAGGTCGCGGACATCGACGCCGCGATCCGCCGTCGTCTCGCGGCAGGTGAGTACAACGACCTGGACGGGCCGGCGCTCTGCGAGACGGTGACCGCCCACCTTCAGCAGGCGTGTCCGGACAAACATCTGCGGCTGCTGTGGTCGGACCAGCCGCAGTCGCTGGATCCCGCCGACGAGGACGGCGGACGGGCCGCGTTCCTCGCGCTCCTCAGGACGGAGAACCAGGGAATCCGCCGGGTCGAGCACCTGGACGGCAACGTCGGGCTCATCGACGTGCGGCGCATCGCGTACGCCGACGAAGGCGCCGCCGCGATCGGCGCGGCCATGCAACTGGTCGCCCTCAGCTCCGCGCTCATCCTGGACCTGCGCGCCTGCTCCGGCGGAACACCGGAGGGCGCCGCGATGTGGTGCAGCTACTTCTTCCGCGACGACCAGGTGCACCTCAACGACTTCTACGAGCGGTCCACCGGCGCCACCCGCCAGTTCTGGACGACCGCGCACCTGCCCGCACCGCGCTACGCGGACCGCCCGGTCTCCGTGCTCACCAGCGCGATGACGTTCTCCGGGGGCGAGGACGTGGCGTACACCCTTCAGGCGCACGGCCGGGCCGTGGTCGTCGGTGAGACGACGCGTGGCGGCGCGCATCCGACGGCCCGTCACCCGGTCACCGCACACATCCTCGTGACAGTGCCGACCGCCCGGACGATCAACAGCGTCACCGGCACCAACTGGGAGGGCGTCGGAGTGGTCCCCGACGTACCCGTCCCGGCGGACCAGGCACTCGACACGGCGCTCAAGGCCCTCTCCGGCACCTAGGCACGCGCGTCGGCGGCCGCCCACCCGAAAACGGCACGACGACACACACCCGAGACGTCGCCGCGGCTCGCTGCCGAGACGTCGCCGCGGCTCGTTTCCGGCCCGGCGTGATCGACTCGGGTTCCGTGAAACCGGGGTGTCCGCCGAGCCCGGACACCCCGGTTTCCGTGAACGCGAGTGGATCACCCGCAGCACCTGGAGTCGGAATTAAGAAAGTTAAGGCCCAGACCTTGGAAGTTGAGGATTCTTAAGATACAACTTTAGGTATGACAGAACAGCCGATGGACTGGCAGGAGCTGACCAGCCTGACTCGGGGGCAGCCGTTGGTCGTCGAGCGGGTGCGCCTGGCGAGCAACGGCGTCGCGATCGAGGGCGAGTTCGAGCTGCCGCAGCTGGCTCAGCTCAACGTCGAGGACCAGGTCTTCGTCACGGCGTTCGTGCGCAGCCACGGTTCGATCAAGGAGATGGAACGCATCTTCGGGGTGAGCTACCCGACGATCAAGTCACGTCTCAACCGGATCACACAGATGCTCGACTTCGTCGAGACCGACCCGGCGCCGTCGCGGGCCGACATCATCGACCGGTTACGCCGCGGTGAGATCACCGCACAGCAGGCGTTGACCGAGCTGGGCGGCCGGACGTGATGCCGCAGCTGGTGACCGTCAAGGTCAACCGCCCAGACCGTCGGCCCCTGCGCTTCTGGGTTCCGGTGCTCCCCGTGGCGCTCCTGCTCTTCCCGGTCGTGGTCCTGGTCGTGCTCGCGGCGATCGTGGCCTGCCTGGTGTTCCGCATCGGTGTGGTGCGGGCACTCGGCGCTGGTTGGCGCGTCATCTCCGCGCTGCCCGGCGCCCGCTTCGACATCGAGCACTGCCACACGGCCGTGCTCGTGGCTATCCGATAGGAGAGGTTCGCATGACCGAACAACGCAAGGACATCCTCGACATGCTGGCCGCCGGCAAGATCACCGCGGAGGAGGCGGAGCAGCTCATCGCCGCCCTCGAACGGGACCAGGCACCGGCGGTGGCAGGCCACGACGCCAAGCCGAAGGGCAAGGTGAAATACCTGCGGGTGGTGGTGGACGCCACCGACAACGGCGAGCCGTCGCGGGTCAACGTGCGAGTGCCACTGCAACTGCTGCGAGCTGGCGTACGGCTGGCGGCGCTGGTCCCGCCGCAGGCCCTGGTCAAGGCCAACGCCTCACTCAGCGACTCGGGTGTGCCGATCGACCTGACGCAGCTCAAGCCCGAGCAGTTGGAGGCGCTCGTGGAGCACCTCGACGACGTGACGGTGGAGGTGGACTCCCCCGATGCCACAGTGCGGGTCTTCTGCGAATAGGCGTCGTCCGATGGGACGGCCCCTCGAGAGGGTGCTGGAACACCCTCCCGAGGCTGCGCCCGCCGCAGCAGAGCACAGGTGAACTGCCAACCTGAAGTCTAGCCACTCACCGGCAACCAGCGGAGGGACCACTCGGACGGGTGGTCCCTCCGCTGGTTGCCGTGAGGCACCAACACCCCTGATGGTGCGCGGAATCGTGGGGACGTGAAGACGCGGATCAGCTGGGCGGGGGCGGGCACTCCAGGACCGCGATCGAGTTGCCGGCGAACAGCGTCAGGTGCGGGTGCCCGGAGAAGATCTGAACCGCCTCGTCGTGCGAGCCCGCTTCGACAATGGTGTAGCCGGTCAGCGCGTCGGTGAAGTCCTCGACACCCTGCGCGGTGACCAGCTTCTTCGCGTTCAGTGGAGCGCCGGGGTCGACGATGGCCTTCTCGTTGGCCTGCGCCCACGACGCCCAGGCGTTGATGAACTCGGTCTGCTGCTGTTCGGTGAGTTCGGCCTTGCCGACCTCATCAGCCGCGCCGTTGAAGAGCGCAAGAAACCTGCCCATTCCCGCATCCTAACGGCGGCCTGGCCAGGCCGCCCCGAGCCACGATCTCAGGTTGCCCGCCGATGGCATCATCGATCCGATGAACGTTCGTCGCCTGGCGGCCATCGACATGTACGGCAGCCGAGGAACCACGCGCCGACGGCGGATCATTCTGGCCGAGTTCCTCGTCGGCGTGGTGCTGATGGTGACGTGGGGCTGCTGGCTACTGGCGTCAGCGAACGGTTTCGGCACCCGAGCATTCGGCCTGTGGTTGGTCGGCGCGGGTCTCAACTACGCGCCACTGTCCCTGTACGCGCTCGCGCTGATGCGGCCCGGCGCCCTCGACTCCGAGTTGACCGGCGTCGACACCAACGGGGAACTGCGCCGCTACACGGTGCTTCAGCTCTGGGTCTTCGTGCCGCTCGCCCTCGTCGTGTTCGCCATCCGTGACGCACTCGCCCGGCGTAGGACGCGGACGACAGCTCCCTGACCACCGCCCAAACCGGTGGACTACCTGACATGGCTCGGCTGGTCAGCTCTTGGCCTGGCTGCGACGGGTCCGCCGACGGGGCTTGTCGTCGCCGCCGGCTAGCCGGGTGAAGGTGAGCATGTTCGCCAGCGCCACGGCGATGATCGCGAGGCCGACCTGGATCGCGAGCACCACCCAGTCCCAGCGCAGCACCCACACCTGGACGCCGGCTCCGTCGTCGATGCCGAGCGCCCTGGCGACCACTGTGCCCAGCACCGCCGAGCCGACGCCGATGACGAACGTGGCGACGACGCCGATCCGTTGCCTCCCCGGCAGGATGAGTCGTCCGAGCAGGCCGACGAGGGCGCCGATGAGCACCGCGCCGAGATAACCAGTTACCAGCATTGCTGTCTCTCCCCTCCAGCAGTGCCCAGATACATGCCCGAATCTCACGTTCCCGGAAACCCCGCCCCGGTCGCGGTCCGGTTCAGGGCCTGCCGGTGGTTGGTCGCTCGCGCCCAGCACACCGACGATCAGGGCCGGCGGGAATGTCGCTCTGATCCAATACGCTGCCGGAGCTTTGACACCTGAGCGGAGGACGCACATGGCCCGCCCCTACAAACCCGGCCCGAAGCAGTTCGTCTTCGCCGTCGGTGATGGCAACGATCACCATGTCTCGGTGGGCGACCCTCAGGAGGCCTACGTGGCGTTCTCCGCGTTCTTCCGGGGCCGGGAGTCCGACACCTACACCGTCACCGACGAAGCGGCGAGGCAGAGTTTGGTCCTCATGCCCAGCCTGGGAGTGATCTCCCGGATCACTGACGCGGACCACCCTCGGTCGGAACACCTCCGGGTCGACAGACCCAACCGCTACCTGCCGAGCGCGATGCTGTTCTTCGAGAACGGGTACGCCGGCCTCGACCACTTTGGCCAGTGGTTCTCCGACCTCTCCGACCTCGACGCGGCACCGGAGATGCGGGGTGCCGCCCGCGCCGCCACCTTCACGACGGAGGCGGCGGCGATCGACGAGGTGGGCCGGATCTGGGCGGATTCCGGCTACGTCGACCCGACCGACCAGTACTACATCTTCTTCGACTCGCATGACATCGACGACGACCGGGCCGAACGAGCCGAACTGCTCACGTTGATCGAGTTCCTCGGTCTCGAACGGGTCGACGCCCCGGCCGATGCCGCCGGGGGCGAGGTCTGGGTGCGCAGCGACCCACGCCTCGACGCCGAATGCGAACGGTGGGCGTGAACAGGTGACAGACATCGTTTTTGCACGCAGCGGCAGCCTCTGGATCCCGAGCGTCATTCGGGAGGACGGCGAGCTGAAGCTGATGCTCGCCGCCGGTGCCGACGCCAACCATGAGCCGCGCACTTTCACGTTCCCGATCTCCGAAGCCCACCTTGCGGTGATCAGGGTGGACCTGGCCAGGCACCTGCTGCTGTGGAGCGCGGTCCTACCGCTGTGCGACGCCGCCGGCACCCGGGGCTCGCTCGACGAGAACGCCGCCGTAGCGCTACTGGACCCGGTCCTGCTCTCCCCGCCCGCCGACGTCGACGCGCTCTTTCGGCGCCTCCGGTGGGACCGGACCCGGCTCGTCGCCCACGGCGCCGACATCCGCCTCCTGGAGCGCGGTCAGGTCTGCGAGGCGGTGCGCGCGGCGACGGAGGAGGCGAACGAGAAGCGTGCGCAGGAGCATCACGCGGACCGCCAACGTGCCGAGCGGGGCGTGACCCTCGGGCCACTCGACGCGCAGATCCTGCGGTACACGGGCCAGTACCTGCACGGCGCGACAATTCCACGGCGAAGCCCCGACGCGGTCGACCCCGCACTCCTGCCCCAGGTCATCCAGGTGATCGCCGTTGCCGAGCAGGCGTGCGCCGGGATGCGGATCGGTCTCGACCCGCGGCGGGGACACCGGGCCACCGACAAGCGCGACTGGGGCCGGATGACGGCGACGGTCGACAACGCCGTGCGCCGCGCGTACCCCGAACTCGTCGACGACGCGGTGCGGACGGTGAGCTTCCTGATGTGCTCGGAGGCTGCGGACCGCTCCCGCAGCGGCCCGGTGGACGACCCGGAGGCTGCCGGCGGCCTCGGTGAGAGCGCGAGAAAGACGCCCCTGACCTTCACCGACGACAAGGGCGTCGGGAAGACGTGGCTACGGGACGGCCCTCGCACCGCCTCCGCCGAATTCTGGGAGTTCGTCGCCGATCGCTCCGCCGGGGACAACGACGTGTTCACCATCGAGGACGAGAAGATGGGCGAGGGGATCCAGCTGCACTTCTACGCGGACTCCATCGCCCGGATCACGACCGTGCGACAAGCTGGGTCGGATCCGCAGTACCAGGTCGAGTACCGCCTGGTCGACGGGATCGGCGGGTACCGCAACCTGGTGAGCGCCTTCGTCCGCGGCGGCTGCGCCGCACTCGACCAACACGGCCCCTGGATGTCGGACCCGCCGGGTTAGCGGCGTAGGCAGAAGGGATGGCCGGCCGGGTCGCGCAGGACGCGAAAACGGTCCGGCCCGAACTGCTGCTCTTCTTTGACGGCTCCGAGTTCGATGGCGCGCGCCTCAGCGTCGTCGAGGGTGTCGGGGTCGTCGGCGGCCAGGTCGAAGTGGATCTGCTGCGACCGCTCGCCGGAGGGCCAGGTCGGTGGCCGGTAGTCGTCGACGCGAACGGCGCCGAGGATCAGCGAACGCGCCTTGACCGCACAGAAGTCCGGTGTCTGGACCGCGACCTCACCATCGAGCATGGCGGCCCAGAAGCGGGCCAGGTCGGCCGGGTCGGGGCAGTCCAGGTTGATCGCGGCGATGTGAGCTACCGGCATGGCTCCTCCAGAGGGCGGGATACTGATCGACCCTAGCATTCAAAATGACGGTCTGCTCTTTTTTGCGCTCGACCACCTCCGCGAGGTTGCCGTCCGACACCCGGACGCCGGACGAGGGTTCGCGGGCCGGCAGCGATCCGGCGCAGCGCGCCCGCCTAGTCGTTGATGATCGCCATCAACGCTGCGGCATAGGGTGCGGGGTCCACGTCGCCGCGGACCGCCAGTTGCAGGCTGTAACTGACGCAGAGGGCCACGAACGCTTCGGCGATTTGTCCGGCTCGCGGGCGCTGACGGTCGGGCACCAGCTCGGCGATCGCGGCCCGCATGGCGGAGAGCTGTCGTTGCACAACTGCGGCCAGCAGCGGCGATACCGCCGCCTCGGCGTAGATCTGGGCAACCAACCGGGCATGGTGGGCGTCCCGGGCCTGGGTACGCACATGCTCGAGGAAACCCCCCACCGCCTCGGCGGTGAGCGCCCTCGGCAGCGCGTCGGTCCCCTGCTCGCAGACCGCGACGACGATCTCGTCCTTGCTCGTGAAGTACCGGTAGATGGCTCCATTGGAGAGCCCGGACTCGGAGACGATGTCGGCCATCGACGTGTGGGCGAAGCCGTGGCTGGCGAACCGAGCGCGGGCGGCGTCCACGATCTGCTGGCGGCGAGAGTCGAGATGCGCTTGACTAACCCTGGGCATAAAGAGTGACCCCTCGTTTTTCTTGCTACTGTCGAGAGCGTACCTCCTCGCACCGGAACTCAGGAGCCCTCCATGCGCTACCAGACCTTCGGCCGCCTGACCGGACTGCGCGTGTCGCAGTACGCGCTCGGGACAGCGAACTTCAGCACCTCGGACGCCGGCGCCGGCCCGGAGGCCTCACGACAGATCTTCGAGGCCTTCGTCAGCGCCGGCGGCACCACCTTCGACACCTCCAACCTGTACCGGGACGGGGAGGCCGAGAGCGTGCTGGGCGGGCTACTCGGGCGTCAGCGGGACGACTTCGTGATCATCACCAAGTACAGCGGGAGCAGGCAAGCCCAGCCGCGCCCCGGCACAACCGGCAACAGCCGCAAGATCATGGTCCGGTCTCTCGAGGCGAGTCTGCGCCGCCTGAACACCGACTACGTCGACATCTTCATGCCGCACTTCCCCGACGGCGTCACACCGATCGAGGAGATCCTTGCCGGGTTCGACGACCTGATCCGCTCCGGCAAGATCCTGCACGGCGCCCTGTCCAACTTCCCCGCCTGGCGAGTCGCCGGCGCCGCAGTCCACGCCGACCTACGCGGCTTGGCCCCCCTGGTCGGCATACAGACGGAATACAGCCTGGCCGAACGCTCCGCCGACCGGGAGCTGCTGCCGATGGCGCAGGCCCACGGCCTGGGCGCGGTCCTCTATTCCCCGCTGGCCGGCGGCCTGCTGACCGGCAAGTATCGACAGGGTGCACAGGGCCGGCTGACCGCCCGGGGCGACAGGGTCGAAGGCACGGCGCAGCGCACCGCCGTCGTCGACGCCGTACTGGCGATTGCCGAGGAACTCGGTGTGAGCGCGACCCAGGTCGCCCTGGCCTGGCTGCATCGCCGGGCCGCGCTGGCCCCCACGGCCATGATCCCGATCGTCGGCCCGCGCACCTTGACCCAGCTGGAGGAATACCTGACGTCTCTCGACCTCGACCTCAGCGACCAGCACTACCGGCGTCTGGACGACGTCAGTGCCGTCCGGCCCGGAGCCCCGCACGAGGATGTCGCGGCCGCACTGGATCAGGGCGTCGACGGTGACCGCACCCTGCTCGACCTTCCTCCCGTTCCCGCCATCTGAGGACGCGGCATCGTCCCCAGGCTGCCGGCACAGCGCATGGTCAGCGGGTGAGGCCGACCAGCGTCGCCAGTCGCGCCACGCCGGCCGGCGCCGGCCGCGCGCGGGCAACATCGGCGATCACCGTACGCGCCAACGGCCGGCACCGAACCTCAGCCGGCGCGACACTGTCCGCGTCCACCAACGCGCGTGCCGCCCCACGCAGGTCACCCACCTGGAGGTACGCCCGCGCGACGTCGACCAGGTACGCGCCCCGGTACTCGGCCGGCAACCGCCGCCACCCCTCCCGCCGCACCACTGTCGAGTGCCTCCGCAGCGCCTCGGCGGCGTCACCCCGCTGTGCCGCCACGAGCACTCGCGCCAGCTCAACGGCGACCGGCCCGAAGCTGGTGCGGTGCGTGTCGTCGTACCCCCTCAGGCTGGCGGCGATCCCTGCCGCCCGGTCGGTCAGCTCGTCGGCGCGGCGGTGCTCGCCACAGCCGGCGGCAGCGAGCGCGGCCTGCGCCAGCAACGTCCCACCCACCGCCCTCCCCCGGTGGCCGCCCTGCCCATCACCCCCGCTCCCGCTCTCGTGATCAAGAGGTTTCGGGCAATTTTGATCGCCAAAGAGCCCGCAAACCTCTTGATCACCGGGGTTGGCTAACTGTGGGAGGACGCGGTTGGCGGTGGGGAGCAGCGCGGTTAGGGCCAGGCGGTCGCGGTTTTGCGCGCGGAGCGCCTGGGCTACCTCGATGGTTGCTGCCGCCGCGAGGAGCCTGTCGTCGCCGGCTGCGGTCATCGCCCGGTCGGCGGCCAGCCACCCCAGGTCGGCTTCGCCGAGCTTGACCAGCAGCGATGAGGTGATCCGGTACGCCTGCACCAGCAGCTCCGCCGACCGCGCACCCTGGGCGGCGTCGAGCAGACAGGGCAGCAGGCGCACCAACTGCCCGTAGTGCGCGTGCTGATAGGTCAACCAGGCATGCCCGATCTGCCGTCTCAGCTCGTCCGTCTGCGGTGGAGCCTGCGCGATGTCATAGCGGGCGAGCGCGGCCCGGATGTCGTCCACCCCGTCCGGCGTGCCCGCCGGGGTGCTCCGCGGCTGGCCGAGCAGCACCTCCGGGTCGACCCGCAGGACGTGGGCCAGTTCCTGGATCACCGAGTACCGGTCCAGGGCGCGGGCACCCCGCTCGACCTTGTACACCCAGCTCTTCGACCTGCGCAACCGATCGGCGAGCATCTGCTGCGTCATCGACCGCCGCACCCGCCAGCTCGCCACGCGGCGGCCTATCGGGATGTCATCGTTTGTCACGCCGCCACCGCCGGTCCGGGACCGCGCGGGTCGTGTCATCCACGGGTACGCGTTCCGCCTCGGCCTGGGCCAGGAGGCGCTGTTTGGCGGCCTCCCGCTCGGCCGCGTCGCTGTTGTTCTCCGGAGCGTTGTCGTTCTGACTGCTCATCCCCGCCTCCTCCGGTGGAGGCCCAGCAGCTCAGGGTCGACCGTTGCCGCGCTGGACCATCAGGACGTGCTCACGTCCCAAACCGGACAGTAGGGCGGATTGGTGATGCAGTGATTACTGGCAGTTACGCGGCCAGGTTGATGCCGATGCGGCCGGCGAGCAGGCGCAACTCGTCGGGGATGGCTCGGCGCTGGGCGCGCTGGGCCAGGGTCACCACGGCATCGCGGGCGAGGGGGTTGATGGCGAACGGGATCGGCGCCGCCCGCTCGGCCTGCACGAATGCGGCGAGGGCTTCTGCATCTCGCCGACCGCCGTCTGCCAGCGCTCGCCCAATGTCGAGCCAGTACGACAATTGCCGGTTGGACGCCTTGAGCACCTGCGGGCGGATCGTCTGGGACAGCTCGATTATCTTGCCGTACTCGCCCTACTCAGCCGCGATGGACATTTTCCAGAGCCCCACATTGGTTGGCCCGAAGCAGCAGCCGTTGAAGCCGCCTCCGTCGGCCGGATCTCCCAGACTCGCCGCCTCACGGCCGGCCTCCGCGAGGTGGTCGCGGGCAACGTCCGGGCGACCGTCCACGGTCAAGGCCAGCGCTGCCATGAGGTGGAGCTGACCAAGCATCTGCCGCACCCGGACGTCGGAGGCGTCGCCCTGAAGCTCCACCAGCGACCGGTCACTGACTCTGGCGGCCAAGCGGGCGGACTCGATCGGCAGGCTCTGCGCGTAGATGAACCGGGATGCGCCGATCCACGCTCGATCTTCGACGTCCTCAGCAGCCGACACGGATATCCGGGAGGTGTTGAGGGCCAGGTGGCGATAGCCGAGGTGCCGAAGACAGGTAGAGGCTAGGTAAGCAACCTGAGCGAGGGAGGCACCTCCCACGGCAGCGGCTTCGAGCAGCAGGCTCGGAAGCATGCGGGCCATGGCCGGGTAGTTGCACGAATTGCGGAGCTGATCGGCACGGGCGATCTCGGCCGTCAGGCGTTCCGTTGTGAAGGTCGACGGGCGGCGCTCGCCGTCCTCGATCTCGATCAGGGCCGACCAGACCGCCGGCACGCATTCGGCCGCGCCCTCACGGGCCGGATCTCCGGACTCCGTGCCCTGGCCAAGCAGGTCGGCGACCGTGACCTGGAGCGCGGCAGCGAGAGCCACCAAAGTGGAGCGGCGGTCGATGGTCTTCCGCCCCGACTCGACCTGCGACACGTACGACTGGGTGACGCCCGCGAGCCCAGCGAGAACGGCCTGCGTCATGCCGCCCCGGCGCATCCGCCAGTACCGGATCCTGGCCCCAATGGTGTCCGGCTTCGTCACCATGCCTACACCCACCCCAGGTAGAGGACCAGGACAGCGGCCACGCCATGCTATCCCGCACGTTTGGACGGTACACCGACAGCAGCCAAGTGATGCCGCTGAATGCCCCGAGAGGCGTCGCAGGCTCATCTGCACTTGGCCCAACTCAATCGTCAGAGTTGGCTAGGGTTTGCCGGATGACCTGAACGAGCCAGCCGAGTGCCTAGTACTGGTGCCCGCACGGCCCCCGAATCCGCCGATGACCGGCATCCGATCATCACCACGGAAGGTTGCTCGTCGTCGTTCGCAGGCAATACACCACGCGCCTCGACAAGCGCTGTCATTTGAATGAGAAATCGCTCGAGCGCTGCTCCGCTTGATGGTTCAGCGCGCTCGACCCTGGTGCCGGCCTTCTCAGCAGTCGGTTCAACTCGCTGGGCGCAGTCGAGAATCGGTGGTGGAGCCCACGACGAGGCCGTTGTCGGCGATTGCCCACGACGCTCATAGCGACGCAGAACCTCGATGACGGTGATCCTGGGAAGGACCACCTTCATACGGGGTTCTGCGGGCAACGAATCCGGGCGCGTCCGGACCGCTGATCGAGCCAGCTACTCCAAGCCACTACTCGGAAAGGCCCAGTGGAGGATCAGCAGGGGGTCAGCTGCCAAGTCACCTTCGTCACGTTGACCGGTATATACAGGTCGCCCCCGGTCCCGCCGGCAGGAGCGCAGTTCTTGAAGGGAATCGACGAGCCGAGCATGAACCCGGATATTACGGCGTCGCGGCCTGTGCCATTGTAGAAGTTGAATCCCTGGATGCTGCCGGTCCACTCGCTGTTGGTCGTCAGAGACGGCGTCTCCACGGGACCCTGCGGCGGGTGATTCCAGTTGGGCCAGATGCAGAGCATGCCCTGCGGGCAGTTCCCGGACCCCGCGCCTTGTACCGACACTCCGGGTGCTGCCGCCGAGGCGGCGGGGGCGGCGGCCAGCGCGCCTGCGACGGACGCGGTGATGGCGATGGCGATGGATTTCAACAGCACGGTTCACCTGCTCTTAGATAGATGTCTGTCGTTGTGGATTTAAACTACCGGCGGAAAATTGACAGGTCAACCACCTGAAACGACGTAGTCCGGGCGGGTCACTCGGAAGCTGGCGTCCACCTGAGTCTGATGACGATTGAGGTAGTTTCAGAGTGGTATCTGTCGGATGGCACCACGGCCTGCCCGCATCCGATCACCGCCCACGGTGGAGCCGACCGTGCTCTCACCCGACGGCGCCCCGCTCAATCTTGTCCACCAGCTCTTCGACCTGCGCAACCGGTCGGCAAGCATCTGCTGCGTCATCGACCGCCGCACCCGCCAGCTCGCCACCCGGCGGCCGATCGGGAGGTCATCGTTGGTCACGCCGCCACCGCCGGTCCGGGACCGCGCGGGTCGCGTCATCCACGGGCACGCGCTCCGCCTCGGCCTGAGCCAGGAGCCGCTGTTTGGCAGCTTCCCGCTCGGCCGCCTCGCCGTTGTCCTCCGGAGCGTTGTCGTCCTGACCGCTCATCCCCGCCTCCTCCGATGGAGGCCCAGCAGCTCAGGATCGACCGTTGCCGCGCTGGACCATCAGGACGCGTTCACGTCCCAAACCGGACAGTAGGGCTGATTGGTGATGGGCTGATTACTTCCGGTTATGCGGCCAGGTTGATACCGATGCGGCCGACGAGCAGGCGCAACTCGTCGGGGATGGCTCGGCGCTGAGCGCGCTGGGCCAGGGTCACCACGGCATCGCGGGCGAGGGGATTGATGGCGAACGGGATCGGCGCCGCCCGCTCGGCCTGCACGAACGCGGCGTGGGCTTCGGGATCCCGCCGCCCGCCGTCCGCCAAGGCGCGACCGAGGTCGAGCCAGTAAGACTGCTGGCGGATCGACGCCGCGAGAACCTGCGGGCGAACTGTCCGAGACAGCTCAATGACCCGGCCGGACTCGCCCTGCTCGGCCGCGATCGACATCTCCCACAGCCCAACGTTTGTCGGTCCGAATCCGCAGCCGTTGAAGCCAGCGCCGTCGGCTGGATCCCCAAGCGTCGCCGCCTCGCGGGCCGCCTCGGCAAGGTGATCGCGTGCCACGTCTAGACGACCGCTCACCGTCGACGTCAACGCGGCCGAGAGATGTAGTTGTCCGAGCATCTGTCGCACACGCTCATCGGCAGCGTCGGCTTGCAGCTCGATCAGTGACCGGTCGGCTGCACGGGCCGCCACTGATGCGGATTCGATGGGTAGGCTCTGCGCATAGGCAAAGCGGGAGGCAGCAATCCACGCCGGGTCTTCGGCGTCTTCGGCGACCGCCCCAGCGAGCCGGGCGGCGTTGAGGGCCAGGTGGCGGTAGCCGAGATTCCGCAGGCAGGTGGCGGCCTGGTAGGCCACCTGGACGAGCACGGTGCCGCCTACGGCGGCGGCTTCAAGCAGCAGGCCGGGGAGCAAACGAGCCATTGCTGGATAGTTGGAGGACGTGCGGAGCTGTTCGGCACGGCCAATTTCGGCGGCCAGGCGCTCCGTTGTGTAGGTCGACGGGCGGCGCTCGCCGTCCTCGATCTCGATCAGGGCCGACCAGATCGCCGGCACGTACTCGGCGGCGCTCTCACGGGCCGGGTCGCCGGACTCTGTGCCTTGACCGAGCAGGTCGGCCACCGTGACCTGAAGTGCGGCAGCAAGAGCCACCAGAGTGGAGCGACGGTCGATGGTCTTCCGACCAGACTCGACCTGCGACACGTATGACTGGGTGACACCAGCGAGCCCCGCCAAGACGGCCTGAGTCATCCCCCCACGACGCATCCGCCAGTACCGGATCCTGGCACCGATGGTGTCTGGCTTCGTCACCATGATTTCGCGAACCCCCAGGTGTGCATCCCCTCAGGCAACTGGCATCGACGTCAGAGCGCCACGATCGCCGCAGTCTCCGCCGGAAGCTCGATCCGGTCCCGCATCACCGTGACCCCCTCCCCCGTAGCCAGCAGCACCCGCCGCGCCACCCCAGGCAGCGACACACCCTGCCCCCGCCCGGCGAAGTTCGCCACCACAAGCGTGTCCCCCCGCCGCATCACCAGGAACTGGTCCCCGTGCTGCACCGACACCTCGTGCATCCGTGGATCCGACAGGTCCGAAGAGGACCGACGCAAGGCGATCAGCCGCTGGTAGAACGACAACATCGAAGCATGCTCAGGCTTGTCCAGCTCAGCCCAGTCCAACCGGGACCGTACGAACGTCTCCGGGTCCTGCGGGTCCGGCACGTCCCCTTCTGGCCACCCGTGCGAGGCGAACTCCCGCCGCCGCCCGGTGCGCACCGCGGAAGCCAACTCCGGCTCCGGGTGCGACGTGAAGAACTGCCAGGGCGTGGAGGCCGCCCACTCCTCCCCCATGAACAGCATCGGAGTGAACGGCGCCGTCAGCAGCAGCACAGCTCCAACACGCAGCAGCGAAGGCGACAACGAAACAGAGATCCGATCCCCGGTGGCCCGGTTCCCGATCTGATCGTGGTTCTGGAGGTAAGCGACAAGGCGATGCCCAGGCACCCGCGAGTCCAAGGGCCGCCCGTGGTGCCGGTTACGGAAGCTCGACCAGGTCCCCGCGTGGAAGAACCCACCCGTCAGCACGTCCGACAGCGTCTCCAGAGAGCCGAAGTCGCCGTAGTACCCCTGCCGCTCCCCCGTCAGCAATGTGTGCAGCGCGTGGTGGGCGTCGTCGTTCCACTGGGCGTGCAGCCCGAAGCCGCCCGCCTCCCGAGGCGTGATCAGCCGCGGGTCGTTGAGGTCCGACTCGGCGATCAGCGACAACGGCCGCCCCAGGTGCGTCGACAGCGACTCGACGGAGACCGCCAGCTCTTCCAAGATGGGGACGGCCCGCGAGTCGTGAAGGGCGTGCACGGCGTCCAGGCGTAGTCCGTCGACGTGGTAGTCGCGCAGCCACATGAGGACGCTGTCGATGATGTAGCGGCGTACCTCGTCGGAGTGCGGGCCGTCCAGGTTGACCGAGCGGCCCCAACTGTTGCTCTGCTCGGCGAGGTAGGGCCCGAACTGCGGCGCGTAGGCCCCGGAGGGCCCGAAATGGTTGTAGACAACGTCGAGGATCACCCCCATCCCGCGCGCGTGGGCGGCGTCGACGAACCGTTTCAGGCCGTCGGGGCCGCCGTAGGGCTCGTGCGGGGCGTACCAGCAGACGCCGTCGTACCCCCAGTTGTGTTCGCCGTTGAAGGCGTTGACCGGGAGCAGTTCGATCAGGTCGACGCCCAGCGACACCAGGTGGTCGAGGCGGTCGATGGCCGCGTCGAAGGTGCCGTCCGGGGTGAAGGTGCCGATGTGCAGCTCGTAGAGGATGCTGCCGGGCAACTGCCGGCCCGTCCACGAGGAATCGGTCCACTGGAACGCGGAATGGTCGTAGCGACGGCTCGGCCCGTGCACTCCCGCAGGCTGCCACGGTGACCGGGGGTCGGGCAGTGGGGATTCGTCGTCGTTCAGCAGAAAGGAGTAGTCGAGGCCGGCGTCGGGCACCTCGACCCGCCACCAGCCGTCGTCGGCGGCGCGCATCTCGTGGTCGGTGTCGCCGGCCAGGCGCAGCCGCACCCGGGTGGCGTCCGGTGCCCAGACGGAGAATTCGGTCATGAAACGGCCTCCTCGGCAGCGGTGGGAGGAGCCAGCAGAGCGACGGGGTAATCGGCCAGAAGATTGTCCAGCGGCGTCTCTCCGCCACTGTAGACCCGGCCGGTGAACAGGTCCTTCATCTCGTGAACGGGAAGTGACAGGGCTGTGTCGCACCACCCGCCGACACGTGCCAGGCCCAGCGGAAGTCGGGTCGCCACGGCGATCACCCCGCCCCGGTCGAAGGCCACCGCGTGCCGGCTCACCGGCCCCTGCGCCGGGACCGGCCGGTAGGTGGTGAACAGCTCCGGGTGCGCCCGCCGCAGCCGCAGGGTCCGCGACACGACGAGCAGCTTCGCCGCTCCGTCGGTGTCGATCGGGGGACGCCAGCCGCCGTCGATGCGTGCCAGCAACTCTCGGCGTACGTCGAAGTCGACAGGGCGGCGGTTGTCCGGGTCGACCAGGGAGTTGTCCCACAGCTCGGTGCCCTGGTAGGTGTCCGGCACCCCGGGCATGGTGAGCTGGATGAGCTTCTGCCCGAGGGAGTTGCACCAGCCGGCCGGGGCGATGGCGGCGGCGAGTTCGGTCAGCTCGTCGTGCAGGCTCGGGTCGTCGTACATCAGGTCGACCACGTCGTGCAGCGCCTGCTCGAAGACCGGGTCGGGGTCCGCCCAACTGGTCGAGGCCCCGGCCTCCCGGGCGGCCTTCTCGACGTACGCGTGCAGCCGTTCCCGTTCGATCGGCCACGCGCCGACGGCGGTCTGCCAGAGCAGGTGGGCGAACGCCGGGTCGGGCAGCGGGGCGTACTCCATCCAGGTCTTGACCTGCTCGGCCCACCGGCCCGGCAGCTCGCTGAGCACGGCGAGCCGGGCGCGGACGTCCTCGCCGCGTTTGGTGTCGTGGGTGGAGAGGGTGGTCATGCTGGCCGGCCAACGGACCTGTTGGGCGGCGGCGAAGCGGTGGAACTCCGCCGGTGGCACCCCGAAGCGGGTGGGGCTGTCGCCGACCTCGTTGAGCGCCACGAACCGGGTCCAGCGGTAGAACGCGGTGTCCTCCACGCCCTTGGCCATCACCGCGCCGGTGAGCTGGGGGAACCGCATGCCCAACTCGTCGTCGGGGTTGCGCAGCCGTCGGGTGATCGCGTCCAGGGCGGCGGCCAGGTCGGGGCGGCGGCGGCCGGCCTCGGAGCGGGCGGCGGCGAGGTGCCGGGCTCCGTGCGGCGGGTAGCCCCTGTAGACGTCGAACGCGGCGGCCAGCTCGGCGAGCGCCGCGCGGGCCTGCTCGGTGGGCACCTCGGGGACGAGGGCGGCCAGCCGGGTCAGCTCGGCGGCGAGCAGTTGGGTGGCGGCGGCCAGCTTGGTGGTGTGGGTCAGGTTCTCCCAGGAGGTACGCCGGCCGGCAAGCTGGGTGTCCAGCACCGTGAAGTCGCCCTCGGCGTCGATGTCGATGAAGAGCCCGCCGGCCATGGCCAGGGCGTCGTAACCGGTGGTGCCGTCCACCGGCCAGTCCGGCAGCTCCTCGCCGTACTCAAGGATCTTCTCCACCACGAGCCAGGCGTCGGGCGCGGCGGCCCGCAACCGGGCCAGGTAGCCGGCCGGGTCGCGCAGGCCGTCCGGGTGGTCGACGCGGATGCCGTCGACCTCCCCGGCGGCGGCCCAGCGCAGGATCAGCTCGTGGGTGGCGGCGAAGACCGCCGGGTCCTCCACGCGCAGACCCGCCAGGCCCGCGATGGCGAAGAACCGGCGGTACGTCAGCTCGGCGTCACCGCGCCGCCAGGAGACCAGCTCGTAGTGCTGCCGGTCGTGCACCTCGGCGGCGGTGCCATCGCCGGTGCCGTCGGCGATCGGGAAGCGGTGCTCGTGGTAGCGCAGCTCCCCGTCGACAAGCTTGAGGTCGTCGAGGGCTGCCTCGTCGTCGGCTAGCACCGGCAGCAGCAGCCGGCCCCGGTCCCAGTCGATGTCGAACCAGTCGGCGTACGTCGAGTCGCGCCCCCGGCGCAGCACGTCCCACCAGGCGGGGTTGGCGGCCGGGACGGCGACTCCGGCGTGGTTGGGCACGATGTCGACGACCAGGCCGAGCTGCCTGTCGCGTAGCGCGCGCAGCAGCCGCTGCCGGGCGGCCTCCCCGCCCAGCTCCGGGTTGACGGCCCGGTGGTCGACCACGTCGTAGCCGTGCTGAGAGCCGGGCGTGGCGGTCAGCAGTGGGGCGGTGTAGAGGTGGGTGACGCCGAGGTCGTCCAGGTAGTCGACGACCGCGGCGGTGGCGTCCAGGTCGAAGCCGGGGCGGACCTGGATGCGGTAGGTGGAAGTGGGAGGGGTGGCCGGCATGTCAGATCGTCCTCTCCAACACGACGAGGGACCGGTCCGGCACCCGGATGGTGCCGCCCGCGCTGATCACCGTGGCATCGCCAGGCTCGGGTTCGGCGGTGCTGATCACCCGTTCCCACTTCTGGCCGTACTCGCTGCCGGGCATGGTGAAGTCCAGCGGCGCGTCGTGGGCGTTGAAGCAGAGCAGGAACGACGCGTCGTGGTGCTTCTGCCCGTACTGGCCGCGTTCGCGGATGCCCTCGCCGTTGACGAAGAGCGCCACCGAGCGGCCGAAGTCGTTGCCCCAGTCCTCGCCGGTCATCTCCCGCCCGTCCGGGGTGTGCCAGGCCAGGTCGGGCAGCGGCTCGTCGATGCCGCGCCCGTTCACCGGCAGACCGGTGAAGAACCGGCGACGCCGGAACACCTGGTGGCGTTTGCGGAACGCGGTGAGCGTCTGCACGAACTCCAGCAGATGCTCGTCGACGTTGTCCCAGTCGACCCAGGCCAGCTCGCTGTCCTGGCAGTAGACGTTGTTGTTGCCGTGCTGGGTGCGGCCCAACTCGTCACCGTGACCGATCATCGGCACGCCCTGCGACAGCATCAGTGTGGCCAGGAAGTTGCGCCGCTGCTTGGCCCGCAGGGCGAGGACCGCCTCGTCGTCGGTGTCGCCCTCGACCCCGCAGTTCCAGGACCGGTTGTGGCTCTCCCCGTCGCGATTTTCCTCGCCGTTGGCCTCGTTGTGCTTGTCGTTGTAGGACACCAGGTCGTTGAGGGTGAACCCGTCGTGCACAGTGACGAAGTTGATGCTGTGGAACGGTCGGCGGCCGTCGTCCTGGTAGAGGTCGGCGGAACCGGAGATGCGGGACGCGAACTCGGCGAGGGTGGCCGGCTCACCGCGCCAGAAGTCCCGCACCGTGTCGCGGTACTTGCCGTTCCACTCCGTCCACAGCGGCGGGAAGTTGCCCACCTGGTAGCCGCCGGGGCCGACGTCCCACGGCTCGGCGATGAGCTTCACCCGGCTGACCACCGGGTCCTGCTGCACCACCTCGAAGAAGGTGGAGAGCCTGTCCACCTCGTAGAACTCGCGGGCCAGGGTGGCGGCCAGGTCGAACCGGAAGCCGTCGACGTGCATCTCGGTCACCCAGTACCGCAGCGAATCCATGATCAGTTGCAGTGAGTGCGGGCTGCGCACGTTGAGGCTGTTGCCGGTGCCGGTGTAGTCGACGAAGTAGCGCCGGTCCTCCTCGCTGAGCCGGTAGTAGCTCGGGGCGTCCACGCCCTTGAAGCTCAGCGTCGGGCCGAGGTGGTTGCCCTCGGCGGTGTGGTTGTAGACCACGTCGAGGATGACCTCGATGCCGGCCGCGTGCAGCGCCTTCACCATGCCCCGGAACTCCTGCACCTGCTGGCCGGTCCGGCCCAGCGCGGAGTAGCCGTGGTGCGGGGCGAAGAAGCCGATGGTGTTGTAACCCCAGTAGTTGCGCAGCCCCAGGTCGACGAGGCGGTTGTCGTGGATGAACTGGTGCACCGGCATCAGCTCGATCGCCGTCACCCCGAGCCGGGTCAGATAGTCGATCATCGGCGGGGAGGCGATGGCCGCGTACGTGCCGCGCAGCTCCTCCGGGATGTCCGGGTGCCGCATGGTCAGCCCACGCACGTGCGCCTCGTAGATCACCGAATGGTGGTAAGGGGTGCGCGGTGGCTTGTCGTTGCCCCAGTCGAAGTACGGGTTGACCACCACGGACTTCGGCATGAACGGCGCCGAGTCGGTCTCCGACATCCGCTCCGGCTCGTTCAGGTCATAGTCGTAGACCGCCGGGTCCCAGTGGACGTCACCGTCAATGGCCTTGGCGTACGGGTCGATCAGCAGCTTGTGCGGGTTGCAGCGCAACCCGTTCGCCGGGTCGTACGGGCCGTACACCCGGTAGCCGTAGCGCTGGCCCGGCTCGATGCCCGGCAGGTACGCGTGCCACACGTAGGCGTCCACCTCGCGCAGCTCGACGCGGCGCTCCGCGCCGGTGTCCCACTCGTCGAAGAGGCACAGCTCGATCCGCTCGGCCACCTCGGAGAAGATGGCGAAGTTGGTGCCCATCCCGTCGTAGGTGGCGCCCAGGGGGTACCGCTCGCCCGGCCAGACCTGCATGTCGCTCCTTAGACCATGGTTATGTGCGCACCGGCCGAGATCGCCCGCGCGCACGCAGGTAGTGCCCCCGGCCCGGACGCGCCAATCCATCCTTTCAGGCGGTGGGCGGAAACCACCCGTCTGATGCGCGCTACACCACTCAGGTGTCCTCCGTCACGATGACCCTTTTCGAGGTGCGTTCTTGGTCCCGATGGACTTTCCTTGTTTGGGGGCAAGCGTCCGCGCGCGTCCCGCCAGGCCCTCGGCCACCCCTTACACCTCTCGCTCCGCCGCCACTGACGCCGGCGCGTACCACCATGCATGGACGGAGATTGATGTGACGACCCTGCGGGTCGACGAGCAGTTCGCTGCCACCAAGGACCGGGCCCACCGGCCCACAGTGATCTCCCGGCCTCCCGCGCAGGCCGGTCCCACCGCGCAGCCCGGCACGCCAGTGCCGGCGCAGCCCGGCCCCGGCACTCCCCCGCAGACCCGCCGCATCCTCATGCTGTCCTGGGAGTACCCGCCGGTGCTCGTCGGCGGCCTCGGCCGACACGTGCACGCGTTGTCGGTGGCCCTCGCCGCCGCCGGCCACGAGGTCACCGTCGTCACCCGCCACTCCGAGGGCGCGCCCCTGGAGGAGTACGCCGACGGCGTACGCATCCTGCGCGCCCCCGAAGACCCGGTGACCTTCCCCCTCGCCACCAGCTCGCTGCTGGCCT
The DNA here is from genome assembly GCF_040677775.1 of Micromonospora sp. NPDC053740. NCBI lineage: Bacteria > Bacillati > Actinomycetota > Actinomycetes > Micromonosporales > Micromonosporaceae > Micromonospora > Micromonospora sp. NPDC053740. The sequence goes on from NZ_JBFASO010000004.1 coordinate 338,600, forward strand.
GGACCATGGCCTTCAACCACACCCTCACCCGCACCGCCCTGCGCGCCACCCAGGCCGGCTCCTACGACGTCATCCACGCCCACGACTGGCTCGTCGCGCACACCGCGATGACGTTGCGCGACCACCTGGACATCCCGCTGGTCAGCACGATCCACGCCACCGAGGCCGGCCGGCACCAGGGCTGGCTACCGGAGGAGATGAACCGCACCATCCACGGCGTCGAGCAGTGGCTCAGCAGCGAATCCAACCGGGTGATCGTCTGCTCCGGGTACATGCGCGACGAGGTGAACGCTCTCTTCGGCGTACCGGCCGGACGGGTCGACGTGGTCGCCAACGGCGTGGAGCCGCACCGCTGGCGGGTGCCCGCCCGTGCCGTGGCCGCCGCCCGCGCCCGCTTCGCCGGGAACGGCCCGCTGGTCACCTTCGCCGGCCGCCTGGTGTACGAGAAGGGCGTGCAGCACCTGATCGCCGCGCTCCCCCGGCTGCGCGAGCGGCACCCCGGGCTGCGCGCCGTGATCGCCGGCGACGGCCCGTACCGCGCCGAACTGGAAGCCGAGGTGCACCGCCGAGGTCTGGGCGGAATGGTCAGCATGCCGGGCTTCCTGGGCGGCACCGACCTGCCGGCGCTGATGGCCGCGTCCGACTGCTTCGCCGTGCCGAGCATCTACGAGCCGTTCGGCATGGTCGCCCTGGAAGGCGCGGCGGCCGGCGCTCCGCTCGCCGTCGCCGCCACCGGTGGCCTCGGCGAGATCGTCGAACCGGGCGTCACCGGAATGACCTTCCGGCCGGACGACCCGGACAGCCTCACCGACGCCGTGGACGCGCTGCTGTCGGATGCCGACCGCTCCCGCGTGATGGCCCGCCGCGCCCGCCGGATGGTCCACGACCAGTACGGCTGGGCCGCCATCGCCCAACGCACCGCCGCCAGCTACGCCGCCGCCATCCACCACGACGCCGCGTTCACCGCCGAGCGCGCCGAGCAGCGGATGTCGCAGGGTCGGGCTCTCCCGGCGCTCCCCGAGGGCAACCTGCTCGCCGCCGCCGGCCTGCGCTGACCCTCGCGGTGTGCGGTTGATCGACTCGGCTTTCTTGAAGTCGGGGTGTCCCGGTGCTCGGGACCCCGCGACTTCCGGAAAGCCGAGTCGATCACGTCGTGGGGAGCGCGCCGCGAGCTCCACGCCGGGTGGGCGGCTCGGTGTTGGGCGGCTCGGTGTTGGGCGGCTCGGTGTTGGGCGGCTCGGTGTTGGGCGGCTCGGTGTTGGGCGGGCGGCTCGGTGTTGGGCGGCTCGGTGTTGAGCCGTCGGGCCGGGACGCGCAGCCCGGCGCCGGTCGGTGGGGCCTGCCAGAATGTGCGGATGTCTCGCAGTGTCGACGCCCTGGATGCCACCTTCCCGATCGCCGCCTCGATCGCGCTGGACCTGATCCGACGCCCCGAGGTGATTGACCATTGGTCAAGCCCGAGCGCCCTGCCACACCTGTCCATTGGTGGCCTGGCGTGCCACCTGGGGCGGCAGGCGGTCCGCGCGGCGGAGCTGCTGCCGATGCCGACCGACCTGCCGGTGTTGGAGTCGGCCGACAACCATTACGAGCGGGCCGCCTGGGTGTCCGAGGGGTCCCCGGACAAGGACACTGTCGCCTCCGGCCCCGACGAGGCCGACGCCGCACGCGGGCCGGCTGACCTGCACGTGCGTTCGGCCCAGGCGCTGGAGGAGGTCGGCGACCTGCTCTCCCGGGGTGCCGCCCGTGACGTCGTGCCGATCCCGTGGCAGGGCTGGGCCCTTCCGCGCAGCGAGTTCCTGCTCACCCGTCAACTGGAGATCGTGGTCCACTCCGACGACCTCGCGGTGAGCGTCGGCGTGCCCACGCCGGAGTTCCCGGCGGACGTCTTCGACCCCGTACGCGACCTGCTGGTCCGCCTGGCCGTGCGCCGCAACGGCCAGTCCGCGTTGATCAGCGCGCTGAGTCGCAGCGAGCGAGCCCGGAACATCTCCGCCTTCTGACCGCCCGCCCCGCCGCCGACCACCCGCCACCCGACGCCCAGGGCTCGGGGCCCGCCCTCGGGGTCACCCCGCCCATGATCGACTCGGCTTCCTGAAAGTTGGGGTGTCCTGGCACGGCGGACACCGCGTCTTCAAGGAACCCGAGTCGATCATGGGCGGGACGGGGACGGGACAGCTCGGAGCACGGGAACGCGGCAGGCCGCCGACCCGTGAGCGGGTCGACGGCCTGCTGGTGAAGCGAGGAGCGGGTCAGCGCTCGCCGAACGGGACGTAGTCCCGCTCGGCGGAGCCGACGTAGACCTGCCGCGGACGGCCGATCTTGGTCTCCGGGTCGTTGATCATCTCGCGCCACTGGGCGATCCAGCCGGGAAGCCGGCCGAGCGCGAAGAGCACAGTGAACATCTTGGTCGGGAACCCCATGGCCTTGTAGATCAGGCCGGTGTAGAAGTCCACGTTCGGGTAGAGCCGGCGGGAGACGAAGAAGTCGTCGGCGAGGGCGATCTCCTCCAGCTCCATGGCGATGTCCAGCAGCGGGTCGGGCTTGGCCATCCGGCCCATCACGTCCTGCGCGGCCTTCTTGACGATCGCCGCCCGCGGGTCGTAGTTCTTGTAGACCCGGTGGCCGAAGCCCATCAGCTTGACGCCGTCCTGCTTGTCCTTGACCTTACGGACGAAGGACCGGACGTCGCCGTCGCCGGCGTGAATCTGCTGGAGCATCTCCAGCACCGCCTGGTTGGCGCCACCGTGCAGCGGGCCGAACAGCGCGTTCACGCCGGCCGAGACCGAGGCGAACAGGTTGGCGTTGCTGGAGCCGACCAGGCGGACGGTCGACGTGGAGCAGTTCTGCTCGTGGTCGGCGTGCAGGACGAAGAGCATGTCCAGCACCTTCGACATCACCGGGTCGACCTCGTACGGCTCCGCCGGCACGCCGAACGTCATGCGCAGCAGGTTGTCCACGTAACCCAGCGAGTTGTCCGGGTACAGCAGCGGCTGACCGATGGACTTCTTGTACGCGTACGAGGCGATGGTGGGAACCTTCGCCATCAGCCGGACCGTGGAGATCTCCACGTGCTCGGAGTCGAACGGGTCCAGGCTGTCCTGGTAAAAGGTGGACAGGGCGCTCACCGCGGACGAGAGCACCGCCATCGGGTGGGCGTCCCGGGGGAAGCCGTCGAAGAAGCGACGCATCTCCTCGTGCAGCAGCGAGTGCCGCCGAATCCACTCGGTGAACTCGGTCAGCTGCTGCTCGGTCGGCAGCTCACCGTAGATGAGCAGGTAGGAGACCTCCAGGAAGGAGGACTTCTCGGCCAGCTGCTCGATCGGGTACCCCCGGTAACGCAGGATGCCCGCGTCGCCGTCGATGTAGGTGATCGCGGATGAGGCAGCGGCGGTGTTGACGAAACCGGGGTCGTACGTGGTCATCCCGGTTTCCTTCAGCAGCTTGCTCACCCCGATACCGGCGGGGCCCTCGACCGCAGGATGCACCGGCATCGACAGCTGCCCACCGGGGTGATCGAGCTTGACTTCCGTCATGTGGTTCCTCGCTTCGCCGGCAGATCTACGTTGAATTGCCTTCGCTTCTACCGTAATTGCGGCTCGGGGGACAACGCCCGCCGTGGTTCGGCGGTGAGGTATGCGTCACCCGATTCCCGACCGGGCGGCCGGGAAACCCGGCATCCCGCCAACCGGGACCGGACCGGACCGGGCCCGGAAACCAGACCGGACCGGGCCCGGCAACCGGGCTGGACCGACCCCGGACGCCAGGTCACGACAGGGTGAGGCGTCGCAACGTACCGTCCGTCGCGACCTGGAAGACGTCGAGTTGGTTGGTGCCGGCGTGGAACAGCTTGTCGTCGGCGAGCAGCGCGGCGAACCGGCGTCCGCCGGGGTCGGCCGGCACCACCGGGACGACGGCCCCGATGCGGCCGTTGACGGCGACGGCCAGCAGTGTGCCGTCCGGGATCCGGTCCGGGACGTCACCCCAGACCAGCGCCGGGAGGGTGCCGGTGTCCGGGTCCGTGGCGGTGAACGCGGCCAGGTCGGCGACCCGGGCGCTGCCGGCGGCCGGGCCGGCGCGTACCTCGGTGCCGACCAGCGGGTGGGGTGTCGGCAGGGGTGGCGGGGCGGGCACGCCACCGGGGAAGGTGACAGGTTCGCCGGGACGGTCGTAGAAGTGCTTCGTACCGTCGGTGCGGGGGGCCTGCCGGGCGGAGCGGCCGTCGACAGGCCAGGGCAACCGGACGCCGGCCTCGTCGGCCACCGTCGGCAGCAGGTCGACGTGTTCCCAGTTGCGGTCGTCCACCCGGCCGGTCTGTTGCCGGGGTTCCTTGACGAACGTCGGCACCCAGGCGACCTCCCCGGCGGCGGCCTTGATGGCGTCCATGCCCCGGCCCTGCGCGCCGGGACGGAAGCTGACCCCGTGGTCGGCGGTCACCACGACGAGGGCCTGGTCGTAGAGGCCGTTGGCGCGCAGCGTCCGCAGCGTCTCGCCGATCAGCCGGTCGGTGTAGCCGAGCTGGGCGAGGTGCCGTTGCCGGGCCAGGTCGACCCAGCCGGCGCCGTCGTTGGGCAGGTCCTCGGGGGCGTCGTAGCGCGCGCCGGACGGCAGGTAGGCCCACGGTGAGTGCGGCATCAGCAGGTGCAGGAAGTGCAGGGTGGGTCGCGCCGTCGGCTTCAGCCCGGCCAGGAAGCTGGTGAACCGGGCCGGTTGGTTGTCGTCCAGGCTGTCCCAGCGGAACTTCGGGTCGGCCGGCACGGGTTCGGCGGCGTCCAGGCCGGCCTCGGCGCGGGTCTGCTCGCGATAGGAGTCTTCCGGGTCGACAGCGCTCTCCGTCGGCCCGGCGACCCGGCCGAGCAGCTTGCCGGTTTCCCGGACCAGCACACCGAGCCCCTGCGCCGGGGCGACCGGCTGCTCGCAGCGGCTGGGCGGGCAGAGCCTGGTGATGCTCTCCTCGGCGCGGATGTCGTACAGGCCGCCGAAGGCGGTGAAGATGTTGTCCGGGTACTGCGAGTAGTGCGGGGCGACCGGCTTGGCCGGGTAGCGGCCGGTGAGCATCGCCGGCAGCGCGTTGGGCGTCCACCCGCTGACCCCTGTGGAGTTGCGGTACCAGGTGGATCCGCCGGCCAGCTCGGCGAAGTGCGGGTACCGCCCGGCGTCGATCCTCCCGTCCGCGTCGAGCAGGCTGACCAGCGGCAGCTCGTCGAGGATCAGCATGACCACCGGTGGGTGCACTGCCGAGCCCTGCGCGGTGCCGGCCGCGCCGCCGTCGCCACGCGGCAGGACCACCGCCGAGGTGGGTGAGGCGAGCAGGAAGAGCGCCACGAAGGCCACCGGGCCGGCGGCGGCCAGTCGCAGAACATGACCCGGCGCCCGCCACCGTCGGTGCGCGGCCCCACCGGCGGCTCCGGCCAGCACGGCCACCAGCAGCAGCGGTACGCCCCGAAGCGGCGTGACGTGTCGGCCCACCTGCACGGCGAGGGCGGCGACCAGCAGCCCGACCAGCGCGGTGTGGGTGATGGCGCGGGCGGTCCGGCCGGCCAGTCTGCTCAGCGCGCCGAGCAGCGCCACCGCGACTGTGGGCAGCACCGTCACCAGGGCGAGCAGCAGCAGGATCTGGGCGGGGTCGGCGCGGTGGAAGAGGAAGAAGTCGGGGCTGCGGCCGAGCACGTCCAGCAGTGGCTGGGTGACCACGAGACCGACCAGCGCGACGATCTCCAGCAGCCGACGCATTTCCCCGCGCCAGCCCCGGTGCCACCGGCCAGGAGTCGGGGACCGCCGGTCGGGCGGGGCCGGCAGGTCGGCGGAGGAGGGTTCAGCCACCCATCACCGTCCGGTAGAGCGTGCGGGTGCCCGAGGGCAGTTCCAGCCGGTCGGTGATCCGCCCCCGGGCGGCGAGCAGTGTCTCGAAGGCGTCGCGTCGGTAGTCCGGGAAGAGACCGGCGGGCTTGTTGCCCAGCAGTCGGGTCGCCATCGGATCCTCCGGGTGGACGAACTCCACCACCACCGCCCCGCCCGGCACGGTCAACCCGGCCAGCCAGTCGATGACCTCCGGCAGCGGCACGTTGCGTCCGATCGCCAGGTGGTGCACCACGGCCAGGGCGAGCACCACGTCGGCGGACGCCCGCTCGGCGAAGCCGGCCCGCTCGACGCCCCGCCAGCCGCCACCCGGCGAGGGGTCGGCCAGGTCCAGCACCAGCGGCAGGATGCGGCGCTGCCCCTCGGAGCGCAGCTGTCGGTACAACTCGTCGACGACTGTGGGGTCCTGCTCGACGGCGACCACGTAGTCGGCGTGCCCTGCTGCCAGCCGGGAGTACCGGCCGTCGTTGGCGCCGAGGTCGAGCACCAGGCGGGGGCGGGCGCCGGCGGCGACCGCGGCGGCCACGAACTGCTCCTTCGCCACCCGGTCGCGGGCCGAGTAGCCACAGGTGCGTTGGTAGTCCGACCAGTGGCTCTCGGGTGGGCGGCGGTCCAGCTTGCGGACCAGTTTCTCGATGCCGCGCACGGTGGCGAGCAGCAGTTCCCGGGAGAAGCCGGCGGCCCGCAGTTGGTCGCGGACCTCGGTGGTGCTGGCGGCGGCGTTGCGGTGCTGCATCGCCCCGTGCAGGTGCAGGTGGGTCAGCACGCCGGGGCGCAGCCGGCGGGCGCCGTTGAAGAGTGGCCGTAGCTCGTCGGCCTCGATGCCGTCGACCCGGGCGCGCAGCCACGGGTGGAAGTCGACGCCCAGGTGGGCGGTGAGCATCAGCGGGTAGAGCACGGTCTGGCAGAACTGCCGGTAGCCGGCCCACGGTTCGCCGTCGCGGACCGGCTCGAAGGAGCCGATGTCGATGAAGACCGGTTGGGCGCCGCGCCACTGGAGGTTGTACGCCGAGCCGTCCTTCGTGGTGAATCCCTCGCCGAGCGCGGCGGTCAGGATCTCCAGGTGCAGCAGGGCGGCGTCGCGCAGCATGCTGAACGACCACTCGTACGGGTGGGAGACGAACGGGATGCGCTCGTGGCGCAGCACGGCGGCCCACGGCGTTCCGGTAGCGGCGGGCACCAGGGTGGGCGGGGCGTCCTCGGTGGCGCAGACCTTGCGCGCGGCGACGAGCGCCGGGAAGAACGTGCTGCCGGTCAGCGCCCGCCAGTGCTCGGCGGCCTGGGGGTCCAGCCCGCGCAGCACCTCGTCGCCGACGTGGAAGACCCGGTTGGCGGGGTCGCGGAAGGAGGCCGGCTCGGGCCGTACCTCGGTGGGTGAGATCGCCATCGTCGGGGCTGGCCCGCTCAGCGCTGGTCGGTGGGTTGCCGGCGGAACCTGTCGACCAGCCGTCGCCAGTAGAGTTTGGCGGCGACCGCGGCGCCAGCCACCCCACCGACGACCGCCTGCACGATCAGGCTGCCGGACCCCGCGTCCAGGTAGGCCAGATGTTCCACCGATCGCTCCTTGCCCTCGCCGCCTCGACACCGGCGTCCCGGGCCGTACACCATGAGGCTTTTGACCCAGAAAGCCGGACTTGTCCATCACCGTACGCCGGTCGTCGTCGCCGTCGCGGGCACATCGGCGTACTCCCAGCCGCACCACAGAATGTGGCCGGGACCGGCCGATCCCGCCGGTACGCTGCGGACGTGCGCTGGATGATCGTGGACGCGCCGCTGGACTCCTCCGGCGCCGGGCGCGGCGAGGAGCGGGCCCCGGCCGCGCTGCGCCGGGCCGGCCTGCGCGAGGCCCTGTCCGCCGACGACGACGGGCGGATCGACGAGGCGCTGTTGCGCGACCCGACCCGGGACCCGGCCAGCGGGGTGATCGGCGCGGCGGGCCTGGTCCGGGCCGGCGGCGCGATCGCCGCGCGGACCGGCGCGCTGATCGCGGACGGCCACCGACCACTGGTGCTCGGCGGCGACTGCGCGATCCTGCCCGGCATCTGCCGGGCCCTGCCCCCGGCGACCGACCTGTGGTTCGTCGACGCCCACCCGGACTTCCTCGACGGCACGACCTCGCCGACCGGTGAGGCCGCCGACATGGACCTCTCGGTGGTCACCGGGCACGGCCCCGCCGCCGCCGTCGGCCCCGATGGCGCGCTGATCGAGCCGAACCGCGTCCACCTGCTCGGGCACCGCCCGGCCACCGACGAGAGCAGCCGGGTCGAGGCGGCCCGGATCGACCCGGCGATCCACCAGATCAACGCCGCCGAGCTGCTGCGCCGGGGCGCGGCGACGGTCGGTGCGAGCCTGGCCGCCAACGGCGACGGACCGGCCTGGCTGCACCTCGACCTGGACGTGGTGGACCCGCGCGACCTGCCCGCGGTGACCTACCCCGAGCCGGACGGCCCGCGCTGGGCGGACCTGATCGCGCTGATCACGCCATTGGCGCGCGCCGACCGGCTGCTCGGGATGAGCGTGACCGACCTGAACACCGACGAGGACCCCGACGGGCGGCACACCCGACGCGTCGTCGAGGTCCTCACCGAGGTGCTGGTCGGCTGACCGGCCAGCCGTCGGCCGTTCCCGGCCGGGTGGTGCGCTCCGCCCAGGCGTGCAGCGCGTCGCGGTCGCCGGCGCCGTCGAGGTTCAGCGCCGCCTCGATCAACGCGAGGTGGGTGAAGGCCTGCGGGTAGTTGCCCAGCGCTGTGCCGTCGGCGTCGAGCTGTTCGGCGTACAGGCCGAGCGGCCCGGCGTACGCGAGGAGCTGGTCGAACACCTCGGCGGCCTCCTCTCGGCGCCCGGCCAGGACCAAGGCGGAGACCAGCTCGAACGAGCAGAGCAGGAACGCGCCCTCCTCGCCGGGCAACCCGTCATCGGCCGCGTACCGCCGTATGAGCGCCGGGGCGATGGCGAGGTCCCGCCGGATACGGTCGATGGTCGCCACCACCAGCGGGTCGCCACCGGCAAGGAACCCGACCAGGGGCATCCGGAGCAACGACGCGTCGAGTTCGGTCGAGTCGTACGCCAGCACGAAGCTGCCGACGCGGCTGTCGAAGCCACGCTCGATCACCTCTGAGTGGATGGCGTCGCGTTCCGCGCGCCACCGCTGCGTCGGTGCGTCGTGGTCCCCGACCAGGTCGGCGAGGCGGACACCCCGGTCGAGGCAGACCCAGGCCATCATCTTCGAGTTGACGTAGTGCCTCAGTGGCCCGCGGATCTCCCAGATGCCATGGTCCGGCTCCCGCCACCGGGCGGCCATCGTGTCGACGTGCCGGCGCAGCACCTGCCACTGCGCGCCGGTCAACTCTCCGGTGAGCTGCTGGTACAACAGCGCGGCGTCGAGCACGTGCCCGTACGTGTCGAACTGGAGTTGCTGGGCGGCAGCGTTGCCGATGCGCACCGGCCGCGAGCCCGCGTACCCGTCGAGGTGATCGAGGATCTCCTCCTCGCGGGTCACCCCGTGGATCCCGACGAGTGGGCTGAGGACGTCGCCCGCCCCGCCGCACGTGCTGAGCAGGAAGCGCAGGTAGCGACGGCCCTCCTCGGCGTGGCCCAGTCGGAACAGGGCGAGCAGCAGCAGCGCGGCGTCGCGGTGCCAGGTGAAGCGGTAGTCCCAGTTGCGGACCCCGCCGATCTCCTCGGGAAGCGAGGCGGTGGGTGCGGCGAGCAACGCCCCGGTCTCGTCGAACGACAGGCCCCGCAGCACGGCGGCGCTGTGCCGCACCTCGTCGCTGCCCTGGCCGGTGTAGTCGGCGCGGTCGGACCACTCCCGCCAGGTGCGGCAGGTGCGTTCCAGCAGGTCGGCCGGGTCCAACTCGTCGATGTCGCCCGGGCCGTAGCCGAGGAGCACGTCGACCGTCTGACCCTCGTGCAGCACCGCCTCGGCCCGCAGCGCCGCGCCGTCGACGCGGAACGGCAACCCGGAGCGGAGCCGCAGCCCGGCCTCGGCCGCCACCCAGTGGTCGGCGTCCCGGTGCCAGAGCGCCGGGCGGGCACCGTACCCGGGGCGTGGCGTCACCTCGGCACGCACCCGCACCGACCCCTCCCGTACGAGGAGGCGGCGTACCAGCAGCATGTCCGCGCGGAACGGCTGTGCGGCGTCGCCGGCCCGTACGGCGAGGAAGTCCTGACCGACGGCGCTGCCACCGGCAGCGTGGTACGCGCTCTCCAGGACCAGGGTGCCGGGCAGGTACCGGCGGACCGGCGCGGCGTCAGTGGCGACGGAGAACGTGAACGCGCCCCCGACGCGACGGTCCAGCAGCCGCGCGAAGACAGCGTCACCCTCGAAGTGCGGCACGCAGAACCAGTCGACCGCGCCGTCCACGCCGATCAGCGCCCCGGTGTGGGTGTCGGAGAGGAACGCGTACGAGTCGATCGGCGGCGTGGTCGGGAAGCCGAAGGCCGGCACGCGGCTCCTTACCCGGCGGTCCGGCACGGAAACGCGACTACCGGTCGCGCCGACGGGTAGTCGGCCGGATGCGACAGTTCGTCAACTGGTCCGGCAGCCTTTCGTTCACCCCGGGGGAGTTCGCCGAGCCGGCCGACGAGGACGCGGTACGGGAGCTGGTGGTGCGGGCACGCCAGGACGGTAGGACGATTCGCCCGGTGGGGTCCGGCCACTCGTCGAGCCCGTTGGTGCGCACCGACGACATCCTGCTCAGCGCGGACCGGCTCGCGGGTGTCATCACCGAGGACGCCGATCGGGCGCGGGTGTGGGCGGGCACCAAGCTCAAGGCCCTCGGTGAGGGCCTCTACGACGCCGGGCTGGCCATGGACAACCTCGGCGACGTGGATTACCAGTCGATCGCCGGCGCGACCGCCAGCGGCACGCACGGCACCGGCATCGGTTTCGGCAACCTGTGCACCCAGGTGACCGGTGTTCGCCTGGTCACCGGCACCGGTGACGTGCTGGAGATCTCGGCCGACGAGAACGCGCACCTGGTGCCGGCGGCCCGGCTGTCGCTGGGCGCGCTCGGCGTCGTCACCCAGGTCACGTTGCAGGTGCAACCCCAGTACGAGCTGCGCCGCCGGGCGTGGTGCGCGCACCTCGAGTGGACCCTCGACCACCTGGCCGAGCTGCAACACACCAACCGCAACATGGACTTCTACTGGTACCCGCGCAGCGACCAGACGCAGATCCGCACCATGAACCGCGCCGACCAGGCGTCCGGCGAGCGGGTGTGGGCCGCGCCGCGGGTCCCGGACTCCGGGCCCTGGGGCGCGCCCCACGAGATCCGGTCCGGCCCGGCGCACCGCACCATCCCCCGGGAACGGGACCTGCGGTTCGAGGAGATCGAGTACATGCTGCCGTCGGAGGCGTTCCCGGCCTGCTTCGCCGAGGTCCGACGGCGGATCCTGCAACGGCACCGCACGGTTGTCGGCTGGCGGGTACTGGTGCGCAGCATCGCCGCCGACGACATCTGGCTGAGCAACGCGTACGGGCGGCCCACCACCACCATCGCCTGTCTCCAGAACACCTCCCTGCCGTACGAGGACTACTTCCGGGACATGGAGGCGGTGTTCCGGCAGTACGGTGGCCGCCCGCACTGGGGCAAGAAGCACTGGTTGACCGCCCGTGACCTGCGGCCCCTCTATCCGCGCTGGGACGACTTCCAGAACGCCCGCCGCCGACTCGACCCGGACGGCGTGTTCCTCAGCCCCGACCTCGCCCGGCTGCTGGAGGAGACCCGATGACCGAGATCGGCGCCCGCCTGTGGGTCGTGCCGGGCGGGCACATCCCGTTCCCCGGCAACGGTCCGGAACCGGCGTTCACCAGCTTCGACCAGCTCTGCGTCCTCAACGCCACCGCCACCCGCGCCGACGTCGAACTGAGCCTCTACTACGAGGACACCGAGCCGGTCGGCCCGTACGCCATCACCGTCGACGCCCGTCGGGTACGACACGTTCGGCTCAACGACCTGATCGACCCGGAGGCGGTACGACTCGACCGACCGTACGGCTGCCTGCTGCGCTCCCCCGTCCCGGTGGTGGTGCAGTTCCTGCGCCAGGACACCCGACTGCCGGGGGTGGTGGCACTGGCCGCCACCATGGCCTATCCAACCTGATCAGCCGGTCATGTTCGGGCGCGGCTCGGCCCGGGTAACCCCGGCCATGCAACTGAGGGCCGGGGCGGGCGACGGACGTGCAGCGGCGGCAAACCTGCGGGCACGGGTCACCGCGGCTGTCGACGAGGGCCGCCACCGGTTGCGGACCTACGTGATCGTGGCGTTCCAGGCTGGCCTGGCCGCCGCCCTGGCCTGGGTGGTGGCCCACGAGGTCGTCGGAAACTCGGAGCCGACCTTCGCGCCGGCCGCAGCCGTCGCCGTCATCGCCGCGTCGCTCGGCAACCGCGCTCCCCGCGCGCTGGAGCTGGTCGTCGGCGTGGTGGTCGGCATCGGTGCGGGCGACCTCCTGATCGGCCAGTTCGGCACCGGCCCCTGGCAGACCGGCGTCATCGTTTTCCTGGCGACCGCGACGGCGGTGCTGGTACGCGGCCCCGGCGCTCTGATGGCACAGGCCGGAGGTACGGCCGTGCTCATCGCCACTCTCACCCCAACCGCACCGGACCTGGAGTTACCCCGAACGGTCAACGCGCTGATCGGCGGCTTGGCGGGGTTGTTGGTGATGCTCGTCCTCCTGCCCATCAACCCGATGCGAGCGATCCGCCGAGCCGCCGAACCAGCCCTGGACCTGTTCGCACGGGAGATGACCGCCTCGGCCGAGGCGCTCGCCGAGGCGGACCGTGGACGCGCGAAGGCGGTGCTGGACCGGATGCGCGACGCGGACCCGAAGATCGAACAGCTCACCCAGGTGACCACGGCCGCCGAAGAGGTCGTCCGCCTCTCCCCCGTACGGTGGCGACGACGCCGGGCAATTACCGCGTATGGCGCTGGAGCGACGCACATGGAGCGGGCCTTCCGCAACAGCCGTGGTCTGGTCCGCCGGATCGGCACCACGCTGCGCGACGGGGAACCGGTTCCGGCCGACCTGCCGGCGGCGGTCGAGCACCTGGGCGAGGCGGTCCGGCTGCTGAACCGGGAGTTCCTCGCCGCCCAGGAGCCCGTGCAGGCCCGCGCACGGGCGCTGCGCGCCGTCAGCGAGGCGGGCGGGGCCTGCCGGGAGGGTCTCGGCTTCTCCGGAACGATCGTGGTCGCCCAACTGCGTACCGCGGCCAACGACCTGCTCCGGGCCACCGGCGTGCCCCGGGACGAGGCCCGCCGGTTGGTCCGCGAGGCCGCCGCGGGCTAAGGCCTGTTTCATAAGAACTGGCCGGCCGCCCTTATGAAACAGGCCTTAGGCGTCGACCGTTGGATCCGGCAGTCGGACGGTGAACAGGGTCCGACCCGGGCGGCTGTCCACCCCGACCGTTCCGTGGTGGGCCTCCACCACCGCCGCGACGATCGCGAGGCCGAGGCCGGTGCTGCCGTGTTCGCGGGATCGGGAGCTGTCGCCCCGGGCGAACCGCTCGAACATCTCCGGTTGCAGCTCCACCGGCACCCCGGGCCCGTCGTCGGCGACGCTGAGCACGGCGTCGGCGTCGTCGACGGCAAGCGTGGTGGTGACAGTGCTGCCGGGCGGGGTGTGCACCCGGGCGTTGGTGAGCAGGTTCGCGACCACCTGGTGCAGCCGGGCGGCGTCGCCCGGTACCTGGATCGCCACCTCGGGCAGGTCGAGCTGCCAACGGTGTTCGGGACCGGCGACTCGCGCGTCACTGACCGCGTCCACCACCAGGGCGGTCAGGTCCACCGGTTCGACAGCGAGCGGCCGGCCGGTGTCGAGGCGGGCCAGCAGCAGCAGGTCGTCGACGAGGCTGGTCATTCTGGTGCTCTCCGACTCCACCCGGCGCAGCGCGTGCGCCACGTCGGCGGGAACCTCGTCACGGCCACGCCGGGCCACCTCGGCGTAACCGCGGATCGCCGCGAGAGGCGTCCGCAACTCGTGGCTGGCGTCGGCGACGAACTGGCGTACCCGCGTCTCGCTGGCCTGCCGGGCGGAGAGCGCGTCGGCGACGTGGCCCAGCATCCGGTTCAGCGCCGCGCCGACCTGACCGACCTCGGTGCGCAAGTCGGTGTCGGCGGCCGGGACCCGGACGGCGAGCGCCACCTCGCCCCGGTCCAGGGGCAGTTCCGTGACGCGGCTGGCGGTGGCGGCCACCCGGTTGAGTGGTCGCAGTGTCGCCCGCACGATCAGCGCGCCCGCCACACCGGCGAGCAGCAGCCCGACCGCAGCCACCCCGGCCTGCGCGGCGACCAGCGCCCAGATGGTCTCCTGGACGCCGGAGAGGGGGATCGCGACGACGCGTACGCGGCCGTCCCAGTACTGGCGGGCCACGGCCCGGTAGTCACCGCGATCGCCGAGGTCGACGGTGCGCGGTCTGGCGTCGACAGGCAGGTCCGCCAGCACGGCGACCTCCCCCACCGCGACGGTCTGCTCGTCGGGGAACGGATCGGCGCTGGAGACGCTCTTGGTCAGGGTCCGGGCGCTGGTCACGCGGCCGTCGGTGATCTCGGCGACCACCGCACCGGACGGCAACCCGGGCGGGACACCAGGTCCGTTGCCGGGGAAGGCCGGCCGACCCGGCCGGTCGCCCCGCATGGCCGTCGCGGGGGCCAACTGGGCGTCGAGCCGGTCGATCAGGAAGTGCCGCAGCGCCACAGTGGTCAGGCCACCGATGGCGACGCTGACCAACGCCAGCAGCGCGAGCAGGGCGAACACCAGTCGGGTACGCAGGGAGCGCCCGGCCAGCCACCCGCGGGCGGCGCGCAGCGGGCGGCGCCTACTCGGCGGGTTTGAGGACATAACCCGCGCCGCGCAGCGTGTGGATCATCGGCGCCCGCCCGGCGTCGATCTTCTTGCGCAGGTACGAGATGTACAGCTCCACCACGTTGGCCTGACCGCCGAAGTCGTAGTTCCACACCCGGTCGAGGATCTGTGCCTTGCTGAGCACCCGGCGCGGGTTGCGCATCAGGTAACGCAGCAGCTCGAACTCGGTAGCGGTGAGGGTGACGAGCTGGCCGGCCCGGCGAACCTCGTGGCTGTCCTCGTCGAGGCTGAGATCACCGACTGTCAGCACCGCCTCCTCCCGGGTGGCGATCGCCAGCCCGGAGCGGCGCAGCAGCGCGCGCAGCCGGGCGATCACCTCCTCCAGGCTGAACGGTTTGGTGACGTAGTCGTCGCCGCCGACTGTCAACCCGGCGATGCGTTCCTCGACCGCGTCGCGGGCGGTCAGGAAGAGCACCGGCACGGTGGGGGCGTGCTCGCGCAGCCGGCGCAGCACCTGGAAACCGTCCAGGTCGGGCAGCATCACGTCGAGCACCACGGCATCCGGCTGGAACTGTCGGGCGGTGCTCAACGCCGCCATGCCGTTGCCGGCGGTGCGGACCTGCCAGCCCTCGTAGCGCAGGGCCATCGACAACAGGTCGGTGAGCGTGGGTTCGTCGTCGACCACCAGCACCCGGACGGGCTCACCGTCGGGGCGACGCAGCTCGATCCGGCTCGGCGCGGCCTGCCCGTTCATGACCATGGGCCCCATGGTGGCCGCCACGCCTGTGCCGCGCCCCTGCGGAAGCTGTGCGCTAGCTGTGCGGGCGGGCCGACGCGACGCCGGCGACGCCACCGGTCAGCCCCGCCTCGTGGTCACTCGGACACCCCGTACGCGTCGGTGCGCACGAACCGCATGCTCCAGCCGCCGGCCTCGTCGGGCCGGTCGCGTTCGTAGAGGTGGTCGGGGCCGGGCTGCACCGGACCCGTGCCGTCCGGGTGCCGCATGATCCAACGCTGGGGTGGGGCGCCGTCCGACCCGGCCGGCAGCAGCCGGACCAGGCCGTCCGCAGGCCCACCGACGAAGCGTACGGTGACCTCGCTCATCGCGGCGTCCCCTCGGGTGACGGTGCCGGCACAATCGGTGACACCGGCTCTGGCTCGCAAGCTACCGCACCCACCGCTCGGGCGCAGCGAGGTGCGCGGGGCCGAACCGGCCTCGGTTTGCCCAGCTCGGAGTGCGGGTACCGCGATCTGAGCACCCGGCCGTCGGCGGGGCGAGGACGAGGAGTGGTCGATGCGGACGCTGGACGGGCGGTACCGGCTCGAACAGCGCATCGGTGTGGGCGGGATGTCCGAGGTGTGGCGGGCCTACGACCAGGTGCTGGACCGGCCGGTCGCGGTGAAGCTCATCTCGCCCGGCCGCGACGATCGGGACGGCCCGGTGGACCGGATCCGCGCGGAAGCCCGGTCGGCGGCCCGCCTCGAACACCCCAACGTGGCCAGCGTGCACGACTTCGGCACGTCCTCGACGTGGCCCGGCCGACCGGTGCCCTACATCGTCATGGAGCTGGCCGAGGGTGAGACGCTCGCCGTGCACCTGCGCGCCGGGCCGCTGGACTGGCAGATCGCGGTGCGGGTCTGCGCGGAGGTCGCCGCCGCGCTGGCCGCCGCGCACGCCGAGGGCATCGTGCACCGGGACGTCAAACCGGCCAACATCATGCTCACCCCGGCCGGCGTGAAAGTGCTCGACTTCGGCATCGCCATCGCCGCCGGCGCGCCGGACCCGATGCCGACCGGCATGGTGCTGGGCACCCCGGCGTACCTGGCGCCCGAACAGCTGGACGAGGCACCGGCCACCCCCGCCGCCGACATGTACGCCCTCGGCGTGCTGCTCTACTACAGCCTCACCGCCCGCCTGCCCTACCGCGCGGCGACCGCCAGCGAACTGCTGCTCGTCCGCCGCCGCCGGCCACCGGAGCCGCTGCCCGACATCGCCGGGCTCCCGCCGGAGGTCGCCGAGCTGTGCCACTCCTGCCTCGCCGACGACCCCGAGCAGCGTCCGACCAGCCTGGTCGCCGCGCTGCTGCTGGCCGAGGCGGTGGACGCCCGGGTGTACGTGCCGATGACGATCCCGACGACCCGCCGGCCGGCCCCGACGTCGCCGTGGACCGAACGGGCCGCCGCGGAAGCCACCGAGGCGGTGGCACTGCTGGACGAGCCGAACCTGCCCGCCGGGCGCTGACCGGACGACAGGCGGCGTTTCGTCAGGCGGCGAAGGGGTAGCCGGCCTGGTGAGCGACGGGAGAAACGCGATGCCGGATCAGAGTTCCTGGCTGCGTGAGGCCACAGCGACCGCCGAGGGCGGTCACGTACGCACCGACGATGGCGGGCTCTCCACCGCGCTGGCCTCACCGCTGGCGCCGCACTGCACCGGGCTGACCCCGGAACAGTTGCTGGCCGCGGCCTTCGCCTCCTGCCTGCATCACGCGGCAGTGGAGGTGGCCGGGGAGATCACCGACGAGGCGCACACCGTGCAAGTCCGCGCGGAGGCGAAGCTGGGGCGGGACAACGACGGTCGATACCGGGCCGACGTCCACGCGGAGATCTCCTCAGCCGGGCTGAGCCGAGATCAACTGGCCGACCTGGTCGAGTACGCCGACCGGCTCTGGCCGTTCTCCAGCAGCGACACCAGCCGACACCGGCTGACCGTCACCCCAGCCGAAAACGGCCGCCACTGACCCGCCGACCCAAGGATCTGCGCGCCGGGAAGCGCACCGTTCCGCATGATCGTGCTTGATCCTGGTTGTAGTTGCCTCGTTCCTGCCTGAAGGCCCTACTTCCTGGATCAAGCACGATCTTGCGGTGGGTTGCCGCGCCGCGTCAGCGGCACGACGGCGCGGCGCGACGCGGCACTACGACGCGGCACGGCGATGCGGCACCGCAACGCGGCGCGGCGGCGCAACGCGGCGCGGCGGCGCAACGCGGCGCGGCGGCGCAACGCGGCGCGGCGGCGCAACGCGGCGCGGCGGCGCAACGCGGCGCGGCGGCGCGGCACTACGACGCGGCACGACGCGATACGTGCCGATCGCGGCGCTTCGCTCCGCCGCCGACGTAGATCTTGGACAGTTTCCGTTCGGCGCGGACGGAAACTGTCCAAGATCTACGGACAGCGCCACCTCCACCGGAAGGTCGACCGAGGAGCCGTCGCACTTTTGGTGGGCCTGGCATGGGCTGTTCGGTGGACTCGGGAGCGCGGCCGGACGTCGGGCGGAGAGACCAACGCCGCGAACCCTTTCCACCGGCAAGTCGGGAATAACCGTCTGGAGCCATCCGCGAGGTTGATCAGCTTCGCTCGTGTTTTGCCCACTAAAGTCGGCATGATCAGGGCAAATTGTGGCGCATGCCACCGTACGGGCTGATGGCATCGGGCATTCAGGTCTTTAGCCTCGGCAGGTGCATCCCGACGACCCCTCCGACCAGAAGCTGACCGACGCGCGCCCGACCACTCCCTCGGACGACGCCGCATCAACCGAACGGACGATCGGCCGTCACCGCGCTGCCGAACCGTCGCGGCGCGCCCTGCTGGGCTCGACCCCGGTGCGGGTGGCGCTGGCCACCGGTGTCACCTGCTGCCTCAGCCTCGTCGCTGTCGCCACCGCGCGCGGAAACCACGACGCCCCCCGCACTGTCGAGCCGCTCGCCGAGGCGGTGGCCGACCGCGCCGCCATCGCCGACGAACGCGCCTCCCGGTCGTTGGACCGCGACGCCGCCCCGGCCCGGATCCTGCCGCCCAGCCCGACGGCGAAGCCCACGCCCACCCCCACCGTCGTCCGCAAGGCGCCCAAGAAGCCGGTCAAGCCCCGCCGCCCCCGGCCGGTCGCCGGCCTCGACCAGGCACAGATGGACAACGCGAAGATCATCGTGGACGTCGGCCTGGAGATGAAGATGCCGCGCCGGGCCCTGGTGGTGGCACTGGCCACGGCCATGCAGGAGAGCAACCTCTACAACCTGGCCAGCGACGTCCTGCCGGAGTCGGCGGAGTACCCGAACCAGGGCAGCGGCTCCGACCACGACTCGGTCGGGCTGTTCCAGCAGCGGCCGAGCAGCGGCTGGGGCACTGTCGCCCAGCTGATGCGCCCGTCGTACGCCGCAGGGGCCTTCTACAGCGCGCTCAACGAGATCCCCGGCTGGCAGGACATGAGCGTCACGGCAGCCGCGCAGGCCGTGCAGATCTCCGCCTACCCCGACGCGTACGCCCAGCACGAGGACCGGGCGACCACCGTCGCGGCGGCGCTCACCGCCTGAGCGCCCGTGCCCGCCCGTCTCAGCGGCGGCCGGGCGGCGGCTGCGCGCCCGCGTCCGGGCCGCCGACTCCGACCCGGCTGCCCGGCACCCCGGCGGCTGCGGTGGGGGTGTCGGCCGGCACCTGGTCGACAGTCACCTGGCTGAGGATTTCGTCCACCCGCACCTCACGCCGTCGACGGGCGTCCAGCGCCGCCTCGAAGTCGCGTCGGGCCTGCACGGCCTCCGCATACGCCCGCTCCCGCACCTGCCGTGCCTCCTCGCGGGCCTCGTCCAGTTCGGCGCGGGCCTGGGCCAGGATCTCGGTGGCCTCGCGCGGCGACGCGTCACCGACGTGCCGGGTGGCCCCCGTGTCGCCCAGGTCGAGTCGTTGCAGGAGGCCGCTGAGCCAGGCCGCCTCCTGGCGGATCTCGTCCCACTCCCGGGCCGCCCCGGCCGCGCCCTCGGCCCGCGCCGCGAGTCGGGACAACCGGATCCCCAACTCGTCCAGGCAGTAATCCACCTGCCGCTGGTCGTAGCCGTTCTCAACGACGGAGAACCTCATACTGTCGCCCCCCAGGCAGCTGCTGTTACTTCCCCACCTGGATCCTCGGCCGCGACCGCTCGCGCCGAAGGGGTTCGGGAAAAATGTTCAGCATGCGCGCAGGCGGCGCGGGCTTCAGACGCGCTTGGGTAGTACCACTACCCGACCGAAGAACTCGTCGATGCGGCGAACCACGTCGTTGAAGTCGTCCAGGTCGATCGGCTTGGTGACGTACGCGTTGGCCTGCAAGGTGTAGCTGCCGACGATGTCGGTGTCGGCGTTGGAGGTGGTCAGCACGACGATCGGGATGGTCCGCAGATCCTCGTCCTGCTTGACCGCCCCGAGCACCTGCCGACCGTCCATCCGCGGCATGTTCAGATCCAGCAGGATCACGTCCGGTCGCCGGGCGTGCTCGTGCCGACCCTCGGCGCGGAGAAACTCCATCGCCTCCTCGCCGTCACTCACCACGTCGATGATCTTGTCGACGTCGGAGTCCGCCAGCGCCTCCTCGATCATCAGCACATCACCCGGGTCGTCGTCGACCACCAGGATGCGTACCGGCTGCGGGCTGTCTACGCCCATCACTACCTGCCTCGGAGTCGGCGGGGACGGGACCCTGACGGTCACCGCGTTGGCGGGGAAATGCTGGCGGGGAAATCTAGCCCATCAGGAAGCACTGCGGGACGCGGGGTCGACCGACTCCGGTTCGTAGCGCAACACGTCGGCGAGCCCGGTGACGCGCAGCACCCGCTCGACCCGCCCCTGGGCGCCGGTGAGCCGGAGCCACCCCCCGACGGCCGCCGCCCGATTGTCGCCCCGGACGAACACGGCCATTCCGGTGGAGTCGCAGAACGTGAGGCCGGACAGGTCGAGCAGCACCCGGGTCTCGCCCGCCGCGGTGAGCTGGTCGATCGCGGCGGTCAGCTCGGGGGCGGTGCTCAGGTCCAGCTCGCCCACGAGCCGCAGGCAGGCGCCACCACCGTCGCGCTCGACGTAGTTGACGCTGAACGTCACCGTTCTCCCCCTCGCTCCACCCTCGGGTGGGACGTTTGCAGTCCGACAAGTATACGCAGAGCCTCCTCGTCCGCCGCCGAGTGCGGTGATCCATCCGGGTGCCACCGGCGGGTCGGTCAGCGGGCGGTGGCGGGCAGCGCCGCGCATCCCAGCGCCAGCGCCCGCGCCGCCCGGGGGAAGTCCCGCAATGCGGCGGCGTAGTGCTCCAGCGGCAGGACGACCGCCCCGGTGGGCACCCCACGACTGCCCAGAATCCCCGAGAGCCACTCCACGAACTCCGTGAACAACGAGGAGTCGTCGACGTAGACCGCCGCGGCCAGGAAGTCCACAATGTGGCCCAGGTCGCTCACTGTCGCGTCGAGCTGCGCGGCGGTGTACGCCCGCGCCGCCGGCACCCGCTCCCGCAGCTCCGCCAACGCGCTGTCGATCAGCTCACCGCGACGGCGCGCCAGGCTGGCGTACTCGTCGTCAGCAAGGTGGGCCAGCCGCGCCGGCGGCGCCCCGCGTAGCGCCGGCTCGTCGGCGATCAGCTCGGCCGCCGAGGGCGCGTCCGGCGCCCAGGCCGCCCCGAGCCGGCGCGCCCACCGGCCATCCGTGCCGAACCCACGCCCGCCGACCACCACCGGCACGTCCGAGCGGCGGCAGGCCTCGATCATCCGGTGGGCGTACGGCAGGCGCATCGGCAGTGCGCACGCCAACGCCACCGCGTGCGCGTCGTAGCGGTGCAGGTACGACACGAGGTGCGCCGCGGGGACGCTGGCGCCCAGGAAGGTCACCTGCCACCCCCGTAACCGCAGCACCTCGGCCACCAGCCGGGGCGGCAGCGCGTGCCACTCGCCGTCCATGCAGGCGACCACGACCCGGCCGCCGGTCGGCCGCGCTTTGACGTGCGCGGAGACCGCCGCCACCACCTGCTCGCTGATGTGGGTGGCCGCGTGCTCCTGGGCGACGCTCCACTCGTTGCGCGCCCACCGCTCGCCCACCTCAGCCTGAGCGGGCGCGACCAGGTCGAGCAGCACCCGCTCCGCCGGGAAGCCCGCGTCGAGCAGGCCGATCGCCAGGTCGGTCGCGGCGTACTCGTCGGCGTCGGCGAGGTGGTCCAGGTACCCGGAGTACGCCTCGCCGAGATCGGTGGTGGCCGTGGCGGCGGTCACGCCTCAGTCCCCTCTGTCTGGTCGATGCCGGCGGGCACCGAGTGCAGGTGCCGCGCCCCGCGCCCGCTCAGGCCGGCCGCCCGCAGCGCCAACACGGCGATGTCGTCGTGGTCGCCCTGTGCCAACCAGTCGCAGGTGACCTGCTCGACCCGTTCGGCCAGGGCCTGCGCGGGCATCCGCTGGCAGCCGGTCAGCGCCGTGACCAGCCGCTCGGGGCCGAACTGCTCGTCTCGGCGCCGGCCGCCCCGCGCCTCGGTCACGCCGTCGCTGTAGAGCAGACAGGTCTCGCCCGGCGCCAGCCGCACGGTCACCTCCCCGACACGGGGGTCGGGCACCACCCCGATCAGCATGCCGCGCAACGGCACCGCCTCCACCTCACCGGAGGCGCGCAGCACCAGCGGTGGCAGGTGCCCGCCGCCGGCCATGGTGAGGGTGAGGCCACCGTCGCGATCCGGGCGGGCCACACCCAGCACGATCGTGGCGAAGCGGCCCTGGCCGTGCGCCTGGGTCGTCTCCAGCAACGCGTCGTTGAGCAGCCGCAACAACCGCGCCGGGTTCGACTCCAACCGGTGCAGCGCCTGGAGGCACTGGCGCAGTTGGCCGGTGAAGACGGCGGCTTCGACGCCCTTGCCCGACACGTCGCCGAGGAAGAACACCGAACCACCGTCGGTGAGCCGGTGCGAACCGTAGAAGTCGCCGCCGATGCGTAGCCCCGCCTGCGCGGGGCGGTACGCGGTGCCCCACTGCACACCGACGGCCTCGACCGGCTCGACCGGCACCAGGCTGGCCTGGAGGGTGTCGGCCACTTCCGCCTGGTCGCGGTAGAGCAACGCGGTGGTCAACGCGGCGCCAGCGCGGGCCGCGAACGCGCGGACCAGCTCCACGTCGTCCTCGTCGTACCAGCGAGTGGCGCGACGGGCCACCAGCAGCACACCGACCGGCGCGTCGCGGCCCGGCAGCGGGACGACCCGGACGGCGCTGTCGGTGCCGGCCAGCCCCGGCAGCCAACCGGCGTCGACCGCCTGCTCGACCAGCCAGTCCACCGCGTGCGGCTCGGACCCGGTCAACCCGTCGGCGATGGCCGTCGGCAGCTCGCCGCCGGCCAGCACGCCGCTGTCGACCGTCGGCACCTCGTCGTCGGTGCGGGAGGCCCGCCACCAGCGGGCGCGCCCGGCCCTCGG
Source organism: Micromonospora sp. NPDC053740 (assembly GCF_040677775.1). Taxonomy (NCBI): domain Bacteria; kingdom Bacillati; phylum Actinomycetota; class Actinomycetes; order Micromonosporales; family Micromonosporaceae; genus Micromonospora; species Micromonospora sp. NPDC053740. Next base: position 361,435 of record NZ_JBFASO010000004.1, read on the forward strand.
CGCGATCACCAGCACCGCCACCTCGGCCAGGGTCGGCACGGCGAGTCGGACGACCGCGGCGGCCGCCCGGTCGGGGTGCAGTGGGTTGCCCAGCTTGTCGCCCACCACGGCCAGGAATGCCGAGCGGGCCCGTTCGGCGAGCAGCGCGTCGGCGCGGCCGACGCTGTCGGTGACGTCCTCGACGTACCAGCAGCAGCGGTCACCGGAGAGCGGCACCTGGCGCGCGGTGAGCCGGCGCCCGCGATGGGTGAAGCTCCCGGGGACGCCTTCGCTCAACCCTGGCACGCCGGCCGCGCTGAGCAGCACGCCGGGCGTCACCTCGGGCAGCAACCGCTCGGCCACCGGGCTGACGTGCCGCACGACGCCATCGGCGTCGCAGACCACCAGGCCCTCGCGGAAGTGCTCGACGACCTCTAACCAGTCGGGCGTGGCCTGACCCCGGTCGGGGGCCAGCGGCGGCAGTGCCGCGGTGGGGCGGCGAACGTCGGCGGACCACGCCGAGGGTCGTGTCGTGCTCGGCGTGGAGAGCCGTCCGTCGCCCGGGTCCCAGTCCCTGACGTCGGAAGCAGTCACCAGCTGAGCCTCACTCCTTCTCGTTCACCGAACCCGTGCCGGAACCGGCGTCCACTGTCAAAACTCTTCGGCCAGCCTACGCCCGAACGCGGAAAGCGGCATCTCACGGCGGGTGGCGGGCACCGCCACGGCGAGGGCGTGGGACGCGGGACAGGAGGGCGCGTCGCCGCCCCCGCTTTGCGTTTTGTCGCTCCACAAGGAAAATGGTGGGATGCCCGACCAGCTGTTGACCATCGAGACGACCCGGCTCGCCGCCGGGAACGTCCGACTCCGGCTGACCGGCGAGCTCGACTACGACAGCGCGCCCGAGCTGATCGCCGCGGCGGCCGAGCTGCGCGGCGACGGTGACGCCCCCGTGCTGGTCGACCTGACCGGGGTGGCCCTCTGCGACTCCAGCGGGCTCAGCGCGTTGCTGGTGGTGCACCGCGCCGCCGGGGCGATCCGACTGATCGGGGTCAGCCCCCAGCTTCAGCGGATGCTGGACCGCACTGGTCTGAGCGAGTTGCTGGCCGAGGCGTACGCCGACGACGACGTGCAGGCCATCGGCTGACCCGTGGGCCACCCCCCGGAAGCGGACGGGGTGGCCCCCGACCCTGGGACCTGGGGTCGGGGGCCGGAGGAATGTCTAGGGTGCCGTCATCGGCTGGAGCCGGGGTCCGTCCTCACGTAGCTCGCTGATCGGGGTCGCGTCGACGTCCTCGGGCTCCCCCGAATCGGGCGTCTGGTACAGGTAGCGGACGAACTGCCCACCCGCCTCGTTGTCGTCCGCGCCGGGCCATTGACCGATGCAGTCCATCCCGATCACCTCGCGGCCCGTCCCGTCGGCCTCCTCCAACAGCGCCCACAGGCTCACCGGGTAACACCTGGTGACCTCGGGCGTGAGCTGCCAGCGGGCGTACCAGCCGGGTCGGGCGGGGACGATCTCGACAACTTCCTTCATGACGACCTTCCTTCCGCGTACCTCGGAAGAACTCCGGTCCTGACCCGATCGTGCGGGCCGGGCGGGTGAGCACCCCTCACCCCCGCCGGATGAAGCGTGGCGCGGGCCGGTCCGACCCGGCCGAGCGGCGTCCGTTTCCTTCTCCGGGACGGCGGGAAGGCGGTGGACGCAGCCACGATCCCAGCGGAAGGGATGCCACAATGCGCAAGCAGATGGAGGGCGACAACCAGAGGCGCCGGGCACTGGCCCGGCAGGCCCGGGAGCAGAATCGCCAGCCCAGCGAGATCGGCGCCAGTCTGAGCGCGTCCAAGCAGCTCACGAGCCTCGATGCGGGTAAGCGGGCCGGCCCACCGGCGGCCGGACCGCACAAGTCGGACACCACCCGCGGCGGGCCGGCACCGCCGCCGGTCGGTAGCGCCGACAACCCGCGACCTCAACCGTCCCCGCCGAGCGGCGCGGCCGGTGTGAACAGCATGGGCTACCACGACCTCGTCGACGAGGTCCGGCGTCGCGCCGGGGTCGATTTCAAGACCGCCAAGGTGGGCACCGAGGCGACGGTGCTGGTCCTCGCGTTCGCCCTGGAGGCCGCCGAACGGCAGCGGCTGCTCGCCGCGGTGCCGGCGTCGCTGCACGACGTGCTGCCGGTCGACGGCATCGAGCGGCACCGGGACCTGCCCGGCTTCCTGGCCGAGGTGGGCCGGATCAGCGGCAACACCCCGGAGCAGGCCCGTTACCAGGCCGAGGCGACGATCGCCGCGCTCGCCGAGCAGGACGGCGACCTGGTCGAGTCGTTGCACGTACCCGACGGGTTGCGCGACCTGCTGAATCCGCCGGAGGCCGGCGGCGGCCTGGTGGGCGCCTCCACCACCACACCCACCCTGGACGCCGACGAGATCAGCGCGGCGCTGGACGACCTGCCCTACTGGGCCGGCGACAGCCAGGGCCTCTACCGGGTGGTCGCGCTGCCGCCCGACAACCTGGACCGGGTTCTCGCCCGGCTCGACCGGCTGCGTCAGGACAACGGCCGCGGCCCGAGCATCGGGCGTCCAGGCGACACCGCTGCCGTGTTGACAGTGCGGACCAACCAGGCCAACGGGGTCACCGCGCTCGACGTGGACCTCGCCCGCCAGATCGACGACGCGATCGACGAGGTGGGTGCCGGGATGGCCGGCGGCTGACCGGCCACCACGACACCGTCGGGCCGGCGGAACGGGGGCGACCCCGCTCCGCCGGCCCGTCCGGCGTGCCGGGTGCCCGGTGGGCTCGGCTAGCGTGCCGGATATGAACCGCGCCGCCGACCGGTTGGAGCTGGTCGCCGACCCGGTCCGCCGTACCGGGCGGACACTGCTGTCCGCCGGGGTCGAGCAGTCGTACGTGGATGTCGAGGATCCCCGGCACCTGCACTTCGAGTACGTCCGGCGGATCGCCTCGGCAGTGGAGGTGGCGGCCCCGGACGGGGCCCCGCTGAACGTCCTGCACCTGGGCGGCGGCGCGTTGACGCTGCCCCGCTGGGTGGCCGCGACCCGGCCCGGTTCCCCGCAACGGGTCGTCGAGCGGGACGCGGCGGTGGTCGAGCTGGTGACCCGGGAGTTGCCGCCGCTGCCGCCGGAGGTGCGGGTGGAGGTCGCCGACGCCCGGGACGCCCTGACCGACACCCCCGACGGCAGGTACGACCTGGTGATCGCTGACATCTACCGCGCGGCCCGGATGCCTCGGCACGTCCGCACCGTCGAGTTCGCCGCCGAGGTGGCCCGCGTCCTGCGCCCCGACGGGTCGTACCTGGTCAACGTCACCGACCTGCCTCCGCTGGTCGGCACCCGGGTGCAGGTGGCCACCCTGCGGGCGGTCTTCGCCGACGTGTGCGTGGTCGGCGACCGGCGGATGCTGCGCGGTCGCCGGTACGGCAACCTGGTGCTCGCCGCGACCTCCCGCCCTGGCGGGCTGCCGGTGGCCCGGCTGGCGGTGGCCGCCCTGCGCGACCCGGTGCCCGGCGGGCTGCTGCACGCCGCCGCGCTCGACACCTTCGTCGCCGGTGCCCGCCCGGTCAGCGACGCGGACGACACCTCCCGCCACTGATCGCCGTTGTGCCCGCAATGCCGGGTTTCCGACGGCTCGGGCGGGGAAGGCCCGCCGGATGAGCAACGTCGACGATCGGGTGACCGGCCGCCGAACTCTGATCGTGATCGGTCTGGTGCTGGCGACAGCGCTCGCGCTGGGGTTCGTGTACGCGACCCGGCGGGTGCTGGTCTGGGCGGTGGTCGCCGCGTTCTTCGCCGTCGCGCTCAAACCCCTGGTCGACCGACTGCAACGCCGTTTCGTCCGGCGTCGGGCGCTGGCCACCCTGCTGGTCTTCCTCGCCGCGTTCGTGCTGCTGGCGATCCTGGCCGCGCTCATCCTGGTGCCGTTGTTCGGGGAGTTGGGCCGCTTCGCCGACCGGGCGCCCGAGCTGCTGCGGGAGGCCCGCGCCGGACGGGGCCCGGTGGGGCAGCTACTGGAGCGCACCGGGGCACGCCGCTATGTCAGCGAGCACTCCGAGCAGCTGCGCGACCTCGGCAGCCGGCTGCGCCAACCCGCTGTCGGTGTGCTGCGCGGCGTCGTCGAGTCGGTCGCCGGGCTGGTCACTGTCATCGTGCTCGCGTACCTCATGGTGTTGGAGGCGCCGCGGATCACCAGGGGCGTACTCGCGGCGGCCGGGGACGGTCAGGGCGAGCGGCTGCGCCGGGTGGGCCGGGAGGTGTCGCGTACCGTCACCGGCTACCTCACCGGGAACCTGCTGATCAGCGTGATCTGCGGGGCGTTGACCTTCGTGGTGCTGACCGTCACCGGGGTGCCCTTCGCGGCGGTGATCGCCCTGCTGGTGGCGGTGGCCGACCTGATACCGCTGGTCGGGGCGACCCTCGGCGCGGTGATCGCGGCCGGCGCCGGCTTCCTGCACTCCCCCACCGCCGGGGTGGTGGTGCTGGTCTTCTTCGTGGTCTACCAACAGGTGGAGAACCACCTGCTCCAGCCGCTCATCCTGTCCCGCGCGGTCCGGCTCAACCCGTTGACGGTGCTGATCAGTGTGCTGCTCGCGGCGGAGCTGGCCGGTCTGCTCGGCGCGCTGCTGGCCATCCCCGCCGCCGGCATCGTGCAGACCCTGCTGCGCGAGTACGGCCCGCGCCGGCTCCGACCCGCCCCGCCGGCCGGTCCGGCCGCGCGGTCGGCCGGCGCCACCGACTGACCGTCGCGGGCGCGGCCGGTGCCGCCACCGGCCTGCTCCGCGACGACCTGGCCGGGGCCCGCCCTTCCGCCGACGACCTGGCCGAGGGCCCGCTCAGCGGGACCGGGTCGCGACCTCGGGCGTGGTGCTCTCCAACGGCACCGCGTTCGCCGGCACCAGTCCCAACTGGACAGCGGACCGGGTCAACGCGGCGTCCAACGCCCAGTCGGCGCTGACCCGTGTGCGGTTCCCCGGCATCGCCATCAGGTGGTACGCCCGGGTGACCGCCTTGGCCGGCAACCCGGCCAGGTTGACCTGCAACGGGTTCGCCGCCGCGTCCTTGCCACCCAGGTCGACGACCCAGCCCAGGTCGTGGTGCTTGTAGGGCTTGCGCCGGCCGAAACCGTACGACGCGGCGATGTTGTACGCCGCGCGCTTGCCCTGCCGCTGCGCGTGCTGGGCGGTCATCCCGCACACCTTGCCCGGATTGACCAGGTCGGGCACCGCTGCGGCGTCGCCGCACGCGAACACCTCCGGGTAGCCGGGAACGTTGAGGAACTCGTCGGTGACCAGTCGACCCCGGTCGGTCCGCAGGCCCAGCTCGTTGACGAACGGGTCGGGGCGCACCCCCACACACCACACCAGGGTGCAGGTCGGCACGTACTCACCGTCGGTGAGCTTCACCCCGTCGCAGGTCGCCTCGGCCACCGAGGTGCCCATCCGCACGTCCACCCCACGCCGGTTGAGCACCTTGTGCGAGGTGTCCGACATCCGCTTGTCCAGCTCCGGCAGCACCCGGGACGCCACGTCGAGCAGCATCCAGCGGGGCCGGACGGTGAGCCGGGGCCGCTGGGCGTGCAGCGCGTCGGTGAACAGCTGCCCGTGTGCCGCGACCTCGGTGCCGGTGTAGCCCGCCCCGACCACCACGAACGTGGAGCGGGCCTGCTGCTCGGCCGGGTCCTCGGCCTGCTCGGCCAGCTCGAGCTGCCGGACGATGTGATCGTGCAGGTAGACGGCCTCGGGCAGGCCGCGGAAGCCGTGCGCGTACTCGGTCACCCCGGGGATGGGCAGCAGCTTGTTGACGCTGCCCACGGCGAGCACCAGCCGGTCGTACGCCAGCCGGTTCTTCTCCCCCTCGGCCTGGGTGAAGCCGACCCAGCGGTTCTGCAGGTCGACGTGGTCCGCCTCGCCGACCACGACCCGTACGCCCTTGAGCGTCCCGGTCAGCGGAACGGCGATCCGTTTGGGCTCGACCACCCCGGCCGCCACCTCGGGCAGCAACGGCAGGTACAGAAAGTAGTCGGTGGAGTTCAGTACCACGATCTCGGCCCGGTCCCGGGCGATCCGGCTCAACGTCTTCGCCGCGTGGTAACCGGCGAACCCGGCCCCCACGATCACCACACGAGGTTTCGTCATTGCGGGCCGTTTCCCGTCGGAGGCCGCGACAAACGTCCGACGCGGCACGCACGCTCAGCTCGGCTGGAGCCGGACGTGGCCACTGCGGCCCACCGCCTCCACCTCCCACTGCTGGCCGAATGCCCGCACCCGCCCGGCGGTGATCCGGCCCAGCTCCTGCGGGACGTCTGGATCGAGAACCAGCCGGCCGTTGACCGGGTTGATGCCGAGCATGGCGCGGATCAGGGCCAGCGGCGTACCGGCCGCCCACGCCTGCGGGCTGCACGCGGTCGGGTACGGCACGGCGAAGAGCAGCCGCTCCCGGTCGAACCCGCTGAGCGCCTCCGGCAGCCGGTAGCCGAACTGGTCGGCCGCCTCGATCATCGCCAAACTGATCCGGTTCGACTCGGCCCGGTAGCCGTATCGGGCCAGGCCGAGCGCGGCGATCGAGTTGTCGTGCGGCCAGACCGTGCCCAGGTGGTAGCCGAGGGCGTTGTAGGGCCCTTCCTCCCGGGACAGGGTGCGGATGCCCCAACCGGAGAACATGTCCGGCGACATGAGTTGTCGCACCACAGCGTCGGCCCGCTCCGGCGGCACGATTCCGCTCCACAGCAGGTGACCCATGTTGGAGGTCTTGGAATCGACGCGGTTCTTGTCGCCGTCCAGGGCGACAGCGTAGTAGCCGCCCCGCTCCTCGATCCAGAAGTCCTGGTTGAACCGCTCGTGCAGGGTGTTCGCCTCGTCGCGCAGCCGGCGCGCCAACGTTGGGTTGTCCAACGGCCCGTCGAACAACTCGGCGAGCCGCAGCTTGGCGTCGTAGGTGTAGCCCTGTAGATCGCAGGTGGCCAGCGGAAGCACGGGGATCCGGCCGTCGGCGAAACAGACCCCGTCCGGGGAGTCGCGCCAGCACTGGTTGCCCAGCCCCTCGGGCGAGCGGGTGGCGTACTCGACGTAGCCGTCGCCGTCCCGGTCGCCGTACTCATCGATCCAGCACAACGCGGCAAGCGCGTTGTCCCGCAGGTGCCGGACGGTCTCGTCGTCGCCGGTCCAGCGCCAGTACTCGGAGAGCAGGATCAGCCAGAGTTGGGTGGCGTCGGCGCTGCCGTAGTACGGCCCGAACGGTTTCTCGCCGCTGCGGGTCAACTCGCCGCTGCGGACCTCGTGCAGGATCTTGCCGGGCTCCTCGTCGGTGAAGTCGTCGCACGTCTCACCCTGAAGGCGGGCCAGGGCGAGCAGCGTGCCCTTCGCCAGGGCGGGCCCGGCGACCAGCGTCTGATACGCGGTGATCAGGGTGTCCCGGCCGAAGACGGCGAGGAACCAGGGCAGTCCGGCACCGGGTAGCAGGATCCGTTGGCCCTTGACCTCCAGGTCGAGCCGCAACGCCGCCAGGTCGTTGCGGGACTGCCGCACGGTCCGCTCCAACGCCGTGTTGTCGCTGCGCAGCACCGCCCGGTCCTCAAGCCACCGGCGCAGCGGGTCGTCTGCCCGGCCGTGGACGACGTCGGCGATGTCGCCCCGGACCGGCTCGACCACCCCCATTCCTGGCGGCAGGGGCACGTGCAGGTCGACCTTCCGTTCCTCGCCCTGGCCCAGCTCCAGGTCCCAGACCAGGTCGTCGCCCTCGATGCGGTCGGCCGGCTTCGCGCAGCACACCCGGGTCTGCGCGGAGAAGTCACCGCGCTGGTAAGAGAAGCACAGCTCGGACCCGTCGTCAGCGTGGTGACGGCTGATCTCGGCGGAGCGGTCCCGGACCCTCGACTTGACCTCGAACAGGTCGGCGAAGTCGGCGGCAACGGCCAGCCGCAGCTCCACCCGGACCGGCTCCTGCCGGAAGGAAACCAGTTCCACGCGCTCGTGAAAGCCGTCGCCGACGTAGCGCAGCCGCCGCAGGCCCAACGTGTTCGGCGGCAGCCCCGGCAACTCCGGGTTGGTGAGCACGTACTGCGCGGAGTAGTGGTCGATCGTCTCGGAGCGCAGCGGCAGCAACTCGCCGCCGTTGACGGTCAGGCTCCACCCGCTGATCAGGCGGGTGTCCAGGTGGACGAGCCCACCGATGCTGCCCGTCGGCACATCCCCGCACGCGTTGGAGTACAGGAAGGTGGGCCCGCTGAGCACCGCAAGGGAGTCGGGGCCCAACTCGGGCGGGATGGCCCGCTGGTCGGCGCTGTCCGTCTCCGCGACTGACAGGCCGGGAAACGGATTGGCAGGGGTCGCGCGAACGGCAGCCATGACACCCACCGTAGGAAGCGGGGAACTGAGCGTCATCACCCGCTCCGGGTGAAAGGTCCACTGCTCCTTCGGCCCGGGGCGGCGGGCCGACGGTCAGGCCGGGATTGGCGCGGTGATCGCCCAGCGTTCGTGGTCACGCCAGGCGCCATCGATGAACAGGTAGTCCGGGGAGAAGCCCTCCAACCGGAAACCGAGCTTGCGGGCCACCCGCCGGGACGGCTCGTTGCCCGGTTGGATGTTCGCCTCCAGCCGGTGCAACCCGACCGAGGTGAACGCGTGGTCGATCACCAGGGCGACGCCCGCCGAGGCGTGCCCGGTCCCGCTGAAGGGCAGAAACGCCGCGTACCCCAGGAAGCCACCACGCAGCGCGCCGAGCACGATCCCGCTGATGTTCACGTAGCCGGCGATCTGGCCGCTGGCCCGATCGCAGATCAGGTAGCCGGCACTGTCGCGGCGACGGATCCGGCGCAGATACAGCTCGTACTCCTGCGGGCTGGCCGGCGCGGCCAACCAGGGGTGGTGCAGGTCCCGACTGCGCTGCGCGGCGGCGACGAACTCGTCCGAGTCGGTGGGCCGGGGCCGCCGGATCGCGGCGGGACCACCGGTACGCAGGTATCTCACGGCGGATCACTCTGACCGACCGGTGCCGCCGTTGTCCAACCGGCCGCCGGGTGGGTGGGCGTCGGCCGGCTCAGCGGGACGTCAGCATTCTGAACTCCTGACCATCGGGATCGGCCAGTGCCAGTCGGCCCGCCCGGTCCTGATGGGTGTCGATTCGGGTCGCCCCGAGCGAGAGCAGACGGTCCACCTCGGCCTGGGGGTCGACGTCGACAGGCGGGGCGAGGTCGAACCGCACCCGGTCCCGTCCGCCGTTCGGCATGTACGGCGGACCGCCCCAGGAGATCTTCGTGCCGCCGTTCGGCGACTGGATCGCGGTCTCCTCGTCCTGGTCCCAGACCAGCGGCCACCCGAGGGCCTGGCTCCAGAAGTACCCGACCTGCTGCGACCCGTCGCAGGCCAGCGCGCCGACGAAGCCGCAGCCGGCGAGGAAGTTGTTGCCCGGCGCGATGATGTCGAACTCGTTGCCCTCGGGGTCGGCGAGCACCACATGATCGATCTCCGGGCCCTGCCCGATGTCGGCGTGGCGCGCACCGAGTTCCAGTGCCCTGGCCACCGTCTGCCGCTGGTCGGCCAGCGAACTGCTGGTCAGGTCGAAGTGCATCCGGTTCTGGACGACCTTCGGCTGCTGGTTCGGGACGAAGCGGAGGTGGTACTCGTTGTCGTCGTTGGGCAGGAGCAGGACGCCGTCGTGTGGATCGTCGACGATCTCCCGCCCCAGGAGCCCGGACCAGAACTGCGCGAGCCGCAGCGGCTCGCTCGCATCGAAGGTGATCGCGAACAGGTGTGCAGTCATCGCTGCGCTCGTCTCCCATCGGACCGGACGCCGTGCCAGCCGTCGGAGCGGGAGCCTAGGGGTGTGCCAGGTCGACCGCACCCGAGTTTCCGGTCGAGCGGTGAGGTACGCCGCGGCGGTGCAGGTCGTTCGGCGGATGCGGGTCATCCCCGGTAGGGCGGGGCGACACCCCAGCCCCAGCGAGGGACCGGCGCCTGCCGGATCGGGTCCGCGTCCGGTTGTGAGTTGGATACCGCCAACCGGGTGCCCCACTCGAGATAACTCGCGAAAGCGGCGCGGAACTCCGGATCATCGGGTAGGCCGACCTCGTCGGCGGCGTCCATCATCAGGTTGACCCACCGCCGACGCTGCGCCTCGCTGATCGCCCTGCCCAGGTGGTGGCCGAGCATGTGGCGGTAGCCGCCGTGCTCCATCGTGTAGGTGGCCGGTCCACCGAAGACCTCGGCAAGCCATACCGCCACATGCCGGGCGTGGTCGGGGTGCATGTGCGCGAACATCGGCGCGAGCAGGTCGTCGGAGCGGACCAGGCGGTAGAAGGCATCGCAGAGCTTCGTGAACGCGTCGCTGCCGCCGGCCCACTCGTACAGGCTGGGCGGCGCGGCGCCACCGGGGCCGGTCACCGACGTGGGGGCGTAGTGCCGCATCTCCTGGATGTCCTCGACGTACGGCTTGATCGCGGCGAAGAACTGCCCGAACACCGGTCCGCCCCGGAACCCTTTCAGGTGCTCGTCCGCCGACGTCCAGGTGATGCGCAGCAGATAGCAGGCGGGGTCGTCCAGGCAGCGGCTCAACTCGTAGTCCACGCACTGCGGCGCGGCGCGTAACGCGCCAGCGGCCCGCTCGTACGCCGCCTCGAAGCCGTCCAGCCGTTCCTGCGGCACGCGGTACCTGATGTACTCGATCACCATGGCTACAGCTGAACACCAGCAGTGACGAAGATCAAGTACGCACCATCTGGTGCGTGCCGAGGGAGGCCACGATGCCCAAGCGATACCACTGCCCGGTGGAGCTCGCCGTCGACGTCGTCGGCGGAAAATGGCGGCCGGTGATCCTGGCCCATCTCAAGGAGGGCGTGCACCGCTATGGCGAACTGCGCCGCCGGATGCCAGGGATCAGCGAGAAGATGCTGACCCAGCGGCTGCGCGAGTTGGAGGCCGACGGGCTCGTCCGGCGCGACGACCACGAGACCACACCACCTCATGTGGAGTACCGGCTCACCGAGGAAGGACTCAGCCTGGCCCCGGTGTTGCAGGCCCTGTACGACTGGGGCGCCGCGCGGGCCGCCCGCACCGGTACCGCCATCGACGGACCCCCTGCGACCTGACTCGACGCGCCGCACGCGACCCCGCAGCAGGCGGAAGGTCGTTGCGGCGTCGTGATCCACTGGTCCGGTGAGCCACACCCTCTCGAACCCGCCAGCCGACGTCGAGGTACGACTGACCGACGAGTCGAACGTCTGGCTGTGCACGGTGCGGCGCGACGGATCCCCGCACCTGACACCGGTCTGGTTCGTCTACCTCTCCGCGACGTTCTGGGTCGGTTGTGAGAGCCGCAGCGTCAAAGCCCGCAACGTCGTGGCCGACCCACGGGTGTCAGTGGCACTGGAGAGCGGCAACGCGCCAGTGGTGGCCGAAGGCACCGCCCGCGTGCACCGGGCCGGGTTCCCCAGCACCGTCGTCAAGGCGTTCGCGAGCAAGTACGACGGCTGGGACGTCGGCAGGCAGGTCAACCCGGACAGCGAGCGGGTGCTGTTGGAGATCCCGGTCCGGCGGTGGCTGCTCGCGGGCACCGCGCAGTGAGTCGTCGATGCGAGAATCGACCGGTGGAGAACGAGCTGAGGGCGGCCCTGGCGGGCGTACGGGACGCGTTCGGCCGTTACCCACGCCGCCCGGTGCTCGACGGGTGCCCGCACTGCAAGGGCTCCGTGCCGGTCGACGAGCACGACCTGTTCTCACTGACCATCAGCCTCGGCAGCACGGTCGGCGATCGTGCCGACGTGAAGGCCCTGCTCCCCGTGCTCCTTGAGCGCCTGCTCGCCTCCGACGACCTCGACCCGGCCATCGTCCTGGGCAAACTCCCCCAACAGGAGTGGCGCACCTGGCCGCGCGTCGAGCAGCAGGCCATCGACGCCTACCTCGACGTGGTGTGGCGGTCGTTGCTGGCCGACCACCCGCCGCGGCTCGGGTCGTTCACCGATCCGGCGACCTTCCTCGACGCGGCTCGCGCGGCCGGCGAGCGCGTCGAACGATTCCTCGACGTCTGGGACGCCACGCTCACCTCGTCGGCGGACCGTCACCTGGCCAAGATGGTCGGCGGGCTCAACTTCGCCAAGCAGAAGCCGAGCGCCATCGACGACTGGATACGCCGGGAGGCGACCCGCGACCGCCTGTACCGCGCCTGGGAACGTGACTACGGATCGCCCTGGGCCGACGACCTCGCCCGGGCCCACGATCTCCTCCGAGTCTGAACCGGCCTGCCGCTTCGACTGCGAGAGCCGACGAACCACGGTGCGAGCCACGGGCTGAGCGCGACGAGACCGACGGCGAGGCCGGTGATGACGGCCTGCCCGATCCGGCCCGGGGTGACGCCGGCCGCCGGGTCCAGCACGTAGTTGGCGTACCCGTTCGCGGCCGCGTCCGTCACCAGCACCGCGCAGCCCAGCACGAGCCCCTGCACCCGGCGAGCGGCCAACAGCAACGCCGCCAACGGATCCCACACGGTCAGGGACGTGAAGTAGAACGTCAGCCACCCGGGCAGGGCGAGCTGCGGCCCGAACTGAGGCAGGAGCAACTGCACCACGTGCACCGCGGTGCCGTAGGCGAAGACCAGCACGGCGACGGCCACCACGCACCGGACCGCGAGCGGCACACCACCCCATCGACCGGCGCTCATCAGACCATCGTGCCTCAGCCGGGCGAGCGTTCCGTCAGAGTGGGCCGGGGAACGTCTGCTCCATCGGCATCGGCACCTGGAGGAACGTGGTGCCGCGCATGTCCAGCCAGGCCCGGTCCGGCCCGCGCACCAGGCGCACCATCACCTCCTCGCAGGTGGGGCAACGGGCGACGAGGCCCGGTGCGTGCGAGTAGACGTGCAGGCTGGCCATCGACCCGGTCGTCCCGCAGTTCTCGCAGCGGCCCATCGCGCTGCTCAGGTCGACGGTGAACAGCTCACGCATCGGGCCGTCGAGCATGTTGCCGTCCAGGTACGACATCTCGGTCATCAAATCTCCTCGAACACTGCGTGAGTGAGCGGTGGTCAGCCGGTGGGGCCAAAACGTTCGGTCTTGACCCGACGCGACGGGTGACCGAGCCCCACCAGCAGGTCGGCAACGGTCTCCACGAACGCGGTAGGGCCACAGACGTAGGTGAGGGGCTCCAGGTCCGGTGGCCACCCGTGCGTGTTGACGTCGGCCAGCCCGATCCGGTGCGGCTCACCGCGCCAACCCTCGGGCGCCTCACGGGTGTAGACGTACGCGACGTCCAGCCCGAAGTCGTCGCGGACCCGGCGGCGCAGCTCGTCGGCGTAGATCACGTCACCGGGGGTGCGCACCGAGTAGATCAGCCGGAACGGCGCCTTGCTGCCCACCGCCCGCCGCGCCCGGATCATCGCCATCAGCGGCACGACGCCGGACCCGCCGGCGACCAGCTGCACCGGCGCGGTCTCCTCGGGCCGCCAGATGAACCAGCCACCGAGCGGTCCGCGGACCTCGATCGGGTCGCCGGCCCCGAAGACATCAATGAGGTACGGCGACACCTCGCCGTCGTGCACGCGCTGCACTGTCACCTCGATGCGCGGCCCTCCCGGCCCGTCCACGGCCGGCCCGGCGATCGAGTACGACCGGGCCGCCTGGTAACCGTCCGGGGCGGTGAGCCGCAGGTCGACGTGCTGCCCGGGCAGGTGCCCCGGCCAGTCCGGCACCTCCAGCACCAGGGTCTGCGCGGTCGGTGTCTCCACCCGGCGCTCCACCAGCCGGCCGACCTGCCACCGGTTGGGCGTACGGCGCTGGGTGCTCGTCGCCACGGCGCGCTCAGTCACCCTGGTACCGCTGTTCGCGCCACGGGTCGCCGTAGTCGTGGTACCCGGCGGTCTCCCAGAACCCTGGCTCGTCCATCGTCTTGAGCCGGAGGCCGCGCACCCACTTGGCGGACTTCCAGAAGTACAGGTGCGGCACCAGCAGCCGCGCCGGCCCGCCGTGCTCAGCGGGCAGCGGTGCGCCGTCGAAGGTGTGCACCACCCAGGCCTGGCCGCCGCGCAGGTCGTCGAGCGGCAGGTTGGTGGTGTACCCGCCGTAGGAGTGCGCCAGCGCGAAGTGCGCCCCGGTGTCGACGTCGGCGAGCAGAGTGTCCAGTGAGACGCCCTGCCAGTTGGTGCCGAGCTTGGACCAGCGGGTGACGCAGTGGATGTCCACCATCGGCGTCTCCTGCGGCAGGGCCATCAGCTCCTGCCACGACCACCGGTGCTCGCTGCCGTTCTCGGCGGAGATGACGAACTCCCAGGTGTCCAGTGACACCCGGGGCGTCGGGCCGGCCGAGAGCACCGGAAAGTCCTCGGTCAGATACTGGCCGGGGGGCAGGGCCGGCTCCTGCGTTCGGGGCCGACCCTGAAAGCCCGGTGACACGATTCCCATTGCACAGTCGTACCACCCGCGTCGGTGGAGGCGGGAGCTTTCCCGCGTACCCCGTCGTCAGCCGGCGCGGCGCGGTCAGTGCCGTTCCGCGACGACCTGACGGTCCTCGGGCAGGTTGCCGCCCCGGGTGGCGCGCAGGCTGGTCATCGTGACCACCACCAGCACACCGATGATCACGCCGAGCGAGGCCAGTGTGGGGATCTGCGGCACGCTGTCCCAGATGCCGTGCGCCCAGTGCAGACCCAGCTTGAGGCCGATGAACGCCAGGATGATGGCCAGGCCGTAGCTGAGGTGCACCAGCCGGCTCAGCGCCGCGTGCAGGACGAAGTAGAGCGCCCGCAGGCCGAGCAGGGCGAACGCGTTGGTGGCGAACACCAGGTACGGGTCCTCGGTGATGCCGTAGACGGCCGGCACCGAGTCGACAGCGAAGACGATGTCGGTGGCCAGCACCGCCACCACCACAAGGGCGAACGGTGTGAGTGCGCGCTTCGCGCCCTGCCGAATGGTCATCTTGGTGCCGTGGTAGTCGTCCACCACCGGCATGACCTTGCGCAGCAGCTTCACCGACCGCATCTTGTTGATGTCGACTTCCTGCTGATGCCCGGACATGGCATCGCGCAGCAGCTTCACCGCGGTGGCGATGAGGATGATCGCGAAGAGCAGGAAGGCGAAGTCGAGGGTCTGCAACGCGGCCGCGCCGAGGGCGATGAAGACGGCCCGCAGCACCAGCGCGCCGGCGATGCCGTAGAGCAGCACCCGCTGGGCGAGCACCGCCGGCACCGCGAACGCCGCCAACAGCAACATGAAGACGAAGAGGTTGTCGACCGAGAGCGACTTTTCCACCAGGTAGCCGGTCAGGTATTCAACGCCCTGCTGGGAGCCGAATCGGGACCAGATCCAGCCACCGAACGCCAGCGGCAGCGCTATGTAGAACGCCGACCAGCCGATGGCCTCCCGCATGGACACCTCGTGCGGACGACGGGTGACCAGGAAGTCCAGCACCAACAGCAGGACGACCCCGATGATGGTGACCGCCCACAGCGTGGGCGTGCCCACCGACGACAGGTCACTGGCGGCGGACAGATACGACACTTGGCTCATGTGGGGTCTCCTCGAACACCGTCATGTTCGAGGTCTCCTTCACCCACCACCTGATGGGCAACCACCCGAGGCGCGCCGGGCGCGCCGTACTGACCGGAATGGTTCGTGGGAAGTACTCCCCTCGCACGACAAGGTTAGGCCAGGCGGAATCGCCACGCCAAGCGGGACATCGATGGTTGCCCTGGTAAACCGCTGTGTGTGCGTGATACGAGCGCTGTCAGCCGCGGCGCAACGTCGCGCCCGGGGCCATCGCCTGCTCGACCAGGCCCCGATAGTCACGTGGCAGTTGGGTCACCACGTCATCGAACTCACCGCCGGTGATCGCCTCGCGCAGGGTGGTGAAGACCGCCCGACTGGCGTCCTCGGCGGCGGGCTCCTGCACACCGGCGCGCAACGCGACCCGGGCGACGAACTCCGCAGCGCCGAACCGGTCCGCCTGCTCGGTGCTCGGGCTCGGTTTGAGCACGAGTTGCAGCGGTTGGGGCAACTGGGCGGCCAGGTCCAAGACCTCACCGCCGGTCAACCGCTCGGCGAACGTCTCCAACACGGCCCGGGTCAGCTCGACCGCCCGCTCGGACGACGTGGCGGTGCGCTGGGAAACCTGGTCGATGAAGGTGTCGTAGTTCATCGCGTACTCCCTTGGCTCGCGTCGGCGTCTGCGGGTACCCGCGGCGGCCGAGGAGAAACGGCGCCGGTTTCCTCCGCCGGGCGGGCGTGACCGGCCGGCGGGCGGGTAACCGCCGCCGGTCGTCACCACATCGATGCCCGAGGGAGCCCACGCCATGGCGAGCTACGCCGACGTCCTGCAGTACCTGTCGAGCCTGGACTACCCGGCCGAGAAGGACGACGTGGTCCGCGAGGCCGAACGGGAGGGTGCCCCGCCGGACGTGTTGAAGGCGCTGCGCGCCCTGCCGCCGGTCGACTACGCCAACGGGACCGAGGTGGCCCGGTCGGCCGGGATCGAGGCGGCGCCCGAGGTCGGCCCCGCCCAGCGGGCCGAGCAGGCCCGGGACAAGAAGCACAACCGGGTCTCGCAGCACCTGCGGGGCATCTGACCCGGCGGTGGCGCCCATCACCCCGACCTGGGAGCGTCCCGAATGACCCAGACCGGCCCCGACCGGCCAGCGGACGTGCGTTTCCCGGCTGCTGCGAAGCAGCTCGCCGTTGTGGCGGTGGTCGGCGTCATCGCCGGCTGCGTCTTCGCGCTGCTGCTGCCCCTGCCGCTCGCGGCGCTGGCCGGCTGGGACGTGGGCGCACTGAGCTGGCTCGTGCTGGTCTGGCACAAGATCTGGCCGATGGACGCCGAGCGGACCGCCCAGCTGGCCGTCCACGAGGACCCGAACCGGGCGATCCGGGACGCCCTGCTGCTCGTCGCCTGCCTGGCCAGCCTGCTGGCTGTCGGGTTGGTAGTGGCCAGCGCGCAGAGCGCGCCTCCCGGGGTGGCCCGGGAGGCGCACAGCGGCGTGGGCGTGCTCAGCGTGGTGCTCTCCTGGTTCGTGGTGCACACCGTGTTCGCCGCCCGGTACGCCCGGATCTACTACACCGGCCCGGACGGCGGGGTGAACTTCAACCAGCCCGAACCGCCGCGCTACTCCGACTTCGCGTACGTCGCGTTCACCATCGGGACGACGTTCCAGATCTCCGACACCAACCTGACCAGCAACGAGATGCGTCGCACGGTGCTGCGCCACTCGATGGTGTCGTACCTGTTCGGCGCGTTCATCATCGCCGTGACCGTGAACCTGCTGGCGGGTCTGGCGCGGTGAGAGGGACTCAGCCGGCCGCGCGGACCCCCGGGGCGTGACACGGGGCGGGGCCGATCGAAGGGCCGGGACAGGCGGGCGCCCCTGGTCACGAACCGCGACCTAGGGCGCCACGCAAGCCTGCCCAGGCGGTGAACCGCATCCGAACCGGTCGCGGTCACCAGGCGGTGGAGGTCCGCTCGAACCGAGCGGCCAGCACTGCCGGGTCCAACCATACGGCAGAACATCCTCCGTTTGGTCAGAATTTGGGGAAGTGTGGGCCAGGGCACGTCACGGCCGACCGGTCACCTCCGCGTACCGATGCTCCAGGTCGACCCGGGCCAACGCCCCCACCAGCCAGGCCAACTGCTCGGACTCGCCAGTAGCAAGGCCGGCGAGGTCGTCCGCCGACCTGCCCAGCCCGAGCCGCCGGGCGGCGGCCAGCGCCCGCCGATCGGCGACCGGGGCCACCTCCCGCCACAACGCCTGCGCCTCACGGAGAAACAGGACGACGACCTGATCATCCACGCCCGGAAGCTCGGCCAGCAGCGCCCGCTCCCGGACCGGGTCGTGGTGCGCCACCGCCCGCAGCCGGCGCAGATCGCCCCGGTACCGCTCGACCACCGTCCGAGCCAGGTCACCCAGCACCGCAGCCAACGCGTCCACGTCACCGCGCTGGCCGCTGGCGCGCAGCACCCGGACCCGGTCCTCGTGCAGCGAACGCGCCAGCCGGGCCGCGCTGTCCCACCCCTCGTCGCGCACCGCCCGCGCCCCGTCCAACGCCCGCCGGAAGTCACCACGACGGGCCAGCAACACCGACAGGTACAGCACCTGGAACAGGCTCGCCGGGTTGTTGGTCACCCGGAACCCGTACTGCTCGGCGAAGCCCCGCCCGCTCCCGGCGAGCCGGCGCGCCAGACGTTTACGGTCCTCCACCGGGGTGATCAAACTGGTCGCCATGCCGGCGACTACCCGCGCCGCCAACTGCCACACACCGGCCGGTGTCGTCAGTCGTGCAGGCCGCCGGTGCGGTCGCGGGCCTTGAGGCGGGTCGTGGGCAGGGCCGGCGCCGGCAGCGGCGGCGCCGAATCGTCGGCGACCACACCGAAGCGCCCGTCGCCGGCCATCCAGTCCTCCCGGGCCGCGGCGATCTCCTCGTGTGACCGGCCGACGAAGTTCCACCACATCACCAACGGCTCCTCGAACGGCGCACCGCCCAGCAGCAGCAACCGAGCCCCGGCCCCGCCACGCACTGTCAACTCCCGGCGGCCCGAGCCCAGATACAGCAGCGCCCCCGGCTCGAACCCCACCCCGGCCGCCTCCGCGGACCCGGACATCGCCAGCACGGCGTACTCGAAATCGGGTCGCAACACCATCGTCGCCGGCGCCTCGCCGCCCAACTCCAACTGCACCCCCACCAGCGGGGTGTGCACCACCGCCGGTGACCGCTCCCCGGCAAACTCGCCCACCAGCACCGTGACGTCCAGGTCGCCGTCCCGCCAGCGCGGCAGGTCCGCGTGGTGGGCGAAGTCGGCCGCTCCGGCCCGCGCCGGATCCGGCAGCGCCACCCAGAGCTGCACACCGTGCATCACCGGCGGATGGGTCGCCGGTGAGCGCTCCGAGTGGGCGATACCGTTCCCGGAGGTCATCACGTTCAGCTGGCCGGGCACGATCGGCTGCACGTTGCCGAGGCTGTCCCGGTGCAGAATCTCCCCGTCCAGCAGCCACGTCACCGTCTGCAGCCCGGTGTGCGGGTGCGGCGGCACCTCCATACCGGGCCGCTGCGCCACATCGTCCGGGCCAAAATGATCCACGAAACACCACGCGCCGACCATCCGGCGGGCGCGCTGCGGAAGCAGCCGCCGCACAGTGGTGTACCGACCCAACGGCACGTCGTGGCCGGGCAACAACACACTGCCGGGATCGACGTCGGCCACGCCGGGCGGTCGGGTCTGCGCCAGCATTGATTCAGTACGCTCCACCGCCCGACTGTACGCGCACGCCCACTCACGACCACGACGCTTCTGGCCAGGGCGGGCGGGGTTCACCGGCCAGTGGTTGTCAGGGTGGGCTGGTCCGGCGTGCGCTGACCCGGCGTGCGCTGACCCGGCGTGGGTTCACCGGTTGCTGGAGGAAACCAGAACACTGTTGGCACCGGCGACCAGGTCCAGGTACAGGCGTTCCGCCGACCGGTCCCAATCCGGCGTACCCAACACCGAGCCCGCGGCCACCCCATCCCAACGGTCGCCGCGTACCACCACTGAGCCGGCACCGACTCCCGCCCGAACCCGTACCGCAGTCTCCCCCCGGACCCGGACGTCGAGCTGGCTGGTCCCACCGGTGAGTCGTACGGTCAGGGTGCCGGCGGGCTGGTCTGCGCGCGGGCCGGTGGGGTTGCCGGGGCCAGCGGCGGTGATCGGTGGCAGAAGAATCTCGGTACGGCTGGAACCCCCGGCGAGTTCCACGCCCAGCAGCCGGGCCCGGGTCAGATCCAACACCTGACTGCTCACCCCGCCAACGAGGTGGAGACGCCAGGCGACCCGCTCGTTGAGCAACACCCGCACGGCCCGTGGCCCGCGCGTCCCGGACTCCACGAGGTCGAGCCGCACAGTCTCCCCCCGCACCGCCGGTCGGCCCGCCACACCCGAGCCGGCCGGGGTACTGATCCGGTACAGGTCATGGCCCAACTCGGCCACCCGCAGCTCGAACGAGGACAGCCCATCCGCGAGCACGAAGGTTCCCTTCTGCCGACCCGCCAACGGCGCTGTCAACAGGTGCTCGGCAGCAGCACCCGCACCACCGCGGCGACCCTCAGCTCCGTCCGGGTCAGCGACGCCCCCCGGACGGCCCCCGTCCCCCGGGCGAGTGCCGTCGGGGCGAGTGCCATCGGGGCGAGTGCCATCGGGGCGAGTGCCATCGGGCTGGCTGGAGTAGGTCATGCCGAGGTGGTCGGGATCGGCAACGATCACGGTCACCGCCGCCGCGCCCAGGAGCAGCACGACCGCGGCAGCAGCCACCAACAGACGAGCACCGGTGGACAACCGTCGCGGTGCCGGCTCCCCGGACGGTTCCGTCTCACCGGACTGTGCTGGCTCACCGGACTGTACTGGCTCACCGGACTGTGCTGGCTCAGACTCCGGTTCGCGATCCACGCCGTACCCCACTGCGGCCATGCCTGTGTCCCTCCGCCGGTCCCCGCTCAGGGGTACGTATAGACCAGCCGATCGGATCACTCGGCGCCGATCACGTCACTCCGCTACGTCGCCAACGTAGATCTTGGACAGTTTCCGTTCGCTCGGAACGGAAACTGTCCAAGATCTACGGACAATCGCAACCAGACGACGCCGTTTACCTCCCCCAAGACCCGTGCAGGGCCGCATCCCCAGCCCGACGACCAACAACCAACGGCCCCGCAGCCAACCGCCAGCAGCCGGCGGCGCCCCAGCAAGCAGCGCCCCAGCAAGCGGCGGCCAGCAGCCGGCGGCCCCGCAACCGGCGGAGCCCCAGCCGGCGGCGGCCCAGCCAGCGGCGGCCAGCAACCGGCGGCACCCCAATCAACGGCACCCCAACCGGCGGCGGCCAGCAACCGGCGGCACCCCAATCAACGGCACCCCAACCGGCGGCGGCCAGCAGCCGATGGCTGGCGGGCGATGAGCGGCTAGCAGCCAGTGATCAGTCAACGATTCCGCGACTGGTGAACGGCGACCGGCCAGAGCAGAAAGGCCGCTGGCCGGCACCCGGGGTTGCGGGTGCCGGCCAGCGGTCGGTGTCGTGCGGAGGTGCTGTTGTGCGGGTCAGCTGTTCCAGTACTGGCCAACCAGGTCGGCGGCCTGCTGCTCCCACTGGGCGTAGGCGTCCGGGTACGCCGACACCTGCACGGTCTGCGCGGCGTCGGTCAGGGGCATGTCCTGCCACCCGTCGACCTGCTTCAAGCCCTTGAGGAACGCCGTCGTCGAGTACTCCGGGTCGGTGATCTGCTCCGGCGTGCCCCAACCACTGGACGGGCGCTGCTGGAACAGGCCCAGCGAGTCGTGGTCGTTCATGTCGCCGAGGTGGCCCAGGTTCTCCAGCTTCGACTCCTGCAGGCTCGTCGCGATCGAGATCACCGCGGCCCGCTCCGGCAGGCCCGCCTTCTTCGTGGCGGCGATGATCGCCTTGACGTTCGCGGTCTGCTCGTCGTTCAGGGCGATCCGGGACTGGTCGCCCTGGGTGCCGTGCGGGATGAGCTTGCTGGTGTCGGGCTTGTCGGCCTGCACCGCAACGGCGACGGGCTTGGCGTCGACCGGGTTGGCCACGTGGGCGATCGGGCCGGCGAAGACACCACCGGCGAAGGCGAGACCAGCAACGGACAGCACGCTCTTACGCATGATCGTGTTCATGGGGGTAGCTCCTTCGGGGGTAGGACACCCAACCGCCGGGGGGCGGCGGCAGGGTGTGAGCACCTCGTCCGGCGCTGCACAAACAAGGGGAAAAGTCTCTGGGGGGTGACGTCCATCTGGGCGTCGGGTCGGCGACCTGCGAGCGGGGGGCTCGTGGCGCCGGGACCCTGTGTAACGACCGGGGGGCCGGGGTCATTCCGGGTTGGCCCACCCGTCGGCACCCTCATCGAGGCGGTGCAAGGTGGTCGTTCGTGGGGACTGTAACGACCGGGTGGAGGCTGGCATTCCAGCCTGCGTGACCAGCCCTCAGGGGCGGGCGGCGGGTCGGTGGTACTGCGATCGTCAGGGTATGTAACGACCCCGGCCCCGCCACGATTCCGGCCCACGAGTGCGCCCGACCACATCCCACAACACCCAGCAGACGACAAACCGCCCAGGCGGCACCGGGTGGCGGGGCGTCGGATCATGCCTCAGCGGCGTGATCCACTCGGATTCACGGAAGTCGGGGCATCCGAGACGCTGGGACAGCCCGACGTCAGGAAACCCGAGTCGATCACGAATGAAGCGGCCGGCGTATGACACCCGTTGCCGGCGAAGTTCTCAGACAGGCCCGGCAGGCGACAGCCGGGAGGGGGACGGCGTTGACCGGACGCCAGGAGCGGTTACTGGCCCGTCAGGCGGGAGCGCACCTTTGCGGCGCAGGCGTCCAGAACCGTCTGCGCGTCCAGCCCGAGGCTTTCGATGGCCACCAACGCGGTGAAGGCGACGTCGGCCAACTCCGCCGCGACGTCCTCGCGGGTGTGGGTGACACCCTTGCGTGGATTCTGCCCGAGCAGACCGATCCAGGCGGCCGAAGCCTCCCCCGCTTCCTCGGTGAGCTTGAGGATGCGGCAGGTCAGTTCCGTCTGCCCGGTGCCGTTCGCCGCGTCCAGCCAGCCGCGTGACGCTCGGGCCGCCTCCCAGATCGTCTCGTCCACGACGACCAGTCAACCCGATCGGCCCACCGGCCCGAACGACCGGGTAGGGCCGGACCGCCGTGTTGACCGGCGGATCAGCGAACCCATTGACACTGGTCGACGGCGGTTCTAGGTTCAGGACGCTACCGGCCGGTAGGCAAACGTCCCGCTGGTCGCCCCCGGGCGACAACCGTCCGATGGGGAGCACCGATGCTGTCCACACCCGTCCGTACCCTCCGCCGCCTGCTCGCCGCGGCTGCGACGCTGACCCTCGCGGTCGGGCTGGCCGGTGCCGCGCCAGCCGGCGCCACCGGTCGCGACCCGAGGGGCGGCGAGCCGCTGCCCGGCTACACCATCGAGAATCCGCCGTTGGCGCCGCTGGTCGTGGGCGGCAAGCCGACGACGGTACGCCAGGGCGTGCACCGCCACGCCGGGTACATGATCGAGGTCCCCGCCCGGTGGAACGGCGACCTGGTGTTGTGGGCGCACGGTTACCGCGGCCAGGGCACTGTGCTCTCGCCGGAACCGCCGGCCTTCGGGCTGCGCCAGCGCCTGCTGGAGCAGGGGTACGCGTGGGCGTCGTCCTCGTACGACCGCAACGGCTTCGACATCCGCTCCGGGGTGCTGGGGACGAAGGATCTCGCCGACCACTTCGGGCGGACGGTCCGCCGACCGCAGCACACCTACGTCGCCGGGGTGTCGATGGGTGGGTACGTCATCGGTCGTTCGCTGGAGCAGTACCCCGGCTTCTACGACGGCGCGTTGCCGATGTGTGGTGTGCTCGGCGATCAGACGCTGCTCGACTTCTACCTGGACTACAACCTGGTCGCGCAGGCACTCGCCGGGGTGCCGGCGTATCCCACGCCGGCTGACTATCTGACGAACGCGGTGCCCCGCATCCAGGTGGCGCTCGGCCTGGCCGGGCTGACCCCCACCGGCCCGGACACCACCACGGACCGGGGCAAACAGCTGCGGGCGATCACCGTGAACCGTTCCGGCGGGCCACGTCCGGGCGCCGACGCGGCGTTCGCGGTGTGGAAGGACTTCCTCTTCTCGATCAGCGTGCCCACCGGGAGCGGCAACTCCCCCGCCCAGCGGCCCGGCCAGTTGTCCACCAACCTGCTCACCCGCTACACACCGAACAGCCCGGTGAACGTCAACGCGACAGTGCAGCGGGTCGCCCCGGAGAACCTGCGGCAGCGGCTCCTGCCGACGCTGACCGAGGTGCCGCGCATCGCCGGCCGCCCGACCGCGCCGGTGCTCAGCCTGCACGGTCTCGGCGACCTGTTCGTGCCGTTCAGCATGGAGCAGGCGTACGCCAGTGACGTGGCGCGCAACGGTCGCAGCAGGCTGCTGGTTCAGCGGGCGATCCGGGCCACGCAGCACTGCGAGTTCAGCCCGGCGGAGGCCGGTGCCGCCTGGGACGACCTGGTGTCCTGGGTACGCACCGGCAAGCGCCCGGCCGGCGACACCGTGACCGACCCGGCGGTGGTGGCCCGACCCGACTACGGCTGCCGGTTCAGCGACCGGGACGCGTACGCGGCCGGGGTCGGCACCCGCCGCCTCTACCCGGCCTGCTGAGGTACGCGAACACGAAGAACCGGCCGGCTCCCGTCGATAGGGAGCCGGCCGGCCTCGTGTGCGGGTGTCACCACATCTGCTGGACGATGTCCGCAGCCTGCTCCTCCCACTGCGCGTACGCGTACGGGAAGGCGGAGACCTGCACGGTCTGCGCGGCGGCGGTCAGCGGCAGGTCCTGCCAGCCGCCGACGTTCTTGAGCGCGGTGAAGAACGCCGTGGCGGCGTACTCCGGGTCGGTGATCTGGTCGGGCGTGCCCCAACCGGACGACGGACGCTGCTGGAACAGGCCCTGCGAGTCGTGGTCGTTGTACGCGCCGAGGTGGCCGAGGTTGTACAGCTTCGACTCCTGCAGCGAGGTGGCGATGCCGATCACCGCGCCCCGGTCACCGACGCCGGTCTTCTTGGCGGCGTCGACGATGGCGCGGGCGTTGGCCAACTGCGCGTCGTCGAGCGGTACACGCGACTGCGCGCCCTCGATGCCGTGCGGGATCAGCTGGGCTCGGCTCGGCTTGCCGGCCGGCGGCTTGCCGGTGGCGGAACCGGTGGTCAGGCCCGACTCGACGGGCTGCTCATCCTGGCGTACCGAGGTGGCGGCCTTGCCGGTGGCGAGGTCGATGGCGGCGACGGCGCCCTGGTGCGGTCCGGAGGTGACCGGGGCGGCGGCTGCGGTCGGCGCGAGGGCCAGACCGCCGAGGGCGGCCACACCCGCCACGCTCAGCGCGGTCTTGCGGTACGAGTCCTTAGCGATGGCGGGGAGCCATCGAGTGAAGTCGACCTTCACGATGGTTGCCCTTTCGATCGTGCGGAGCGCTCCGGGATGAACACTCCTCGGGAGATGACCGCGGAAAAGCGTTTGGGCTCCGGCGGTACGGGGGACACAACCGGGTTCAGGTGTCGGGCATTCCGGAAACGTCCGAGGCCCGCGCCGGTGCGGCCTCGGTCACGGGACGACCCCGGACACGACGGCTCTTGGCGCACCGAACGGCGAGGGCTGTGACGGAGGGTGCTTTCGGAGTCGGGGGGGCAGTCTCCGAACAACAGCCTTTGCTCTGCTTACCTATACGCGCCAGTGACAGTCCGTGACAATGGGGAGGGACCTCCGTGGCTGGCCGAAAGCGCCCATCCGCAGCTCAGGGGACATGGTGCGTATAGGTAAGCAGAGCAAAGGGAACGCGCAGGGTGGGTGGGGGTAGGGACCGAGCGTTTTGTCGCTACCGTCAGTGGCCGTTTCCGGATGATCGTGGCGGAGGCGGTGCGACGCGCGGCCACGGCCAGCAATCGCCCGTGGGCGTCCGCCGCTGCGGCTGTCTGCCCCCGGGGTGAGAGGACCGCCCGGAGGCTGCCCGACTCAGTCGTCGCCGTCGCGTCCGGACTTCGCGGCCCGCGTCCCGACACCCTCGTCGGGGCCGAGAAGTTCCTGGAAGACGGTGATGTGCAGGCCGGCGGGGGCGTCCAGGCGGGAGTTGAGCGACTGCCACGGTGTGCGGGTGGGCGGGGCGACCTCGCTGGCCCCGGCGGCGACCAACCGGGCGGTGGTCGCCTCGGCGTCGTCCACCTCGAAGGCCACCCGGATTCTGGGCGCGACCTGCCGACCCACCTCTACCTCGTCGATCATGCGCTTCTGCGCCGGGTTGGCGATCTCCAGGGTGGCGCGGCCGGCGTCCAGGATCACCACCCGGGCGTCGCCGTCGCCGCTGAACGCCGCCTCCTCGGGCAGGCCGAGCGCATCGCGGAAGAACGCGACGGCAGCGTCGTGGTCGGCGGCCTCCACCACGAGCCGCAGCTGGCGGACAACGGGGGCGGGCGAGTCGGCGGCCATGTTCAAGATCCTAGCGCCGCGGCAGGGTTATGTTGGGACCGTCCAGAGGGGAGCGACTGTGGTCGAGGCGGCGAGCGATGACACGTACCTGCTGCACCTGGTCGGCCGGGTCGCGTCGCCGCTGACCGACGTGGCGAGCGCGCCACGGCAGGGCGACGAGGGCGCGCCGACGGCGTGGCTGGTCTTCGACCCGCAGGTCGAGCGGGCCGTGCGTGACCTGCGGGTCGGCACGGAAATGCTGGTACTCACCTGGTTGGACCGTGCCCGGCGCGACGTGCTCGCTGTGCACCCACGCGGCGACGAGAACCGTCCGGAGACCGGGGTGTTCAGCACCCGCTCACCGCACCGGCCCAACCCGATCGGGCTGCACCGGGTGCGGATCCTGGCGGTGGATGGGCTGCGCGTCGAGGTCGCCGACCTGGAGGCCCTCGACGGCACCCCGATCCTGGACGTCAAACCGGTGCTGGGCGCGGCTGACGAACGCTGAGCCGTCGACCGCGCGACAGCGGTGCGGTGTGCCGGGCTCAGCGGCCGCGGTCCAGCCACTCCTGCAGGTGCGGCGCCTCCGCGCCGATCGTCGTGTCGTCGCCGTGCCCCGTGTGCACGACCGTCTCCGCGGGAAGGCTCAGCAGGCGGGTGCGGATCGACCGGACGATGGTGTCGAAGTCGCTGTACGAGCGGCCGGTCGCGCCCGGGCCACCGGCGAAGAGCGTGTCGCCGGTGAACACCGCGCCCAGCTCCGGCGCGTGGAAACTGCACGCCCCGGGGCTGTGCCCGGGGGTGTGCAGCACCCGCAGCGTGGTGCCGCCCACCTCGATGCTCTGCCCGTCGTGCAGCTCACCGTGCGGCGGCAGGTGCGGGTGGACCATGTCCCAGAGGACCCGGTCGGCGGCGTGCAGCAGCACCGGCGCGCCGGTGGCCTCGGCCAGCTCGGGCGCCACCCGGACGTGATCGTCGTGGGCGTGGGTGGCCAGGATCGCCCGGACCCGACGGTCACCCACCAGCGCGAGGATCGCCGCCACGTCGTGCGGCGCGTCCAGGACGACGCACTCACTGTCGTCACCGATCACCCAGACGTTGTTGTCCACGTCGAAGGTCTGCCCGTCCAGGGAGAACGTGCCCGAGGTGACCGCGTGGTCGACGCGGGCGGTCACGGGAACACCACCACCGAGCGGAGCACGTCGCCGTTGTGCATCCGGTCGAAGGCGTTCTCGACCTGGTCGAGCGCGATCTCCTCGGTGACGAACGCGTCCAGGTCGAGCCGGCCCTGCAGGTACAGCTCGGTGAGCATCGGGAAGTCCCGGCTGGGCAGGCAGTCGCCGTACCAACTGGACTTGAGAGCGCCGCCACGACCGAAGACGTCCAGCAGCGGCAGCTCGACCTGCATCTGCGGGGTCGGCACGCCGACCAGCACCACGGTGCCGGCCAGGTCGCGAGCGTAGAACGCCTGCTTCCACGTCTCCGGTCGGCCCACCGCGTCGATCACCACGTCGGCGCCGAAGCCGCCGGTGGCGGCGCGGATCGCCTCGACCGGGTCGGTCTCGGACGCGTTCACCGTGTGGGTGGCGCCGAACTTGCGGGCCCAGTCGAGCTTGCGGCTGTCGGTGTCCACAGCGACGATCGTGGTGGCGCCGGCGAGGAGCGCACCGGCGACCGCCGCGTCCCCGACGCCGCCGCAGCCGATCACCGCGACCGAGTCGCCCCGCGTGACGTTTCCGGTGTTCATCGCCGCACCCAGCCCGGCCATCACCCCGCAGCCCAGCAGACCCACGGCGGCGGGTCGGGCCGCCGGGTCGACCTTGGTGCACTGCCCGGCGTGCACAAGGGTCTTCTCGGCGAACGCCCCGATGCCCAGCGCCGGAGCGAGTTCGGTGCCGTCGGTGAGGGTCATCCGCTGCGTGGCGTTGTGGGTGTTGAAGCAGTACCAGGGCCGACCCCGGCGGCAGGCCCGGCAGACCCCGCAGACCGCCCGCCAGTTGAGCACCACGAAATCGCCCGGGGCGACGTCGGTGACGCCCTCGCCGACCTGCTCCACGATGCCCGCCGCCTCGTGACCGAGCAGGAACGGGTAGTCGTCGTTGATGCCACCCTCGCGATAGTGCAGATCGGTGTGGCATACACCGCACGACTGAATCCGGACGATCGCCTCACCGGGCCCGGGATCGGGCACCACGATGGTGGTGACCTCGACCGGTGCGCCCTTGCTGCGGGAGATGACTCCCCGGACTTCCTGGCTCACTTCGCCTCCTGCTGGTGGTCTGCGGCAGGGCCGGGCGCCGGGTGGGCGGATGTGCCACGGGCTCGGCGGTGGGCCCCCGGCGAACCTACCGCGACCACCACGGCCAGCCCAGTCGGCCCGGCGGGTTATCGCGGGCGGTCCGGGGTACGCGGGCGGCATTCGACAACGGCCGACGGGAGTGACAATGAAATCCGCGCACCTGCCACTGCGGGTCAGTATCGGCGCGTACTTCCTCAACTCGGGTCTGGGCAAGCGCACCCTGGAGGGGACCGCGGCGGAGGGCCTGCACGGGATGGCGGTCGCCGCCATGCCCCAGCTCGGTCAGCTGGAACCGGCGCGCTTCGCCAAGCTGCTGTCGTACTCGGAGATCGCCCTGGGGGCCGCGCTGATCGCGCCGTTCGTCCCGGCGCCCCTGGTCGGGCTCGGCCTGACCGCGTTCGGCGCGGGCCTGGTGCAGCTGTACCTGAAGACGCCGGGGATGCGCGAACCCGGCAGCATCCGTCCGACCCAGCAGGGCTCGGGGCTCGCCAAGGACGTCTGGCTGGTCGGTGCGGGGCTGACCCTGGTGCTGGAGGGGCTGACCCACGGCCGTCGGCGCGGCTGACCCGGCGGGTGGCCTGAGGAGCTTCGGTGACCCAGCCTCGGTCCGTGCGGCCGTTCTACCGGCCGATGCGGCCACGTCGTCGCGACGAGCCGCACCGCGCGGCCACGCCGCTGGAACTCTTCTTCGACCTGTGTTTCGTGGTGGCGGTGTCCCAGGCCGCCGCCAACCTGCACCACGCCGTCTCCGAGGATCAGCTCGGCCACGCGCTGACCAGGTACCTGTTGGTCTTCTTCGCGATCTGGTGGTCGTGGATGAACTTCACCTGGTTCGCCTCGGCCTACGACACCGACGACGACCTCTACCGGATCGCGACGCTGGTGCAGATCGCCGGTGCGTTGATCATCGCCGCCGGCGTGCCCCGCGCGTTCACCGACGGCGATTTCAGCGTCATCACGTACGGCTACGTGGTGATGCGGATCGCGCTCGTGGTGCAGTGGTGCCGGGCCGCCGCCGGGGACCCGGCGCACCGCCCGGCGGCCCAGCGGTACGCGATCGGCGTCACCGTCGTCCAGCTCGGCTGGCTGCTCCGGCTGGCCCTGCCGCCGGGGTGGGAGACCGCGGCGTTGCTGCTGCTGATCGTGGCCGACCTGCTGGTGCCGGCGGTGGCCGAGCGCCCGGGGATGACCCCCTGGCATCCGCGACACATCACCGAACGGTACGGGCTGTTCACCCTGATCGTGCTCGGTGACGTGGTGCTGGCCACGTCGGTGGCCATCCAGACCGGCGTGGACGCCGGCGACCGTCGTCTCTGGTCGCTGGCGGCGGCGGCCACCGTGATCGTCTTCGCCCTGTGGTGGCTCTACTTCGACCGGCCGATCGAGGCGCCCGCCCGGCTGCCGTACTCCCTGGTCTGGGGGTATGGCCACTACCTGATCTTCGCGGCGGTCGCCGCGGTCGGCGCGGGCCTGAACGTGTCGGTGGACCACGAACGGCACCTCGCGCACATCTCGGGCCGGACCGCCGGGTACGCGGTGGCCGTCCCGATCGCCGTCTTCCTGCTCACCGTCTGGGTGCTGCACGTACGCCGGCACCAGCACGGAGTGGTGGTCGTCGCCTTCCCGGTCGTCGCGCTGGTGGCACTGCTCGCGCCACTCGGCCCGGCCCCGGTGTACGCGATGGCGGCGCTGCTGGTCGCCCTCGTGGCGTTGACCATCCTGTTGCGCCACCGCGACGTCGGCCCGAGCGCAACGGCGGCCGGCCCGGCCTGAACCGCTGTCACGCCACCTCGCGGGCCGGGTCGGCGAGGGTGTCGGCGGGGCGTTGCGCGGGGACGGCGGGGGCGGTCGCCGGGCGGACCACGCCCCGGTTCAGGCCGGTGACCAGGAGCCGGTTGTAGGAGGCCGGCAAGGCCCGGGCCAGCAGATCGGGCAACTTCGCCGACCAGCCGATCAACACCCGGCCCCGACGTCGCTCGACGCCACGCAGGATCACCTCGGCGGCCCGCTCCGGCGCGATGGTCAGCAGCTTCTCGAACTGCGCCCGACCGGCCGCGTACTCGTCGTGGGAGACGCCGCTGCCGATCCGGGCGTTCTCGGTGATCCGGGTGCGGATGCCGCCGGGATGCACCGAGGTCACCCCGATCCCGTCGTCGACCAGCTCGTGGCGCAGCGCCTCGGTGAAGCCGCGCACGGCGAACTTGCTCGCCGCGTACGCGGTCTGCCCGGCCGGCGCGATCAGCCCGAACAGGCTGGAGATGTTGACCAGGTGCGCGCCCGGCTCGGCCCGGAGGGTGGGCAGCAGCGCGTGGGTCAGCTGCGCCACTGCCCGGAAGTTGACGTCGATCACCCAGCTGAACTCGTCGAACGTCACCTGGTCGAACCGGCCGCCGAGGCCCACGCCGGCGTTGTTGATCAGCAGGCGTACCCGGGGGTGCCGCTGGCCGATCTCCGCGGCCACCTGGGCGGTGGCGGTCTGGTCGGCGAGGTCCACCAGGTACGTGGCGAGCTGACGATCCGGGTGGTCGGCGCGGATCGCGGTGGTGACCGCGTCCAGCCGCTCGGCGTCGCGGTCCAGCAGGACCAGATCGGTGCCTCGGCGGGCCAAGGCGTGGGCCAGCGCGGCGCCGATGCCACTGGCCGCCCCGGTGACCACCGCTGTCGCGCCGGCGAAGTCGAACCTCTGCACGATCCTGCTCCTCTGCTGGCGGTTACCGATGCTCGGACGCGACGGGACGCGGAGTGCGGTCGCGCACGAACACCCCGCCGGCCCGCGAGAACCGCACACCCTCGTCGGTGAGCCGGCCGTGCCGCATCAGCAACACGTCGCGGGCGTAGTTCTGGTGCAGCCGCCACGGCGCTGTCGCACCCTGCTTGGGCAGCGTGTCGACGGCGCGCAGCACGTAGCCGGAGCGCAGATCGATCAGTGGCACCCGCTCGGCGTCGGGCGGCGGGAGCGGGGTGACGACGTGCTGACCGGTGCGGTCCAGGTGCCGCAGCAGTCGGCAGACATAGCCGGCGACCAGGTCGGCCTTGAGCGTCCACGACGCGTTGGTGTAGCCGAGGGTCAGCGCGAAGTTCGGCACACCGGAGAGCATCATGCCCTTGTAGGCCACGGTGTTCGGCAGATCGATGTCCACGCCGTCGACCCGCAGCGTCAGGCCACCGAGGGCGAGCAGGTTGAGCCCGGTCGCGGTGACCACGATGTCGGCGGGCACCTCCGCGCCGGAGGCCAGTCGGACACCGTTCGCCGTGAAGGTGTCGATGGTGTCGGTGACCACCGACGCGCTGCCCGCACGCACCGCCGCGAACAGGTCGCCGTCGGGTGCCACGCAGAGCCGCTGGTCCCAGGGGTCGTAGCGGGGCGAGAAGTGCCTGTCGACGTCGTACCCCACCGGGAGCATGCCCCGCGCGGCCCGGCGCAGCACCCGCTTCACCAGGCCTGGCGCACGCCGGCTGAGCTGGAAGGTGACGGTGGACAGCAGCACGTTCTTCCAGCGCACCACCGGATACGCGGCCTTCGCCGGCAGCCAACGCCGCAGCGCGTCGGCCAGGCGGTCGCGGGCGGGCCGCGCCAGAATGTACGTCGGTGAGCGCTGGAGCATTGTCACGTGCGCGGCCCGCTGCGCCATCGCCGGCACCAGTGTCACCGCCGTGGCGCCGCTGCCGATCACCACCACCCGCTTGTCGCTGTGGTCGAGGTCGTCGGGCCAGCGCTGTGGGTGCGCCAACCGTCCGGCGTACGCGTCGACACCGGGCAGGGGCGGGGTGTAACCCTCGTCGTAGCGGTAGTAGCCGGTGCAGGCGAAGAGGAACGAGCAGGTCAGCACCACTGTTTCGGCGGTGTCGGTGCGCTGGGCGTGCACCGTCCAGCGGGCGGTGTCGCTGGCCCACTCGGCGCGCAGCACCCGGTGGCGGAAGCGGATGTGCCGCGGCACGTCGTACTCCCGGGCCGTCTCCCGCACGTACTCCCTGATGGTCGTGCCGTCGGCGATGGCCTTCGGCGCGGTCCACGGCTTGAACGAGTAGCCGAGGGTGAACATGTCCGAGTCGGAGCGGATGCCCGGGTAGCGGAACAGGTCCCAGGTGCCGCCGATGGCGTCGCGCGCCTCCAGCACCGCGTACGTCTTGTCGGGGCAGTCGCGACGAAGGTGGCAGGCGGCGCCGATGCCGGACAGGCCGGCGCCGATGATCAGCACGTCGAGGTGGTCGGAGGCCATCGCGTTCCTCCATCCGGGGCGGTGATCGGACGATAACACCGCACCCGGACGGCCGAAAGTTGTCGCGAGAGCCCTAGGACGCCCGGGTGAAGGTCATGATCCAGTTGGTCTCCCAGGTCTGCTCGCCGTCAACCGAGAACGCCTGCTCCCAGCGGGCGGTGGTAGCGCTGATGTCGGACCAGATGAACCGGCACCGGACCGGCCGCCCCTCGTGCTGGTCGTCGGCGTAGAAGCGGCCCACCCCGTCGACGAAGCGGCCCACCATCGGCGGCAGTCCCAGCACCCCGTCCACGCTGCTCATCCAGTAGATCGACCACTGCTCGCGAGCCGGGTCGAAGATCCGGACGGTAGCCCCAGCGGAGCCCTTGGTCGGGAACGTGATCTCGTCGAAGTGACCGCCACCGGCGAAGAACCCGTGCGCCACCGACACCCCCGGGAACTCCTCCCACTCGTCGGAGCCGACCAGCCGCTTGCGCAGCCGCCGGTTGACAACGTTCCAGGTGCCCACAAAGAAGTCGAAGTCGCCCATCAGCGGCCCACCGGCCCTTCCGCTCGCGTGTCACGCAGATAATTGATCAGATTCGGACTCTCCGGCAGCAGCATGTGCCGGACCCAGGCGGCCCGCTCGTGTTCCAGAACCGCCAACTCCCAGACGCAGCCCATCGCTGGGCGGCGCAGGTGGACGAAGTGTGCCGGGTCGTCGTCGGGACAGTCCAGCGCCGGCTGCCCGGCCGCGGCGACACGGATCTCCACCGCGTTGTCCCACACCCAGGTGTACGCCAGCAGATAGGCGCCGGTGTCCGCGCCCCGGTGCAGCACCACCCACCCGGCGGCCGGGGTGCCGTCGTCGACGATGTCGGCCAGCAGCGCGGGCAGCAGGTCGTACGCGGCCTTTTCCACCTCCGGCTCGATGGGTCGATCCGGCTGGTCGACGTGGTAGCGCTTGAGCTGCCGACCGTCCACCATGATCGGTCCCGGCGTTCTCAGTTCCTTGTCGCGAAAAGCCATGCCGGGACGGTACGACCGGTCCCCTGACAACTAGTGTCAGTGAAGTGCGAGCCAGTCGACTTCTCTCCGTTCTGATGCTGCTCCAGTCGCACGGGCGGTTGACCGCCGCGCAGCTCGCCGAGCGGTTGGCCGTCTCTCCCCGCACCATCTACCGGGACGTCGAGTCGCTGCACGCCGCCGGCATCCCGCTCTACGGCGAAGCCGGGCACGCTGGCGGCTACCAACTGGTCGACGGCTGGCGGACCCGACTGACCGGGCTGACCGTCGAGGAGGCCGACCGGCTGTTCCTCGCCGGGCTGCCCGGCCCCGCCGACGAGTTGGGCTACGGCGACGTCGTGGCGGCGCTGCAACTCAAGCTGCACGCCGCGCTCCCCGCGCCGCTGCGGGACCGGGCGACCCGACTGCAACAACGCTTCCACCTGGACACTCCCGGGTGGTACGCCGACGGCGACGCCTCCCCCGAGCTGGCCCGCACGGCCGAGGCGGTCTGGCGGCAGCACCGCGTCGAGGTGCGCTACCGCGGCTGGAACGGCGAGGTGACCCGGGTCCTGGAGCCGTACGGCCTGGTGCTCAAGGGCGGCCGTTGGTATGTGGTGGCCGACCAGCCCGGCCGGGGCGCGCCGGCGACCTACCGGGTCAACCAGATCCTCGCGTTGACCCCACTGGCGCAGGAGTTCGACCGACCCGCCGACTTCGACCTGCCGTCCTGGTGGCGGGCGCACGTGGTGCAGTTCCGGGCCCGACTGCACCGCGACGAGGCCCACGTCCGCCTCTCCCCCGCCGGGCGGGAACGGCTGCGCGAGGTCGGCAGCGATCCGGTGGTGACAGCGATGGACAGCAGCGCCGGGCCACCGGACGCGCGGGGCTGGGTGACCGCGGTGCTGCCGATCGAGTCGCTCACCCACGCCCACGGTGACCTGCTGCGCCTCGGCGCCGACGTCGAGGTGCTGACCCCGGTGGCGCTGCGCGAACGGCTGGCCGCCACGGCCGCCGGGCTCGCCGCGCTCTACTCCCCCGCCTGAACAGCCCCGACCGTCTCCACAGTGGAAGGGTCGGGGGCGTCGATTGTCGTCACGGTGTGCCACCCTGGGACGGTCATCGATGGTCACCGGAGGTGAGGGTCACGCTACGACTGCGCGCACTGGTCGCCGTCCCCGGCACCGGGCCGGTGACCCTCGACGTTCCCGCCGGCACGCTCGCCGCCCTGGTGGCGCCGCCCCGGTTCGGCACGGCGGTGGCCCGGGTGCTGGCAGGCCTCGCTGCGCCGGTGACCGGTCGCGTCCTCGTCGGCGAGCGGGACGTCACCGGCCTGCCGCCGCCCCGCCGGCAGATCGGCTACGTGCCCGCCGGCGGCGCGCTGCTGCCGCAGCTCACCGTGCGGCGCAACATCGAGTACGGCCAGCGCAAACGCGAACGGGTGCACGAGGTGGCGAACGACTGGACGGCCACCGTTGTCGACCGGCTCGAGTTGGCGCTCTCTCTCGCCCTGCTGCCGCACCAGATCTCCGACGCCCAGCGGTTCCGGGTGGCGCTCGCCCGAGCGGCGGCCTGCCTGCCCGAGGTGCTGGTGATCGACCTGCCGGCCGGTTCGGCGGGCGACAGCCGCCTCGGTGACCTGATGCCTCGCCTCTCGCCGCCGGACGCCCCCGGGGTGGCGGTGCTGGTCTGCACGGCCGACCCGGCCACCCTGGCCGAGATACCGGTGCGGCACGAGTTGGTCACCGAGCCGAGCGAGGCGGCTCGATGAGGCCGCCCGCCGGAGTGAGCCGTCGTATGCTGCTGCGCGCCGCCGCCGCGGGCGCCACCGCCCTGGCCGCCGGCTGCTCCGGAGGAACCCGGTCGGTGCAGGTAGCGGTGGTCTGGAGCAGCAGCGAGCTGGACCGGTTCCGCGAGGTCGTCGCCGGCTACCCCGCCCCGGTGCAGGTGATCAGCGCCGGCAACGACATCGACGCGTTCCTGCGCGCCCGACACCTGGCCGGCACCAGCCCGGACGTGGCGATCCTGCCGCGCCCCGGCCTGGTCACCGAGTACGCCCAGCGCGGCTGGCTGAGCCCGGTGCGCCCGTCCACCGACTACGCCGTGCGGGTCGAGCTGAGCGATCTGCTGATGACCGAGAGCGAACGCTACGGCGTCTGGGTCAAGGCGGCGCACAAGTCGCTGGTCTGGCACCTGCCCTCCGTGCTGCCCGCGCCGCCGACCACCTGGGACGAACTGGTCCACCGGACCAGGCAGCTCGCCGCGCGCGCCCGACGCGACGGCGGCCCGGTGCCCCTGGCCATCGGCGCCGCGGACGGCTGGGTGCTCACCGACTGGTTCGAGAACGTCCTGGCCGACGTGGCGCCCGGGAGCTACTACGCCCTCGCCCAACAGGGCGCCGACTGGCAGGACAAGCCGGTACGCGACGCCCTGGACCGCCTCGCCGGGCTGTGGAGCATCGACGGCGCGTTCGTCGGCGGCGGCCGTCGTGCCCTGCTCACCCAGTACGAGGAGTCGGTGATCCAGGTGGTGCACACCCGGCGGGCGGTGATGCTTCTCGGAGCGGACTTCACCGCCGACGTCGTTCGTCCGTTCCGGCGCGGCCCGGAGGCACCTGTCACGTTCCGGTTCCCGGGCACCCAGCCGGGCGGCGGTCCGCTGATCGTCGGTGGGGACGCGGCAGTGGCGTTCGCCGACGCCCGGGGCGGGGTCGAGCTGGTCGAATGGCTCGCCAGGGCCGACTCGTTCCAGCCGTGGCTACGCGAAGGCGGTTACCTGTCGCCCAACACCAATGTCTCGATCACCAGTTACACCGACGGCGTCGGCCAGCGACTCGCCACGGAGATGCGGGCCCCCGGCACCCTGCGTTTCGACCTTTCCGACCAACTGCGCGGTGCGTTCACCGGCTCGGACGGGGTCGGCATCTGGCGGATCATGCAGGGCTTCTTCGCCGACGTCACCGACGGGGTCCGCGCCAGCGAGGCGATCCGCCGGGCCACCGGCCTGCTCGCCGCGGCGGCCCGCAGCGCGGAGGGCGGCCGATGAGCCAGGTGCGGGTCCTCGGCGAGCTGGCCGTCCTCGACGACGTCGGTCCGGCGCGGCGGGGTCGGGCCTATCCGGCGGCGGGTGCCACGTCGGCGCTGCTGCTGCCGGCCGCGGTGCTGCTCGGCGGGCTGGTGTTGTGGCCGGTGCTGCGGACCATGCACGCCAGCGTCACCACCGACGGTCGTTGGGTCGGCGCGGAGCACTTCCGGACCGCGCTCGCCGCTCCGGGCACCGGCGCGGTGGTCGGCCGGACGGTCCTCTGGGCCCTGCTGGTGCCGGCGGTGGTGACGGCGCTGGGCTATCTGCTCGCCGCCGCGTCCCGCCGCTCCCAGGAGGGTGGCCTGGTCCGGTTGATCCTCCTGGTGCCGGTGGCGTTGCCGCTGGTCGTCACGGGGGTCACCTTCCGGCTGATGTACGACCCGGACCCGAGCCGAGGGCTGGCGACCCTGGTCGCGACCCGACTGGCCGGCCGCTCGGTGGAGGACGCGCCGCAGTTTCTCGGGCCGGGGATGGTCACCGTCGCGTTGATGTCGGCGTTCGTCTGGGCCTGGGTGGGGTTGGCGGTGCTGGTCTTCCGGTCCGCGCTGGACGCGGTGCCGCCGAGCCTCGCCGACGCGGTCCGCGCCTACGGCGGCAAGCGTCGCCATGTGCTGTGGGACGCGCAGTGGCGGCCGCTGCTGCTGCGGACGACCGCTGTCGTCTTCGCGTTGGTGGCGGTCGGCACCAGCCGCACGTTCGACCTGATCCTGGTGATGACCCCCGGCTCGGTCCGCGACGAGGCATCGGTGCTGGCGCTGCGGATCTGGCAGACGTCCGGCGGCACCACCACCGGCGACGGCGCCGCGCTCGGCGTGGTGTGGCTGGTCGCGGTGATCGGCGGGATCATGGTGGCCGCGCTCTTCGTCCGGCAGGCCTGGCCTCCGCCGCGCGTCGAGGCGGCACCCGAGCCCGCCCCGGTCGCCCCACCCCGGCGGGTGTTCCGGCTGCTCGCGGCGGGTGCC
The DNA here is from genome assembly GCF_040677775.1 of Micromonospora sp. NPDC053740. NCBI lineage: Bacteria > Bacillati > Actinomycetota > Actinomycetes > Micromonosporales > Micromonosporaceae > Micromonospora > Micromonospora sp. NPDC053740. The sequence goes on from NZ_JBFASO010000004.1 coordinate 398,918, forward strand.
GCGATCGCCTGGCTGGTGCCGCTAGCGGTGCTTGTCGCCACGTCGGCGCACGGCCGGGTGGACGCCGCCGCGCGTGGCTGGTGGTCGGCGCCGCCGAATGGCGAGTCCTACCGCGACCTGGTCACCGGCACCGAGCTGTGGCGCACGCTGGGCTTCACCCTGCTGCTGGCCACCGCGGTGACCGCCACGGTGCTGGTGGTCGCGCTGCTGGCCGCGTACCCGTTGGCCTGGTTGACCGGGCCCGCCGCGCAGGCCACCGGTCTGCTGCTGCTGGCCGCCAGCGTCGTGCCGATCCAGGTCATCGCCGGGCCCGTCAACGAGGTGCTGGGCCTGGTGCTCTCCTCCGGCACGGCTCAGGGCCTGGCCCTGGTGCACATCGCGCTGGGCGTGCCGTTCGCGGTGCTGGTGCTGCGCAACGCGTTCGCCGACCTGCCGGTCGAGCAGGTCCGCGACGCCCGGTTGGGCGGCCGGCGGTGGTGGCACACCCTGCGCCGGTTGGCCCGGCACAACCTCTCGGCGGTGGTGGCGGTCTCCGTGCTGGAGTTCGTCCAGGTCTGGAACGACCTGGTGGTGGGTCGGCTGTTCGGTGGGCCGGGGTCGTCGCCGCTCGGGCCGTTCCTGGCCGAGCAGACCCGCAGCTTCGTGAGCAACAGCGGGGCGCTGGCCGCCAGCTCGGTGCTCGCCTCGGTGCTGCCGGTGGTGCTCGTGGTCCTGTCGCGGCGGCACCTGGTCGCCGGGCTCGTCTCCGGGGGCGTGCGGTGACCGGGCCCGGCGGCGGGCGCCGCAACCCGCGCTGGCCGGCGCTGGTCGGGATCGGCGGGCTGCTCAGCGCCGCCATCGTCAACGTGGGCGGCAACCTGGCCGGCAATCTCCTCTCCGAGCTGGCGACCAACCTGCTCGGGCCGGCGACCATCGTGCTGGCCGTCGTCGGTGGCGTCGTCGGCGTCGCCGGCTTCGTGATGGGCCGCCGCCGGGCGAACCAGGAGGTCGGCCCCGAGCCGACGGAGGTGCTCACCACCCCGGCCGCCGGGGCGCCGAACCTGCCCTACACGGCCGAGTTCACCGGTCGTGAGGAGCACGTCGACGCGCTGGTCGGTCTGCTCAGCCGGGAGCACGCGGTGGCGGTTCTGGGCCGACGCGCGGTGGGCACCTCCGCGTGCGCGGTGCAGGCCGCCAACGAGTGCCGGGAGGAATTCCCCGACGGGCAGTACTACCTGGACCTGCGGCGGCGCGGCCGACCCCGCTCGGCCCGGGACGTGCTCACCGCGCTGGCCCGGATCCTGGGCACCACCCCGCCGACCTCCGGCCGGCCGGACGCGCTCGCCGCAGCCGCCGACGCGCTGCGCGGTCAACTCGACGGTCGCAAGATCGTGCTGGTGCTGGACAACGTCGACCGCCCCGACCAGGTCCGGCCACTGTTGCCACCCACCGCGCGCACCTGCCGCCTGCTGCTCGCCGGTGGTCCGGCGCTGGCCGGCCTGGAGGGTGTGGTCGCGCACTGGATCGCCGAACCGGGCACGTCCGAGGCGGTGGAGCTGTTCGCGACGGCGGGCGGGGCCGCGCCCGCCGCCCGGGTCCGTCGCGCCGACCCGCGCACCGATCCGGCGGTACGCGAGATCGTCAACCTGTGCGGGCGGCAACCGCGTACCGTGCGCGCACTCGGTTACCGCACCGCTCAGCACGGCTGGCGGCACTCCGACGTGCTGGACGCGCTGCGCCGCGCGGTGCAGACGCCACCGCACCAGCGGCTCGCCGTCTCACCGGCGGCCCGCCTGGTCACCGAACGGGACATCGCGTACCGGGTGTTGCCCCGCCAGGCCCGCCGGTTGTACCGGCTGATGTCGCTGGTCCCCGCCCCGGTGGACCGGCCCACCATCGCCGCGCTGGCCGGGCGGCACCCCGAGCTGGTGACCGCGTTGCTCGACCGGTTGGCCGCGGCGGCGTTCGTGGTCGGCGCGCCCGGCGACCGGTACGAGATCCGCCCCCTGCTGGCCGGCAGCGCCCGACTGCACCTGCGGGACGCGGATCCGGTCCGGGCCCGGGTCGCCGCGCAGGCCCGGCTGACCCGGCACCTGGCCCGCCGGGCCGAACGGCACGCGGCCAACCTGGCGGTGCTCGGCTCCCCGGGGGACCGGGAGTGGTCGCTGCCGCTGGACGACGACCCGTACGGCTGGTTCGACCTGCACCAGGAGCTGCTGCTGGCGGTGGTGCGGGTGCCGGCCGGCGCGAAGGAGACACTGCCCCGCCGGGTCCGTCGGTGGTGGTTCCGGTTGGCAGTGGCGCTGTGTGGGTGGCTGGCGTACGCCGAGCGGCTCGACGAGTGGGAGGAGGTCTGCCGCACCGTGCTGGCCACCCCGACCGCCGACGACCGTCCGGAGATCGCCGGGTGGGCGCACAACGAGCTGGGGGTGCTGCGCCGACGTCGGCACGACCCGCAGGGTGCGGCGGCAGCGCTCACCCTCGCGGTCAACGAACGGGGGCGGCGGGGCAACGCCCAGGCGCGGATGAACCTCGGCCTGGCCCTGCTCGACCTGGGGCAGCTCGACGACGCTGTGGAGCACCTGGAGATGTCGCGCCGACACCGCTCCGGCGCTGACCGGGCCGGGCACGCCCTCACCGAGCTGGGCCTGGGCGCGGCCCAACTGGCCCGGGGCGAACCGGACACCGCGCACCACCACCTGGTGCGGGCGGCGAACACGTTCCGGTCGGTGGGCGACGCCCGGGGGTACGCGGCGGCGCTGACGAACCTGGTGCTGGTGCACGCGGCGCTCGGCGAGCACCTGGACGCCGCCCAGGCGTGGCGGGCCGCACTGCGCGAGTACGAGTCGGTGAACGACCCGACCAGCCGGGCGACGGCGCTGCTCAACGCCGGGGCGACACTGCTGAGCAGCAGCCCGGGGCAGGCGCGCACGGCGTACGAGCTGCTGGCCGAGAGCCGCCGAATGCGCGAGGGGACCCGGCTGACCGCCGGGCTGGCGCGTACCCTGCTCTACCTGGGTGACGCCTGCGCCGCGCTGGGCGAGCGGGCCGACGCGCGGCAGCACTGGGCGGACGCGGCGGCGGTGGCCGAGGAGGTCGCCGACGCCCAGGGGTTGGCCGCCGCCGACGCCCGACTCGACGACGACGCCGACAGTCGGGTGACGTAGGTCGCTCGGGTTGGTCGGTGGCGTGGCTCTGGGAGACTCTGTGATCGTGGACGCGCTCTCGGTACGGGGACTCAGTCGCAACTTCGGCAACCTGGTAGTGCTCGACGAGGTGAGCTTCACGCTCCCGGCGGGCCGGATCGCCGTGGTCCTGGGCCCGAATGGCAGCGGCAAGACGACTCTGCTGCGGTGTGTCGTCGGCGCCGACCGGCCGGACGCGGGTGAGGTGCTGGTGCAGGGCCGCCGCGCCGACGAGACCGATCCTCAGGTGCGGGCGCTGGTGGCGGCCGCCCTTGACGACATCGACTTCTTCCCCGACCTGTCGGTGGTCGAGCACCTGGAGTTGGTCGCGTACGCCCACGGGGGTGACGCCGAGCCGGTCGAGGAGGTCCTCGCCGAGCTGGGTCTGGAGCCGGCCCGCGACCAACTGCCGGTGACGCTGTCCAGCGGGCAGCGCCGCCGGCTGGCGTTGGCGTCCTGTTTCGTCCGGCCCCGCCGGGTGCTGATCCTGGACGAGCCCGAGCAGCGGCTGGACGTCCGCGGGCGACAGTGGCTCGCCGACCGTCTGCTCCGGGAACGGGCGGCGGGCACCGCCGTGCTGTTGGCCTCGCACGACCCGGAGCTGATCGACGCGGTGGTCGACGAGCGCATCGAGATCGGCAAGTGACCGCCGCGCCGGCCACCATCGCCGACACGCCGGTCGGGGTGCCGACCGCCCGGCAGGTGCGGACGCACCTGCGCAAGGCCCGCGGCCGGCACCACGACCATTCCCTCGGTGACGTGCTCGGCGACGCGTACGTCATGGTCCTGTTCGTGGGCATGTACGGCTGGTTCGCGATCAGCGCCAGCCGCGACCTGCTGGATTCTCCGACTGTGGGGCGGGCCGAGCCGGGCGTGCGGTGGTGGCTGGCGGTCGCCGCGCTGCTGGCCGGCGCGGGGCTGGCCTGGCGTGGTCTGCGCGCGCTCGGTCCGCTGCTGGTCACCCCGGCGACGCAGAGCTGGGCGACGAGCGCGCCCATCGACCGGCGGGCCTGGCTGGCGCCGCGCTTCGTCCTGTTGCTGCTGGGCTCGGCGGTCGGCACCGCGGCGCTCGGAGTGGCGGTGGCGGCGCTCGGTGGGGTCAGCGAACCGTCCGCCCTGGGCTGGGCGGCGGCGGCCGGCGCGGGGTGGGGCGCTGCCGCGTTGGCGCTCAGCGTCGTCGCCCAGGGCAGCCGGTCAGGGCGACGCTGGCCGACAGTGGTCGGGGCGGCGCCGATGGTGGTGGCGGCGGTGATCACCGCCCTGGTGGTGCTCGTGGGTAGTCTCGGCGACGGCCTGCCCCGGCCGGCGACGACGCCGACCGTCGCGTTGTTCGCCGCCGCGGTGCCCCTCGTGGGCTTGGGGGTGATCCTCGCGGTACGCGCGTTGCCCCGGGTTGACCGGGCCACCCTGACCACCGGCGCGCAGTTCGCCAACGCCGCCGCCACGGCCACGATCCTGCTGGATCCGAGCCTGCTCACCGGCCTGGTGGAGAGCCGCCGCTGGCGCCGGATCGGCCGGGTTCGCAGCCGCCGGTTCCGGCCCGGCCCCGGCTGGTGGGCGCTGCTCCAGGCCGACGTACGTCGGCTGCGCCGCCACCCGAGCGCCGTGCTGATCTGGGCGGCGCTGATCGGGGTGCAGTACGCTGCCGCGCTCGCCCTGCCCGGGTTGGCCGGGGCCGCGCAGGTGGTCTTCGCGTACCTCGCCGCCAACCGGCTGACCGGCGGTCTGCGGTCGGTCAGCCGCTCACCGGGGCTGCGCCGGGCGCTCGGTGGCAGCGACAACCTGCTGCGCGGGATCCACGTGGTGGTGCCGGCTGTCGGCGCGGGGCTGTGGTGGTTGCTGACAGTGCCGACGGTCGACCCGGGGCCGGCCTGGCTGGCGCCGACGCTGGCGCTGGGGGTGGTCGCCGCCGCGTTCCGGGCCGGCACCCGCCCGCCGATCGACTACGGCGGCGCGACGGTGAACACGCCGTTCGGGATGATCCCGGTCGACCTGCTGCGTCAGGGGTCACGGGGGCCGGCGCTGCTCGCCGTGCTGGTCCTCGTCCAGCTGTTCCTGGGCTGAGCCGGAGCGGCTGTCGTTTCCGTCCAAGACAGCGTCGCAACCGCGATCTAGCGTGGACCCGGCAGCCCGTTCCGAGCACGAGGAGACACACAATGCGCGATCTGGTCTACACCGGTTTCATGTCGCTCGACGGCGTCGTGGACTCGCCCGGCGGCGGGCCGGGTGAGGAGCACCGCAGCGGCGGTTGGGTGTTCAAGGACCTCGAGTTCGTCCCGGAGGCCTGGTCGCTCAAGGGCGAGGAACTCGCCGACACGACGGCGTTGATGTTCGGCCGTCGCAGCTACGAGGCGTTCGCGTCGGTCTGGCCCGGTTCGGAGGACCACGCCGACTACAAGGACCTGCCCAAGTACGTGGTGTCGAGCACGCTGTCCGACGACGCGCTCGTCGACGGGTGGGGGCCGACGACGATCCTGCGCTCGACCGGGGACGTCGCCGCGCTCAAGCAGGGCGAGGGCGGGGCGATCTTCATCCACGGGAGCGCGGAGCTGGCCCGGCGGCTGTCCGATGAAGGGCTGATCGACCAGTACAACCTGCTCGTCTTCCCCGTGCTGCTCGGTGCCGGCAAGAGCCTGTTCGGCCGGGCCGACCGCGACAAGCACATGCTGACGCTGCGGGAGTCGGAGACCTACTCGAACGGGATCCTCAAGGTGGTCTACGACGTCAAGCGCTGACCCAGGTCGAGGGCGGCGGCGACAGCGGCGACGCCGTCCTCGATCTCGGTGGGCGTACGGGCCGCGTAGCCGAGCACGAGACCGGGCCGGTACGGCCGCTGGCAGTGCCAGGACAGCGGTTGCACCTTCACCCCGCGCGCCAGCGTCGCCGCCGCCAGCTCGGTGTCGACAACTGTGTCGTCCAGCGTGATCATCAGGTGCAGGCCGGCGGCGGCGCCGTGCACCGTCGCCGACGGCAACGCGCGGGCCAGCGCGGTGATCATGGCGTCCCGCCGGCGGATGTGTCGACGGCGCAGCAGCCGTAGGTGCCGCTCGAAGGCGCCGGAGGTCATCAACTCCGCCAGCACCAGTTGCGGCAGCACGGCGTTGCCCAGGTCGGCGTTGCGCTTGGCGGCCACCACTGCCTCGCGCAGCCACGTTGGCACGAGCAGCCAGCCGACCCGCAGGGCGGGGGCGAGCAGTTTGGAGACGCTGCCGGCGTAGCAGACCTGCTCGGGCAGCAGACCACGCAGCGCCGGCACCGGAGGACGGTCGTAGCGGTGCTCGGCGTCGTAGTCGTCCTCGATGATCAGACCGCCGGCCCGCGCCCAGGCGACGAGTTGGCGGCGGCGGTCACCGTCGAGCACCACGCCGGTCGGGAACTGGTGCGCGGGGGTGAGCATCACGGCCGGTACGCCACTGGCGACCAACTCGTCGACGCGCAGCCCGGCGTCGTCGACGGTGATCGGCGGGGTGTCCATCCCCCAGTTGTTCAGGTGCTGTCGCACCCCGAGTGAGCCCGGGTCCTCGACGGCGATCCGGTCGACGCCGGCAGCGGTGAGTGCCTGGGCGAGCAGCCCGAGCGCCTGGGAGACGCCGGCCACGATGATCACCTCGGCGGGGTCGACGCCGATACCGCGGTTGCGGGCCAACCAGGCGGCGACGGCCTGTCGCAGCGCGGGCGTGCCACAGGGGTCGCCGTAGCCGAGGTCGGCCGCGGCGAGGCGGCGCAGCACGCTCCGTTCGGCGCGCAGCCAGTCCGCGCGGGGAAAGGCGGCCAGATCGGGTACGCCGGGCGCCAGGTCGATGGTGGCGTGCAGCGCGCGTACCGCTTCGAAGATGTCGGTGCCCGGTGCCGGCGGGAAGGTCACGACCGGTGCCGGCGCGGCGGCCGGGGTGGGTGTGGGCGCGGCCGGCGCGGCGACGACGACGGTGCCGGCCCGACCTCGACCGGCGATATGCCCCTCCTCGGTGAGGCGCTGGTACGCCTCGGTGACCACGCCCCGGGAGACACCGAGGTCGGCGGCGAGCACCCGGGTCGGGGGCAGCCGGTCACCGACCGGCACCCGCCCCTCGGCGATGGCCTGCCGCAGCCGGTCGGTCAGCCAGGAGGCGCGCCCGCCCGGCGTCGCGTCGGTGATGGTCAGGTGCAGGAAGTCGGACCCGGCCGATATGGACCTGTCAGACGCCGTTGGTTTGGCTCTGCCCATCGGACCATTGTGGCAGCAGAGTGAGCAGGAGCCAGACCTGCCAACTCCGCCGGAGGACAACCGTGACCATTCCGTTCCTGATCACCACGCTGATCGTGGTGGTCACCCCGGGCACCGGGGTGATCTTCACGCTCTCCGCCGGCCTGTCGCGGGGCGCGCGGGCCGGGGTGCTGGCGGCGCTCGCCTGCACGCTGGGGACGTTGCCGCACCTGCTGGCGGCGATGACCGGACTGGCCGCACTGATGCAGACCAGCGCGGTGGCATTCGAGACCGTCCGCTACCTCGGCGTCGGCTACCTGCTCTACCTGGCCTGGTCCATGGCGCGGAACCGCGACGCCTTCGCGGTGACCACCGACGCCCCACCCCGCTCGGCGATCCGGGTGATCGTCTCCGGGGTGCTGGTCAACCTGCTCAACCCGAAGCCGACGATGTTCTTCGTCGCGTTCCTGCCGCAGTTCGTGGACACCACGGCACCGGGCTCGACCCGGGCGATGCTCGGCTGCGGCGCGGTGTTCATGCTGCTCACCTTCGTGGTGTTCAGCGGCTACGGCATCTTCGCGGCCCGGGTACGCGACCGGGTGCTGACCCGACCCCGGGTCACCGACTGGCTGCGCCGATCCGCCGCCGGCACGTTCGTCGCGCTCGGCGTGACCCTCGCCCTCACCGACCGATAGGACCACAGTGCAGTTCGAACATTCTCCGCTGCTTCGCGACGCGTACCCCGATCTGGTCGCCGGCGTGGTGCAGGCCGCCGGGATCACCGCCGACGCCGACGTGGCGGCACGCACTGCCGATCATCTCGCCGAGGCACGGCGGCGGTTGTCCGGTGGGGCCGAGAGCGGGTTCCCGGAGATCCAGGCGTGGCGGCGGGCGTACGCGGCGATGGGGCTGCAGCCCACCAAGTACCGGTGCGCCGCCGAGGCGCTGCTACGCCGGCTGCGCCTGGACGGCGAACTGCCCCGGGTACACCCGCTGGTCGATCTCTGCAACGCCATCTCGGCCGCGTACGCCATCCCGGTCGCGGCGCTCGACCTGGACCGGGTCGAGGGCGACCTGGTGGTCCGGCCGGCACACGGCGACGAGACGTACCTGAGTTTCGCGGGCGACACCGAGCATCCCGAGCCGGGCGAGGTGACCTTCGTCGACTCCGCCGGGCGGGCACACGCCCGACGGTGGACGAACCGGCAGAGCGGCTGGTCGGCCGTGCGGGCGGGCACCTCGTCGGTGCTGATCGTCGCCGAAGCGCTGCACCCGGGCAGCGGGCCGGCCGTGACCCGGCTGGTCGCCGACCTCGTGACGGAGCTGACCGAGGGGTGGTCGGCCCCGACGGCCGCCGCGGTGCTCACCACCACCGCGCCCCGTTTCCGCACCCCGGCGGCGGACGACGACCGGGGTCAGGCGGTGTCGCCGGGCAGCAGGTGACGGTAGCCGGGGATCGTCTCGGCGAACCAACCCGCGACGCTGGCCAGACCACGGTCGTTGAGCTGCGCGTCGTGGATCGGGTACGCCGCCGCCGCGCCCACGGCGCGGGCGAACCGGATCGCCTCGTCGAGGCGCAGCCAGGACCCCTGGGCCGGGACGAGCAGGGTGCGCACCTGCGCGTCCGGCACGTGCAGGGCGTCGCCCGGGTGGTAGAGCTCGCCGCCGATCAGGTAGCCGAGGTTCGGGCAGTCGGGCTGCCCCTCGTGGATCGGGGCGTGCCGGCCGCCGTGCGCGCTGACCGCGATGCCAGCCGCCGTGAAGCGCTCGCCCGCCCGGACCCGGGTCACCGGCAGCGGGGCGAGATCCGGCAGGCGGGCACCCTCCGGCGCGTACACGGGAACACCGAGACCGGCGAGCCGCAACACGTCAATGTGGTCGGCGTGCTCGTGGGTGACCAGGACGGCGTCCGCGCCGACCAGGGCCCGCGGCTCGCTCCACGTCCCCGGGTCGACGACCAGCACCCCGCCGTCGTGCTCGACGCGGACACAGGCGTGCGTGAATCGGGTGATCCGCATCAGGCGACGGTACGCCGCCGGCAGATGAGCCGTGGCCCTCGTGGCGGTTGGGCCGGCCGTGCCGGGGTAGTGCGGCAGCATGCCACAGCGATACGAGAACTACCCGAGGATCGCCGTCGTCACCGGCGCGGACTCCGGCATCGGCAAGGCCTGCGCGGTGGCGCTGGCCAGGGCCGGCTTCGAGATCGGCATCACCTGGTACGGCGACCCCGACGGCGCGGACCGGACGGCCGCCGAGGTCCGTGCGACGGGGCGGCGTTGCGAGGTCGCCGAGGTGGACCTGACCCGACTGCCGGACGCGGCGGCGGTGGTGGACGAGTTGGCCGACCGGCTGGGCGGCATCGGGGTGCTGGTCAACAACGCCGGCATCGGGGCCTCGACGTCGTTCGTCGACACCGGGTGGGAGCAGTGGCGCGAGGTGCTCGCCGTCGACCTGGACGCGCCGTTCCTGTGCGCCCAGCGGGCGGCGCGACGGATGCGGGCCACCGGCGCCGGCGGGCGGATCATCAACATCACCAGCGTGCACGAGCACGCGCCCCGGGTGGGCTCGGCCGCGTACTGCGCCGCGAAGGGCGGGCTCGGGCTGCTGACCAAGGTGATGGCCCAGGAGTTGGCCGCCGACGGGATCACCGTCAACGCCGTCGCCCCGGGCGAGATAGCCACGCCGATGACCGGTCAGGAGGATGTCGACCCGTTCACCCAGGAACGGCCCGGCGTGCCGCTGGGGCGGCCCGGCGACGCCCGGGAGGTGGCCGCAGTTGTCGCGTTGCTCGCCTCCCCCGCCGCCGGGTACGTCACCGGCGCGTCCTGGCCGGTCGACGGGGGCATGTTGCTGATGGGCCCTCAGGCCACGGCGTTGACGAACGACGACTGGCGATCGGCCTGAGCGGCACCGGCGGGCGTCGTCAGCGCATCGATGCGGCCGACGCCCGGACGATGTACGTGAACTGCACACCGAACGCCACCACAGCGACCAGCACACCGACCACAACCGTCAGCCCGACCCCGACCCCGACGGTCGCGGCCACCAGCGCGATGCCGAGTCCGGTCAGCACCGCGTTGACCGCGCCCACGAGCGCGGCAGTGGTCAGCAGGAACTCCCACCACCCCGGACGCGTGCCGACCAGGTTCCAGGCGGTGCTCATGGCGTCGTCGGCCACCACCGCGTCGGCGAAGAAGTCATGCTCGCCGGCGAGCTGGTGTTGGTAGTAGGCCCGGATGCGTTGGATCCGCAGCAGGTCCAAGGAATTCTCCACTGTGGTCTCCACCAGCCGCAGAAACGTCAGCACCCCGAGGATGACAAGCGTCGGGAGCACCGCGGCCAGGTACGGCCGGACCAGCTTGTCGTTACTGGCGACGAAGCCGAGGCCGATCAGCGCCGCCGACAGCACGGACAGGAAGATGGTGGCGCGGCCGGTGGCCTCGGCGATGGTGCCGGCGCGAGAGGTCTGCAACGCGTAGTGCTCGGTGGTCAGGACGGTGAGAAGCGCCTGCTCGCGTTCGCTCTCGTCCACCCCGCCACCCTCCGTGGTCGCATGACTCCGTTACCGTCACCCTATGAGCGGCGGGGCGTTTCGCAATGGCGAACCGATCGCTCGGAGAACGGGACAGCGCGCAGCAAAGCGGGCACGTATCCTCCGAATTCCGGTGATCAGCAAGCGGCGGTGGGGCCGACCGACGGCGGAAGGGGACCTGATGCCCGGGTGGGCTGGTCGGGGCGGGCGGCAACGACGGGCCTTCGTCGTCGGTGGGGCACTCTTCGCGGTCGCCGTCGTCATGCTGCTGGCCGCCTGGCGCAGCACCGGCTTCCTCAGCGACCTGCTGCTCAACCTCGGGGCCAGCGTGGTCCTCGCGGCCATCTCGTACGTCATCTTCGACCCGTTGTTCGAGGAGGCCCGCAAGGCGCGGGTGCAGGAGCACCTCAGCTTCGACCAGCAGGCGTTCGTGGCGCGGTTGCACCGCTCCGGGCGTCGGGTGCGCATCCTCGACACCTGGACGATCCTGCTGGAGCAACGGCACCGGGAGGAGACGCTGAGCGCGGTGCGCGCGGCGCTGGCCAACGGCGCCCAGGTGCAGTTGCTCCTGCTCGACCCCGACTGCACCGCCGCCCAGCAACGCTCCGAGGAGCTGGAACGGCAACGGGTGGACGTGCCCCGGCAGATCCGTACCAACCTGCGCCACCTGGCCGCGTTCGCCGACGCGCTCGACTCGCGGCTGCGCCACCGCCTCCAGGTCCGGCTCTACGACGCGTCCCCGTCGATCCAGCTCTACCAGTGGGACGGGCGGGCGCTGATCTCGTTCTTTCCGATCGGGAAGCTGTCGTTCAACGTGCCGCAGCTCGAGGTGGACATGGACAGTCCGTGGGGCGGGTTCGTGCACGCCCGGTTCGAGGAACTGTGGGAGCACGAGCAGGCCACCCTCGACCTGGAGCGGTACTGGTCGGTCACGGTCACACTGCGCCACGACGAGTCGGACGTTGTCGAGGTACGCGTGCCGTTCGTGACTGTGGACGGGCAGCACTACGTCGACTGCCGGGGGTTCCGGGTGACCGGGCCGCTGACGGTGCGAGCCGTGCTGCCGCCCCGCGCGCCCGGGGCGGCGCCCGGCGTGTTCGCGCTGGCCGAGCCCGCCGACGGGGACCGGACCCCGGCCGACGTGGTGAAACGGCACTTCGACCAGAAGTACGGGCACGACGACGGCGAGCGGGACGTCCGCCGACTGGTGCCGCCACCGGGCGATGCCCGTACCCCGTCGCCCCGCCCCGCGACGGCCGGTGACACACACGCACGGTGACCCCCGAGCGACCCGTGGGCTCGGCACAGGAAACAATGGTGGCCCACCCCTGATCGCCAGGAGGACCGTCGGCGTGTCGCACCGCACCGCACCGCCGTCCGGGGCGGCGCAGCTGCGCGCCGACTGCGGACGCTGCTTCGGGCTGTGTTGCGTGGTGCCCGCCTTCGCCGCGTCGGCGGACTTCGCCATCGACAAGCCGGCCGGGTCGCCCTGCCCCAACCTGCGCCCCGACCACCGCTGCGGCATCCACACCGAGCTGCGGCAGCGTGGTTTTCCCGGTTGCACGGTGTTCGACTGCTTCGGCGCGGGGCAGCAGGTCGCCCAGGTGACCTTCGGCGGGCGGGACTGGCGGGACGCGCCGGAGACGTTGCCGGTGATGGCTGAGGCGTTCGCGGTGCTGCGCCCGCTGCACGAGCTGCTCTGGTACCTCACCGAGGCGGTGTCGCTGCGCCCGCCGGGCGACCTGCGCGCCGAACTGGAACGCGCTCGCGCCGAGACGCTGACGCTCACCGAGGGTGGCCCGGCGGACCTTCGCGCGGTGGACGTCGCCGACCACCGGAACCGGATCAACCCGCTGTTGTCCCGGGCCAGCGACGCGGCCCGGGCCCCCGGCGGTGCCGACCGTCGCGGCGCGCACCTGCTCGGGGTGGACCTGCGCCGCGTCGACCTCCGCCGGGCCAACCTGCGCGGGGCGCTGCTCATCGGCGCAGACCTGCGCGGAGCGGACCTCGGCCTGGCCGACGTCACCGGCGCGGACCTGCGCGGGGCCGACCTGCGGGGTGCGGACCTGCGGCGCACGCTGTTCCTGCACCAGACCCAGCTGGACGCCGCCCGGGGTGACACCCACACCGGGCTGCCGCAGACGCTCACCCGGCCGGCGCACTGGACGGCGCTGCCGCTCACCCCGGTCCGTCAGCCGGCCCGGTCTCCCGCACCCGCCCGCCGGGGCCGACGTCGCTGACCGTGAGGTTTCGGCCGCGACGACGCCGGGTAGCCAGCGCCGACGCGAACCGGCATCGACGGGGGGCACGGCGTGGGCTACCGAAATCGCCAAGGTGAGCAGCCGGGCGACCCGCAGCACAGCGAGGACGAGGTCGGCCAGGCGGCACTGGTGCAGGTCGAGGCGGACACCGAGGTCCCCGCACCGGCGGACACCGACGTCCGGCCGGACATCGTGACCGAGCCCGACAGCTCGGGCGTCGTCGGTGGTTCGTCCGGCAGCAGCGGCGGCGGGTCGACAATGCCGGGGCACCCGGACGCGACCCGCTGACCAGGATCAGCGGCTGGTCAGCGCGCCCCGGGCCTCGGTCATGCCTTTGTTGGCGAGCCGGTCGGCCCGCTCGTTCTCCGGGTGACCGTTGTGCCCCTTGACCCACAGCCAGGTGACCTCGTGCCGTTCGCAGGCCGCCTCCAGCCGCTGCCACAGGTCGGCGTTCTTCACCGGCTGCTTCGCGGCGGTCCGCCAACCGTTGCGCTTCCACGACGCCAGCCAACTGGTGATGCCGTTGCGCACGTACGTGCTGTCGGTGTGCAGCTCCACGGTGACCGGCCGGTTCAGGCTCTCCAACGCCTGGATGGCCGCCATCAGCTCCATCCGGTTGTTGGTGGTGGGCGTGGCCTCACCGCCGCACAGCTCCCGCTCGTGATCGCCGTAGCGCAGCAGCGCGCCCCAACCACCCGGACCAGGGTTGCCGCTGCACGCCCCGTCGGTCCAGATCTGCACGCCCCTGCCGGCCGCCGCGTCCACCATGCCCGGCAACCTACCGGGCGCGGACCTCGTCCTCCCCGCTCGGGGGGCCGGCGCGCCGAGCCGTCGGCGCCGAACCCACCACCGCTGGTGGGATGGCCGGCGCTGGCCGGGTGGGGCGCAGCCGGTCACGGACCCGGTGTACGGCGTCGCCGGCGGTCGCGGCGATCATCGGCAACAGCCGGGTCGAATTCATGATCGCGATCTCCTCGGCCGGAGTGGTGCCGCCGTCGAGGAAGCGCAGCACCCGCTCGGCCGGGTTGCGGTCGAAGAGCCGGTCGAAGAACTCGGGACCGCCCACCCCGCCCCGGTCCAGCGCGCGCAGCGCCACCGCGTCCATCCAGCGGTGCCGGCGAGGGTAGGCCGGCTCGGGCACCGGCGCGCGGCCCGCGGCGAGGGCGCGGGCCACCTGGTCGGCCTGGCGGTACATGGCGGAGAAGGTGAAGCCGGTGGAGGGGCGGGTCGCGCCACCGGCCGTGCCGAGCCGCACCACGCGGGGGGTGGGCCGGGCCGGGAACGGCGCATCGGTCATCGGGATCACCCCGTTCTCCACCTCCCGCACCCGCAACACGCTCGGATCCAGCCCGAGCAGATCCCGGTAGCCGGCCAGCGCCGCGTCGTACCCGGCGTCGGTGAGCAGGTCCGGTGAGAACTCGGTGTACTCGACCAGGGCGTAGCGGTCGCTGACCGGCAGCACGTACCCGAAGGAGACGCCCCGGGGCGGCTGCGGGGTACGGAAGTCCATCAGCACCGCACGCGTCGGGTCGAACACCGGCCGGTCCGCCTCCAGCCACCACCCCCGAAAGTGCTGCAACCAGGTGGTCCGCCCCGCTCGCGTCGGCGGACGGGGACGGGAGTCGAGCACCCAGCCGGCCCGTACGCCGCGCCCGTCGCCGGTACCCACGAGCACCCGGTCACCGTCGTCGCGCACCGTCTCGGCGGGCGCGACGATCCGGGTGGCGTGGAGGCGACGCTCGGCGTCGGCAGCCCGGTCGTAGACCGGGCCGGAGCGGAGCATGGCGTACCGCAGCGGGGTGAGGTCCAGGACGCGGCGTCGCGCCGCAGTCGCCACCTCGACCTGCTGCCAGCTCGCGCTGAGCAGCGGGTCCAGATCGCTGTCGGGGTGACCCCAGAACGCCCAGGTGCGGTCCTGACCGCGTCGGCGCACCGGGTCGACGATGGCGATCCGCAGATCCCGGACACCGTGGCGGTCCAGTGCGGCGAGCAGCAACGACGCGGCGCCGCCACCACCGAGCAGCGCGAGGTCGACGTCGAGCGGCGCGGAGTCGGTCACAGGGACCACGCTGCCACACCCTCGCGCGCGACCACCGGATGGGCCGGATCGGCGCTCAGGCCACCGGGGCGGGCGACTCGACAGGTGGCGGGTCGGCATAGGCGTGCGCGACGGCGGCGCGGTTGAAGACCCGCCAGGTGGCCGCGGATACGCCGATCGCCACCACCAACCCGACCCAGTACGGCGCGGTGATGCCGAATCGGGCGGCGAGCAGCCCGCCCAGCAGTGCGCCCACGCAGTTGCCGCCCGCCGCGACGAAGAGGTTCGTGCTGGCCACCCGGCCCTGCAGGTTCGGTGGGGTGAGTCGTTGGCGCAGTGAGTTCGACACGATGTTCCACAACCCGCCGTGCACGCCGAAGGCGAACAGCGCGAACCCGACCACGATGGTGCTGCGGGACGCCGCCAACGCCAGGTGCAGCCCCGCCTCGATGAGCAGGCCGACCCGGATCGTCCAGGTGGCGCTGATCCGGGCGATGATCCGGTCGCCGAGGAGGGCGCCGAGCACTCCACCGCTGGCCATGCAGGTGAAGAGCAGTCCGTAGCCGACGGATCCGAGTCCCAGCCGCTCGCCGGCGAGCAGCACCAGCACCGCGAGCGCGGCGGTGAGGGTCACGTTGAGCAGACCGATCAGCACCGCCATCGTGCGCAGCAGCCGCTGGTTGGCCAGCCAGCGCAGTCCCTCGGCGATCTCGCCGCCCATCGACCGGGTACGGCGTGTGTGCGTGTCGCCGACGGCGGCCCGGAAGTCCCCGCCGATCAGTGCCACCAGCACGGCGCTGAGGGCGTACGTGACGGCGTTGACCAGGAACGGGCTGCCTGCCGAGAGCGCGAACAGGAAGCCGCCGAGCGGGCCGGCGAGCATGCTGTGCATGAGGGTGGCACCGCCGCTGAGCCATCCGTTGGCACGCTCCAGGCGGTGCCGCGGCACCACCACCGGAACCATGGCCTGGCTCGCCGCGCGGAACACGATCTCACCGGTGTTGACCAGGAACAGCACCGCGAACAGCAGTGCCACCCCGCCCCGGCCGCTGAGGATCGCCGTGGCCAGAACGGCGAGCGCGGCCACCCGGACCAGATCGATGACGATCATCAGGCGGCGTCGGTCCATCCGGTCCACCAGCACCCCGCCGGGCAGGGCGAAGAGCAGCCACGGCAGCCAGGCCACGGCGGACGCCCCGGCGACCACGAGGGGGTCATCGGTACGCGACGCGACGAAGAGCGGCGCTGCGACGGTGGCCAGGCCGCTGCCCAGGGCCGAGAGGGTGCTCGCCGCCCAGAGTTTGGCGAAGACCGGTCCCAGGCCGGCTCCCACGTTCCGTGTCACGGCGAGCGAACCTACCAGCGTCTCCCCCGGCCGCCAGCGGATTTATCCCCCGGGAGGAGGCCGCCCGGGGCGGATTGACAGGCAACCCCTTGGTTGCCTAACGTGACGAGCAACCGAATGGTTGCCTGTTGCGAGGAGGGTCGATGGACGACGCGTTCCGGGCGCTGGCCGACCCCAGCAGGCGTCGACTGCTGGACCGGCTCAACGAACGCAACGGCCAGACCCTGCGGGAGCTGTGCGACGGGCTGGCCGGCACCCGACAGGCCGTCAGCAAGCACCTGTCGGTGCTGGAGGCGGCCAATCTCGTCACGACCGTGCGGCGCGGCCGGGAGAAGCTGCACTACCTCAACGCCGCCCCGATCAACGCCATCGCCGACCGGTGGCTCAGCCGCTACGACCGCGAGCGCGCTGCCACCCTGGCCGACCTGACCACCGCATTGGAGCGACAACCCATGGAGAGCCCGACCTTCGTCTACACCACCTACGTGACCACCACCGCGCAGCGACTGTGGTCCGCGCTCACCGAACCGGCGTTCACCAGTCGCTACTGGGGTGGAGTCGCGCTGATTTCAGACTGGCAGGTCGGGTCACCCGTGCTGTGGCAGGACGCACCGGACGGCGAGCCGCGCGACCTCGGCCAGCGGGTGCTCGTCGCCGAGCCGTACCGTCGGCTCTCCTACAGCTGGCACGGCTTCCAGGCCGAACACGCCGCGCACTTCGGCTGGTCCGCCGAGGAGTTGGCCGCCCGGCTCGGTGAGCGCCGCTCGACTGTGACATTCGAGATCGCGCCGCACAGCGGGTCGACCGTCCGGCTGACCGTCATCCACGACGACTTCTCCCCCGACAGTGAGATGCACCGGGCGATCAGCGGCCAGCTCGACGGCAGCGGCGGCTGGCCGGAGTTGCTGGCCAGCCTCAAGACCCTGCTGGAGACCGGCGAGCCGATGCCCGACCCGACCCCGGCCCAGGCCCGCTGACCGAGCGCGGATCGCGCTACCCCAGGCGGTGCATTTCCGCCGTCGTCGGCAATACCTCGCCATCGGCCCAGCGACGACAGCCCGGCCGGAGCAGACATCGATCGGAGCACCGGTGCCGGTCGGGTCGTCCGGGCCTTTCCGCAGCTCTCCCCACCTTCGGGTGGACACGTGACGGCAACGAGGATTTCTCATTTTCACCTGATCGTGGACCCAACCCACCTAGTGTTGGGCACACCGGTGCTAGTCACGGAGTTGGCCACCCGAACGACGTCCCACGCAGTCAGCGGACGAAAAGTGAGGGAAGACGCGTATGAAGGTCTCAACAGCACTCTGCTCGGCGGCGCTCGGCGTGGGCCTCGGCACGCTCCTGCTGCCAGGCGCCGCACTGGCCGACACCACTGTGTCACCGGCCACCACCCCGGTCGGTGGGACCGTCGTGCTCACCGCGACGACCTGCAACCCGAAGTCGGGTGACGCCCTCTTCCGGGTCACCGGCCCCAACCGCGACCAGAACGTCCGATCCACCACGGCCGCCGCCGGCGGTGGGCTGAGCGCCGAGCTCTTCACCGCCGGGTTCACCCTGGGCACGTACACGGTGGCGGCGACCTGCGGCGACGGCAGCTCGGCCGGCACCGCCACCTTCGCCGTCACCCCGATCGGCGGCGCGCCGGCCGGCTCCGGCGGCGACAACCGTGACACCGGCGCTCTCGCCGCCGGCGGCACGCTGCTCGGCACCGCCCTCGCCGGCGCGGTGATCCTGATCCGCCGGCGCCGTCCGGTGTCCACTGTCGCCTGATCGGCGACCGTTCCATCCCTGAGACGGGTGCCCGCGCCGGTGACACCGGCGCGGGCACCCCGACGACCCGGTACGGAGGTGCACACGTGCGGTGGCGGCGAACCCTACCGGCAGTGGTAGCCCTGCTCGGCGTGACCGGGCTCGGGCTGATCACCGTCGGCCTCACCGCCGACCCGGCGCGGCCACCACTACCGTCGGCCGACGAGCCGACCCGCACCCACCCCGCACCGGACCTGGCGCCGCTGCCACCCGCCGCGCCGATCCGGGTGCAGATCCCCGCCATCGACGTACGCGCCGACATCGTCCCCGTCGGCGCCGACGCCGCCGGGGTGCTGGAGGTGCCGCCGCTGGACCGGCCCACCCTCGCCGGCTGGTACCGGCACGGGGTCAGCCCCGGTGAGACAGGCAACGCCGTCCTGGTCGGACACGTCGACGCGCCGTCCGGCCCCGCGGTCTTCTTCGACCTCGGTCGGCTCCGCGCCGGGCAGCAGGTGCAGGTCACCCGCGCCGACGCGCGGGTCGCCACATTCACAGTGGACGACGTGCGGGCGTACCCCAAGGAGCACTTCCCCACCACCCTGGTCTACGGCCCGGCCGACGCCGCCGGGCTACGCCTGATCACCTGCGGCGGCCGGTTCGACGCGGCGACCGGCAACTACGTCGACAACATCGTCGTCTTCGCCACCCGCACCGCCTGAACCGGACCACCCGCCTGAAACCGAGCACGCCCGGGCCGACTCCCCGCTGTCGGGAGCCGGACCCTGGTCGGCAGAATGCGGTGGCACCATCCCCTGATCGGGACGGTGCGGCGGCGACGGGGAGGCACGCGGTGGATCAGCGACCGGTACGGGACCGGACCGGTCGAGGCGTACGCGCCCTGGCCCGGCGACTGCTCGGACGGGTCGAGGGCGCCTCCCCCACCCCCCGTCGGTCCAACCCGGACGCCGTGGTCGACTGCGCCGTCTACGTCAACGGCCGCCGGGAACCCGGTCAACCGCACTACGCCGACGCGTACGCCCGGGCGCGGCACGGCCGCGACGCCTTCGTGTGGCTGGGACTTCACGATCCCGGCCCGGCCGTGCTCGCCGCCGTCGGCCAGACCTTCGGCCTCGACGAACTGACAGTCGAACAGGCGCTCGCCGACGGGCACCGGCCCACAGTGCAGCGCCACGGGCCGGTCACGCTGCTGGTCCTGCGCACCGCCGGGTACGTGGAGCACGACGAGCTGACCGACACCTCCGAGGTGATCGACACCGGTGACGTGATGGTGCTGCTCGGCGACCGCTTCGCCATCACTGTGCGGCACGGCGCCGCCGGGGCACTGCGCAGCGTCCGCGCCGACATCGAGCGCCGCCCCGCGCTGCTGGCCGCCGGCCCGTGGGCGGTGGCGTACGCGGTCTGCGCCCGCATGGTCGACTCCTACCTGGAGGTGGCCGGGCACGTGGAACGGAACCTGGAACGGGTCGAGGAGGCGGTGTTCGCCCGCGACCGCAGCGCCGACATCCAGCACATCTACCAGCTCAAACGGGAGGTGGTGGAGTTCAAGCGGGCAGTCCTGCCGTTGCAGGCGCCGATGCGTACGCTGCTCGAACCCGACGGTCCGCCGCGTGCCCTGCACCGCTGGTTCGTCGACGTCGACGGCCGGCTGAGCCGGGCGGTGGACCGGGTGGCCGCGTACGACGACCTGCTCACCTCGATCGTTCAGTCGCGACTGGCGCAGCTCGCCGTCGAGCAGAACAACGACATGCGCAAGATCGCCGCCTGGGCGGCCATCGCGGCCACCCAGACCGGCATAGCCGGCATCTACGGCATGAACTTCAACCACATGCCCGAGCTGGCCTGGCGCTACGGCTACGCCGGGGCCCTCACCCTGATGGCGGCGGCGGCCCTGTTCCTGTACCGGCTGTTCCGCCGCTCCGGCTGGCTGTGAGCCCACCCTCACCCCGCCCCCGCCCCCGCCCCCGCCCCGCCCCGCGATCTTGCAGTTTGTGTCGTCGATACGCACCCTTAATTACTTATGTCGCCACAGAAAGTGCAAGATCGCGTGAGGCGGGCCTGGGCGGGCGGGCCAAAGACCGGGGGTGCGGCAGGATGAACGACGTGGGTAAAGGTGCGGGACGTCGGCGGGCGAACGCGACGACGGGACGGGTGTGCCCGTGCGGTTCCGGTCGGGCGTACGCGGACTGCTGCGCCCCGGCGCACGGCGGCGACGCCCCGGCGACGGCCGAGGCGTTGATGCGCTCCCGGTTCAGCGCCTTCGCCCTCGGCGACTCCGGTTACCTGCTGCGCAGCTGGCACTCCTCGACCCGGCCCGCCTCCCTGGAGCTCGACCCGGGGCAGCGGTGGACCCGACTGGAGGTCGTGGAGACCGAGCGGGGCGGCCTGCTCGACACCGCCGGCACGGTGACCTTCCACGCCCACTACCGGGACGCGGGCCAGCCCGGCACGCTGACCGAACACAGCCGGTTCGTCCGCGAGGACGGCAGGTGGGTCTACCTCGACGGTGACCAACCCTGACGGCTGTTCGGGCATAGGATGACGTCGGCGTAGTCCTGCGCCGCACCTCCCTCCCGGCGCTCGCGCCGTCGGCAACGCGGAGGCAGAGGGGGCCTTGAGCCCTCGGGACGTGGTGCCACATGCCCCACTCCGGCGGGGTCGGCGGGAACGTGGGCCGGGCCCGGATGGAGAAGACCGGCGAGAGCTACACCACCGCCCGCCGGCACCTGATCAAGCGGACCGCCGAGCCGGCGCTGTCGGCGAGTCAAAGGCCCGGGTCAACGTCCTGCACGAGAAGCTGACCGGAGCGGAGCAGGCCGCGGAGTTGAAGGCGTACTGGCGGGACCGGCTCACCGCGCTGAAGGTGTTGCTCGAAACGGACGGAGACCACCGATGACACTGACATTCATCAACCTGCCGGTGCGCGACCTGACCACCGCCACCGAGTTCTACCGGGCGATCGGCTTCACCAGCGACCAGGCCGGGCCGGACGGCGACAGCACGGTGCTCACCATCTCCGACACCACCCGGCTGGTGCTGCACCTGCGCTCGGGCTTCGAGGCGTACACCGGGGTCGCCACGCCGGACACGGCGACCAGCCGGGAGGTCATCATCGGGCTGTCGGCGTCGAGCCGAGGGCAGGTCGACGAACTGGTCGACCAGGCGGCGGTCGCGGGTGGGGAGTCGCTCGGGCCGGGGATGGCCAACGGCCCGATGTACATGCGCGGCTTCCGCGACCTCGACGGCCACCAGTGGTCGTTCCTGCACATGGCCGGCTGACAGTACGGCCCGGCGGCGGCCCGAGGAGGCCGCCGCCGGGCCCCGGTCAGTCCGGCACCGCCGCGGCCACGCCGACGGGCACCGCCGTCCGGCGGCGGTGGGTCAGCAGCACCAGCGCCACCACGAGGTACGCCCCGGCGGTCAGCGCGAACGCCACAGCGTTGCCGGCCGCCGTGGCGAGCAGACCGTAGCCGGCGTACGTCACGATGATCAGCACGTCGGTGGCCATCCCGGCCAACGAGGTGACTGTGGCGCGGGTGGTGCCGGTGATCCGGGCCTGGAGCCGCGCGTCGGCCAGCACTGTGGCCAACTGCGCGGCCCCGAAGGCCACCGCGAGCAGCACGAACCCCGCCGGGTGCCGGAGCAGGGCCCCTGCGGCCAGCGCGACGCCGACCAGCCCCAGCAGGGCGGCGTAGCCTCGGCTGCCCAGCCGCTCCCCCGCCGGGGCGAGCAGCCCACCGACCGTCACTCCGGCCCAGAGCAGCAGGAGCAGCAGCGGTACGGCCCGCGCGTCGACGCCGGTGTCCAGTGCGAGCAGCGGGGTGTACTCGTCCAGGGCACCCCAGTCGGCGGCGACAACGGCCACCAGCAGCACGGCGGCCCGTACCGGCGGGCGGGTGCGGACCTGTGACACTCCGGCCCGCAGCGTGTCCCACCACCCCAGGTCCCCATCGTCGTCCGGGCTCGCGGGCGCGACGGTGTCCGGCTCGTGCGGTCCCGGGGGTGCGGCACCCACCGGCCGGGCGGCCATCGCCGGCTCGGCGACCGGGACGGCCGCGGCGGTCGGCGTGCGGTGCTCCGGGAAGCGGGTCGCGACGATCGTGGCGAGCAGGCAGGCGAGCACGCTGGCCGCGCCGACCACCGGGTACCCGCCGACGGCGAGCACCGGGCCGGCGAGCACTCCGGAGACCACAACGCCCAGCACACCCGCCGTCCGCGCCCGCCCGAGCACCCGCGCGTACCGGCCGACAGCGCCGAGCCGGTCCAACTCGGTCCAGACCAACGCCTCCAGCGCACCGGAGACCAGTGCGCCACCGGCGCCCCAGAGCAGGAAACCGACAGCGAAGGCCGGGTACGACGGCAGCAGCACCCAGAGCGCGAAACCCGCGGCGGCCGCCAGCGGGGCGAGGCACAGCAGCAGCCGGCGGGACAGCACGTCGGCCCAGGCGCCGGAGGGCACCTCGAACAGGATGCCGGCGGCGGACCAGATGACGAAGAGCGACGCGATCTGCCCCACCGACAGCCCGGTGTCGGCGAACAACACCACGTACAGCGGATAGAGCAGGACGAGGTCACTGAGGAACGAGTACCCGTAGAGGGTCGCCGTCAGCCGACGGACCGCCGGCTCGGGCACGCGCGAGTCGATGCGGGTCATGGGGCCTTCCCGTGAGAGTGGAGACGGACACCGGACGTTCGGTGCCCGTGGTGGTCCACGGGATCGGCCGACGCTGCTGGATCAATGTCGCCAGGTCATGGCCGCGATGCTAGACAACCGGCGCGGCTACGGCCAGCGCTTTCGGTGTGCCGGGCAACGCGAACCGCGCCGGCTGGGCGAGGCGGAGTGGCCAACGAGAGGCGGGGCGGGATCAGATCGATCCCGCCCCGCCGCCGTACCGCTGGTGTCAGCGCCTGTCGACCGGCGGAATGACAGTGGTGGTCTCACCGTCGTCGCTGGTGCGCTGCCCGGGCACCGCGCGATCGGTGCCGCCCGTGACCACCTGGGTGGCGTCGGGGTCGACGCCGGCGCCCACCACCTGCGTGGTGTCCGAATCGGCCGAGCCGCTGACCACCTGGGTCGTGTCGTCGGTAGCGGAGGGCCGGGCCGGCATCGGCGTCACGTCGTCGACGGCGCTGCGATCGACCGCCTGGGTGGCGTCGGAGCTGACCGGGAAGTGGACGACCTGGGTGGCCTCCGGGTCGGTGGGCCGGGTCACCACCTGGGTGGCGTCGGCGGCGGCCGGCCGGGGCACCACCTGGGTGGCCTCCGCGCCGCTGGTGGTGGCCGACCGGCGAGCCAGCTCGGCCTCGGCGTCGCGGCGACCGGCCCGGTACGCCTGGGCGTGCTCGGCGATCACCTGCGACTCCTGCTCGGCGCGGGTCAGCCACGACTCCCAACGACTCTGCATCGGACGGATCAGACCGCCGCCGACACCGACGACGAGGATGCCGCCGATCGTGGCCAGCACGGCGATCAGCACGGGAGTGGTGACCGCTGTGGCCACGCCGATCTGGTTGAGCGCGGCGATGACGCCGAGGCCGAGGATGAACACCGAGGCGATGGTGGCCAGCACCCGGCCGTACGACAGGCCGCCGAGCGCGCCGCTGATGATGTCCTTGACCGCGTTGGCGATGGCGGCGGCGACCACGACGATGACGATCGCGACGAAGGCGCGGGGCAGCCACGCGATCACCGCGCCGAGCAGGTCGGAGATCGGGTTCGGCCCCCAGATGCCGAAGGCGAGCTGAAGGGTGAACAGCAGCACCGCGTAGTAGACGAGCTTCGCGACGATGTCACTGGCGTCGTACCGGGAGCGGCTCAACGCGCGGCGGATGCCGCCGCGTTCGACGGCGCGGTCGAAGCCCACCCGTTCGAGGACCTTCTCCACGATCTTCAGTGCGGCCTTGGCGATCAGCCATCCGGCCACCAGGATCGCCAGGAAGGCGACGGCCTTGGGCAGGAAGAGCATCACCGAGCGGAGAGCGTCGCCCACCGCGTCGCTGACGTTGTCACTCATCTGGTCATTCCTTAAATGTGGCAGCCGGAACGGTCAGTCCCGACCTACCCCCGACCCGACGCGCGGAAACGCCGACCAGGCAGGACCGCCCCTCTGGCGCGGGGACGAGTCTTGGCAATATTCTCCGGAGTAAGTGCGGCCACTGGAGCTACTTTTCATCCCCCCGCCGTCGGCCGCAGGAGGAGACGCAATGCACGTCGACCATTCCGAAGTGGATCGCCGGACGCTGCTGCGGGCCGGTCTCGGCGCCGCCACTGTCGCCGTCGTCGGGAGCGAACTCGCCTTCCCGGGCGCGGCGCAGGCCGCGCCGGGCGCCGACCTGGACTGGATCATCAGCTGTGACGAGTGGGCCGCCCGCCCACCGAAGGACCCGCTGTCGGTGAGCGCCATCGCCACCAACAAGATCATCGTGCACCACATGGCGTTCCCGAACGTCACCGACTACTCCCGCGAGCAGGCGGTCAAGCTGGCCCACGACTGCCAGGACCTGCATATGGACGGCAACGGCTGGTCGGACACCGGCCAGCACTTCACAGTGAGCCGTGGCGGGTACGTGCTGGAGGGTCGCCGGGGCAGCCTGGAGCGCCTGGAAGCCGGCGACCGGCAAATGATCTCGGCGCACTGTCCGGGTGAGAACGGCAGGGCCATCGGCATCGAGAACGAGGGCACCTACGTCACCGAGACGCCACCCGAGGCGTTGACCGACTCGCTGGTCAAGCTCTGCGTCGCGATCTGCCGGCAGTACGGGCTGCACGCACACGACATCTTCGGCCACTGGGACTTCCGCACCACCGAGTGCCCGGGCGCGGCCTTCTACCGGCAGTTCCCCGAGCTGCGGCGGCGGGTGCACGCCGCCCTCGGCACCAAGCTCGGTGAGGTGCCGGCACGCCGCTGGCCGGATCTGTGGCGTTTCGTCAACTCCCCCTCGGTTCGCGTGGTGCAGCACCTGCTCGCCTACCGGGGCTACCCGGTGACCGTCAGCGGCACGTTCGACGCCGCGACCGTCGCGGCGGTGCAGGACTGGCAGGCCCGCAACGGCATCGCGGTGGACGTGGACGCCACACTCACCACGCCGACCTGGGAGACCCTCGCCCCGGAGCTGGACCAGCACGCCGCCGGGGCGCCGGTCACGGCCGTGCAGGAAATCCTCGCCACCAAGGGGTACGCGGTCACCGTCACCGGGGCGTACGACCACGCCACCCGGAGGGCGGTGCAGGACCTTCAGGCGCTGCACGGTCTGCCCCGCAACGGCAAACTCAGCACGAGCACGTGGTGCACTGTCGTCGGCGGATCGGTCCGCGAGTCGTTCCGGCACCGCTGAGCGCGGGGTGGCGGTGCGGGCCGCACCCGCACCGCCACCAGCCAGCTCACCGGTTTGATCCGCCGCCCGGGCGGAAAGAGTCCCGGGCATGACCTGGGCCCGTCGAGCCGTACCCGCTGTCGCCGCCGCCGTCGCGGCCCTCGCCGCGCGGGACCTGATCCAGCGCGACCACGCGCTGCTGCGCAACTTTCCGGTCCTCGGCCGGGCCCGCTACCTGTTGGAGACGATCGGGCCGGAGCTACGGCAGTACATCGTGGCCGGTAACAACGAGGAGCGGCCGTTCACCCGCGACCAGCGCCGCTGGGTGTACGCGTCGGCCAAACAGGAGAACAACTACTTCGGTTTCGGCACTGACAACGACATCGAGTACACCCCCGGGTACCCGATCATCAAGCACCGCACGTTCGGCCGTGCCGTGCCGCCGTCGTCACCGACAGCCGGGCACGACGTGCGGTTGCCCTGCGCGAAGGTGCTCGGAGCGGCACGGGGACGCGCCCGGGCGTTCCGACCGGAGTCGGTGGTCAACATCTCCGGGATGAGCTTCGGCTCGCTCTCCGGCAATGCCATCGCCGCGCTCAACAGGGGGGCGGCGCTCGCCGGCTGCCTGCAGAACACCGGCGAGGGCGGCCTGTCGCCGTACCACCGCAACGGCGGTGAGCTGGTCTTCCAACTCGGCACCGCGTACTTCGGCTGCCGCGACCAGCACGGCCGGTTCAGCCTCGACCGGCTGAAGGACCTGGTCGCAGGCGCACCGGTGCGGGCGCTGGAGATCAAGCTGAGCCAGGGCGCCAAGCCAAGCCTCGGTGGGCTGCTGCCCGGGGCGAAGGTGTCCGCCGAGATCGCCGCCACCCGGGGCATCCCGGCCGGTCAGGACTGCGTCAGCCCATCCCGGCACGCCGAGTTCTCCGACTGCGACAGCCTGCTCGACTGGGTGGAGTTGCTGGCCGCCGAGACGGGTCTGCCGGTCGGCATCAAGTCGGCGGTCGGTGACCTGAGCTTCTGGCAGGAGTTGGCCACCCTGATGCGGGACACCGGCAGGGGTGTGGACTTCGTGACGATCGACGGCGGCGAAGGTGGCACCGGGGCCGCACCACTGATCTTCACCGACTCCGTGTCGCTCCCGTTCCAGCAGGGCTTCTCCCGGGTCTACAAGATCTTCGCCGAGCGGGATCTGCACGAACAGGTGGTCTTCGTCGGCGGCGGCAAGCTCGGCTTGCCGGACAACGCCATAGTGGCGTTCGCGCTCGGCTGCGACATGGTCAACGTCGGTCGGGAGGCGATGCTCGCGATCGGCTGCATCCAGGCGCAGAAGTGCCACACCGACACCTGCCCCACCGGCGTCGCCACCCAGAACGCGTGGCTCGCCCGGGGCCTGGACCCGACGTCGAAGTCGGTCCGGGCGGCCAACTACCTGCGGACGCTGCGCCGGGACCTGACCAAGGTCGCCGAGGCCTGCGGCGTCGAACACCCCGGCCTGATCGGCACCGACGCCGTGGAGATCCTGGACGGCCGCACCGGCTCCACCCCACTGCACCAGGTGTACGGCTACCGACCGGAATGGGGACTGCCCTCGCCCGCCGACCAGGCGGAGATCATCCGGCTGATGGTCCCGGAGGCACCCCAGGGCGGCAGCGCCCCGCCCTCCGCCACTGCCGTCGGCTGAGATGGCGCCCGACCCGACCCGACCCGGGCTGTGCCGAGCCGAGCCGAGCCGGGCCTTGCCGGACCGGACCTGGCCGGACCGGACCTGGCCGGACCGGACCTGGCCGGACCGGACCTGGCCGCTGACCCGCCCCCGCCCCGGCCTCCGACCGGACCTGGACTCCGACCCGCCGGCCTACGACCCCGCTGATCTCGGGCCGGGAGCCCTATTCGCTCATTCGTGCGATGACTGTCAGTCATCAATATGACTGACAGTCATCGCCCGTTTCCGCGACATGCCCTCCAACTGCCGTCGGTTCGGCAACAGCCCCGGCGAGGCAACCGACCGGCCCGCGCCAACCGGCCGAGCACAGCGCCGAACCGCGGACGTCCAGATGATCGGCGCCACGGGCGCCACGGGTCGGCGGGCCGGGGACGTCGCGTCGTCGGCATTCGACGGGATAACGCGTGGAGCCGTTGCCGAGGGCACCCGTATGGTGGCGCGGTGCTGATCAGACGCGAGACACCCGCCGACGTCGACGACGTTCGGGCGGTGCACTGCGCAGCCTTCGCCAAGGCCGATGGCGGTGACGGCGTACCGGTCGAGGCGACCCTTGTCGACGCGTTGCGCGCCGACGAGGGCTGGCTGCCCGCGTACTCCCTGGTGGCGACCGATGTGGACGGCCGGGTGGTCGGGCACGTGGTGGCCACCCGCGGCCGAGTGGACGGTGCGCCGGTGGCGTTGGGCCTGGGGCCGCTGGGCGTGTTGCCGGACCGGCAGCGGAGCGGTGTGGGCAGCGCGTTGATGCACGCGGTGCTCGGCGCGGCCGACGCACGGGACGAACCGCTGGTGGTCCTGCTCGGGCATCCCGACTACTACCCGCGCTTCGGGTTCCGGCCGGCCGTCGAGCTGGGCGTCACCCCGCCCCAGCCGTGGGGGCCGCAGTACTTCATGGCGCGACAGTCGCACGCCTGGCGCGAGTCGATCCGCGGCGAGTTCCGCTACGCCAGCCCGTTCGACGACCTGTGAACCGACAGGCTGTGCGTCGACGACGCGCCACCGACCTGGACGGCTGCGTCGCGGCGCTCGCCGAGGTTCACCGGGTCGACGGGTACCCACTGAACTGGCCCGCCGACCCGCACCGCTGGCTGCGCGAGCCGCACCCGGCGCGAGCCTGGGTCGCCGTCGACGCCGACGCGGCCGTTGTCGGACACGTCGCGGTGCATCGGATCCCCGATCAGGTGGACGGCCCGCCCGGCCGGCCGACAGCCGAGGTGGCTCGTCTCTTCGTCGCGCCGAGAGCCCGTGGGTTGGCGCTGGGCAGCGCGCTGCTGGAACGGGCCCGCCAGTGGGCGGACAAACGCGCAACGGACCTGGTGCTGGAGTTGGCCGCCGGTGGCACCGCGGCCGCCGCGCTGTACGAGCGCGCAGGGTGGCTGTGGGTCGGCACCAGCACGGCACCATGGACCGCTCCCGACGGCAGCCCGGTGTCGCTGCGCCACTACACGCTGCGTCACCGCGCGCCGGGCTCCGAGGTCGCGCCGGCCAGCCCCGCGAGGCGACGGGCCAGCCGGCCTGCGGCCTCGCGCAGCCCGGGAGGCTCCAACACCTCCATCTCGTGATCCAGGCGGGCGAGGTGCGCGGCGAGCCAGTCCAGGCTGTCGCCGCCGACGACCAGCACTGACCAACCGTCGCGGTCTTCCTCGACCCGCCCCACCTGTGCTGGGATAACCTCCCGCAACCGCTCCGGTCGGGCGTGCACCCGCACCCGGGCGAGGTACCGGTACGGCGCCCCGGTCACGGAACGCTGCACGAAGGAAACCGGATCCGGGTGGTCGCGCGCGGGGAAACGCCAGGTCGTCGCCACCGCAGCCCGCATCCGGTCCAGTCGGAACGTCCGCCAGTCGGCGCGGTCTGCGTCCCAGGCCATCAGATACCAACGGCGGCCGGTGGTGACCATCCGGATCGGCTCGACAGTCCGTTCCTGCTCACCAGCGTCCCGGCCGGCATACTCGACAGTCCGTTCCTGCTCACCAGCGTCCCGGCCGGCATAGTGGAACCGAACGCGGACCCCGTCCCGACAGGCCCGGGCGAGTGTCACCAGCAGTTCCGCGTCGATCTCGGCGACCGGACCGATGAGGGTGTCGGTGGAGCCGTGCACCGCCCGCACCTCGGCGCGGAGCCGCGACGGCATCACCTGGTCGAGCTTCGCGAGTGCCCGCAGCGCCGCCTCGCTCGCACCGGCGATCGTGCCCCCGGAGGCCAGCCGCAGCGACACCGCCGTGGCGATCGCCTCCTCGTCGTCGAGGAGCAACGGCGGCAGCCGGGTGCCCGCACCGAGTCGATAGCCGCCGCCGACGCCCGACACCGCGTGCACCGGGTAGCCGAGCGCCCGCAGACGCTGCACGTCGCGGCGCACGCAACGGCCGCTGACCCCCAGCTCGGCGGCGAGTTCGGCAGCCGTCCAGGACAGCCGTCGTTGCAGCAGCGCCAGCAGGCGCAGCACCCGCTCGGTCGTCGCCTCGACTGTCACGCGTCGATCGTTTCACGGATAGCGGAACAACCCTGTCCGCTATCCGCGAGAGGCTGAAATCATGACCGACCAGAACAGGAAGCAGGGATCCGCCGTGACCCGCGACGTCCAGATCACGTTCGACTGCGCCGACCCGGCGAGGTTGGCCACGTTCTGGGCCGAGACGCTCGGCTACCAGGTGCAGGCACCACCCGGAGACTTCGAGTCCTGGGACCAGGCGCTGGAGGCGATGGGTGTGCCGCCGGAGAAGCGCAACGACGCGTCGGCGGTGGTCGACCCCGAGGGCTCGCGGCCACGGCTGTTCTTTCAGCGGGTGCCGGAGCACAAGCAGGTGAAGAACCGCGTCCACCTCGACGTACGCGCGGCCCCCGGACTGGAGGGTGAGGAGCGGATGGCGGCCCTGGAGGCGGAGGCCGAACGGCTCGTCTCGCACGGTGCCAAGCGGCTCAGTCGGCACGAGCCCACTCCCCCATTGGGCGCCGGTCATCTCATCATGGCCGACCCCGAGGGCAACGAGTTCTGCCTCGACTGACCGACGTTCGCCCAGCTCACTGCCGCACCAGCCGGACGCCATGCGAACATGTGTACGTGTCGCCCGGCGCCAGCATCCTGCACGCCGACCTGGACGCGTTCTACGCGTCGGTCGAGCAGCGTGACGACCCGCGTCTGCGGGGGCGGCCGGTGATCGTCGGTGGCGGCGTGGTGCTCGCGGCCAGCTACGAGGCGAAGGCGCGGGGCGTCCGCAGCGCGATGGGCGGCCAGCAGGCGCGGAGGCTGTGCCCGGACGCGATCGTCGTGCCGCCTCGGATGTCGGCGTACACGGCGGCGAGCCGCGCGGTCTTCGAGATCTTCCGGCAGACCACACCGCTGGTCGAGGGGCTCTCCATCGACGAGGCGTTCCTCGACGTGGGTGGTCTACGGCGGCTGGTCGGGCCACCGGCCGAGATCGCCGAGCGACTGCGCCGGGAGGTCCGCGACCGGGTCCACCTGCCGATCACGGTGGGGGTGGCCCGCACGAAGTTCCTGGCCAAGGTGGCCAGCGGCGTGGCGAAACCGGACGGCCTGCTGGTGGTCGCACCGGACGCCGAGCTGGCGTTCCTGCACCCGCTGCCGGTGGAACGGCTCTGGGGCGTCGGCCCGGTCACGGCCGCGAAGCTGCGCGAACGCCGGATCCGTACCGTCGGGGAGGTGGCCCGCCTCGGTGAGGCGGCGCTGGTGTCGCTGCTCGGTGCGGGCGCCGGCCGGCACCTGCACGCGCTGGCGCACAATCGCGACCCCCGGGCGGTGCAGGTGGGGCGGCGGCGCGGTTCGATGGGCGCGCAACACGCGCTGAGTCGCACCCCGCACGCCTCGACGGAACTGGACGCCATCCTCGCCAGCCTGGTCGACCGGGTCAGCCGGCGGATGCGGACGGCCGGGCGGTCCGGCCGCACCGTGGTGTTGCGGCTGCGCTTCGGCGACTACACCCGGGCGACCCGCTCACACACGGTGGGTAAGGCGACGGCGGAGACGACGCCACTGCTCGCCGCCGCGCGTGCGCTGCTAGGCGCCGCGCTGCCCGAGATCGATCGGCGTGGCATCACCCTGATCGGTGTCTCAGTGGGCAACCTCGACGACAACCCGGTCCAGCCTGAGCTGCCGTTCCAGCCGGACTCCGGGTCCCATCTGGACGCTGCGGTCGACGCGGTCCGCGACCGGTTCGGATCAGCGGCGCTCACGCGGGCGGTGTTGCTCGGCCGGGAGCCGGGCGTGGAGATGCCGCTTCTGCCGGACTGACC
This sequence comes from Micromonospora sp. NPDC053740, assembly GCF_040677775.1. Lineage (NCBI taxonomy): Bacteria > Bacillati > Actinomycetota > Actinomycetes > Micromonosporales > Micromonosporaceae > Micromonospora > Micromonospora sp. NPDC053740. The sequence continues at coordinate 430,499 of NZ_JBFASO010000004.1, forward strand.
GATAAGCGTGCGGCGTCCTCGGCCGAGCTGCGATCAGAGACACATCACAGCAGGTCGGCGGTTTAGCCGGCGACTGACGGGTGACCCTTGGGGGGTACAGCCTGACGAGGGGGGCCCACCATGTCCGACGACACCAGCAACCGACCGAGTCGCACCGCCGAGCGTCCGCACGACGTGACCGATCCGCTGCTGTGGCAGTTGGCGATTGACGTGCTGAGCGCACACGAGCCGGACGACGAGGGCCAGTGCCGCAACCTCCAGTGCGCCGGGCAGCAGTGGCCGTGCGCGGCCCGCACCGGCGCCGAGCACTCACTGCGGCTGGCCCGCAGCACACCCGCCTCGGTCGAACTGACCGTCGACGGAACAGACGGCGACGACGCCGACACGGACGGGCGTCGTGACGCGGCGGTACCGGCCCCCCGCTGGGGCTGGAACGCCGGACCGGTGGCGTCGCACCGAGAGGCGAAGGCCGCCTCCGCGGCGTGACGGGCCACCAACCCCTGCGCTGATCCGCACCGCACAGGCGAACGCTCGGCCGGTTGTCCGGCCGAGCGTTCGGCTGTCGCGGCGGAGCCTGGCAACGATGGACCTCAAGCCCGGTCCGTGGGCCGACCCGGACGCGTTCGCCCACCGGAACCGCTGGTAACCGGCCACCACCGCGCGCCACCCACGGCCAGTACCAACAGGACCACTGACAACAGCGGAAACCAATCTCCGGTACGCGAATAGACAGTGCCCCACCCCGACGTCGGCGTGGCGAGCAGCAACTGCGCGTCACCGGCGGTGGCCTCACCCACGATCCTGCCGCCGGGGTCGGTGACCGTCAGCCGGCCGAACGCCGCGGCCCGGACCACGACGAGCCCGTTCTCCACGCCCCGGACCAGTGCCATCCGTCCGTGCAGCCAGCCGTCGGAGGTGAAGTCCAGGGCGGGGACGAGCAGCACCGAGGCGCCCTGCGCCCGATACCGCCGGACCAGGCCGGGAAAGTCGAGGTCCTTGCAGATCGCGACGCCGAACCGCCCGTCCACGAGCACCTCGTCACCCGGCGTCAGCCAGTCTTCCAGGCCCGGGACGAGATGCTGCTTCTCGTACGTCGCGATGGTCCCGCCCGGTGTGAGCACCAGCGCGACGTTGCTCGCCCTGTCGGCCCGTCGCCGCACCGCGCCGACGACGACCTGAGCCTCGGTCTGCTGGAGCGCGGCCACGAGCACCGGCATCGTCGTGTCCGTCACGGCGAACACCTTCTCCGGCAGGACGACGATCCGCGCCCCGCGGGCGACCAGGTTCTCGACCCGCGCGGCGTAACGGGCGAGCAGGTCACGGCCGGGCTGCCCGTCGATCGGGAGCCCGTCCTCGGGCTGCCGCAATGCCACCAGGCCGACGGTCAGCCGCTCGGCCGGCTCGGGCGAACGGCCCAGCGACCAGGCCGACCACCCGCCGGCGCCGAGCAGGAGGACGAGCAGGCAGGTGAGGGCGGGACGAGGGCTTCCGCGCAGGGCGGCGAGGGCGATCGGGACGGCGAGCAGCAGGTAGGTGACGCCCCAGACGCCGGTGAGCGCGGTCAGTTGGATCACCGGGCGGACGTCGGCCTGAGTGTAGGCGAGGCTCCACCAGGCGCCGTTGGGCAGCAGGCGGGACGCGACGTACTCCCCCAGCACCCAGAGCGAGGGCACGGCGAGGACGGCGAGGACTGTTCGTCCGCGCAACAGCAGTGCGCGGGCGAGCAGGACCGTGCCGGTCGCGAGACCGACGCCGAGCAGGACCACACCGACGACCACGGGGACCGGTAGTCGCAGGGTGCCGAGGTAGTAGCCGAGCACGCCGCACTGACCGATCGACCAGGCGAGGGCTGTCGCGCAGAGCGCCGTCCTCGGGCGTACCCGCGTCGAGGCGAGGATCAGCGGGAGCGGGGCGAGCCAGGTCAGCGCGGGGACCGGGTGCAGCCCGGTGCCACCGAACCAGAGCAGGCCACTCAGGAGCGTGGCGAGGATCGTCATCATGTGTCGAGCGTGCGGCGGTGGCGGCCGGGTCGGATCGCCCTGCGAGGCCGGATCGATCTGGTCCCGTGGAGGGAGGCGTCAACGCGCCGGGTCGGACGATACTGCCGACGTGAAGCGGTACGTCAATCTCGCCGTCACCGTGGCCGCCGTCGCCGCGACAGTGCTGCCCGCCCTGGCCGGTGGGCCACGCGAGTGGTGGGTGCTGCCGCTCGCGGTGGCGTCGTCGGTGCCGGTGCTGTGGCGGGACCAGGCGTTGCTCCGGGTCGCCCTCGTGGTGGGCGTCGCCACCACCGTGTCCGCCTCGCTCGGCGCGCCCCCACTGCTGCCGGTCGGACCGCTCGTCTGCCTCTACACGTTCGCGGCGCGGGCCTCAGTGCCGATCCGCCTGCTCGGCATCGTGCTGACCGCCGCCGGCCTGCTGGTCTCGTTGCTGTATCCCCGCCCGGACGTGGAGGTGCTGCGTTACCTGTCGGTCGCCTACCTCTTCGCGTACGCGCTGGGCACCAGCACCCGGGCACGCCGAAGCCAGACCGCGGCCCTCGCCGAACGCGATCGTCGGATCGCCGGTGAACGTGCGGCGGCGGTGCTGCGTGAACGCACCCGGATCGCCCGCGACCTGCACGACATCCTCACCCACGCGGTCGGCGTCATGATCGTCCAGGCGGAGGCGGGTCCCCTCCTGGTCCGTCACCAGCCGGATCGCGCCGATGCCACGTTCGCGACGATCGCCGCCACCGGCAGGGACGCTGTCGTCCAGCTCCGCCGCGCGGTCGGCAGCCTGCACGAACCCACCGACCAGCCACTCGACCAGCCGGGTCTGGACCACCTTCCCGTCCTGGTCGAGCGGGTCCGCGCCACCGGCCTCGATGCCGTGCTCACCGTCTCGCCGTCCGCGGGTGCCGTCGAGCCGCCGCTCGCGCCACCCCCGGACGTCGGGGTGGCCGCCTACCGGATCGTGCAGGAGTCCCTGACCAATGTGGTGCGCCATGCCGGGGCAGGATCGGTTCGCGTCCGACTGGACTACACGGCGAACTCGCTCACCGTGTCGATCACCGACGACGGGCGCGGTCATCGAGCGTCCGACGCCGGCCGGGCCGGGTACGGGATCGTCGGCATGCGCGAGCGCGCCCACGCCTGCGGCGGCACCCTGCACACCGGCCCGACCTCCGACAGCCAGGGCTTCGCGGTGACCGCTGTCCTGCCGCTGTCGACACCGGCGGTGATCTGATGCTGCGTGTCGTGCTCGCCGATGATCAGGACCTGTTCCGGGCGGGGTTCGCCACCATCCTCGGCGCCGAGCCGGACATCGAGGTGGTCGCCGAGGCCCCGGACGGCGCAGCCGCAGTGCGGGCCGCCCGCGAACACCGCCCCGACGTCGTCCTGATGGACATGCGGATGCCCGTCCTGGACGGTGTCGCAGCGACCCGCCAGGTCTGCGCGCTCACCCCGAGCCGGGTCCTCGCCCTGACCATGTTCGACACCGACGACTACCTGTACGCGGCCCTGCGGGCCGGGGCCAGCGGCTTCCTGCTCAAGGACGCTCCCCGAGCCGACCTGGTGAACGCGGTCCGCGTGGTGGCCGCCGGGGACGCGCTGCTCGCTCCCGCCGTCACCGCCCGAGTGATAGGCGAGCTGCACCGGCGGGGCCATCCGGACCCCGCCCGGGCCGCCGCGGTGACTGCCCTGACCGCCCGTGAGACGGACGTGCTGCGCCTGATCGCGGCCGGCCTGTCCAACGCCGAGATCGCCGCCCACCACCACCTCAGCGAGCACACGGTGAAGACACATGTCGGCAACCTGCTCACCAAACTGCACCTGCGCGACCGCGCCCAGGCGGTGATGATCGCCTACGAGTCGGGTCTGGTGATCCCCGGCCGGTGACGGCGGCGGAGTCAGGCCACGATGCGATGCGCTAGCGCAGGCGGGGCAACCCACGCTCAGCGGAACAGTTCGGCGTTCTCGACCACCCAGTCGTCGACGTCGAGTAGTGGGCGGCCAATGATCTCGTGCACGGCCGGCCGTTGGTCGAGCGTCCACGCGGTGAGTTCGGCGAGCCGCGCCCCGTACTCCTCGAGCGCGTACAGCGTCACGTCGATGCCACTGTCGGGCCAGCCGTCACGCCGCCACCTCGCGCGGCTTTCGTCGGGCGTCACCTCGACGGCGGCGATGTCGCGGCCGATGGCCCTGGCGATGCTCGCCACCCGCGAACGGCTGCTGATCGGCAGACCGACCGCCTCCAGTACGGTGCCGACGTGGTCGTCGACGCGCAGCGCCGCCATCGCGACCGCGGCGAGGTCGTCCTCGTGAATGAAGGGGTAGTGTCCGCCGCCCAGAAACGCCTCCCGTACGACACCATCGCCCCGGATCATCTCCGGCCAGTCCGACCCCGTCGCTGGATAGGTGCCCTCGATCATCGCCCCTAGCACCGCCGACGGGCGGATGTGCGTCCACTGCATGCCCGAGCACTCGGCGGCCCGCTCGATGGCCAACCAGAACCACGTCTCCGGCGGATGCTCCTCTTCGTACTCCGGCCCGTGCGAGGACAGCACGACGACCCGTCGTACACCGGCATCCCGGGCGACCTCCAGGGCATCCGGCACCGTCGTCGGGACGGCTCCGGCGAGAAAGACGCCGTCGACGCCGTCGAAGACCTCGGCGTACTCGATCGGGCGGGTGATGGATCCCTCGACGACCTCGACCCCGTCGGGCCAGTCATCGGCCTGGCCGGGCTCGGCGAGAACCCGCACCCTGTCGCCGGCGCCCAGCAGTTGCCGAGCCAGGCTCCGCCCGACGATCCCGGTGGGGCTGCTGCCCGCATCCTTGCGGGCGTTGACCGCAGTCAACAGGCGCAGCCGAGCGTGCGGTGGATTCGTCGGTCGATTGTGTAGAAGCACGGCAAGACTCCCCAGCATGAAAGCGGAGATCTTGCGCCTCCCGCTGGCCGGGAGGGTGCGGACCCTGAGGCCGCCAACATTACCAGCGCCCGCACCAGTTGACCGGGAGCCACCTCACGCAGGCGAGGGGCGCCAGCCTCGTCGATCTTGAAGTTGTGGTGCCTGTTAGGCACTGCGACGGGCGCTTTGTCACCCACCGCAACTCCATGATCGACGAGGCGAACCAACCTGGCAGAAGGCTTACAGGGTGCGCGCCAGTCGGTCGGCGAGCGTCCGGGTGAAGCGGGCCGGATCGGTCAGCTCACCGCCCTCGGCGAGCACCGCAAGGCCGTAGAGCAGCTCGGCGGTCTCGGTCAGGGCGGTGGGGTCGCTGCCCTGCTCGTGGGCCTTGCGCAGCCCGGACACCAGCGGGTGACCGGGGTTGATCTCCAGGATCCGCTTGGTGGTGGGGATCTCGTGCCCCATCGCCCGGTACATCTTCTCCAGGGTCGGCGTGAGGTCGTGGGCGTCGCCGACGACGCAGGCCGGTGAGGTGGTCAGCCGCGACGACAGCCGGACCTCCCGGACGCTGTCGGTGAGGGTGGTCCCCAGCCAGTCGAGCAGCCCGGCGAACTCCTGTCGCTGCTGCTCGCGCTCGGCTTCGGCCTGCTGCTTCTCCTCGTCGGTGTCCAGGTCGATCTCGCCCTTGGCGATCGAGCGCAGTGGCCGGCCGTCGTACGTGCCGACCCGCTCGACCCACACCTCGTCGACCTGGTCGGTGAGGAGCAGCACCTCGTGCCCCTTGGCGCGGAACGCCTCCAGGTGCGGAGAGTTCTCGATGGCGGCCCGGGACTCGCCGGTGGCGTACCAGATGTCGCTCTGGCCGTCCTTCATCCGCGAGACGTAGCCGGCCAGGTCGGTGGGCTCGGCCGGATCGTTGGTGGAGGCCACCGACAGCAGGTCCAGCAGGGCGTCGCGGTTGTCGGTGTCGTCGATCAGCCCTTCCTTGACCACCGCGCCGAACTCGGTCCAGAAGGTGCGGTAGCGCTCGGCGTGGTTGGCCTTGAGGTCCTTGACAGTGGCGAGGACCTTCTTGACCAGGCGGCGGCGGACGATCTGGATCTGCCGGTCCTGCTGGAGGATCTCCCGGGAGATGTTCAGCGACAGGTCGTGCGCGTCGACCACGCCCTTGACGAAGCGCAGGTAGGTCGGGACCAGCGCCTCGCAGTCGTCCATGATGAAGACGCGCTTGACGTAGAGCTGGACGCCGCGGCGGCCCTGCGGGGAGAACAGGTCCAGTGGGGCGTGGCTGGGCAGGAAGAGCAGCGCCTCGTACTCGAAGGTGCCCTCGCCCTTCATGTGCACGACCTCGAGTGGGTCGGCCCAGTCGTGGCTGACGTGCTTGTAGAACTCGTTGTACTCGGCGGCGTCGACCTCGTCGCGGGGTCGCGCCCAGAGCGCCTTCATCGAGTTGAGGGTCTGCACCTCACGGGTGGCGGCCGCACCGTCGACGCCGGGGCGTTCGACGCTCATCCGGATCGGCCAGGCGATGAAGTCGGAGTAGCGCTTGACGATCTCGCGGACGGTCCACTCGGCGGTGTAGTCGTGCAGGTTGTCCTCGGTGTCGGCCGGCTTGAGGTGCAGCGTCACTGTGGTGCCCTGCGGCGCCTCGTCGACCGCCTCGATCGAGTAGGTGCCCTCGCCGGTGGACTCCCAGCGGGTGCCGCCGGTCTCGCCGGCCTTGCGGGTCAGCAGGGTGACCCGGTCGGCGACCATGAACGCGGCGTAGAAGCCGACCCCGAACTGGCCGATGAGGTCCTGCTTGGCGTGGGCGTCGGCGGACTCGCGCAGTTGGCGCAGCAGCTCGGCGGTGCCCGACTTGGCGATCGTGCCGATCAGCTGGACGACCTCGTCGCGGGTCATCCCGATGCCGTTGTCGCGCACTGTGAGGGTGCGGGCGTCGCTGTCGATCTCCAGGGCGACGTGCAGGTCGTCGGTGTCGGCGACGAGGTCCTTGTCGACGAGGGTGGCAAGCCGGAGCTTGTCCAGTGCGTCGGACGCGTTCGAGATGAGTTCCCGCAGGAAGACGTCCTTGTTCGAATAGATCGAATGGACCACCAACTGGAGGAGCTGACGCGCCTCGGCCTGGAATTCCAACGTTTCGGCCTGGTTGCTCACACCGTCTCCCATCTCGGCTCGTGCGAAGGTTCGCGGAAAGGATACGAGTCGTCACGGGTCGGGGTGTGGGCGCATCCGGGTCGTATTCCCGATCCGGCTGACGACCCCCGTGACATGGCTGACTTTGCTTAACAGAAGTCAGGTCGGATAGCGTGACCGCCATGAAGATCGCTGGAAGCACCGCCCTCGTCACCGGCGCCAACCGTGGCCTCGGCCGGCATCTGGCCGCCGAACTCCTCGCCCGGGGCGCCACCGTCTACGCCGGCGCCCGTAACCCCGACAGCGTCGACCTGCCCGGCGTGACGCCGGTGCGCCTCGACATCACCGACCCCGCCTCGGTGGCCGCCGCCGCCGAACTGGCCGGCGACGTCAACCTGCTGATCAACAACGCCGGCGTCGACAACCGGGCCGATCTGCTGGACGGCGACCTGGACCTCATCCGGCTGGAGCTGGAGACCCACTACCTCGGCACCCTGTCGATGATCCGGTCATTCGCGCCGGTCATCGCCGGCAACGGCGGCGGAACCATCCTCAACGTGCTCTCCGTGCTGTCCTGGGTGAACTTCCCCCTGCACGGGTCGTATGGTGCCGCCAAGTCCGCCGAGTGGGCGATGACCAACGCGCTGCGCCTCCAGCTCGCCGACCGGGGCGTCCGGGTGGCCGGCCTGCACATCGGCTACCTGGACACCGACATGGCCGCGACGGTCACCGGCCCGAAGTCCGACCCGGCGGTGATCGCCGGGCTCGCCGTCGACGGCGTCGAGGCCGACGCCTACGAGATCGTGGCCGACGACGTCAGCCGGCGGGTGCAGGCCGGGTTCCCCGGCGGCGTCGCCGCGCTCTACCCACAGCTCCCCTGACCCACGACGTGACGGGCCGCCGCCGGACGCTGCCGGCGGCGGCCCTTTTCGGGGTACGAGGTCAGCTCGCCACCAGCGTCACGTCGTCGATCACGAAGCTGGTCTGCAACGACGAGTCCTCGGTGCCGGTGAAGCGCAGCGTCACCGTCTGCCCGGCGAACCCGGCCACCGAGAAGCTGCGCTGGACGTAGCCGGACGCCCTGTTCAGATTCGAGTACGTCGCCAGCGTGGTCGACCCCAGTTGCACGGTGAGCCGGTCGTACGCCGTGGAGCCGGTGGTCTCGGCGGTGTCGATGTGCAGCCAGAAGGACAGCGTGTAACTGGCGCACCCGGCCGGCAGTGTCACCGACTGCGTCAGGCTCTCGGTGCCGCTGCTGCCGTTGCCGTTGAGCCACGCCTTGTACGACCCGGTCCGGGCCGGCTGGGCGCTGGCGTTGGTGATCACGCCGGAGGACGCTGTCCACGGCGTGCTGCCGCTCTCGAAGCCACCGTTTGCGACCACCTGACCGCCCGTGCAGGTCGGGGTGCCGCCGCCCACGGCGAGCTGCCACAGCGCGTACGCGACACCGTCGGCCGCCCGGTTCAGCACGGTGGCGCTGACGTTGGCGGTGGTGTCGCAGGACCGGTGGTAGCACGGGTCGTACGCGGAGTTGGCGGTGCCGCCCCACTTGGCCGCCTGGGCGCTGGTCTTGCGCGCGCTGGCGCCGGCGGCATAGCCCGAGGTGGGGATGCCGGCCTGCTGGAAGTAGTAGTCGTCGGAGCGGCCCTGGCCCTCGACGTTCTCCTCCGGTTGCAGGCCCAACGAGTCCCAGTACGCCTTCAACGGCGCCGCGGTGGTCGAGGTGACGCGGTTGATGAAGTAGCCGCCGTTGGTCGAGCCGACCATGTCGAAGTTGTAGTAGCCCTTGAGGTAGCCGCGCTGGGTGGCGCTGAGCGAGTTGACGTAGAACCGGGAGCCGTTGAGCCCCTGTTCCTCGTCGGTCCACCAGGCGAACCGCACCCGTTTGGTCATCGTCGGGTTCTGCGCGGCCAGGACCAGCGCGTTCTCCAGCAGGGTCGACGAGCCGGTGGCGTTGTCGTTGATGCCCGGACCGGCCGCGACGCCGTCCAGGTGCGCGCCGAACATGACCACCTGGTCGGCCGGGCCGCCGGGCCACTCGGCGATGAGGTTGTTCGAGGGGTACCGGCAACTGGAGCAGTACTGCTCGCTGACCGTGTAGCCGGCCGACTGGAGCCTGGTCTTGACGTAGTTGAGCGAGGCGGTGTAGCCGGCCGAGCCGGCCCGTCGGTTGCCACCGTTGCTGGTGGCGATGGCGTTGAACTGGGTCAGGTGCGCCTGGACGTTGGTGATGGAGATGTCCGGCGCGGCCAACGCGGCGGCGGACGCGGCGATCGGCCGGGTCACCGTCGTGGCGGTCGGAGGTGACGCGGTCGCCGGTTGGGCGACCAGCGGCACCGTCATCCCGGCGAACACGGCGAGCGCGATTCCCGCGCTCAGCGTTCTGCCTCTCATGGGGGCTCCTCGGGGTTGGAGAGATACCCGAGACACTTACAGATATCTATTTGTTGAGCATCGGTCGTTCGTCCCGAACCGCCGCCGGTTCGACTGTGGGTACCGGCGTCGGCACAGGTGAGTAGAGGTGTCAGGATGGGTAGGTAACGCGGCAGGGGTCGTCGGGCCCGGAACGGGGGCTTGCGATGGGGTCGGATCGAGCGTGACGCGACCCAGCACTGACCTGTTCCTCGGCGGCGACACCGGGCGGTTGATGGCACAACTGGACTGGGCCGGCACCCCGCTGGGCCCGGTCGACGAATGGTCGCAGAGCCTGCGCGCCGCCGTCCGGATGGTGCTCTCCTCCCGGTACCCCATGCTGCTGCTCTGGGGTGAGAGCTACTCCCAGCTCTACAACGACGCGTACTCCGCGCTGATCGGCGACAAGCACCCCGCCGCGCTCGGCGACGACGTACGGGTGACGCTGGCCGAAGGCTGGAACGTGCTCGCCCCGCTGATCGAGGAGGCCATGGCGACCGGGGTGGCCAGCTGGGTCCCCGCCCTGCAACTGCTGCTGGAGCGGGCCGGCTACCGCGAGGAGGCCTACTTCAGCGTCTCGCACGCCCCCGCCCGCGACGACGACGGCCGCACCGTCGGCGTACTGACCGTGTGCAGCGAGGTCACCCAGCAGGTCGTCGGCGAACGCCGCCTCCGTCTCCTTCGCGACCTGTCCGTGCTCGGCGACGGGCGCACCGTCGACGTGGACGCCACCGGCGCGCGGCTGATCGACGTGATCGACGGCCACCCCCTGGACGTGCCGTTCGCCGCCATCTACCTGCGCGACGGCACGGCACTGCGCCGGGTCACCTGCACCGGCGGCGACCAGGGGCACGCCCCGGCCCTGCCGGACACCGTCGAGCTGACCGACCCGGGCCCGCCCGCGTACGCCTGGGGGCTTGCGGACGCCGCCGAGGGCCGGGCGACCCAGGTGACCGACGTCGCCGACCGGCTGCCGCTGCCCGCCGGCCCGTGGAACGACCCGGTTCGCACCGCGCTGGCGCTACCGCTGCCCTCCGCCGACGAGGATCAGCCGCTCGGCGTCCTGCTCGCCGGGGTCAGCCCCAGCCGAGGGCTCGACGAGGCGTACCGCTCCTTCCACCAACTGCTCGCCCAGCAGATCTCCGTGGCGTTGCGCAACGCCCAGGAGTACGAGGAGGAGCGGCGCCGGATCGAGGCGATGGCGGAACTGGACCGGGTCAAGACCGACTTCTTCGCCAACGTCAGCCACGAGTTCCGTACCCCGTTGACCCTCATCCTCGGCCCGCTGACCGACGCCCTCACCGACGCCACCGCGCCGTTGGCGGCGGTGCAGCGGGAGCGGGTGGAGACCGGCTGGCGCAACGCCACCCGACTGTTGACGCTGGTCAACAGCCTGCTCACCTTCTCCAGCCTGGAGGCCGGGCGGGCGCGCAGCGACGCCCGGGTGGTGGATCTGGCCGCGCTGACCGCCGAACTCGCCGGGGTGTTCCGGGCCGCCGTCGAGCGGGCCGGGCTGACTCTCGAGGTGAGCTGCCCACCGCTGCCCCGGCCGGTAGCTGTCGACCCGGTCAACTGGGAACGCATCGTCACGAACCTGCTCTCCAACGCACTGAAGTACACGTTCATCGGCCGCATCCGGGTCACCGTCGACGCCGACGACGAAGAGGTGCGCCTCACCGTCGCGGACACCGGCATCGGCATCGCGGAACGGGACCTGCCGAAACTCTTCGAACGCTTCCACCGGGTGCGGGGCGCCCGCTCGCGCAGTCACGAGGGCACGGGCATCGGGCTGGCCCTGGTGCACGAGTTGGCCCGGCTGGAGGGCGGCGACGTGCACGTGACCAGCCAGGTGGGCGTCGGCAGCAGGTTCACGGTGACGCTGCCCTGGTCGGCGGCGCACCGCACAGCGGTCACCGGGCCGGCGGTGGACGGGCGGGGTGACGCGGCACGCGCCGCCGTCGAGGAGGCGATGGGCTGGCTCACCGAACCGGACGCGCTGACCGAGCCCGATCCCGCGTCCGGGCCGGCCACTGACGAGTTGGCCGGGGCCCGGATCCTGCTCGCCGACGACAACGCCGACATGCGGGCGTACCTCACCCGGCTGCTCACCGGGCAGGGCTGGCGGGTGCGGGCCGTCACCGACGGCCGGCAGGCCCTCGACGAGATCCACAGTGAGCTGCCCGACCTGCTCCTCACCGACGTGATGATGCCGGTGCTGGACGGCTTCGACCTGGTGCGCCGACTACGCGCCGACCCGACGACCCGGACGCTGCCGGTGCTGGTGCTCTCCGCCCGTGCGGGTGGGGAGGCCAGCGTGGAGGGCCTGAGCCTGGGTGCCGATGACTACCTGGTCAAGCCGTTCGCCGCGGCCGAGTTGATCGCCCGGATCCGGGCCAGCATCCGCCGAGCCCGCGACCGTACCCCTGCCGCGGCCGTCGTCGGTGACCCGGCCGCTGTCGCTGCCGCAGCTCCCTCGGCTCGGCCCGCCCCGGTGGAACCGGGGGCGCCTGGCCCGGCGGTCGAACCCGTCCGCGACGCGGCCGTGATCGTGCAGGCGCCGGCCGAGCCGGACGGGCTGGGCGACCTCCTGGACGTGGGGTGGACGTACCCGTCCGCCCCCACCTCCGCCGCCGCGATGCGTCGGGACGTCCGTGGCGCGCTGGGCGACCTGGACGTGGACCCGGACGTGTTGGAAGATCTCCTGCTCGCCGCCTCCGAGGCCATGAACAACGCCGTCGAGCACGCACAGCGACCCAGTCGTCCGGAGGTACGGGTGCGCGCCCAGGTGGGTGGCGGGCTGATCCGGATCTCGGTACGGGACTTCGGCACCTGGCGGGACCGCCGGCCGGCGATGGACCGGGGACGCGGCGCGCTGCTGATGAACGCCTACGGCGACGTGCGGCTGGTCTCCACCGCCGAGGGAACGACTGTGACCATCGAGCGTCGACTGGCCTGAGTGCCGGCGGCGGGTCAGAGTCGGCGGCCGCTGGCGTCACGGGCGATGATGCCGTCCAGCCGCTCCCCCGGAGTGAGCCGCGCCGGGTCGAACCAGAAGATCAGCACCTGCTTGTCGCCACTCCATGGCGCCACTCGGGCGTCGACCTGCCGACCGCCGACGGTGCCGATGATCCGTCTGGCGGGGCCGACGAAGTAGCCGAAGGTGGGCACCGGCGCGGCAAAGCCCTCGTCGTAGCCGATCTGGTGGAACCCGGCGCCGCGGTCGCTGCCGTGGACGTCGTTGACCAGGATGTCGGTGCTCAACGAGCCGTCCGGAGCCTGGCGACCGGCGGCCAGCCCGATGGACACCTTGGGCTCACCGGGCACGGACACCGCGACGAAGTAGTAGACCCGACGCTCCGCGCCGTGCCGCACCCCGCTGTCCACGATCTGGCCCAGGGCCTTCGGTGGCGGCTCGTCGCGGCCCACAGTCGGCGGTGGCGTGGAGCCCAGCGACTTCTCCGCCCACGGCGAGACACCGACCGACGGTGGGGCGACGGCGACCGGCGGCGGGCGCTCGGTCGGCGCCGGATCGCCGGGCCCGGACGCGCCGACCGCCACCACGACGACCACGGCGGCCAGGCCGGTCACGAGCGTCGCCGCCCCGGCTCCGGCGAGGCATCGACGGGTACGCAGCCGACGTCCCTCGCGCATCACGGAGTCCAGATCGAGCACGGCGTCGGGACGCTCGGTCGCCCGCATCGCGTGGCGGAGCCGTTCCAGCTCGCTCATCGGCGCGCCCTCTCATCGGCCGTGCGGGGGGTTGCGGTGCGCAACTTCTCCAAGGCTCGCGAGCTGGTGCTCTTGACAGTGCCGACGGATACGGAGAGTTCCCGGGCCACCTGCGCCTCCGGCAGGTCGAAGTAGTAGCGCAGGACGACGATGGCGCGCTCCCGGGGGCTGAGCGCACCGAGGATGGTGATCAACCAGCGCCGGGTGGTTACGTCGTCGGCCACGTCGCCACGCCGTTGCTCCGGCACCTCGTCGGTCGGGTACTCCCGCATCGGCCGTCGCCACCCGTCGACCAGATGGTTGACCAGCGTGCGGCGGGCGTATCCGTAGGCGTCGTCGTCGTGGATCCGCGACCACGACGCGTAGGTGCGCACCAGCGCGGTCTGCGCGGCGTCCTCGGCCTGGTGGTGGTCACCTGTCATCAGGAACGCGGCGTGCACCAGTCGCGCGGACGCCGCCCGCGCGAACTCGACGAAATCCGCGTCACCCCGCGCCACCGCGAACCCTCCCCGTGCCACAGAGCTAGAGACGGGCGGAGCCGGCAAAAGGTTGAGCCCTGGGTCACATCAACTTTTCGCCACTGTCACCCGTCTTCTCCTCCGCGCCGCCACCCGGCGACGCGCGAGGGGAGAGACATGTCGACGAAGGTTACCCGCCGCTGGGGTACCGCCTCGATGGCGTCACTGCTGGTGGTGGCGCTGCTCACCGGGTGCGGCCTGCCAGCCGCCGGGCAACCCGCCGCCGTCCCGGTCGCCGCTGGGCCGGTGCCCAGCCGACCGGCGACATCTACCGGTCGGCCGACCGGGGCCGCCGAGGTCCGACCCAGTTCCGCGCCCGTCGTCCCGGTCAGCTACCCCGCCACCGGCGGTAACCGCTGGTCGGTGGCACCCGGCGAGACAACCCCCGTGCGCGCGACTGCCGGCCGGTTGCTGCGCTACCGGGTCGCCGTCGAGCGTGACATCCGGGGCCTGCCGGCGAAGGACATCGCCACGGCGATCACCACGACGTTGAACGACCCACGCGGGTGGACGGCGGGCGGGGCGGGGCGGTTGCGCCGGGTCGGTGCCGGCGAACCGACCGACTTCACCATCTACCTGGCGACCCCCGGCACCCGCGACACCCTCTGCCAGGACGTGCCGGACGCCTACACCTCCTGCCGCAACGGGGGCCGGGTGGTGCTCAACGTGGCGCGCTGGGTCAAGGGGGTGCCGGGTTACGGCGCGACGGTGCAGACCTACCGGCAGTACATGGTCAACCACGAGGTGGGGCACAAACTCGGGTACGGCCACGAGCGGTGCCCCGGGCGGGGCCGGCCGGCGCCGGTGATGCAGCAGCAGACGCTGGGCCTGCACGGCTGCGCCGCGAACGCCTGGCCGTACCCGAAGGGCAAGGCCCGCTACAGCGGGCCGGTCGGGGCGTACGACGACGCCATCCCCCGGCGTGAGGGCGCCTACTCGGCGTCGTGAGGACGGCGTGCCCTCAGGTACGCCGGCGGCGCTCCTGCTCGAGTCGCTCGTCCTGCCGGCCCATCTCGTAGATGGCGTTGAGGCTGGTCGGCAACCGGCTGACGTTGTCCGGCGTCGGGCCGGGATCCGGCTCCGGCCCGGGATCCGACGTCGGACCGGGATCGGGTGCGGCGGCGGAAACGGGGGCCCGGCGGCGCAGGAGCAGCAGTGCCAACACCGCGAGGACCGCAACGACCAGCAGGTACGACACTGGTGGCCAGGCATTGCGGGTGGGGTTGGCGAGCGCAGGCGGGGCGGTCGGTGCGGGGGTGTCGCCGACGCGCCAGGGCGCGGCTGCCTCGCTGGTGCCGCTGCTCGCCCCAGCGGTGCGGCGATCGGGGGCTGCTGGTGCGGGGACGCTGCCCGCCGACACGGCGGGCCCGGGAATCACTGTGGGTTCCACCGGGCTGGGCTTACCGGTGACCGGTGGCCGACTCGGCGTTGCCGCCGCAGAGGCGGTGACGATCGGCGTCGGAGCGGCACTGGGGGTGTCGCCACCGAGCAGGTCGTCGACGATCTGGCCGACGCCGCCCACGATGTCACCGAGCGGGTTCGAGGTGGCCGACGGGGACGGCGCGGGCGCGAGGGCGAGGGTCAGCGCGAGAACGACGACGGTAGGCATGCCGCCACCTCCGATGTGCCGATATGCCACGCACCGTACCGCATCGTGGGATCGCGTGGGTGACACCGGCACACCGGGGCGGGGGCGCGCCTGACACTCGCCCCCCCGCCCCGCAATGTCGTTGATGGTCAGACCGGTAGGCCACCCACCTGAGTGGAGATCCACGATCGGATGGACGGCAGGTCGACGTAGATGGACGGGCCGGTCGCGCAGGTGGAGTTGTTGTTGCCGGCCCGACTCGTGGCGCCGATCAGGTTCCACACTCCGTTGACCCGGCGCACCTGCGGGCCACCGGAGTCGCCGTAGCAGGCGCCGGAGTTGCCGTTGGTGTTGTTGGTGCAGATCTCGTACGTGCCGTTGATGCCGGAGCACCGGCTGTCGGCCACGATGGACGTGTCGAGTTCGTTGGCCACGGCAGGGGCCGAACCGCAGCCCCGCGGGGCGCAGGTCTGGCCCCAGCCGATGATCCGGGTGGCGGTTCCGACAGCGCCGGAGGTGCTCGGGATCGGGGCCGGCGCGTACGTGACCGAGCTGGCCAGTTGCAGCAGCTTGACGTCGACGCTGGGGTGGTTGACCGCCCGGGTCACCCGCACCACGGTCCCGCCGCTGGTGCGGTTGACGCTGCCCACCCGCACCGAGGACGGCGTCGAACAGTGCTTGGCGGTGACCGCCCAGTTGCCCTTGATCAGCGTGCCGGTGCAGCCGGAGACGTACACCATGAAGGGGTAGTTCTCGGTGGCTGGCCGGCCGCCGACCACCAGCGGGCTGATGTCCGAGGCGTCGTTCCAGGTGTACGTCGTGCTGGCCGGTGCGGCCAGGGTGCCGGCGAACAGCGAGTTGACCCGGCTCGCCTCGGCGGCGCTGGGGTTCGCGTTGCGGCAGGAGACCGGTGCGCTGCTGCCGGACATCAGGTCGGAGCAGAGGCCGGTGCGCCGGTCCGGCAGGCCCAGGATGTGGCCGACCTCGTGGGTGGCGATGCGGGTGCGGTCGTAGCCCTGGTTGACGGCCGTGCGGCCCATCCAGATCCGGCCCGAGCCGAGACCGGTCGGCTGCGCGCGGGGCCAGCCGTCGTCGACGTAGATGGTGATGCTGGCCGGGGTGCCGGCCAGGAGTCGGACGTTGCTGACCCGGCTGTTCCAGATCTGCGCCGCCTGGTCGAAGTTGGTGCGGAACTCGCCGGTCCGGCTCGCGTCGTAGTAGACGGTTCGGACGGCGGCGGCCGGCGTGCCGGTGGCGAGCTGCATCCCGGCCGCCGCCAGGATCGCCACCAGCATGGCCAGCGCCGCGCGTCTCAGTTGTCCTCGGAACATCGGGCACTCCCCTACGGTCGTCCGACGACCATCGGGCCGCCGGTCATCGATGTACGCCGATATTAGTGTGACGGCGTTCGATGTTCGGCATAGCGGAAGCGTCATACCGGCGACGTCGACGGCGGTTGGGCGCCACCCGGCACCTGCGCGGCCGAGGACACGGCGTCACGACAGCGACGCGGCCTCCGCACCGTCCTGCGGAGGCCGCGCCGTGGCACGCCAGAGTCGGCGCCTACCAGTTGCCGAGCACCAGACGCCCGCCAACCTGGCTGAGGTTGAACGGTCCACTGTCGTACCAGACACGGGCGGCGAAGTTGCCGTTGCGCCACACGTAGTAGGAGAACGTGCCGTCGCCGTGCTGGTAGGCCATCACGATGTCGTCCCTGCCGTCACCGTCCACGTCACCGGAGGCCATCCGGTCACCGACGACGCTGAGCCGGAAGGCTCCGGAGTCGTAGTCACTGGTGCGGTTGAACGAGTCACCGTCGGACAGCCACCGGTAGATCCGCATCGTCCCGTCACCCTGGTCGTAGGCCATCGCCGGTTCCGCCTTACGGTCACCGTTGAAGTCACCGAGCACCAGGCGCCCGCCGACCCGGCTGAGACCGAACGGCCCGCTGTCGTACCAGACACGGGCAGCCGAGTTGCCGTTGCGCCACACGTAGTACGAGAACGTGCCATCCGGCTGCTGGTAAGCCATCACGATGTCGTCCCTGCCGTCACCGTCCACGTCACCGGAGGCCATCCGGTCACCCACGGCGCTGAGCCGGAACGGCCCCGAGTCGTAGTCGCTGGTGCGGTTGAACGAGTCACCGTCGGACAGCCACCGGTAGATCCGCATCGTCCCGTCACCCTGGTCGTAGGCCATCGCCGGTTCCGCCTTACG